>JBEULL010000019.1:0-207575 GCA_041287365.1 Dissulfuribacterales bacterium | reverse complement strand
GGCCAAACAGGGACGTATATTCGTTTTGAGATTGGAGCACGAAGAGATACTGCACGAAATCATCGAAAAATTTGCTCAAGAAAAAGGCATTCAGCGTGCTGTAGTCTGGGCGGTGGGCGGAGCGGATGACGGTAGTCAACTAGTGGTTGGGCCTGAAGACGGGGCAAAGATGCCTTTTATTCCCATGAAAACAGGGCTATTCGGAACCCATGAGGTACTGGGAGTGGGCACCATATTTCCAGATGGTGAGACATGTGCGCCTATTTTGCACATGCACATGAGCTGCGGCAGGGGGAATCAGGGCATCACGGGGTGTGTGAGGGTTGGGGTAAAGGTATGGCACGTCCTGGAGGTGGTCATTCAGGAGCTTTTGGAAAACACGGCCACACGGGTGCTGGATTATACAGGGTTTAAGCTCCTTGCGCCGTAACAACCCTGTTTTTTGAGATTGCCACTTGAAGTACTCCTGCCTTCATGTTAAATTCTCACGACATTTCGGTTCGGGGCGTAGCGCAGCCTGGTAGCGCATCTGCTTTGGGAGCAGAGGGTCGGAGGTTCGAATCCTCTCGCCCCGACCATTCTTTTTTTTTCACACCCCCTTCGGCACAACTTCACTCAAGGAGCTCTCTATGGAACTCTGGTTCACTGAATATCACAAAGACAAGATTGGCTTCAGCCTCAAGGTAAAAGAAACCCTTTTTGTCGGAGAATCCGAGTATCAAAAGATACAGGTGCTGAATACAGAGGCATTCGGCAGGGTGCTTTTGCTGGACGGCTTATTTATGACCACGGACAAGGATGAATGGACATACCACGAACTTATAGTGCATCCAGCCATGTTTTTGCACTCAAACGCCCAGGATGTACTGGTCATCGGTGGAGGTGATGGTGGTGCCATTCGTGAGATAGCCCGGCATCAGAATGTCCGGCGAGCTGTGTTATGCGAGATAGACGGCCTGGTCATCGAAACCTGCAAGCGCTTCTTTCCACAGATCGCCTGTGAACTCAGTGGGAACCCTAAGGTAGAGGTCAAGGTAAGGGATGGTGTAAAGTTTATGGAAGAAAATCAGACCAGTTTTGATGTGATTATAGTGGATTCTACAGATCCAATCGGACCTGCCGTTGGCCTTTTTCAGGCGGATTTCTACAAAAAATGCCTGAACAGCCTAAAAGAAGACGGTATTCTGGTGGCGCAATCCGAATCCCCGTTTTACGATATGGAAATCATAAAAGGAATGCACCAGAATCTCAAACAGGCCGGCTTCCCCATCATCCGCTTCTACTGGGGCTTTGTCCCCACATATCCCAGCGGAATGTGGAGCTGGGTCATGGCCAGTAAAAAATATGATCCCATCAAAGACATGAATATGAAAGCGGCGAAGCAAAAGATGCCGTCCATGGGGCTCAAATACATGACGCCTGAATTGCTTCGCAGTGTCTTTGATCTCCCTGCCTTTTTCCAAAAAGCAATGGCTTAAATCCATGAGTAATAAGGGTGTCAAACCGTACCATCTGTTTGCAGGCATCCTCGAAACCCAGAGCTATTTATGGATTGGTGCAGGCGGATTTGTTGTGCGAGGAATTAAATATACCTCGCCAGCCTCATTCCAATGAATAATTTTTCAATGCTTTTTCAAGTGATTCAAGCCCTTACCCTGCTCTTTTGCTTGATCGCTTTAACCCCATCTCCAATCTTCTGTGCCGATTCACTCAAACCACAGACCGTAACAGTCACAAAACCAGGCCAGGTGGACATGTGCCTGGGTTGTCATCAGGAAAAACCAGATAAATACCATGGCAGGGAGTTCGGCTGTGCCTTTTGTCACCTCGGCAACCCCCTGTCAGCGGATAAGTTCGAGGCACATCGGGGCATGCTCAAAAACCCAGGGGAGTTAAAGTTTGTGAAACAGACCTGCGGACAATCGGGCTGCCACACCAGGCAGGTCAAATGGAGCAAAAATTCTCTCATGGCCACAAATCAGGGCATCCTCGCCACCCTACGTTACTACTGGGGAGAATATTCAAATCGCAATGAGGATATCTCGGTAGAATCCATCACGAAATCCAATCTCCACACTCATGCAGTGGATTATTTCAGAAAGCTCTGCGGAAGCTGTCATCTCTGGGTGGAAAAGGGAAAACTCCCTGATTTCATGGCACAAAAGGGCGGAGGCTGCACCGCATGTCATTACACGGAAACCAAGGAAGAGTTCCTGGCAAAAGGTGGTAAAAAAGAGGAATGGCACCCTCAGATCATAAAAAAGATTCCCATGGAAAACTGTGTGCGATGCCACAATCGAAGCGGCAGAATCGGTCTTTCATATCAGGGCATCTATGAATCAGAAGGCTACGGAGCGCCGTTTGAAGACGGCAAACTAAATTCAGACACCCTTACCGACGGCAGATTCTATCGAAAATTTCCGGAAGATGTCCATCACAGGGCAGGACTTGTATGCATCGACTGCCATACTCAGCGGGAGGTTATGGGAGACGGCCAGCGACATGCACATTTAGAGGAACAGTTGGAGGTGGAATGCCGGCATTGTCACACTCAAAAGCCGATCCTCGAACTCATTTCTAATGCATTCAGGGATAACTCATTCTATCCAAAAGGCAAAAAGGCATCCATCTGGCCTCGGCTTGCCGTGGAAATAGACCAACAGGGTCCATATCTCAAGGGAAAATTGGACGAAAAACGCCATGAATTGAAGCCTCCAGCCCAGGACTGCACTCGCGCTGTGCACCAAAACCTCTCATGCCAGGCATGTCACAGCACATGGGTACCCCAGTGTTATGGATGTCATGTGCGATTTCAAAAGGGGCAGGAACAACTGGACAAGGTGACAGCCCGAAACACCCCAGGCCTCTGGCAGGAATTCAGGGGCTTCATCCGTCACGAAAACCCACCATTGGGGATATTAGAGAAACAGAATGGCAAGAAAGAGGTGGTGGTCCTGGTCCCAGGCTGACAAGACCTGGTCTCCTTTCTGGATGAAAGGGGCAGACAAGAGCGGGAATTCGTGCGCTTCACGGTCTCGAAGATGGACCCGCACACCACGCAAAAAAAAGGCAGAAGCTGTGAAGACTGTCATCTGGATTCCCGCAGTTTGGGGCTTGGAACCGGCAGCATAAATCTAAAAAATGACCAGTGGGAGTTTACACCGGCCATGAAGCTTTCAGGCCCGCCATTCAAACAAGCCACGGACAGCTTTGTTGACATCACAGGGAAACCCCTTGTCAACACCTCAAGGCCTGGGCTCAGACCATTCAATGGCGAGGAAATGAATCGCATTCTTTATGTGGGCCAATGCCTGCCCTGCCACAAGGACTTTACCGATCCTGTAATGCGTAATTGGAAGCCCAATGAAAGAAGACCAGTATGCAAACAGAATTTCTTAAAAAATCACAAGGAAATTTCAAAACCAGGTAATAATTCAGGTTAAAAGCAACGTAAGATATTTCTCACTGACATTTCATAAAAACTTGTTATAATTTTTAGACACAAACAACTGCAAAAAATGGAGACAGCCTATGCCTCATGTTTACATCGCCATAGCGGTCATTACGACATTTCTTTTACAAATTCTTCCTTCTCGGGCCTTTTCTTACACAATAACCTGTGAAAGCGAAAAAAAACGCTATCAACGCTGCCAGGCTGAGATTAGAGGCCAGGTACGCTTGGTCAATCAACTCTCGAAAGCCGCCTGTATTCAAGGCCGCACCTGGGGTTACGACCGTAACAGCATTTGGGTGGACAAGGGATGCAGGGCGGAATTTGAAATAGGTGGTTATGGCCCTTCGGCATATTCCCATGGAATGCCAGCCCATTCAGACCCTGCGTACGGCCCGCCTCCACCGCCTCCACAGAATTTTGGGCCGCCCAGGCAGATACAGTGCGAAAGCAATGACAGGGATTATAATTACTGCCCGGCGGATACCAGCGGTGGAGTCAGACTCATAAGGGAGCTGTCCAAGGCCCCGTGTGTCAGGTGGCAGAGCTGGGGGTTCGATGATGGTGGTATCTGGGTGGACAAGGGATGCAGGGCGGTGTTCGAAATCCGACCAAGGCTGCATGGAGGCCATAGTCAGGAGCATAGAGAGACGACTCCAATGACGCAGCTCTGGTAGCAGCGGGTGTCATTGGCGGTGCCCTTTTGCTCGGGGCATTGGCTGATTCCGAAAACCAGGCCCCTCCTCCGCCGCAGACAGACGAATGGCAAAGGGTAGAGCCTACGCCACCAGCACGACCAGGCTATTCTTCCGGCGAATATGCAACCAAACCATCGGGCTACAGCGTGCCCACCGGCAGATTCAGCGGTTATAGCTCATTTTATGACGGCGATGTCCAGCTCGATATCAGACGAGACGGTAAGGTAGCCGCATACCTGCATGGCTACAAACAGGATGGCTGGTTTGAAGGAAGTGTGCTGCACCTGGATGAAAAGAGCTATGACACCTATCTTACACAGGACGGCTTTCGAGCCGTCGAAAAGGAAAACAGGGACCATCGCATAGAATTTCGCAGACAATAATCCACAAGGCACTTAAACATTGATGAATCGAGTTGAGTTACAGGACTCGGTCAATTCTTTATAAAACCTTGAGCTATTTGTTGTTGTTGTTAAGAAATGCCGAAATGGCTCCCAGACCAGCCAGCAAGGCCAAAATGACTGGAACAAGCCAATAACCCATTTTGACATAAAAACTGACACCCTCGTGCAGATGGACATCGGCCACCAGATAGCCAGGCTCAAAAAGCCTGGTCTGTCCAATCCTCTTGCCCCATGGTGTAAAAATGGAGCTGACACCCGTATTTGCAGACATCAAAAGCCACCTGCGTGTCTCTATGGCACGAAACACTGACATGGCTTCATGTTGATACGGGGCGCCGGTCCTACCGAACCAGGCATCGTTGGTGATCACCGCAAGAACACGAGCCCCTGCTCTGGTCATTTCAGCAGACAACTCGGGGAAAATGCTCTCAAAACAAATAAGCACTCCAATGCGCAGACCATTCGCCTTCAACACGATATTATCAGGCACACCAGGCAAAAAATCCCCTGCTGTGGGGAATATCTCTCTCAACCACTCCAAATTACCATCTAACGGCAGGTATTCACCGAACGGCACCAGATGCCTCTTATCATACCGCCCCAACACCATGGGCTGCGGGTCTATGAGGTAAGCACTATTCAACTGCCCAAGCATGGCCTTACCTCCATCAGGCGCAGGCACATAGGCCAGACTTCCAAACAACAACCAGACATTCAGGTCATAGGCCAAATACAAAAGCCTTTGAGCGGCAGGCCCCAACTCTTGGAAATAAAAAGGGGCAGCGGTCTCCGGCATCACTATAAGAGGCAGGATTTTCTTGTCCCCAGAAGAAAGCATGCTATTTCTTTGCATCTCGTTTAAGGCATTCCGAGCAAGTTGCGTGTAACGATTCACCGTCTCTTCCTGAAACTCAGGCCGCCACTTCACATCCATAGGAAAAGAACCCTGAAGCACTGCCACAGGGATGAAAGGGGCTTTCTCATCCTCTGCCCGAATCGTTTCCACGCGCCAGGTTCCATAAAGGACAAACACCCCAATGAGCGCAAAAGAAACCGAAGATAGAAGAAGTCCTTCACGGATTCTCGCTGCCCTGAAGAAAACTATGGCGTGATAACTCAGTAGATTGAGCAGGATCAAAACTGCTACAAGGCCATGAACGCCAATAAGTTCAAGAAGTTGCAAAAGGACGGAAAACTCGGAAAGGGCATATATGGGATTTCCCCATGGAAAACCTGAAAAAAATATCTCCCTGCACTTCTCCAACACCCCCCAGCAAGCGGATGCCGATAGAAAAATAAGCCACCGGGCCGACATATTTCGTTGTAAAAAAATCCAAAATACCACCCAAATCGCCCAAAAAAGGGCCAGATACAAGACCAAAAGCCCTATAATGGGGGCAGCGATCCACACCTCCATGGCCCCGAATCGGGCAAGCGTTGGAACCAACCACCACAAGAGCACGCTGAAATAACAAAGAGCGGCAAAAAAACCCAGTTTGAATCCCTGAGCGATGGTCTTGCCTTCAACAGCCCACAGAAGTGGAATCAGAAAACAACCTACCAAGGGAGCAAGATTGAAGGGCGGAAAGGCCAGGGCGCAAAGCAGCCCGGATAGCCCAGCCCATAGCCATGATACATCAATATTTATTAATGTTGAATTATAATTGGTGGCATTGTTCATATAGTTATATAAATTACCTCAATGAAATATCCAAAATTCACCATTAACCATTCAACATTATTCATCAACCCTTGAGACATGCCATGGGCAGCACCTTCGCCACCTTCTTCACCAGACCTGCGTTGTGAGCGGCATTCACCACAGCGGTCACATCTTTGTAAGCACCAGGGGCCTCCTCAGCCGCGCCCTGCCAGCTCACGGCCTTGACGATAATACCCTTGGATGCCAAAGATGCCACCACATCCCTACCCTTCCAGCGCTTGAGCGCCGCATTTCTACTCATAGCCCTGCCTGCACCATGACATGCAGAACCCCACGCCAACTCCTCACCCTTGGTAGTGCCTACCAGTATGTAGGAGCAGGTGCCCATGGTCCCGCCAATAAAGACAGGCTGGCCAACCGCTCGATATTCCTCAGGAAGTTCCGGTCTGCCTGGTGCCAATGCCCGTGTAGCCCCTTTGCGATGCACATAGAGCCGCTTTTGCACGCCGTTTACTTCATGGGTCTCCACTTTGCATGTGTTGTGGCTGACATCATAGATAAGATTCAGGGATGCAGACGGAAAATGCCGTAAAAACACCGCTTTTACCAAATGCCCCAGGACCTGTCGATTGGCCAATGCACAATTTACTCCACAGGCCATGGCCTTGAAATACCTCTCGCCTTCAGGGGACAGGATAGGGGCACACACCAATTCTCTTTCCCTAATGGGGATACCGTATTTCTTGGCAGCTTTCCCTAAAATCTGGATATAATCCGTGCCTATCTGATGCCCGAGGGCACGTGAGCCACAATGTATTGAAATCACCACACAATCTTTAGTAAGGCCGAATGCATTAGCCGTTTCTTCACAATATATTTCATCAACATATTGAATTTCCAAGTAATGATTGCCAGAACCAAGAGTGCCCACCTGACGATACTGCCGATCCTTGGCCAAGGCAGAAACACATGACGGATCGGCATTGGGCATACAGCCATGCTCTTCTATACGTTCTAAGTCGTCCCAAGAGCCATAACCCTTTTCCACTGCCCAACGAGCACCTCCCACCAGAACCTCATCCAACTTTTCGGGGGTAAGACGGATCTTTCCTTCTGAGCCGACCCCTGCTGGAATGGTGGAAAACAGGTCTTCCATGAGCATTGGAAGCCATTTTGTAATCTCTTGTCTCGCAAGATCAGTTGTAATACAGCGCACTCCGCAAGAGATGTCATACCCAACCCCGCCTACGGAGATGATTCCTCCTGTTTCTGCGTCAAATGCGGCCACACCGCCTATGGGAAAGCCATAACCCCAGTGGGCATCTGGCATGGCCACGGCAGCCCGCACAATACCCGGCAGACAGGCCACATTATGCAACTGCTCAAAGACCTTGGCGTCCATGTTCAGCAAAAGCCCTCTATCTGCAAAGAGCCAGGCAGGAACTCGCATAGGGCCGTGCTTGGGCATCTCCCACTGCCATTCACTGATTTGAACGAGTTCGTCTTTCATACATCCACCACACACTGGGCAATCCAGGCATCATCCCTCTGACTCACATACAACTCGGTAAAGGTGGCGCCCTTCACCTCCACACCCTTTTCTCCATGCAACTCATTCAAAGGAACACCGCCTACTCTTGCCGTAAGAGTGCAATCTGCGATGGTTACATCGAAACTGCAAAATACCACTCGATACAGGTCTGCATATGAGATCAGCGTGTTCAACCAGGCGGTCAGAAGCGCCTCTTGATCATAGGACTCACAGGAAAGCTGCCAAAAGCAAGTAGCAACCAGATCTTCTATGTCAAGCACCTCTATGGAAAACATGGCCAGGGCAGCGTTTTCAAAGGCCTGGTTCATTGTCTTTCCAAACCCCCTCACACCGATGTCGGCGCCGTGCTCGAACAGCTCGAATTTTTTCATTTCAAAAGGAAGATTATAGGCTACTTGCAGATCAAGACGCCACCTGACGTCTGGAGTCGAGTCTTTCAGCCATGTGTATCGTAGGAATATAGGAGCTGACGCTCCAATGGAATCTTTTTGGCGGCAAGTGGTGCCGGCACCCAATCTTTGGTGAGCTCCAATAATTGATGACGAAAGGGAATGTTTTCCCAGCCATAGGCAAGGGTCTTTTTGTGAAGTACGTCCATAAAGGCACAGTCAAAGAGATTGGCCTGCACCGCCCATGGAATGATGTAATCCGACTCCAGAAGCCTGGCTGCGGCCAGGGTGCCGGTTTCACGTGTGACCACAGAACCAGGTCCACCCCTTAGAATCATGAGGGTTCTGCCGTCTATCACAATGGAGATATCAATAAAACTCTTGATGCGCTCTCCCATGATATCGATATCTATTTCACGATCCAATACGAGGTCATTCAAGAGATAATTGCGCTCTTCAACCAAAAAACGGGCAAGCTTCTGCCGAATACGCTCTCTATCCGTATCCAGCACCAAACGGCCCGTTACATAACATGGAATCTTGACAAATACAGGCGGGTTACACGTCTCTGCCATGCTCATTCACTCTTATCGGAAGCGGCATCATCGGAGTTATTCCGTTTCCGAGCAGGTCTTTGAGGCAATTCACAGGAACGACCGTTCCCAGGCGACATTCAAGTGGGTATGCCCAGCTTGGGCAAAAGCCACTTATTAATGACGAACCAGACAACAATCAAAAATACCAACAATAAAAGGCTATCCATTTATGTAATCCTATGACATCGAATAACCTCTTCGAGCAGCTATAACACCACACCATCCGTTAAACAGAAGAACCAGGCATATTCAAAGCGTCATCCTGTTCCCGTTGGTTCGTGTAAGACTGATATGCCGTGCACTCCTTGCGCTTGCTCAAAGGGCAATTAACTATACTCCAACAGGCCGTGTAGCGCAAAAGCTTTTTGATACCTGCCACACTGATGCCGTGGTCGTGTATCATGGAGCGAAGGCATATCACCCACTGAATGTCATTTAAGGAATAATAACGTCTCTGCCCTTTTCGGAGAGGATGAATGAGTTCCTCCTGTTCATAGATGCGCAGGGTACGGGGATGCACTTCCAACATGGCGGCAGCCGTTCCTATGGAAAAAACCGGTTCATTCTGCTTGACGCCTCCAACAGACTGCCACAAACCGACTTCATGCTCACGATTGTCTTCAACCGGAGTAAAAACAGATGTCTTGTCGTAGTTTTTGGTAGTAATGGTCGTAGTCATATTTATCTCTCCTTGTTGCAAGGCGTGGCAAAATTAAATTAGTTACAATTTCAAAAAGTTTATTTCAGACAAGTTAGGGCAGGAGCGGTTCACTGCCCGCCCCTGCTCACAACTCGATACGAATTTTAATGATGGCCGCTATGTCTGAAGACCTTGCCGAACAGTCTTTCTCCAAGCAAGAATCCAAAGAATGTCAGGGAGATGCCACCCATCAACACCAGGAGCTCGCCGGCGGATGGAGTATAGCCCATAAAGCTCGGAAGACTGGAATCCAATCCGTAATAAACCGGAGTCTGCTGTCCTAAAGTCACCAGGTCATATCTCTGGAAGAATGCACCCACAAGAACCATCAGGGAAGCAGAGGACATGGCTGCCAGGTTCTCCATTCTGCTGAACAGCAACAGACCTATGGGTATCACCATGCCGATGATAGTCTCAAAGAGCCAGAAATTGGTGGACATAGGCCCTGTCAGAAGGTTGGCAACTGCGGCGCTGGAAAGCTCTGTTTCGCCGGTAAAGAAGACTATGGTGCGCCATACAGTGGCAACGGCCAGCAGAAAGAGCATCATGGTCAGAATCTTGCCTGCGCTCTTCAGGCCTGCCTTGGTCTCGGAATCCACCTCTTCGCCACGCAGTTTATATGCGATGTGAGTGAACATGATGATGGCCGCCGCGCCGCAAGTGACGGAAGAGGCCAGAAAATAGACCGGAAGCTGAGCGCCATACCAGAAAGGACGAGCGGCCAAAGTGGCGAACACCGCGCCCAGATTGCTGTTAGCCCCGACTTCCGCCAAGGCACCTATACAGCCTATAGCCACGGCTATTCCGAATCTACCCATCAAAATGGCCAAAAATTCCACTGCCATACATGCGACCGCCAAACCATAGAGTGTACCCATCCACCAGATATTGGATGACAGATTAGGGGTCAACACATTATAAATAAGCATGCGCCATGGGCTCTCCAGCTCCATTCCGATGATGGAAAACGCCGACAGGATGCTTATGATGGAAAGATACACCCCTCTATTGGCCAATGGGGCCAAGGCATTCCCGCCGAACACGTGGCTGATGGCAGCCAACACACACAACCCTGTGGAGATAATGGCAAAATAGGCGTATGATGAGATGAGAATGCCCCATGGAACCTCTCTTGTCACCGCATACAGGTGCTCATGCCCCACGACAAAGCCATAAACACCGACCCCCAGACCGATAGCTGTCAACAACAGGGCAAGCATTGTGAACCCTGTAACCTTTGCACTGGCCAGCCTCGGCTCGGCCAGAGCGCCAATGGACGACAAAACGGACGATACATTAGTTGCCATGACAAACCTCCTTGAAGAGTTAATTAAAATTCAGACCGTTATGGTCAAATCAGCCTTATATTCAAACTACACATGTTGTGGCTCCTGCATGTCTTCCGATGGAGCCAAAGACATGAGACTCGGCACCACTGCTATGGCAGAAAACGGTCCCATTACCAAAAATAGGACAAAGGTGAAACACATCAAGCAGATTTCGGTGATGGATGTGGCTCCATGCTCCCTGGATGTTGTTCCGGAAACCGGTTTTGAACTCATGTTTGACAATCTGCCTATATATTTTCTTGTAAGGGTGATAGTACTCATGGCCTTTCTCCTTTCTTATAAAATTTTAACTTAGCATAATAAAATTATTAAAATCTAAGTTCAATGATTACCTGAGCAGCATAATTGTTTCAATGTGTTTCGAATCCTGCTTTTCTAAATTTCTTATTTATTCTGTTGCAACTATACATTGCAACCTGAATGCCAGTTCAGTTTTTTGTATTGTCAACAGGCATCTCTTATGGTATTTTTATCTATAAAATCAAATTGTTAAGTTTTATACAATAAAAGCAATCAAGACATCTATAGCTTTATAAAGCCCAATATCTATAAATTTATGGGCTAATTTTAAGCCATTATGACAAATAACAATGGCTCAATAAGCGCTCATACAATCAAATTCCTTTTAGGGGTTACCATTCATGTTCTTAGAGTGTTTCAAATCAATACAGGCAATTTTTTAAAAAAAATAAGGCTACTGCAAGGCAGAATTGACGATTGACCCCAAAAATGGCATTTAATCAAGACGCAATTTGCGCCCATCATAACCACAATTTTTTGGAGTATGTTCTTTTTGAGGCAGGTTTTTGTCGGTTGGATGTGTTAGATATCAGATGCTATGAACAGACATGTAAGTTACAATAAATATTATTGCAACTATATTAACGGGATATAGCATCAAAAACAGACAGGCTGAATAGAGACTTGATTCATTCAGGATAATGGAAAAGGAGGCCCCAAAAGTTTGGAACCTCCATTAAATGAGAAAAAACCGTCTTCTAATGGCTGTAGGCCGTCTCGCTATGCTCGCTGAGGTCCAGTCCATCCACCTCGAATGCCTCTGATACCCTGAGCCCCATCATGGCGTCTATGGCCTTGGCCAGCACAAAGGTCACCACAAAGGCGTAAAGCGACACCGTAATCACACCTATGAGTTGAATTACAAAAAATTTTGCATTGCCTGCCAAAAGACCGTCTGAACCAGCCGGGTTCACCATCTTCGAGGCAAACACACCAAGACACAGTGTGCCCACAACCCCGCTCAAACCATGTATGCCCACCACATCCAGGCTGTCGTCATAGCCTATGCGTGGTTTCAGCGCCACAGCCCAATAACAAGTCATACCGGCCAGAAGACCTATAAATACCGCTGCATTCGGCCCCACGAAACCCGCTGCCGGCGTCACTGTGGCAAGCCCGGCCACTGCTCCGGAGGCAGCTCCCAGCGTGGTGGGCTTGCCCCTGTGTATCCACTCGGCCAGCACCCACATCGCCATGCCTGCCATACCGGCAAGGTGTGTGGAGACAAAGGCGTTAGCGGCTATACCATCGGCAGCCAGGGCGCTGCCTGCATTGAATCCAAACCATCCGAACCACAATAAACCCGTACCGATAAGTGTCATGGGCAGATTGTGGGGCAGCATCTCCTGCCTTCCATAGCCCTTACGCCTTCCTACCACGAGAATTACGGCCAGGGCGGACGCACCTGAACTCAAATGCACCACCAACCCACCTGCAAAATCCAGCACGCCCATGGCCTTCAGCCAACCACCGTTACCCCAGACCCAGTGACAGACAGGATTATAGACCAAAACGGCCCAGAACAGACTGAACAACAAAAATGGCGCAAAACGCATACGCTCGGCAAATGCACCCGAGATAAGTGCAGGCGTGATAATGGCGAACATGCACTGATATATCATAAATACAGATTGAGGAATGGTCGAGGCATAATCACCATTTGGCGCCACTCCCACACCGCTCAAACCGAACCAGGCAAGACTGCCGGTAATGCCATTGATATCCGGGCCGAAAGACATGGAATAACCCAGATACACCCATTCAAGGCCAACTACCGAAATAAGAAAAAAACTCTGCATAATGGTGCCAAGAACATTTTTACTTCTCACCATTCCGCCGTAAAAAAGGGCGAGCCCAGGCACCATCAAAAGCACCAGGGCGGCAGCCACCAACATAAAAGCCGTATCACCTGCCTGAATCTGAACCATGTAATCACTCTTTTCTGTTCAAAAATTTATATGTTATAGCTATACAAACCATTTTGAACATAAAAGCAAATTACATACCATGAAAACACTGATTGTAATACATTGATTTAACAGAAGAAACATCCGCATAGCTTGGATGTGATCACAAAAAACCTACATTTTTGTAATAATATGCAATAATTGAACAAAATTGTTCCTGACATAAAAAACTCTAAACAGCCTCTGCACCCCTCTCTCCAGTTCTAACGCGTACAACATCTTCCATTGGCATGACAAATATCTTGCCGTCTCCTACCGTTCCTGTGCCGGCTGTTTCGCATATCCTGTCTATCACAGCCTCCACCTGTTCATTCTGCAAGACAAGCTCTATCTTGACTTTCGGCAGAAAATTCACCACGTACTCCACTCCACGATATATCTCTGAATGTCCCCTTTGACGTCCATAGCCTCGCACCTCCGAGACCGTCATGCCCTTTATGCCCAATTGATTCAGGGCATCCTTTACTTCATTCAGCTTCATTGGACGAATAATAGCTTCAATCTTTTTCATAGCTGCTCCTGACAATAACTTGCGATTGTGCCAATAATCAATCTTGATGGTCTCGTAAAAAAATGTTTGATGTTGTATATTGAATTAAGATGAATTTTACCACAATTCAGCATTCAACATTAACAATTAAACATTCCCTGTGTAGTCGGCAAATTTTTGCTAAACCATCAATCATCAGAGATATCAGGCAGTTCGATATTGTAAAGCTGAATCTTTCTGCGCAGCGTATCCTTGGAGATGCCAAGCTCTCTGCACGTGGCCATTTTGCGGAAACGGTTGCGCTCCAGCGCGGTATATATCGCCCTTTTTTCTATCTCGGCTAAACTTAACGGCTTTTCCAGTTGCAACCCCATCTGCTCCTTTTCCACTCTCACGGAATTAAAGGGCTCAGGCAGGTGCTGTGGCTGAATCAGACCGGAAGCGCAGAGAATGAAGGCATATTCCACAATATTTTCCAATTCTCGAATGTTGCCCGGAAAGTCATACTGCATCAACAGATACATTGCGGTATCGGACATACCTTCTATGGACTTATCCTTCTGTACATTGAATTTATTGATAAAATGCTGCACCAGAAGAGGGATATCATTTTTACGTTCCCGAAGGGGAGGAAGTGTGATCTTCACCACGTTCAAACGATAGAACAGGTCCTCACGAAACCTGCCTTCCTTCACCAATGCCGCCAAATCCTTATTGGTAGCCGCTATCACTCGCACATTGGCCTGAACTGGCTGATTAGAACCAAGGGGTTCATAGGTCTTGCTTTGCAGCACGCGCAGGAGTTTCACCTGAAGGGCGGGTGAGATATCGCCTATCTCATCCAGAAAGATGGTGCCCTTTTCAGCCGCAGCGAATCTGCCAGGCCTGTCCTTTTTGGCATCTGTAAAGGCACCTGCCTTGTACCCGAACAGTTCTGATTCCAAAAGCGTATCAGGCAGGGCACCGCAGTTTACTGCAACAAACGGGCCTTTGGCACGATTACTGTAGTTGTGCAGGGCGCGGGCTATGAGCTCCTTTCCCGTGCCGCTTTCTCCCAAAACCAGGACGTTGCTGTCACTTTTGGCGATCTCAGGCAAAATGTCGAAGATGCGCTGCATGGAGGCGGTTTTGCTGATGATATCACCGAAGGTATAATATTGAGTCACCTGTTTTCGCAGGGCCTGAATCTCGGTCAGGTCTCGAAATGTCTCAACTCCACCGATGACATTGCCTTCATCATCCAGAATCGGAGCAGCACTTATACTGATAGCAATACGTTTTCCTGACTTCTGATCGATTTGAGCTGAACAATTGAGCACGGCCTGCCTTTTCTTCATGCTCTGATTCAACGCACAGGCATTTCCGCAGATACTGGAACGAAAGACCTCGTGGCAGTGTCTGCCCATGGCCTCTTCCGCCGTGTATCCTGTGATTTTTTGAGCTGCTTTGTTGAATAGAGTGATGCGAAACTCCTCGTCCACGGTAAACACACCGTCGGCCACACTGTCCAGAATCAACTCCTGCTCCACGGATTTGGTGATGTCCCTGAAGGTCTCGACTCCACCGATGAGATCGCCTTGTTCATCGAACAGGGGGGCGGATGCAATACTGATGGGCAGTGTACGACCTGAGGCTGTTTTGATGAACACCCGCTGATTACTCAGGCGCATGAGGCAGCTTACGCTTCGAGCAAGCATGCAATTGGAATCACATATATTGGATCGGAAGATATCTTTACATCTTTTGCCGATCACATCCTCCCGTTTCCAGCCGGTTATTCGTTCAGCAGTTTTATTGAATTCAATGATGCAAAAATCCTTGTCTATGGTAAAGACACCCTCACTTATGGCATCAAGTATCAGATTAGCCAAATTTTTGCATTCGTCGTTCATGGGAAGCCGTTTGACGGCAAGCCACGCACGAACGCCAAAATCATTGGCTAAGTTCTTATCATCGTTCATACCGGTAGACCGATCCCCTTTAGATGTTGAAAAAACCCATCGGAAGCTACAAGGACATTCAGCCAGTTCCTGCCAAAATCTGAAATGGACAGCGCAGCCATACGATGACCTTCTTTTATACAGACCTCAAGCCCTTCGCCTGCGAACATGGCACTTAAAAAACCTGCATTGAAGGCATCGCCTGCGCCGGTAGTGTCCACCACCTCTTTCACCTCGCAGGCATTCATTTGCAAGATAAGGCCATCGCAACCAAAGGCTGCAGCCCCCTTTTTACCCTGTTTTACCACTACTATGGCCCCGGCCGTCTGCTCAAAAAGTTTGAATTCCGGCCGATGTGAACAAAGCATGGACAAAAGACATTTTGCTCCATCATACACGGCCATACCGGTCAGCAGCTCCACTTCGTGTTCTGTTATGAACAAAATATTAGTGCGCTTCAGCAATCCCGTAAGCCTTTCTCTTCCCAGAGCAGAATATATTTCACCTGGGTCCAGACTCAGGAGCTGATGCGCCTCGAGATGACCAGCCAGTTCCTCCTGAAGCCTAAGTTGCCGAGGGTTAGAAAAGGAAGATAGATGCAGACACCGCACATGCGGCAGGGCCTTCATCCAGGTTTCAGGTACTTCGAAAAGGGATTGTGAAGCGGAAAAAACACACAACCCCCGATCCCTGCTTTTCCTGCTCAAAAGCACGATACATACCTGATTTTCATTTAGCCTTTGCACCAGAGAAGTATCCACTCCCCTCATGGAGGCGATAACCTCCTCTCCGGCCTTTTCGGCCCCTGCCACTCCGAAAAACATGGTTGTACGGCCCATTGCAGCCAGAATACACATGGTGTTGGCAGCAGACCCACCTCCGCTTCTGGCAATCATTCGGCCGTGTTCCGAAAGACGCTCCAAAGTGCCTGCAAGTCTTTCTCGCGGCAGCACCACCTCATGTCCAGGTTGAAGGTCAAAGCCTAAAACATTCGAAAAATCCGAAGATTGAAGCTCATATATGATGTCGAGATTCAAGGCTCCGCAACCTGCAAAATCCATCATTTACTCCTTAGCAAGAAACCATATTTCACTGCAATGCCATAATTGCCAGTGCGTTCACAACACTGGCCGCCAGACCTGAGCCGCCCTTGGGACCAAGTGATGTGATAAATGGATACGACTTGGATGCCAGCATCTCCTTGGATTCGAAACAATTGACAAAGCCCACAGGAAGACCGATGATCAGTGCAGGAGATGCCAGACCGTTATCCACATGCTCCATGAGCCTGAGCAAGGCGGTGGGTGCATTACCTATGGCCACAATGGAACCGTTCATAACTGGCAGGGCCTTGTCCATGGCAGCCATAGCGCGGGTTATACCCTTCGTTACCGCATCAGCTCGCACATCGTCTTCCGAGATATAGCATATGGCCTTTGCCCCCAGTTTTCGAAGTCTGCCTGTACTGATGCCAGCCAAAAGCATTTGCGTGTCGGTAATGACAGTGCAACCGCGCTTCAACGCCTTCACGCCACAGGCCACAGCGTCTGCATGAAAACGGGTGGTCTTGGCAAATTCCACGTCTCCTGTGGAATGAATCATGCGGCGCACTATTAACCATTTAGCAGGAGAATAATCATGTTCCGGCACCAAACCGTCTATTATCTCAAAACTTTGCCGCTCGATATCTTCAGGTAACGATGTCATATAACCAACCCCGTTTGCTAATTTTCAAAAATCACACCGTGACACACAATATTCCAAGGAGCACATCTGAAAACTAAAACTCTCCTTCGCGCGGCACGATGGGCCGAGATAACTCAATGGATTTTTTAAAGGTGTCTAATTTATCAGGGCGTCGCACATGTAATGTCGCAAAGTGCTCACAGGCCTGCACGAAGCTCTCGGCCACTTGGAAATTGCTTGCAAAATGCAGATGAATATAGCTTCCAACAGTATTTTTTATACAAAAACCCTCGCTGCCAATATATTGCATGGCAGCATTGCGTACATCGTACAACTGCACCACTTCCTGCGCGGAAACCGCTTCCTGTAGCCCATCGGGCACAAGTCTCGAGTAATGGAATTCATGCCCTCGAACAACCTGCCCGGCCTTACCCAATGGGCTGTCGATTTTTAGAGTCACATCACGATAGCCCAGACTTGCAAAACGACTCATCATACGAGTGTAAAATGGGAAAATTCCCACCATCTCCTTTGCCGCCTCGTCTATTTGAATGGACTTACAGAGATACATGAACCCACCGCACTCGGCATAGATAGGCATACCGGCATCAAATGCCTCAGCAATACACTTCTTCATGGATACATTGTTTTCGAGTTCTGCGGCATGAAGCTCTGGATATCCTCCGCCTATATAGATGCCACAAGTGTTGTCAGGCAAGCGATTGTCTTTTAGAGGAGAAAAAAACACCAATTCAGCACCAGCGTTCTTAAGCAGCTCCAAATTCTCCTGGTAATAAAAACAAAAGGCGTTGTCTTTTGCAACAGCAATTGTTACACGGCTTTTAGACTGACAAGGCTCAAAAATGCTCAGGTCAGCCTGCAAATCCTCATAGGAAACAGTGGCGAGCTCTCGTAACAATAAGTCAATGTCCAAAGAACTTTCAATAAACTCAGCCAGTTCCTGAATTCGCTGGGCGCTCAAAGAGGCATCATCAGCAGTGATCAACCCCAAATGGCGCTGCGGCACAGCTATGTCTTCTTTTTTCAAGACCCCGCCAAGACAGGTGACTTGAGGCAGACATGCCAGGGAGTCCTGAAGGATTCGCAGGTGATTTGCGCTTCCGATGCCGTTAAAGACCACCCATTTTACGTGCAGGCCTTCATCAAACCGAGAAAAACCCTGCACAATGGCGGCGGCGCTTTGAGCGAGACCGCGAGCATTTATCACCAGAAGCACAGGAAGAGAAAGCCACTTGGCCATTTGGGCTGTGGAGCCCTCGCATGCAGCACCAGCGCCGTCAAAGAGCCCCATAGCCCCTTCTATCACAACGAGGTCGCTGTCCATGGCCTGTTTCGCAAAAAACAACCGATTTATCTCGCGGGACAACATCCAACCGTCCAGATTGCGAGAGGCCCTCCCTGTGATCCGTACATGATGACCTGGGTCTATGAAATCCGGTCCTATCTTACAAGAGGAGACTCGCAATCCCCTTCTCGCAAAGGCGGCAAGCAGGCCAAGTGTAAGCGTGGTCTTGCCCACTCCACTTTGAGTTCCTGCGACTACAAAGGCGTTGGGCATGGAGTTATGACTGAATTACACCCTGCTTTTAATGATAGTCCCACAATACACAGCTAAAAAAACGATCAATGGAGGACATCCTTACAAAGCCAAAAAAGAGTATCCAGAAATGCCGCAGCCAGATGTGAGTAACATGTGGCGCACGCCATGTCCCTCTGCTCGAACAGCCCTTTTTTATTGATGAGCTCAACCACTCCCACAATAACGCCGTCCATGATCAGCGGCACAGCAAGAATGGATTTAGTGCTATAGGCGGCGTCTTTGTCCATCTCGCGATAAAACCGATTGTCATAGGTGGCGTCATTTACAACACCGCACTGGCCATGCTGATACACCCATCCTGACATACCCTTGTCCCACGGCACAGTCTTATTCAGCAATTCTTCTTCCTTAGGCCCGACAGACACAATAATCCTTAAGGCGGACTTGTCACAATCGGCAACGAGTATGGAGGCGGACTCCACTCGCAGATGCTCGCACATTATCCGCAGACTCTCCTGCAAAACGTTTGTATGGAGTTTTGTGGCCAAAAGCAACAAGGAGATGCGCAAGAAAAAAATCATATCGTTTTTGGAGAGCTGCGCCATAAGTTTGCCGGGCAACATACGCTCCAAATATAACATTATGGCATCTACTTGATTCATGTCATGCAGTCTGACCAGAAGATTATTGACCACATGGCCGGTGGTTCTGACCTCAAGCTGCCGCAACATCTCAGGCAATTCCTTTGCCATGGCCTGATGACAAAGAAGCATTTTCCCCGCTCGCGCCCCGGCTGCGTCGACCTCTATGCGGTCCTGTTTGGAAACAACCGCCACCTGTTTATCGTGAATCCGGTTCAGATTAGTAACCACTATCTCCAGATATGGATTGCGGTCTGTCCCGAAAAAGACAGAGAGATAGTCATACATGTGACCTATCTCATCCAGCTTTGGCATGATGGTATTTACGATAAAATCGCTGGTTGCATCAAAAAATTCATGTATGGAATTATATACCTTAACCCCATTTTCAATCAGTATATCTTTGCCCACACTTTCATATGCCTCCAAAAATTCGGCATATAAAAGGGGCAACCGTTCCAAATAAAAGGGATCTGCTATCTGGGCCATGATGTCTGCCGTAATTATGAGTTGAGTCAAAAAAAACAACAGATTGTCCTCTTTCAGAACAGGGTCGATATCCACCGTTCCATAAAACTCCGTAGCCTGAATCATGGCGGCTATGACTTCTATTTCCCCCTCGGACCAATCCTTGTCCTGAAGATAATCGGAAAGAATTTTTACACTTCGTTGAACATGGATATATGTGTGTTTTGCGCCAGTGCCCTGCAGGTCTCCCTTATCCTTTAGATAACCGGCATCATGAAACAAGGTTGCTATGATCCCCATCACAAAATAGGAAACAGGAAATTTCTTGTCTGCATGATAACGGTTCCAGCCAGCCATCATACGGGCTGCAGCCAATGCTGTATCTTGAACATGTTCAAATGTGTGATATGGAAGGTCACATGCCTCATAACCGGGCCACTCACCTGCATACAAGGCCCTTACATCCTCATAGATAGAACGAAGCTCAGGTTGTTTCTGCATGTACTCTTCCAGACAGATAGCATCGATAAGGTCTATGGTCAGCGTTTGGTCTTTTTTCATAACCCTGCACTCTTTCACTTTTTTTATTTTTTGTTATAAAACACAGGACATGTTAAAATCAAGCACAAAAATTAAAATTCACAGGTTGTTAATATATCAAAAAATACAAATAAAAACCATTGGAACGATGCGATGCTGAGAGATTCTGAAAAAGATATTCTGAATGCTGTCTCAATTCCAGTTCTCGTGATGAATGGCTCTGAAATTTTCTTTTCAAATCAATCGGCGACAAGGCTCTTTGATTTGACACATCCTGAATCAGCCCGGCGACTGGTGGACGCCTTGAATACCTGCATTCATCTGGAACATGACGGTATCCACGATGGAACCATACACACTCTCCAATTTTACAGTTCAGCACAGCAACAACAGACCTTGAAAATCACCGTTCACAAACTGCCGCTATTTCTTCTGCTGACCATAAGGGATATTACAAGAGAGGTGCAGCTTGTGCAAGAATTCATTCTTCTCAAAAAGGAACTGGACGCCCAAAAAATACTGAAGAAAAAACGGGACGACGACATACTGAAATTACAACGCAATATGGATTTGATATGGCATGCATTTCCAGAAGGTTTGGCAATTATAGACAATAAACTAAATATAATAGAAACAAATTTATTAAATAAAAACGATAGCTATGGGAATACAAAAAGAAAAAAATGTTATGAAATTATAGGGAAACAAACACAATGTGATGGATGTCCTTTAATGCATCCATCAAAGATTAATTCTACAAAACAACTTATATGCCACAAAACTGAAAATGGTTATATAACGGAAGAATGTATTCCTTCATCTAATATAGATAATTATGTTCTGGTATTTAAAGACACCACAAAACAAATAAAACTGATTGAAAAGATAAAAGAACAGCAAAATACCATAGAACATCAGCGCGATATTTTTATGCATCTATCAAAAATAATGACTAATATGCATCAGAATATCGCCATAGAAGAAATAATAAACGATTTTCTAAAAACCATAATAAGACTACTGAACGCAAACTCAGCGATTCTCTTGGTTGAGGGTTATAGAAAAAAAGGTGCACCATGGTTAGCAATAAATACTGGTATGCCACAAGAACTATCGGATTATTTTATCAAAGAATTTATGCGGCATCCAATACGCAACTTCCAAAGTATTTTTATACCAAAAGACAAAATGCCAACAACCAATTATCAGTGGGAATCCGTACCAGTTCTTCAGATAGCAGGCAGGCAAATAGGTATATTGATATTAGAGATAATCAACAAACCGGAAGATTATGAATCAATACTTATGGCATATATGGATGCATTGACTGCCTATCTAAACAATAAACTGCTTAGCATGCAGCTTGAGGAACGAGCCAATGTAGATGGCCTTACAGGACTTTACAATCGTTCATACCATGATGTTATCTTAAAAGAACTGAAAAACAATGCAATAAAATACCAAACGCCATTTTCTGCAATAATGATCGATCTTAACGGTCTTAAACCGATAAACGACAACTATGGTCACGAAGCAGGAGACAAACTCATCATAACAACAGCCGATATGATTAAAAAATTATGCCGCTCAGATGACATACCAGTCAGGCTTGGAGGGGATGAGTTCTGCATATTACTTCCACAAACCACGGAACAAGTTACGGCAATAGTGGCTGACCGCATAAAGAATGCATGTGAAAACGAAAATCTATACCTTTCAAACGGAACTGTAATACCAATCTCATTGAGTATAGGTTATGCCGGCTCAGATGCAATTTCAGTGGAAGATGTCATCAAGACAGCCGATGAACGCATGTATGCCGATAAAACCAGATATTATGAGACCCATAACAAAACGAGATAACAAATAGTCCAGGTATAAGACATCTATCCATCATTAAAAATCAAATCAATCTCATGAACACCTGATTCGCCAGACGCCTCCCTCTTCGCGAAAGAAACAACCTATTCTCGACCATTTCAAGCAAACCGATGTCAAGCAACTCATACAATGTATCACCGTAATACTCCAGCGGGTTCAAGGCGAAATCCCTTTCGATTTCTGAAAGATCGATTCCAGCCGCCCGCCTCAATCCCAGCATGACGGTCTCCCTGAATCTGCCTACCTCATCCAAACGGTCTCTCTCTGCTACAGGCAGGCTGCTTTGGGCTATCGTTTCCATATACCGATTCAAATCCTCTGTATTGGAGATGCGTTCGCCTTGCAGAAAGGAAACCGCTGCACAGCCCAGACCCAGATATTCGCCGTTTCCCCAATAATTCAGATTGTGCCTACACTCAAAACCCGGCCTGGCCAGATTGGATATCTCATAGAGCACATAGCCATGGTCAGCCAAAAAATCTTCCATATAATCGGTGAGTTGCAGAATGACATCCTCTTCGATGACAGGCAGGAGACCGTCACGATACATACGCTCCATAGGGGTTCCCGGTTCAAGCGTGAGCTGATAACATGATACATGGTCTGGAGCAAGGAAAACGAGCGTATCGAGCTCGCATTTCAGGTCTTGCAGCCTCTGGCCGGGCCATCCGTATATGAGATCTACGCTTACAGCATCGAAACCAACTTTTCTCGCCATTTCATAGGCATTGAACGACTGTTTCAAGTCGTGTATTCGGCCCAACACTCTAAGCCCTGCATCGGAAAAGGATTGAACGCCAATACTCATGCGATTGATTCCCATATCACGGCATGCGCTCATCCATTCAAAAGATACGGAATCAGGATTGACCTCTATGGTCGTTTCGAGCGTTTTGTGCCAGTGAAAAACGGACTCGAGTGTTTCCAACAGCGGTCTCAGCTCATGAGGGGCGAGCAGACTCGGAGTCCCTCCACCCAGATACAACGTTTTGAAACAATAGGAAGAAACCTGTGCGCTGCGCAGTGTCGCCTCGCGGCATACCGCTTGAATATAAGGGGCATAACCCCCTTGTTCATAAGGGCCTGAAACAAAATCACAATAGAGACATTTTCGCCGACAAAATGGAATATGGATGTATATACCGGAGTCGTCACACCTCCGGAGTGTCTCAATGCCGCGCTGCATCACAGAGACACGGATGTGTCAATTTCCGTTCATCCGTAAGATATCTGTTCAAAAAATCGTCCAGGATATCCCTGGCTTCCAGAGAGGTACAGGCGGTCAACAATCTGTTCACCAAATCCCTGCACAATCCGGCATGACACCTTCTGATGATATGCTTGACCTTTGGAATGGAATCGGCATTCATACTGATCTCGTTCAGTCCCATTCCAACCATAATGGGGGCATAGGCAGGTTCGCCGGCCATCTCACCGCACATGCCCACCTGAATGCCTTGCAGCCGACCCGCCTCCGCAGAACGATGAATCATGCGCAGGATACCTGGATGCAACGGGTCATAGAGGTGCGCCACGTGTTCATTTACGCGATCTATGGCCATGGAATACTGAATCAGGTCATTGGTGCCTATGCTGAAAAAATCCACCTCTCTGGCCAGGAGGTCCGCCATTATAACCGCTGTGGGCACCTCTATCATGACACCCAATTTCACATTTTCATCAAAAGGCACCCCTTCGGCCCTCAATTGATTTTTGATACAGTGCAGATGCGTCTTGATCTGTTCAATCTCACTGCATCCTGATATGAGAGGAAAAAGAATACGCACTTCTCCAAAGGCACTTGCTCGATATATGGCCCTAAGCTGTGTGAAAAACAGGTCCGTCTCCTTCAGGCAGAGCCTTATGGCCCTAAGCCCCAGTGCCGGATTGGTCTGTGGAGTGACAGGAAGTGAGGACAAGAATTTATCTCCTCCCACATCCAATGTGCGAATCGTAACAGGCTTCGGGGCCATTTTCTTCACACATTCATAATAGGCCCGAAATAACTCCTCTTCTGTGGGCAGATCTTTTCTCCCCACATAAAGAAACTCGGTGCGCAAAAGACCCACACCCTCAGCTCCACTTGCAAGGGCCACCTCGATTTCATCGTCCAACTCTATATTTGCCTTTACGGCCATACAGAACCCGTCCTGCGTAACTGCAGGCAGATGTGCCTGCAACAGCATGTCTTGACGATGTCTGACGTAACAGGCCTGCTTGTCGGTGTATCTGGCCAGAATCTCTTGCTCAGGCCGAATGAAAATATCACCGGTGATGCCGTCCACCACTATCTCCTCACCGGTCGAAACGGCTTGAGTGATACCTCCTACAGCCACTACCGCCGGTATTCCAAGAGAACGGGCGATAATGGCGGTATGGGAGGTGCGGCTACCCATCTCAGTGACAAAAGCCATGACGTTTCTGCGATTCAATTGAATGGTGTCGGCTGGTGTGAGATCGGATGCCACGATGACCACAGGAGAGGTGTGCTGATTCAATTGTATTTCATGGGAACCACTCAAAATATCCTGAATGCGCACCACAACATCCTCTACATCACGAATCCGCTCACGAATGTAGGTGTCCTGAATATGACTGAACAACCGCCTGACGTGATTGAGACTGTGATCCAGGGCCCACTCCGCATTGACCATCTTCCGCCGAATCATGTCAATGCTCTTGTCAAGGATCATGCTATCCTTGAGCATGAGCTGATGGGTTTCGAGAATGGCTATATGTTCTCGCAATTCATCCGGCATCGCCTGAAGCATGGCCTGTATCTGCTCCTCGGCCTTTTGCACAGCTTCATGCAGTCTCTGCACCTCCGACTCCACCTCATGCTCGGCTATATAGGTCTTAAATATCCGTCTTTTATGGCGATCCAGCACGAAAACCCGGCCTATGGCCACTCCGGGCGACGCACTGATGCCATGCATGTGCAACATGCCGCCATTGTCTTTTCCAGTCATTTCTTCAATCATATTCGGCAAAACCTGTCTCTATCAAAATCTGAAGGGCTGCCAGGGCCTCCAGTTCATCGGGTCCTTCCGCCAAAATGGTGAGACGTGAGCCGGTAGGGCATGCAAGGGTCAATACCTCCAGGATACTCTTGGCATCCACTCTTTTTCCATCCTTGATCAGCCAGATATTCGAGGCGAACCGACTGGCCAACTGTGAAAAACGGGCAGCTGGCCTGGCATGAAGCCCCAAACGGTTTTCTATGGTCACACATATCTCATTTGACATAACAATCCCGATACGTTAAAAAAATAAGGGCACTCCGAAGTAACACAGACTTGTCCGTAGTCCCTCATCACTCAATTCATGATCACCTGTCTTCTGCCCATGGCATCCACAGGCGTAACTATACCGTCCCGCTCCATCTGCTCTATCATACGTGCAGAACGGTTATAACCCACTCTCAAACGGCGCTGCAACATGGAAATGGATGCCTGACCTGTCTCTTTGACGATTTGCACCGCCTCCCTGTATTTCTCATCAGCATCGTTCATATCGGCGATACCTTCGTCGTCGCCTTCCTCATCATCAGGCTTCACCACACGCGAGTCGTATTGCGGCTCCCCTTGCTGGCGCCAGAACTCCACCACACGGCCTATCTCCTTCTCAGAGACATATGCGCCATGAATACGTTGAAGGCTGGCTGTGCCTGGAGGCAAAAAAAGCATATCTCCCATGCCAAGGAGCCGTTCCGCTCCCATCACATCCAAAATGGTGCGGGAATCCACCTTGGAAGAGACCTTGAATGAAATCCGTGCAGGAAAATTGGCCTTTATAAGCCCTGTAAGTACATCCACAGAGGGCCTTTGAGTGGCTATGAGCAGATGAATACCTGCGGCGCGCGCCATCTGCGCCAATCGCGCTATGGAGGTCTCCACCTCCTTGGAAGAAACCATCATGAGGTCAGCCAGTTCGTCTATGATGATCACAAGATATGGAAGCGGCTGTTCCACGGTCCTATTGTAACCCTCCAGATTTCTGGCCTGCGCTGCCTCCAAAAGCTGATATCTGCGCTCCATCTCCAAAACAGCCCACTTCAGGGCACGAGTGGCGTCCTTGGGTGCACTTACGACTGGATGAAGCAGGTGCGGAATCCCTTCATAAAGTGACAATTCTATACGTTTGGGATCAATAAGCAAGAGCCGCAGGGTTTTGGGGGTCTGACAATACAGCAGAGAGAGTATCATTGCGTTCAACCCCACGCTCTTGCCCGTGCCTGTGGCCCCGGCAATGAGCAGATGAGGCATCTTCGCCAGGTCCGTCACCACTGGATGGCCGACTATGTCCTGACCTATGGCCAGAGGCAGGGCGCCTTTATGCTGTTTGAATGCCTCGCTGGCCAGCAATTCCTTCAAAAACACCACCTGTCTATAATTGTTGGCCAATTCTATGCCTATCACACCCTTGCCTGGAATGGGCGCCACGATGCGCACGCTCTGTGTCTTCAGAGCAAGGGCCAGGTCGTCTGTAAGACCGGAGACCTTGTTGATCTTTATACCAGGGGCGGGAGCGAACTCGTACATGGTCACCACAGGGCCAGGACATATCTCCACCACCTTACCTGCCACTCCGAAATCCAGGAGTTTCTGCTCGAGGGTCCTGGCATTGGCCAGGTACTGGGCCTTGTCCGTCTCCTGTTCCTCATAAGTTGGGTCATTCAGAAACGAGATGGGTGGCAGCCTGAACTCACCTTCATAGGCACGCATCTCCGCATCGAAAGACCTTTCTACCTTAGCGTCCATAGGCTTCCTGGCCACTGTCTCCTTGATTACAGGTTCTTTTGCAGAGCTGATTCTCTCATGCTCAGCGGCAGCCATGTCTGTATTCCCGATTTGCTGAAACGTCTCGGCAGCCATTGGCTTTTTTAGCACAAGATCACCAGCCTGTTCAAAGGCATTCTCAACCGGTACGGATGACACTGTCCCACTGGAACTCGATTCAAAAAAGGCTGTAACAAACGACCAGAGCCATCTTGCCAAAGAAAACACTCTATTCCATGCAGCAAAAAGAGAAAACGGCGTGCCTGCCACAAGACCTGCCAGAAGTGACACAAGAAGCACTAAAAAGGCACCGGTATGGCCCACCCATTCCAACAGAAAATTCGACACAAGCAGACCGCACACACCACCTGCTGTTGCAGCGTTACCGAAAAGAGCGAAAAGACCGGCACTGGATGCCAAAATCGCCGTCCAACTGGGAATAATCCAGGCTGCCGCCCTCACGAATCTTTTAGAAAACAATCGGGAAACAGCAGAAAAACCAATACCAGCCGGCACCCACCAAGCGGCCACTCCCAGCACCTGGTACAGAAAAAGGGAGAGAAAACCGCCTGTAACCCCAAGCCAGTTTCTGTCCACAACCGCATTCGTTGCCCCGAAATGAAGCAAAATGGCATGACTGGTCAAGGCGATCGTCACAAAGAAAAACAGGCCAAAGAGAAAAAGCCCCTGTAATTCAGCAGATGGACCGCCTTGTGTCTCTTTTGAGGATTCCTGCATGAAATCTACCGCATCAACCCCTGTGCTCTGGAATAAAAACATCCCCAATTAAGGGCCGAAGCCAGCTTTTTGACCTCACACTCCGTCATATTCCGGCCTTCTATGGTCAAAACGGGCTGTATATCCCCTGTGCCCATGACAGTGATGGTCACCAAGCGGGCCTTCGAATTCAGAACTGTGTCCATTCGATAACCATTCACCTCTCCGACCACAGGACCGCATTTGCATGGTCCACTGCATGGAACGGCACACTGCATCAGACAATGCTGAAGCGTGTCAGGAAAGGTGGTGGTCAAGGCATCTTTTGTGAGCGATGGGCCCGTCTGAAACTTGATGGCCATTACCGCATCCCCCTTGCGGTATTCACGTGTGGCATAAGTGGTATTTTGTCCGTCCTGTTGCACGGTAAGACCCGTAACCTCGCCTTCACTCCAGCCCTTGAGCTCACTGAAACAGGCCCCAAGGTCTTCCCAGGAACCAGCCCCTGCCTGGCTATTCATGCCCACAATTACGACCAACCACAACCCCACGATTATCACTGTTAAGTGCAGTGCTTTCATTCCTAACTCCTTTCATTCCATGGAATTCTTTATTTTTATGTAGCTAATGAACGATGGTTTCAAACACAACAGGCTATGCACGATATCTCAATCCTGCTTCCACGAGGCAGCCCTGCCACCTGCACGGTCTGCCGAGCAGGCTGTGGAGACACAGGAAAATAGCCTTCATATACCCTGTTCATGTCAGCAAAATCTGCTAAATCTGCAAGGAATATATCGGTCCTCACCACATGTTGCATATCCAAGCCAGCCTCGTTCAAAATAGACCTTATATTCTGCAACACGCGATGGGTCTGGGCATCAATCCCACCATCCACCAACTCACCGCTCTCTGGATGCAGGGGTATCTGCCCTGAAACAAACAAAAAATTACCTGCCCTGATGGCCTGCGAATAAGGGCCGATGGCCTTGGGGGCCTTGTCTGTAATTATGGCCTGTAATGACATGATGAAGCCCTCCATTCAAAAAGCTAATCTCACAAACACTGACACAAGCTCTATGGCAGCATCAATATCCCTTTTCATGGCTATTCCCACCGGTGAATGAATATAACGCACAGGGACAGCAAGAGCCGCCGCCTGACTGCCGATGCCATCCACCTGATATGAAGCGGCGTTGGTGCCACCCACCTTCTTCACGATTACCTGATGAGGGATACCGTTATCCTTAGCCAATTGAACAAGCTTCAGAGAAAACTTCCTGTCTGCAATGAATCTGGAGTCAGAAAGCCTGATCTCCACCCCTGCCCCCATACAGGCTAATCGTTTATGGCCTGGCACCCCTGGTAGATCATTGGCAACCGTCCCCTCCAACACCAATGAAATATCCGGCTTTATGCGCCTCGAGAGCACCGCGGCACCCTTGAGCCCCGTCTCCTCCTGGGCAGACACCACAACCCATAAATCAAAAGGGATAGTCATACCTTTTAATGCCTTCAAGACCTCCAGAATGACAAACACTCCCAAACGATCATCCAGCGCCTTGGTCTGAACCGTGAAGCTATTCTCATGCCAATAATGGGCAAAGGTAACAGAATCACCAAGGCTGACCACCCCGCGTTCCATCAGGTCAGGAATGCCTGTGTCAATAAAGAGCTCCTCCATGGTCACGGCCTCTTCTTTGCCATTTAAATGCGGCGGCATGGCGCCTATGATACCTGCCACAGGCTCCTTACCCCATATGACAACCGGCTGGCCATAGAGCATGGACGCAGTCAAACCACCCACCGGAATAAACCTCATAAAGCCATTGGGCTCAAAATACTGAACCATCATGCCCACCTCATCCATATGGGCATCCAAGAGGAGTCGAGGACCATCACCCGGTATGTGAAGAATCAGGCTGCCCAGGGAGTCCCGTTCAGACCTAAAACCAAGGGACTCCAGATAATCCACAATAAATTGCGCAACCCTCTCCTCACTACCCGAAACCCCTGGAAGCTCAGTAAGCCGTTTTAATAACTCAATATCCATTAAAACCTCACAAAATATTTAAATAATGCTCTATAATTCCCCAAAATTCAGTATCTATTTCAATATCAATCTCTAACCATACAATCTTTGACGAATAATTATCCAAACACGACAGGGCCTTCAGTTTAACCATATCCTTATGTGTAGTGACCAGGTGCGAACACTTAAAATCCTCGGCTAATTTCAATAAGTCCCGCACATCTTCTTCTTTATATGCAAAATGATCCAAAAATGAAACAGTTTTTTTAATATCAGTGCCCAATATTTTTAGACTATCATAAAAGGCATTTGGATTGGCAAGGCCGCAGAAGGCAAGAATCGATTGGTGACGCAGGCTGTCCAATGGAATGCTCGTTCCGTTCATGTCCCTCAATCCCACCACCAGAGTGTGGCTAAAAAATACGGAAACATCAGGCGGTATCTCCAACCCATTACAGGCTTTTTGAGTCGTAAACCTCATTTCTGCCTTTGATATGGCTTTTGCACCGGTAAACACGAAGATATTCCCTCGTTTCAGGGCAGATATGGGTTCTCTCAGGTCCCCGCCCGGAAAGACCACTCCGTTTCCCAACGGCCTTTCATATGGAAGCAACACGATATTCAAATCCCGATGCAGACGCAGGTGTTGAAACCCATCGTCCAGCAAGACTACTTGGGCACCGAGATCGCAGGCTAATCTGCCACCTCTATAACGGTCTGAATCTACGATCACCCATGCTGGTTTCACCCCTTTTTCCAGAAGAGACTCTCCGAGCATGAATGCCTCGTCACCGCAAAGCATGGAAGAACCATGAACCTTTTCTCCATCAAAGACTATAAATGGCCTATCCTTGACCTTTGCCCCATACCCCCTGGTCACGATGGCCACCTTCAATCCCTTGTTGGCCAGATACTGGGCCACAGCCAATACATGTGGAGTCTTTCCAGTGCCTCCCAAAGTGATATTGCCGATGCTGATCACAGGACATGGAAGTTTTTTGAAAGGGATCACGCCTCGCTCATACAAAAACGCCCTTATCTTCATAATAGAAGCATAGATGGGCGAAAATGGTCTGCCACAGACAAAAAGTAGTGAAAGGAGACGTGGATTAATGAAAACTGGCATGGTATAGGACCGCCTCGATGAGTTTTATGTGTCTATTCACGATATCTCCATCAGCAACAGCCGTCCTTTTTGCCTCTGCAGCGGCCTTTTTTCTCAGATCTTCATCGATCAGGAGTTGGAATAACAGACCCTCCATGGAATTCTCATCACATTCAAAGCCGCCTCCCGACTCCAAAAGCCTCCTCGCCACATCAGCACAGCTCTCCACATGCCTTCCAAAGAGCACTGGGACACCGTGCACAGCCGGCTCCAAGAGGTTGTGGCCGCCCACAGGGGCAATACTTCCGCCTACAAAGGCCACATCCGCCAAGGCATAGATGCTGGCAAGCTCTCCGAGGGTATTCAGAATCAGGACATCATAGGGTGTCCCGAAGCGATAGCTGCTGCGCAGACACGGAATCAAGCCCGCTTGCCTCGCAAGTTCGGCGATTTCAGGGGCCCTCTTTACATCCCTTGGTGCCAGAATCAGCTTTAAATCAGGCAACTGCATAATAGGCTGCGAAATAGTTGTGTTAAGTGGTGGAGTCGGCGTGGTTCCCTTTAGAGCCTTGACAGCACTAATCAGCTCAGCATGAACCCTGAGGCAGATATCCTCTTCTGGGGCATGAGTACTCCCTGCAATCCATATCCGCTCGTTTTCAATACCTAAGCTTCTCCGCAATTCAGCCTGCTGGGAATCGCTCAATGTATTGATCTGAATAGCCTGCTTGAGATTTCCCAGGCACAGGACTCTATTCTCTGAAAGTCCTAAGCTCAAAAGCCGCAGGCGATCATCCTCTGACTGCATACTGATGACCTCCAACTCTCCGTAGAGCAAGTTGGCTACTGGCTTGAGGTAGCTCAATCTTTCGGCAGAACGTGAGGAAATGGCGCCATTTACGAGAATCGATGGTATTCCATTATCACGAAAATCCCATATCCAGTTGGGCCATATGTCCGTCTCCACAAAGATCATAAGGTGCGGGGCATACATCCTTCTAAATCTGCGAATGATACATGGAAAATCAAATGGGGCAGGAATCAAAAAGATCGCACATTCTGAAACATCTTGATTAACACGCTTATTGAGCCAGGTCTTCCATGTGTCCATGCCTGTGTGTGTGGATGCAGAGAGCAATACCCTGGCATCAGGCCACTTGCCCAACAACCCCTCTACCAAGGGCATGGCCGCCCTCACCTCTCCCACAGAAAGGGCATGGACCCAGAACACAGGGACATCTGTTTGGACATCACTCCATGGAGGAGGCGGCGGAGAAAACTGTGCCTCTATGCGCTTGCGATGTTTTGAGACAAAAAAGGCATAGAATCGCAAAAAAAGCAGCAAAACAGGGCCGATTACATAACAAATCTTATAAAATATCAGAAGTATGCGAGAAATCTTTGGCATCACACAAAAAAGGCCCGACGCTGTCTTGTTTGTTCACGCCCCATTGGCAGTGACAACTCATAAATAGCCGGCGCCGGGCTGTTATAAAGGATTATTTTCCGGAATCTCCGGAATCCTTTGCCGCTTCCTGCTTCTTGAGAACCATCATTTGAGTGACGTTGATGGCGTTTTTGACTATCTTTTCAAATGCCTCCGCAGTGTGGCTGTTGGGATAGGCCGCCACCACAGGTCTTCCCGCATCCCCTGTCACCACGATACGGGGATCCACCGGCACTCGGCCCAAAAAAGGAATACCCAGTTCCTCGGCCAGCTTTTCTCCTCCGCCCTTCTTGAAGACGTCGATGGCCTTGCCGCAGTGAGGGCAGATCATGCCGCTCATGTTCTCGACTATGCCCAAAATGGGCATGTTTACGTGCTTGCAGAAGCTGATGGACTTTCTTACATCCAGAAGCGAGACCTCCTGGGGTGTGGTGACCACCACCGCATAGGCGTCTGGAATCATCTGGGCTATGGTCATGGGCTCATCCCCTGTGCCTGGCGGCGAATCTATGACCAGATAGTCCAGTTTACCCCATTCTATCTCATAGATGAACTGCCGAATGGCCGACATCTTCATGGGCCCGCGCCACATGACAGCCGAGTCCTTTTTAGGCAAAAGAGGCTCCACCGACATGAACTGAAGGTTAGGCGAGTAATGCACCGGACCTACCGTGCCATCGGAGCGCCTCTGGAGTTCTCCGCCCTCCAGGCCCAGCATCTTGGGCACATTGGGGCCGTGCAGGTCCACATCCAGAAGACCCACATAGAAATTCTCAAGGGAAAGACCCACGGCAAGGTTCACAGCCACGGTGCTCTTGCCCACACCGCCCTTGCCGCTCATGACCATGATCTTGTGATCTATCTGACTCAAGGCGTCTTTTATCTTCTGGTCTTGCGCAGAAATAACAGGGTTATTCATTGGTTGTTGCTGCTGTGTCATTAGAAATACTCCTTTTAATTTGAAAGATTTGACCATATAATAATACGACAAACAAGGTTATGCCATAATTTACCATAACAATTAAAACTAACCGCCTGACGAATATCACAGCAGGGCAGACCTTGACAAGATCAAGTATCTGTTTTTCACAGAAACAAAAACGCAGGGGAAAGCTCATGAACCGCACTCGACAAGTTCACAAAAGGTCCAATGGTTTCACGCTGATAGAAATGGCCATCGTTTTGGTGATTCTTGGTCTGCTTTTGGGCCTTGGAGCCAGCCTCATCGGCCCACTTACAAAACGAGCCAAGCTAATAGAAAATCGTGAGACCGTAAAAACCATTTATGAGGCCATTCGAGGCTATGCCGCTCAAAACAAACAGCTGCCAGCCACTCTGGCCGCCCTTGGAGTCAAGACCACCGATGCCTTTGGCAATTCCATAGACTATTACTTATGGACAGGCAACAATCTCTGCACCGGAACAGGCACATATCTCACGGTCAACGACTCCTCCAGCGGCACTCTCATAACCAAAAACAATGTCGCCTTCATTTTGATTGCAATGGGCGAGAACCGCTGCAATCAGACCGGTAAAACAACCCCTTTTAATATTCTGCCTCAGGGGCAACAGATCAATCCGGGCACATGCCCTGCCGGCGATGACTATGATGACATAGTCATGTACTCGGACATAGACACCCTGCGAGAACAGATCTGCAACACCTTTCGCATCACCACCGATTCCCTACCCTCCGGCATGGAAGAACAGGCCTATTCTACCACAGTCCTTCAGGCCACAGACGGGACACTACCCTACACATGGACTGTTACCTCTGGCAGCCTTCCTTCAGGCCTCACACTTTCCAATCTGACCTCCGGTACATGCGGCACTATAACCTGCACCGCCGCCAGTCCTTGCGGTTGCATATCCGGGACACCGAGCCAGGCCGGCAGTTTCAGTTTCACTCTACAGGTCACTGACAGCGACACACCCTCTCGCACCGCCACCAAGGGCATGGCCATCACTATCAATCCCAATCAGCCGGTGATCACAACGGAATTTCTGCCGCAAGCCACAGAGGAGCAGGCCTATAACGTCAGTCTTACGGCAACCGGCGGAAAAGCGCCTTACACCTGGAGTTGTTCGTCATCCCCTGCCCTGCCGGGCGGCATCAGCATCTTGGGCAACACCATAGCTGGAACACCACATTCAGACGGCAATTACAACATCAGGTGCACCGTTACGGACAGCGGCTCACCTGCCCGCACGTCCCAGGCCAAGACATTGGCATTGACCATTCTACCCAACAAGCCGCGCATCACCACTGAATTTTTACCCCTCGGCACAGCAAATCAGGCATATCCATTCACCACTTTGAGCGTCACTGGTGGAAGCGGCGGCTATACATGGGCCATGTCCGGCTCTCTGCCCACGGGCTTATCCTTTAATCCATCGAATGCCACCATTTCCGGCACACCTACATCTGAAGGTACCTATTCCGTAACTTTTACAGTGACAGACAGCAGTGGAGATTTTTACTCCAAAACCCTATCTGTAACCGTATATCCTCAGGGTTGGAACAATAGTTCCAGCACATCGAGCACATCATCCACCTCGACATCCTCCAGTTCCGGTGGAGTCTGTCCCGCACTGAACCTCAATCCAACAAGCACCACATGGAGTGTCACCTACGGCCAGAGTTTCAACCAAACCATAACGGTATTAGGAGGCATCTCTCCATATATCAATACTCAATGCACTCCATCCACATGCAAAGGCTTGACTCTCAGTTGCAATGCAAACGGTGCAACCATATCAGGCACTCCCAATGCATCAGGCACATGCACATTTAATGCAGCCTGGCATGACTCGTGCCCAAACCCAAGCAATCAGACCGTGAGCGGGACATATACAATAAACATCACCTGTCCTCCGTTTTGCGGTTGGCAATCCAATCTACCCATTGCAACCAACTGCCAGCCATACAATGGCTTCACTACCATAAACGGTGGAGTATCACCATATTCCTGGCAGCTTACATCTGGTTCTCTTCCCCCAGGCATCAACTTCTGCACCGGCAATACCGACAATACATGTGAGTTGACCAGCACTCAAGTCCTTGGCCCCCCCAAACTTATAGCTTCAAAGAAAGCGTTACAGATGCCTGCAGCCAAACAACAACACAAAACTTCAGCATAACAATATCACCAGATAGCTGTTATGCAAACGGAATGCATGTCCGCAATCAATCGAGTAGCGTCAAATACTACAAAAGAAATGGAGGGGTTTGTAATGCATGGGCTACCAATGCTGCATCGAGCATAACTGTATTACCCAATGATTCTTATATAATTTATTCAGATTCTTCATGTAGTACACCATTTTGTTCATCTCCTATCACTTATTGCCAACAAAAAACTTATGATACCAATGGAAATTGCAATACGAGAATGAATGCTGGGTGTGCTTTTGCAGATCGTTGATGTGACAGCATTCAAAGGTGTAAAGCCAACAATCAGCCACAGATAAAAAGTAGGGGGCGGGTCATCCGCCCCTACAGCCTTTTGCGGGTCATCCGCCCCTACAGCCTTTTGTGCCCATCATATTTCACCGTTACAGTTCCTATGCCCTCACGCGATACATTTTAGTTGCTATAGAACAGGATAATGCTATTATTTTTATGTGGCACAAATTTCCCAAAACAATAACACATGTCCGTTTATAAAAAATGGATCACGCTTACTCACAATTACTCCATCAAAATCATTCAAGAAATCATCAAACAATATGACCCTTAAATTTTATGGTATCCTTTCAAAACTGTTCGGCCTGTTGGCCGGGCAGTCAATCCTTTTGTTCTTCCTGTTCTGCACCACAGATTCAGCCCTTGCTGCCAATATCGATCTCACCATCACTCAAACCAGCACTCAAAATCAGGTACATGTCACCGTACTCAACAGGTCATCCATCCCCGTGCAGATACAAGGGATCACCGTAATCCTGGCATTCAAAGAGTATCGAGCGGATGTTGTCACCATCCCTGCCCAGGTCAGCCATACCAAAACCTTCGATGTGACTCCTCCCCCAAGCACTGGCACATACCCCCTCATCATCAAAGTAACCTATCTCAATGACGGCCAACGCCTATCCCTGAATCATGTGGGTAGATTCATAAACGGCGAAGACACGGGTGAATCGTTCACATCAGGTACACTTCAGAATTTGAACATAAACCAAGATGGCGCCCTTATTTTGCGGTCAAACCAACCACATCTGTGGCGCCTCATTCTGCCGGATGGAATCACAATCCTTGAAGACAGGGTATTAAAAGAGGCCAGGCTCTGGCGCATCCGCTCCACTATAACCGGTCTTTATAATTCCTATTCCATTTTTGCCATAGCTGAAGCGGATATGAATGGCAAACACTACACGTCGATAAGCGGTGCAAGGCTCATGGTGATGGGTAATAGCATGGCCCAGCGTGGTAACACTCCCTCTTTCATACTTCTTGTCATATTTTTTCTTGCCTTGACGGCATTTGTCGTTACCAATGCAAGGCATCAAAACCGATTTACAGATGCCTCCGCAAAATACGCCGCACGGATATTTTGGCTAAGTACAGCCTATTGGCTGCTGAAAGATGCACCGATTCTCCTATCATGGCTGATGCAAAAGTTAACGGCGTTGATGGAAACCCCATGGCCCACAATCCTCTCACAACCCCTCATAGATCACCTTACAGGGAAAAATTACAGCCATTTCTTCACATATTTTATCGATGCCTATTACTGGCTGGCAATTGCTCTGTTGTTTCCCTATTTGTACTATACGGATCACCATCTTTCAGCAAGAAATGACAAATATGTCAATCTGTTACAGAGCATCACCGACATATTCATACTGAAAAAAAGCTGGAACACACATGCCAAGCTCGGCTTTCTTACAATATGTGTGAAACTCTTCTTTGCACCTATGCTCGTCTCATGGTCTATCAACAACATCTTGCACATCAACAATCTCATTCATAATCAAACTGTATGGAATTTAAGAAGCATTAATTCATTCATAGTGGATTGCTTGATTCTTCTCGATACTACAATCTTTGCATTCGGCTATACCATAGAAAGCCGTTATCTCAAAAACGTCATAAAATCCGTGGAACCAACGCTGCTGGGCTGGGTGGTATGCCTGTGGTGTTATCCGCCATTCAATGCCTTTTCATTTAGACCATTTGACATTTCACTTTGGAATATCGCCATACAAAACAGGCCCGAGTGGCTGGAATCCCTGGTGATCTGTCTTATCACAGGGCTTTGGGGAATATTTGTTTGGGGTTCGGTGGCATTGGGATTCAAGGGTTCAAACCTGACCAATCGCGGAATCATCTCTCATGGGCCATATCGTTTCTGCCGCCACCCTGCATACACGGCAAAGGTGCTGGTGTGGTGGTTAGAGGGCATATTTTTTGCCAGATATGGCCTATCGTTGCTCATATCCTTTACGATTATCTATGGCCTTCGCGCATGGACAGAAGAGCGGCACTTGAGCCAAGACTCAGACTATTTCGCCTACAAAAGGCAAGTAAAGTGGTGGTGTGTGCCAGGCGTTTTCTAATGAAAGCCATGCCACACCCAGCGCCCCATGAGCAACAAGCCGCTCAAAATGAGTAACACGTGCACATAGCGCACATGGGCAGCGGAAGAGAGCTTAAAACGCAGTCTTTTACTTAACCAAATGCCTGCAAAAATGGCAGGCAGGGATGTTACAAAGGCGAAAAGCACATTTGAAGTCCAAAGCCCGCTAACTCCGTGCCATGCCACGACCAAAAGGCCAGTCGTCAGAAAATACCACTGCAGAGTGGCTATGAAGTTTAGAGGCGGCCAACGCCGCATGAGTCCATAAATGACCACAGGAGGGCCGTTGGTGTTGTATGCGCCGCCCAGTGCACCGGAGATCAGGCCGAAAATCCAGGCAAGCCCATCGTTTGAAAGCTGCGGCATATTGGGTTTGGTAAGGGAAAAAACGGAGTTTCCAGCTATCACCAGCCCCAATACAAATCGAAGCAGGTCTTCATCAAGCCCTTGAAGCAACCAAAGTCCCAAAGGGATACCCACCACAGAGCTCAACAGCAGATACATGGCAGGCCTCCAGTAGACATTTTGCCAATATCGCACTGCAAGAATCACGTTGATTACACTACACATAAGAGCTACAAATGGAGTGGCAAAACTCATGCCCATAAAAATAGCAAAGAGGGGCATGGCCACCAGTGCGCTTCCAAAGCCAAACACTGCATGAACCAATGTGGAAACAAAGACCACTACAAGTATAAAAAGCTCATTCATAACAGAATACTTGAGCTGTCTTCGTCATGTTACGCATAAGACTAATCAAATGCCCATCAAGCATCAAGCCCTCTCCAGTATGGTGACACTTTCCAGGTGGTGAGTCTGAGGAAACATGTCAAATAAATGTATCTTTTGCACTAAATAGCCTGTTTGCTCTAAAAGCACCAGATCGCGAGCCAAGGCCGGCGGGTCACAGGAGACATATACGATTCGATGAGATAATTTAGGCAAAAGAGGTATGATCTCACGGCATCCGCCTCGGGCAGGATCGAGCAGAATCAAATCAAAGCGTTGTTTGTGTTTGATTAGAATTTCTGCCTGCTTTTGAGCGGTCTTGCACGTAAACTCTGCGAATAAACCCAAATTTTTTGCATTTCTTTGCGCATTCGCTATGGCCTCACACGCAACATCCGAGCCATAAAGCCGCATGTTCGAATCTGCACAGGCCAACAAAAAATTGCCCATGCCACAGTGCAGGTCCAAAATGGAACTCGAACCCAAACGGGCGATATTTTCACGAATCAACTCCTGAATAGCCAAATTTATGGGCCAATTATTCTGCACAAAAACACTCGGAGAAGCCAGTATTGAAGCAGATGCAGGAGAACCACCAGAATTCTGAAGTGGAAAGCGCCTGAAAACATCGCAGCCCTGACGTAATAACGAAGTTTTCAAGCTTTTTGCGCTGGAATCCTGTATAGCACAGGCCTTTATTCTCTCACAATGCGCAAAAATTTTATACATCAACTGTTCTGAAACACCGGCTACGTCCTTTTTAAGGAAAATGACAGCCACCACCATTCTTTCCACAATCGAAATCCCCAATGATATCTCCTGAATATATTGAGCAAGCTCAGGCCATAGTTTGGAGGACTGTATAGAATTCATGCATTCCAAAATGATAGAATCAGCAATGTGACAATCAGGGGTAGCTAAAATCTCGTTGGACCAACGCTTGGCAAGACCCAAAAACGGCCGTGCATCAACAGGGTGAGCACAGTGAAAACGCATGAAATGCCGGTATCCCAAAGGATTGAGAGCAGGGAACACATCAGAAATTACATGAAGCACATTTTGTTCAAGACCCTTTTGTCGAGCAAGTGCGTCCATGAACATAGCCCTTTTGGCCTGAAGCTGATTCTCGTATGGTATGTGCTGAAGTTGACAGCCGCCGCATTCCGAAAAATGCCTGCACACCGGCTTCACCCGTTTAGGACTTGGTCTCAACACACGCACAGCTCGAAAGAAGCCCATATCCCGCTTCAACTTAATGGGCTCCACCTCTACGAGTTCATCAGGCAACACTCCATTCACCAATGCCACGAGCCCGCTTCCAAGCCTTCCAAGGCCATAGCCGCCGTGTACCAGTTTTTCTATACGCACTGTTTCGTTATCACTCATGATGGATTTCAAAAAAGAATAGGTAGAAAAAAATGAAAGGACTGTGGCGGTCCCAAGGGGGTTCGAACCCCTGTTTCCGGCGTGAGAGGCCAGCGTCCTAGACCACTAGACGATGGGACCACAGTTAAAAAAGGAAGAAAAATAAGGCGATGCGTCGTTGAAACGGCAAAATAGCATATGGCTAAGAATTTTGCAAGTACCTTTACTCATCGAACCATAAAGAAAAACTTGAAAAAATATGGCGCCATGTGAGTCGACACGAGAGTATTTGCGCGTGACAGTGGTCTTATTATCGGTTGACACCAAGGCGACTTCATGTTTTCAAGCAATCTGTTTTGATTCTGCATTTCAATGCCTGTATGCTCTCTTGAAGTTTTTTGGCAGATATTCCCCTTTTGGCACCCAATTCAGGGGCAAATATGGATAATTTATACTCCCATAGCATCACCTTCAGTGCCTCCAAATCGTTTAGAATGGCATCCGAGGTTTTATGCGATGCTGCGAGCTGTAAAAGGGCCTCGTATTCCTTCAGAACAGACTGCACACCCTCAGCTTTCGCCATGTCCTTCACGGGATTCTCCCTGGCACGCCGAGAGCGAATGGACAGGGCAGCTAAATAACGAGGAATAGCCAAAATCCATTGTTCTTCACACTCAAGAGGAAAATCCTCTGGCACAAGGTCGTTGAGTTCCTTTTTCAAACAGTCCATAATCTTCTGAGTCAGGGGCTTGCCCTTTAAATCCGTCTCCATACGCCTCAACTCCAGCCAGACCTGCCCCAATTCCTTCAAAACTGCATTCACCGGCCCAACCAATTTCAACCCTTTTTTAACAAACTCATTCCGAATCATGGGAATGTGTAAGGGCGAACGGCCGGCCGCCCCTGCCTCCTTTATACTGCAGAAATCCTGAAACCGATCCCTTACCATTTTAGTCAAGGTCTGTTGAACCACATTGTCCGCCACAAAAGCCAGGCCCTTTGCCGCCAACTCCTGAATGGACATGCCTCCTAATTTAAACTGTGTCTTGAGCCAGCGAATCTCCTTCTGAAGCACCTCCTCCAATGCCTTTACAATGGCATTCAGGCTCCTTTGCTTCGCCTCCTCCCTGTTCCAGAACAATCTGATTCTGAGCCCACCTTCAAACTCAAACCCCAAAAAGACGTCCGCTGCCACCACGCCATTGGAGACCTTAAAACTCCGAAGTAATCCATTTAAATCTGACAGAGATACGGCCTTGCCATTCCATTGTTCGCTTAGATGCAGGAATTCCGGTGCATTGCACAACTGTTCCTGAAGGGTTGCCCCTAACTGTTGCTGCAAAAGCCTCAGGTCCCTTTTCACAGCCAATGTTTCGGGCTTTCCTTCCCTGCTTCGCCTGCTCAATATCTCAAAGCGCATTTGAAGGTGAAGGGGTAATTCGCTCTCAGAAGGCCAGGCATCCTCAGGAATTTTAATGGCCTTGAGCCGGTAAATAGCCTGTTCTAAGGCCTCAAAAAGTGGTATCTGCCCGGCATCCCTTCGCACCATCTGAAACACCTCATGAGCGGTCTCTCGCAGAGGAAACAGCTCCTTTCGAATATTTTTGGGGAGGTTCTGCAGAATCGCCTCAATCTTATCCTCTAAAAAACCAGGGACCAGCCACTGAAACGGTTGAGGCTTAAGATCAAACAGATGTTCAATCGGTATCTGCACTGTTATGCCATCATCATCAGAACCCAGCGCAAAACGATAGATAAGGGGAAAACTCTGACCGTTAATCTCAATATGCCCTGGAAACAGGCGGAGCTCGCTCTCCTCCACAGCATTTTTAAGAAGCCTGTCTCTGTCTAAAAAGATGGGACTGTCCCCGCTTTTTGCGAGCTTGATGGCCTTTTGGAGCTGACTTTCTCTGCAGATGGGTGAAATTCCGGACTCCTGTTTCAGAATCCGTAGCCCGTTTTTGAGCTCCTCTGCCATGAATTCCTCATCCACCACCAGGTCTGACCGCCTGGTCTTGTCCTCCAACGAAAGGAGTTCATTCAAGAGCCTCATATTGTGCTTCAAAAAGGCATAATTCCCCTTGAGTGCCCCTGAGACCAGGGCCTCCCGCACAAATATATCTTCCGCCTTCTCAGGCTCTATACCTGAGTAGGAGACACGACGCCTCTCCACCAATGTCAGACCCAAAAGGGAGACCTTCTCCCAGGCAACCACATCCCCTCTGTCTCTGTCCCATCGAGGCTCTGAATAACTGCGAGTCACCAGGTCCTTTGCCACCTCCTCCACCCACTCTGGCTTGATCTCCGCCACAATTCGAGCAAAGAGCTGAGTGGTCTTGACCTGTTCTGCGGATACGATCCACTTGGGCCGCCTTCGATACACGACGGAACCAGGAAAAAGCATGAGTTGCCTGCCTCTGGCGCCAACATACTGCGCACCCTCCTTCTGCATGGCCACATGGCCTGGGAATCCTGCTATCACCGCCTTGTGAATGGCATCATATGAGGCAGGAGTCTGATTCAATGAAAAGCCCCCCATATCAGAAAGAATGGTGAGTATCTGATCATACACATCTCTCCACTCCTCCATGCGAGTAAAGGACAGGAAATGCCGGGCGCACAGGCGCTTTAGGGCTGTCCTGCTCTGACGCTCCTTTCTAAACCCTTCCATAAAATTCCAGATATTCAAAAGGGTTACGAAGTCAGAAGAAGGGTTTTTGAACGCACTGTGTATCTGATCCGCCTGATTTTCCTTTTGAGACGGCCGCTCTCTCGGGTCCTGAACACTCAGTGCAGCCGCAAGAATCACCACCTCTTTCAAGGCATTCAATCCCTTTGCCTCCAGAATCATTCGTGAAATTCGGGGATCAAGAGGCAGTCGAGCCATAATCCTACCTGTTGGAGTCAGGTTCTTCTGTCTGTCCAGCGCACCCACCTCCTGCAAGGTATCGATTCCTTCAGAAAAGGCTCGAAACGAAGGGGCCTCAAGAAAAGGAAAATTGGGAATATCCTTAATTCCCATGGCCAGGAGCTTTAAGATGGTCTCCGACAGGTTGGAACGCAGGATTTCAGGGGTATCAAAGGGCTGTCGGGCCTCGTATTCCTCTCTGGTGTAGAGTCGAATGCAGACGCCTGAAGACACTCTACCAGCCCTACCTGCCCGTTGGTCTGCACTGGAACGGGATATGGGCGATACCGGCAGGGTCTTGAGTCGCGAGCGCACATTATAACGGGCGATGCGGGCCAGACCCGAGTCCACTACGTAGCGTATGCCGGGCACGGTTATGGAGGTCTCGGCTATGTTTGTGGCACAGACTATCTTCTGCAAGTTGGTATTCTGAAAAATGCGGTCCTGCTCAGCGGAGGTGAGCCTTCCGAACATGGGAAGGGGCAAGACATCGGTCATTTCTTCTCGAATGGCCTTTACCACGCGGCGGATGTCCAGTTCTGTGGGCAAAAACACCAGAATATGACCGATTCTATCCTGTTCACGAATGATACGCACGGCGTTCATGGCCAGATCCACCGGCGTCTGCTCTTCAAGTGAGGCCTCCAAAGGCCCGTGCTGTGCAAGCATCTCTGAAAAATAAAGTATTTGAACCGGATAACTCCGGCCTTCGATGTGAATAAAGGGGGCATTTGAAAAGGCCTTTTGAAACACCTCCACATTCATGGTGGCAGAGGTGATGACCAGACGCAATTCAGGCCTTTTCTTCAGCAGCAGCCGTATCGAGCCCAGGAGTATGTCGATATTCAGACTGCGCTCATGGGCCTCGTCTACGATAATGGTGTCATATTCCTGAAGCAGAGAATCACTCTGCAATTCAGCCAATAATATGCCGTCCGTCACGAATTTTATGCGGGTATCAAAGGATGTCTTGTCCCTGAATCTAATTTTATATCCCACCAGGTTTGGCATGCCCGCAGGCGAGAGCTCTTCCTGCACACGCCGCGCAATGGATATGGCAGCTACACGTCTAGGCTGAGTGCAGACAATGCGCCTTCTGCTGCCCTGCCCTGCATCCAGGCATATCTTGGGAAGCTGAGTGGTCTTGCCGCAGCCCGTCTCTCCTGTAACTATGACCACCTGAGAGGTGTGAACAGCATGAACCAACTCATCCCATTTCTGAAAGATGGGCAGATTTTTCGGGCAAGTGGCCTTGAGCATGAAAGACAGGGCTATTTCATATAGGGATTGTAACGTTTTTCGTTTCCGATGGTGGAAGTGGGGCTGTCACCATAGTCATGGCCAGAAAGCACTATAGTCTCATCGGGCAGCACGGCCAGGCGTTCCTTCAATGACCTGTCCAGCACCTCCGCAGAACCACCCGGAAGATCTGTGCGGCCCACAGCACCCACAAAAAGGGTATCGCCGGTAAAGACCACGCCATGTCCATAAAGACACACGGAACCTGGGGTATGACCAGGGGTATGAATTACTTGAAAGGAAAGCTCTCCCAATGACAGGATTTGGCCGTGGATTATGTGCTCGTCCACAGATGATATAGCCTCAAAACCCCATGATTTGAACATACTCACTATGGAAGGGGTGTTGAAGAGCCTGTCGTCTTCTTCGTGCATCAAAACCCTGGCGCCTGTCATCTTTTTGATTGTCTCATTGCCTGAGGTGTGGTCCGGATGGCCATGGGTATTGAGTATGTAAGCAAGGGTCAGCCCTGCCTTTTTCACATCATCCACCAACAGCCTTTCGCTTCCAGCCGGGTCTATGAGCATGGCAAGCCTGTTCTTGAGACATGCCACCAGATAACAGTTCACCGCCAACTGCCCCACTGTATAGACTCGAATAAAGGGCATTCCATTCTTACCTGACATGATTAATTCAGACATACGCTTCAATCTCCTTCCTGTTCTGCATCTGGCAACTGTCTCATCTCCTCTTCTGTCAGACCAAAGTGCTCTCCAGTAAGCCATGCCGAAAGGTCTATCAACTTACACCGCCTGCTACAAAAGGGCCTATAGGGATTTTCATCGAAATTTACCAATGTGTTGCAGACAGGGCATGGACGTATTCTGACCGAGGGCGCCTGTTCACTTCTTGCGGAATCACTTTCTAACGGTATCATATGCCCTGAAATTGCGTAAAATATGAGAAAGATCGTCATGTAACAGGCCGTTTGTGGCCAATATCTCTTTAGAAAATATGGAAAACGGCTCTCCGCCAAACAGGGAGACCTTACCTCCCGCCTCTTTGAGAATCAAGACTCCGGCAGCCGTATCCCATGGTTTGAGCTTGATCTCCCAGAAACCGTCCAATCTTCCACAGGCAACATAGACCAGGTCTAGGGCGGCGGCGCCTGCCCTCCTTACCCCCTGCACCTTTATGAGCACGGCCTGAAGCGCAGCTATCACACCCTCATATTCCTGATGAATATCATAGGGAAAACCAGTGGCCAAAAGCGCACCTGACAGCTTCACGGTCTTTGAAACATGGATTCTATCGCCATTTAACCAGGCCCCGGCACCCTTAACCGCATAAAACAACTCCTGCTGAACGGGCAGATAGACCAGACCCACCACTGTTTCACCCTTCACCACACATGCTATGGATATCCCAAACCACGGGAACCCATGGGCGAAATTCGTGGTCCCATCCAGGGGGTCGATCACCCATAACTCGCTTGCCTCATGGTTGATCTCCGCATGAGTCTCTTCGGAAAGAAATACCGCCTTTGAATAATCCTTGCGTATGGCCTCAAGGATGAGCTTTTCGGCTGCCATATCCGCATCGGTGACCATGTCTATCTCGCCCTTGTGATATACACCGAAACGATGGGTTGAGTGAAACATGCGAAGGGTTTCTCCGGCGCTCAGGGCAGCGACAATGGCCGAATGCAACCGCAAAAGCATTTCAGGTTCACAATGCATGTCCTGTAATGAAACCAGGTAGTGAGACGCCTCTAATAAATAATTGCCTGTATTCATCATCGCCTCCTATTTCCCGATGCAGAATCTGCTGAAAATTCTATTCAGCACATCCTCATTTGCTTCCAGCCCAAGGATATCATTCAGCCTGGAAAGCCCATTTCTGAGCTCTATGGCTACAATTTCGAGGTCACTCCCATTTTTCAACAGATCTTTCGCCGATTCAAAAGACACGACGGCCTTCATCAATATATCCCTCTGACGCAAGGTCGGAACGGGGAAATCGAGACTCATGGCACTGTCCGACAGAGCGGCATTGACAATGCGTTCCTTCAATCTGTCCAGGCCAAAGCCTGTTTTTGCGGAAACTGGCAGCAACACAGCCTCGGAAATGCCTTGTTCCAGCAGGACAGCCTTAATCTGCGCTGTAACAGGTAATCCATTAACCCCATCATGAAAGCAGGATGGCTGTGCAAAAATGCCATTCAGAAGGTCCACCTTGTTCAATACCACGGTCACAGGGCGGCCGGTGCGAATGTTTTTCAGAAGATGCAGGTCCTCATGGCTCAATGACTGGCTGCAATCAATCAGAACCACGAGATGGTGACCCTTTTCCATCTCTCTTTGTGTAATATCCATCCCCATGGATTCTATGACGTCAGATGTATTCTGTCGAATGCCAGCCGTATCCACCAAAGTTACCAACAGGCCGTTTATCTCCAGATTTTCCTCGATACTGTCTCGTGTAGTGCCTGGTATAGGGCTTACCAGAACCCGGCTTATTCCAAGCAACGCATTGAAAAGACTGGATTTACCCGTGTTAGGTCTGCCTGCCATGACCACTCGCACTCCATCCCGCACGATGTGTCTGGTGTCATAGGATGTGATCAGGGCATGAATTGGATCAAGTATCTTTTCGGAAATAGACCTGCACAGTACCTCGATGGATTGCAGCTCAAGGCCGTCTTCAGGAAAATCCAGTTCGGCCTCGATTCGGGCCAACACCTCCACGGCCTCTTCCCTGACAATTTGAATGGAATGGCTCATATTCCCGCTCAATGCGCCTATGGCCGCCTGTCTCTGCAGGTCGGTAACGGCTGTCACCAGCTCCATCACGGCCTCGGCCTGAGATAGATCGATACGGCCGTTCAGAAATGCCCTGCGCGTAAATTCTCCGGGTTCAGCCTCACGGGCGCCGCAGGACAAGACTGCCTCCAAAATCTTTCGAGTGACGGCAGGCCCACCATGACACTGGATTTCAAACACATCTTCCCTGGTATATGAATGAGGGGCCTGCATGAAGATACCTATGGCCTCGTCGATGAGGACGGAATCAGCACCAATGGAGTGGACAAAGCCATAGTAAACCCTGTGGGATTTCAGCTGTGATACTGGACGTCTGGGGCGGAAAATACGCATGGCTATCTCCTTGGCATCTTTTCCGCTGACCCTCACAATCCCGATGGCCCCAAAGGCAGGGGCAGTTGCAATGGCAGCTATGGTCTGATCTTCACGTAAAAGATCAATCACTCTGCTTAACTGCTTCTATTCAGGATTGACCGGCCTGGCTTCCCGTCTGGACCTGTTCAATGGAATAATCACGACCTTGCGCCGCTCTCCATCTCCCACACTGCTCGTTCGAATACCCGGCATACCACGAAGACTCAAGTGCACCAGCCGTCTATCTCGCGGATTCATGGGGGCCAATGCCATGCTTTTACCAGTCTTTTTGACTGCCTCGGCCTTATGTCTGACAAAAGATATGAGCTTTTCATCTCGAGTGGCCCTATATGTGCCAGCATCCAGAGTTACAGGCACAATGGAACCCATTTTATGAGTCAGTACGCGGTTTATAATGTACTCAATGGATTCGAGGGTCTGCCCGTCTCTTCCTATGACCAGAGGGATATCAGCACCCTCGAAGACCAGCGAGGCCTGTTCGTTCTGTTTCTGAACAGACACCTCACAGTCAAAAGCAGACAAGGTCACGATCTGCCGCGCTATATTCAATGCCTCGTCCAGGGTGGCCTCGTCCGGCTGTCTTATCTCCGAAGTTTCTTCTTTGGCGGAGACAACTGCACTCGAGACGTCGGTGTCTTCCCGTTCCGTTCTTTTTGAAGGGCCTTCTGCCATTACATCGAAGGGCTGCACTCTGGGGACGCTTCTTCTGGGCCTCTCCGACCTGAGTGCACGGCCAGTGGATTCCGACCGTCTTGGGCCTCGCGGCGTCTCTTTGGCAGATTCATCGGGCTGTTGCAACCCCATTTCCCTGTCTATATCCACAGTGCCTTCACTGACCTCGGGTTTCTCGATCTCTTTGTGCACCGATTTGACAACCGGCTGCGATACCTTTATTTTAGCCTTTTTGCTGCCGAGGCCGAAAAGACCTGTAGAGCCTCGTGTAATAATCTCATATTTGAGTTCTTCTTTCGAGATATTGAAGTGCCTGCATGCCGCCTCGATGGCGTATTCTACGGTTTTACCCTCAAACTCCAAAAAATCATTAGCCATAGTCTCTCTCTCTCAATCTACAGTTTTATTGATATAATACTGTTGCACAATGGATAAAACGTTGTTTACGAACCAGTACAATACAAGGCCCGATGGGAAATTAATAAACATGAACGTAAAAACCAGAGGCAGGAAACGCATCATCATAGCCTGAGTCGGATCTCCTGCAGTAGGGGTCAGACGCTGCTGCAAATACATGGACGCACCCATCAGAAGTGTAAGTACCGGTATGCCGCCGATCCAGGGCAGTTCCACGCCTGGAATCATCAAGCGATCCGGAGCGGAGAGATCGGTAATCCACAGAACAAATGGAGCGTGCCGAATCTCTATGGACTGCAACAGCACCTTGTAAAGTGCAAAAAACACGGGTATCTGAAGCAACATAGGCAGACAGCCGCCCATGGGATTTACGTTGTAGGTCTTGTAGAGCTGCATCAGCTCCTTGTTGAGTTTTTCCTTGTCATCACCGTATTTTTCCTTCAGCTTGGCCAGTTTTGGCTGAATCTTCTGCAAGGTCTTCATGGACTTGGCGCTTTTGTGGGCAAGAGGCCAGAACAATATCTTGATAATCACGGTGATAATAATGATGGCCACACCATAATTGGGAATATAATCGTGAATAAAGTTCAGGAACAGCAGAAGGGGTTTGGCTATCACGTCGAACCAACCAAAATAGAGTGCGTTGGTGAGGTCGTAATTGACCGCCTTGAGCTGTGAGTATTCCTTGGGGCCGATATATGCCCCCAACTCCAAGATGGTCTCTCCCTTTGCCTGTTTGAGTTGGCCGGATGCAGTGGAAAGCTCGCTGCGAAAGGTGCCGGCATCGTTAATACGCTCGAATGCCACTCTCCATGGCACATCCCGCGTCTTCGTGACAAGACTAGTGAGGAAATAGTGGTCACTGTAACCCATCCACTCCAAAGGCTCCACCACTTCCTTGCGCTCGCCAGCCTTTTTCAGCTCCAGTTCATTTATACTGCCCTTGCTGTAATACACTGGGCCCGCAAAGATCTGGCCGGCCTTCTCGAGCGGGTCGTTTTGAAAACTTAAGGAGATGGACTGGGGTTCCATGCCGCTGACTCGAATGGCTATATCGATCCAGTAGTTGTTTGCATGCAGGCCGAATGTCTTTACAACCCGGCCGCCGCCAGGCATCGCACATGTGAAAGAGAGCTCGGCGTTTGAATTTTTCTCGTTCAGCTTGAGTAGAGTAGAGGAGGCATCAAACACACAAGCCGAAGTGTCTTTACCGTCCAACTTCAAAAGCAAGGCCGAGTCATCATGAACGATTTCGATGGGCTTGCCGTCCTTCTGAGAAGTAAGATATTTTTTGAGGGCCAAGGAACGAATCACCGCACCCTTTTCACTCAGCACCATGGAATAAAGGGGTGTATCCACCACCACATCCCGAGCTGCCCTGCCTGTCTCAGACTCTGTACCAACAACAGCCTTCTCCTGTATTGCAGATGATTGTTGGGCTGGTTGTTGCGCTGATTGAGCTGCATCCGTTTTGGCAGCCGCCTGCATCTTGTGCTCAGAAGAAACAGGTTGTGATCTCTGAATGTTGTTCTTTTTGGGCGGAGTCACAAGGGGACTTATAAAAAACTGAAAGGCCAGAAGCACTCCTATGGAAAGTGCTATGGCTAAAATGGTTCTATTGTCCATGATAATCACTCTCTATTCATTCTTTTTGCTTGACTTCATTATAAAATGAAATCACTGGCGGCACCGGATCGTATCCGCCGGAATGCCAGGGATGGCACTTGCAGAGACGCGCAGCGGACAACCACATCCCCCTGAGAGGGCCGTGTGTCCGAAGCGCCTCTTCTGCATAATGGGAACAACTGGGATAAAAACGACAGGAACGAGGCAAAATAGGGGCTAAAAACAGCCTGTAACACCGAATGAGGCAGACGAAACCTGCAACAACCCCCTCACTGACAAACGTGCATATCCGATTGATTTTTATGGCACATCACCCCTTATGCAGGGCATCCGGCTGCATGAATTCAAATCCGGTCAGCTTTTTTTGTAGAGCTGTTTTATAAAAAGAAATGGAATGACCGGAAAAGTCTTTGTACGGCAGAAATACGATATCATAACCGATTCGAGCATGTTCCATAAGCGCGTTGTCGGTATGCAGACACAACAACTCATCGAACATATCTTTATTTCGCCGATAAAATTCTCTCAACACCCGTTTAGCCCTGTTTCTTTGAACTGCCTTACCGAATTTACGGCCTATTCCTATACCTATTCGATGCCATTTCAGGCCGTTGGACACATATATGAGAGTAAGCCCTGGCAGTTTGATACGTTTTCCGTTTTTGAAGATATTGGTAAAATCTCCCTGCCGCCTCAGACGCTCATTGCGTGTAAGATTCTCGCATTGTCCCTTCACACTTGTCCGTTCCAGTCTTTCACCAAAGACAAAATCAGGCCGACAGTCTGTATCTTCCCTTTGCCCTGCGACGCGCCAGCACCTTTCGGCCGTTTTTGGTACTCATACGTTTAAGAAAACCGTGCGTTCTGCTTCTTTTGAGCCTGTTTGGTTGATAGGTCATTTTCATATTGCATCTTCTCCTTTTATTTTTTTGCAATTAAGTGAGTGTATGAATGATGCAGGCGCATTCCTCAAAAAACCGATGCGTTTGATTACACCTTGCCTGCAACTGTTCGAATCAGTTAAGATGGTGCCATTCAAAACCACCTGAAACAATGTTTAATAATATAACCAGATGTCTATGTCAAGCCATTTGACACTCACATATTTTGCGACCCAACAGTGAACACATGAAGCCACAACCCAAAATCATTCATGAAGACAACCAGTTACTGATTCTATGCAAGCCGGCGTGCATGCCCTCGGTGCCGGACGTCACTCACGATCAATCCCTTCTGGAATGGGCCAAGCAATACCTCAAAAAGACCTATAACAAGCCCGGCAATGTCTTTTTAGGAGTAGTGCACCGCCTCGACAGGCCTGTATCCGGCGTTATCTGCTTTGCCAAAACATCCAAGGCCGCCTCACGGCTCTTTACACAGATGCAACAGGGTCTCATGCAAAAGACATATCTCGCAGTGGTGCATGGAGCGCCAAAAACACTCGAAGGCGTATGCACAAATGTGCTGGTAAAGGATACAAAAACAAACAGGGTCATGCCGTATTCGGCAGGCACAAAAATCGCTGAAGGACGTTACGCCAGTTCCCAATGGAAGGTGATGCTTACCGATGGAGGGCTTTCGCTCATGCTACTTAAACCGCTTACTGGCAGGCCACATCAGTTACGCGTGCACTGCGCTGAATTGGGCTGCCCCATAGTGGGAGATGTGAAATATGGCCCAGGGCCCGCTCTGCCCGACGGCTCCATTTGCCTTCATGCCTGGAGATTGACCCTCATTCACCCTACTCGTAAAGAACCCATGGAATTTACGGCAAACCTCCCTGAAACAGAGGCATGGATGAAATGGAAACAAAAAATCAGTGTACCCGATTAGTTAGAGAGGATGTGGCAAATGAATGAGTCAACGATATAGAAGGTACTGCCTGAGCAAACCGTGAAATGGACACATCGTTTCGCAAACAGACGCTCTTGAATCTATCGGAGCGCAAAAAATTATATTCTGATTCGCGAACATCCCTGAGGTTATCATGATCATCACCATTTTTACCAGGATGACACATGATCAAACAACCACTTGAGGCCATTTTCAACCACTCATCAAAAAGCCTTTCGTAATCCTTTTTAATATGCAACCCATAGACACCTGCAAAGGCCAAATTGGTATGAAAGTCATGGGCTACAGTGTCTTTCCAGCCAAGAGCAAGAAACTTGATTACAGCCGTCTTAAACCGTGCATCCGTAACATACATCGGCTCTATACTTCTTATATAGATTCGCTTTGATAAATCATGATTATATAAGTAATCAAGAATAATATCTCTAATTCCTCTAAAAACATGGATATGGTGATGACCATCTATAAAATCAGGGTATCTACCTGTTACCTCTATAAATTTTCCTATTTGACGAGTAAATGCCTCTTTTATTCTCTTTTTCGGCAAGTTATTCATTATGGAATGTACTATCCAATAACCAATCGGTTTATAAAAATGACCAAAATTTTCAGTAAGATTGAAATGAAGTCCTATATCTATTTTATTTTTATATTCAGATATTTTTTTACCATATTCTTGCCACAATGGAGAATCAGTAAAACATGATGTAGCTGAAATGCGTTGATGCCCTATAAGATCTATTATCCCCTCAGCAGTTGAACGACTCATTGCAAAATCATCTGCACATAGAATTATTTTCTTCATATCAGATAATCATTCTCCTTATCTTTAAGATAAATTGTATCTTTTTAACAACTACTGAAAATATCTGATTGATATTCTTTCGTTTCAAAATTATATGGTTTTAGCGTATATTTATTCCAATATAACAATCTACTTTGAATTTCTTTTTCTATGATATAATTCGGCCTCTGTTTAGTTTCAATAAAGATATTTTTAATGTAACTTCCTATTATACCTAAAGACAGCAATTGAATTCCACCAAAAAACGATATTGCTACCACCAATGTAGCCCAACCTGGCAAATCCACTCCAAATATCATTGTTTTGATACAGATATAAGCGGCATATAAAAATGAAATAATTGATATTAAAGCTCCTGTAGCAACCATCGCTTTGAGTGGAAAATCAGAAAAAGATATCAAACCATCCCATGCAAGATATAATAGATTTTTGAAGATAAATTTGGTGTCTCCGCTATATCTTTGATTGGGTATGCATGGTATGCCTATGCTTTTATAACCCACCCATGCATATAATCCTTTCATAAATCTCACTCTCTCACGCAGACCACATAATGCCTTCACTACCTTTCTATCAAGCAAACGAAAATCCAATGCACCATGTTGAATAGGAACTTCTGAACCTATATTCAGCATTGAATAAAAAAAATGTGCAAATATACGTTTCAATATTCCTTCGTCATTGCGATTTTCTCGATACGCATAAACTATATCATTACCTTCCAGCCATTTTTTTATAAATATTGGCAACATCTCAACAGGATGTTGTAGATCTGCATCCATTATAATCACAGCATCTGCATCTGAATTATCCAATCCTGCTATCATAGCATGTTCTTTACCAAAATTTCTCGACAACTTTATAAGTTTTAATGGATAGATATCTATAATTGAATTTACTTCTTGTACCGTATTATCCTGACTGCCGTCATCTACAACTATAATTTCTAATTGACAATCCAAATCAACAAAAACTTGACATATCGCTTCTATACATATTTTTATATTATTTTGTTCATTATATGCCGGAATAATCACACATACTTTTTTATTATTCTTTTTATAAGCATGATATCCTATTAATTCATTTTTATTATTTGGCATCATAAGGCGCTCCTATTTTTATTTTTCTTCCAAAAGCAAAGAGTTGTCTGTTCTATAAGCTATAATGAATTTATCTTTTATTTTATCAGGTATTCCTGATGATTTTTTATCCAAAACTACAATAAAATCCTTTTTGTTATCATTCAATATATTTTCTATTTGTTCTTGTTTAGCCATAGTCTTTGATTTACCAAAACTGTAAAATTCAGCGGAATTTAATCTTTTATTCCAGTAATAAATACCGCATTTGTTATCAGGACATGATTGATTTATTTTTGCAATTATATTTCTTTGACTATATTTTTCAGATATTGATATTATAATAGTGCTGAATATTAAGATTATAATAACTATATAGGCTACTATAATATTAGTTGTTTTCAATATCTTTTCTTCTATATTTTTCGTTATACCTTTAGTGAGAATTGCCATGGCTGCAATAGCCCCAGGTATTCCAGGCAAAGCATATGTCCATAAAATATTATGCGCAAAGGTAAAGAGTAACATGGGACAAACTGCCCAATAGATACAGAATAAAATAATGCTCTTGTTGTCTTTCCAATTCTGCACCACATCATCTTTATATTTGTAAGCGATGATCGGCACTATGAAAGTCCATGGCGATACAGCCAGCAAAAAATATAGCCAGATCATTCCGATTGGAGCCGAATGTGCATGACCATACAGATCCCCTGTCCAACCGCTCACCAAAAATCTCTTTATATGTTCTCCGATAATGAAATATTCGAGAAAACCGGGGGTTCTGAGCTCTGCTATCACATACCACGGAACAGCTATAGCCGCCGCCAGTATGCCACCCCTTATCCATGCAAACTCACGCCAGATTTTTGAGAGATTACGAGTGGCCGTTGCCCACAAGAAGACGGGACATAGAATGAAAATCAATGCTATCGGCCCCTTGGCCAGCAGCCCCAATCCCATACCCAGATAAAGGGCTGCCTCCCAATACCACTGACTCCCTTTAAGGCGCAGCCAGAATCCAATCAGGGCCAAAGTGACAGCGGCGGTCAAGACCATATCTGTCATCACAGCCCCTGCGGATATGAAATAAAGGGCACTTGAACACAGCATCAATGTAGCATAACCAGCCGTCATCACATCGAATTTACGGCGCAGCCAGAGATAAAAAAAGGCCGCCACACCGATGCTTACCAGCAAAATCCCGCTTCTTGCAGCAAGCTCGTTCGACCCGAACAACTGAATACCGGCAGCCGACAACCAGAAGGCCAGGGGTGGCTTGCCCCAGAAAGGCACATTGTATGCAAACTGAGGAGTGACCCAATTTGCGGTCTCGACCATCTTGCGGGCTATTTCCGCATAACGGGCCTCGGTATTGTCGGTCAGGGGAAGCACAGCGGCAAGCCAAAGCCTGACCGCAAGGAGTCCGGTAAGCACGAACGCCGCCGTTTGAATAGTACGGCCATTCTTTGAAACAGCCGAGATTATGTTAGATGAAACCTTATTCATGGCATTCCCTTTTTGAACCACAAGCCTTAAGACAGCCTATGTTTGACCTGTAATATATTCTATAAAGATTAAAAAAATCTGAACTCAAGATTATATTTTAGAAAGATTTTCCCTGTATCTTTCGGTGGCGTTAAAAATGAGCTATTGAATAATCTCGATTTACTTGCGTAATTACGAATAAAAAAACAATGACATTCACTTCAAAAAACCCGCAATTATCAAATAGCTACACAGAGAACAGGTATTTTCTCCTGTTCTGCATGGCGCATCTTGTATTTTGGACCGCTGTGCCGACTTTGCTCTATGAATCTGTGCCTCGCGACACACTGGAAGGCATTGCATGGGGCAGGCTCTGGGAATGGGGGTACGACAAACATCCACCCCTGGCGGCGTGGCTGTCTGCAGCGGCAACAGACATATTCGGTGTCATCGGCTGGCCTGTTTATCTGACATCTCAACTCTGTGTGGTGCTCTGTTTTACAGGGGTATGGCTGCTGGCCAAACAGATATTAAAACCTTATCACCGGCTTTCGGCAGTATTACTTTTAGAAGGCATAACTTATTATAATGTCACAGCGTTTACCCTCAATCCAAACATAGTGATGTTGCCCACATGGGCCATGTTGAGCCTGACATTCTACAATGCAGTAAAAAAATCCAGCAATCTTAACTGGATATATGCAGGTATCTGGGCAGGTCTGGCCTTTCTGGCCAAATATGAAAGCGGGTTGTTATTTCTTACCTTGTTGGTAGTACTTCTAATCACTAAAGAAGGGCGCAGCCAGATGCTCAGGCCTGGTTTTTATATAGGACTGTTTACGGCATTCCTCATAGCCCTACCGAATCTGATATGGCAATGGCGTCATGACTTCATCTCCTTGAATTACATATCTGAAAACGCCGGTCTGACAGGTACCATCACCTATGAACCCGACGAACTGTTCGGGATTCAAATTCCAAACCCTATTTTCTTTCTTCTGGAACAGATAGGTCAGGTGTTGCCATGCGCCATACTCTTTCTTCTGTCATCACGCAAAACTGGATTGAGATTTTACTTCCATGCACAGAGATTTGAGCACATCTATATTCTGCTGCTGACTGTCATGCCGTTAATTATGACAGTACTTGTAGGCGCCGTGTTTCATGCCCATCTGGTGTCCCGCTGGGGTTTTCCATTTTTTTCTTTGATGGGCATAGCCCTAATCCTGTTTTTTTACAGTGAAGACATGGAACTACATACAAAAAGACTCTTGGTCGGCACTACAACGTTCAATCTTCTGTTGGCATTCATTTTATGTGTGGCAATCTACATCTTACCACTTTATACAGGCAAGCCACCTTCTTCCATAAGATTTCCCACAAGGCCACTGGCCGAGCTCGTAACTCAGGAATGGCATAGTCATTATGGCATACCACTTCCATATGTAGCAGGTGACCGGTTTGTCGCTGCTGGCATAACCGCCTACTCCAGCGACAGGCCTGTGTCCTTTTTCGATTGGGACCCCCTGGCCAACCCAGACATTGATACAAAAGAGCTGTCAAAAAAAGGAGCGGCTTTTGTGCACTACCTTAAACATCCAGAAAAAGACGAGGTTCTAATTGCACAACTCAAGGCTCGATACCCTGGGCTTCAATACGAACACACAGTAGAATTACACCAACTCCTAACCGCCCCACTTGCAGTCGAGCGTTTTTGGATCGCCTATCTTCCACCAGGCACGCAACCCTTTCAAAAAGCTTCAAAAAAACCAGAATAAACAGGAGATGTTATGCGGCTGTTAATTGTAGAAGACGATAAAAAAATAGCTGAATTCATTGTTACAGGGCTGCGAGAGGCCTCATTTGCCGTGGATCACGCAGAGGATGGTGAGTCTGGTCTGGATATGGCGCTAAACGAACCGTATGATGCCATGGTCATAGACATCATGCTTCCCAAGCTCGACGGTCTCTCCCTCATCAAACAATTAAGAAACAACGGTATCACGACACCTGTCATCATTTTGAGCGCCAAGAGGACTGTGGAAGACCGCATCAGGGGACTGGAAACAGGGAGTGACGACTATCTCGTGAAACCCTTTTCCTTTTCAGAACTGCTGGCCAGAATAAACGCCCTCATTCGCAGGAATTCACGCATCTCTGAACCCACAAGGCTTCAAGTGGAAGATCTGTCGCTGGACATCATCACCAGAGAGGTGCGACGGGGAGACAAAATCATAGAACTTCAGCCCAAGGAATTCGCCCTGTTGGAATATCTCATGCGCAATACCGGAAGGGTTGTATCCAAGACCATGATCCTTGAACATGTCTGGGATTATAACTTCGATCCTCAAACCAATGTGGTGGATGTCATGATCTGGCGTTTGCGCAACAAGATCGATAGAGACAGTGCAAACAAACTGATTCAAACCATTCGGGGTGTGGGTTATGTACTTAAAAAGGCCTGAAATGCCCGGAATCACCAGAACGATTGGCTTTCGCCTGACACTCTGGTATGCGATCATGTCCATGATCATCTCGTTGATACTCTTTGGCGTGGCCTACTGGCAGATAGCCAATGAAATTGATGCGGAAAACCGCCTGATCATTCAGGACGAGATGAATGAATATGTTGTCTCCTGGCAGTTCGAGGGAATAAAAGGACTGGATGACAAGATACGTCTTGAACAGTCCAAAGAAAGTCCATCCACATTTTTTGTAAGAATAGCCGACTCAAACAACAAAACCCTATTTTTAAGCCTGCCGAGCTACTACGACGGCATAGAATTCAAAACACTTGAACAGACCAATGTTTTTGAGGGAAAAGGCTGGCTCACCATCAAAATGCAGGACCCTGAGGACGAAGACACCATAGATGTCATGTATCAGCGTCTGCCTGATGGCAATCTAATTCAGATAGGCCGCAATTCCGATATCGGAGAAAAACTGCTGGAACAATCGCGAATGATCTTTGTAAGCATCATAATCGGCACCCTTTTATTAGGTCTGCTGGGCGGTGGTATTCTGGCCTTTCGCGCCCTAAACCCCATAAAGAATCTGGTGAACACAATAAATACCATAAAGACCGGCAACATGAAGGCTCGCGTACCACTCATCAACACAGGTGACGATATGGACGAGTTGATCACCCTATTCAATGAGATGCTTGAAAAAATAGAAAGGCTGATGAGTGGAATGCGTGAAACAGTGGACAATGTGGCCCATGACCTTCGAACCCCCATCACACGTATCAAATCCATGACCGAAAGAGTCTTGTCCAGGAATGCCGATAAGGAAACCCTGAAAAATGCCCTGATGGACTGTGCCGAAGAGATGGAACGCATATCCAATCTCTTGAACACCCTGATGGACATAGCAGAGGCGGAAACCGGTATTCTTAAACTCAGACTCGAGGATGTAGATATCACAAAGGATGCAGCCGAGTTGGTTGAACTCTATCGCTATGTGGCCGAAGAAAAGGGCGTCTCCATCTCGCTTGACATGCCGGATTCTGCCTTAACACGGGTTGACAGGGCCAGATTGCGTCAGGTCATAGCCAATCTTCTGGATAACGCGGTCAAATACACGGAGGCAGGTGGAAGTGTGCACATAAGGCTCTGGCAGGACCCTGGTGGTACCACCATATCCGTAAAAGACACAGGAGCAGGCATTCATGCCTCAGATCTTCCGAGAATATTCGACCGGCTGTACAGGGCCGATAAAAGCCGCCATCAAAAAGGGCTTGGATTGGGACTGAGCCTCGTAAAGGCAATTATACAGGCGCACAACGGCAGTATAGAAGTGGACAGCACTCCAGGCGCCGGCTCGGAATTCAGGATTCTGCTTCCTGCGATATAACCAGCACGTCCATTGCTTTTCATTACTCAAATTTAATTTGGCTGAAAGCTATCGTTAATGTTAACCGATTATATTTTTCGAGCAAAAAGGAGGTCGTTATGTTTGAAGGACTTTTTCAGCGACGCATGAAAAACAATCCTGATCTCTTCATAACCATTGACTTCGACGGCACTGTCAGCCAAACAGACGTAACGGACGCAATCATTCGAGAATTTGCTCAAGACGGCTGGCAGGAGGCCGAAGCCATCTGGGAACGTGGTGAGATAGGCTCCAGAGAATGCCTTGCCTTTCAGATGTCCCTCATTCAGGCGCCTCTCAAAAATATTCTCGATTATGCCAAAAACATCCCCATAGACCCATACTTTGCCGATTTTATAGGCTTTCTGAAACAATACTCCATACCTTTTGCCATAATCAGCGATGGTTTTCTGCCCATAATACATGCCATTTTGCACTTCAACGGGCTGCACAGCATACCGGTGTACGCAGGGGATATCGTCTTCGACATCAAGGGACTGCATACCATATTCCCCAATGCAGTGGAATCATGCTCCTCAGGGACATGCAAGTGTAGAATAGCCGAACGACTGTGCGGAGGCGCTTCATTGATACATATCGGAGACGGACGCAGTGACTTCTGCTTAGCCAAAAAGGCGCATCATGTATTTTGCAAGGAAAGACTCTTGGAGTTTTGCGCACAACATACCATAAACCACATCGAATTTGATAATTTCAACGATATTGAGCGCGGCATGAAGGCCATGTTACAGACCTATATGCCATATGCCATATACCCCTTATGGGACAACAAACACAGGGAGCAACCTTATCATGGAATATAACCACCTGACTCAGGAAGAATTATTACAACTCGAAGCCCGTTATTGCTCTTACGGCGACACGGTGCACTATGCGAAAGAACCGCCGATCTTCAAGCGTTGTGAGGGTTCCTGGATATTCGACATGAATGACAGGCCATATCTGGACATGCAGATGTGGTATTCGGCGGTCAATTTCGGCTACAGAAATCAGGAGATAGAGGCCGCCCACAACCGTCAGATGCAACTCCTTCCCCAGGTTGCATCCCAGTATCTGCATCGTGAAAAGATACTGCTCTCCACGACCATAGCCCAGGAGACGGAACAGCGGTTCGGCATGAAGGGCAGGGTGCATTTCAATGTGGGAGGGGCACAGGCCATCGAGGACAGCATAAAGCTGGTCAGAAACTTCAAAAAAGGCAAATCCCTGATGTTCGCATTCATGGGTGGGTATCATGGCCGCACTCTGGCGGCCACTGAACTCACCAGCAGCTTTCGTTACAGAAAACAATATGGGCACTTCGGCAATCGGGCCACTTTCATTCCATTCCCTTACTGCTACAGGTGTTTTTATGAAAAAAAACGCAACACATGTGACTATTACTGTCTCAAAGAGTTCGAACGCCTGTTCGAAACAGAATATTATGGTGTCATAGACAAAAAAGGCAATGAGGTGGAGTATGCAGCCTTCTATGTGGAACCCATACAGGCCACAGGTGGATACATCGTGCCACCATCCGAATACTTTCTGCGTCTGGACAATATACTAAAAAAATACGGCATATTGCTGGTGGATGACGAGATACAGATGGGTTTTTACAGAACCGGCACTCTGTGGGCCATGGAGCATTTCGGCGCTCGACCGGATGTGATCACCTTTGCCAAGTCCCTCACCAACGGACTCAATCCGCTCTCAGGTATGTGGGCAAGAGAAGAACTCATAGCTCCGAATGTATTTCCACCAGGCTCAACGCACTCCACCTTCTCGAGCAATCCCCTTGGCACAGCAGCAGGGCTTGCGGTAATGGATTATATTCGGTCACACAACCTTGGCGAATCCACCACTGAAAAGGGGGCATATCTCCTGTCAAGGCTCAGAGAACTGCAAAAACGACACAAAGAGATAGGGGATGTGGACGGCCTTGGACTGGCCATCCGCATAGAAATGACCAAAAAAGACGGCATAACACCAGATAGAATGCTCACGGATGCCATATTCCAGGAGGGCATGAAAGCGAATATACGCATACGGAATCAGGCATACGGCCTTGTGCTGGATATCGGCGGCTATTACAAAAATGCCTTTACGCTTGCGCCAGCCCTCACCATAAGCTATGAGGAAATGGACCTGTTCATAGACCTGTTTGAGGCGCTTCTGATTCGATGCGCTTCATGATGGAGCAACCATGACTCAGTCAAACGATCTGTATCTGCAAGGTGGAGAGCATGCGATTCTGCTCATACACGGCCTGACAGGAAGCCCATTTGAACTCAAATATGCCGCGCAAAAGCTACATCTGGCAGGTTTTACAGTAAGCGTACCATGTCTGGCCGGACACGGCGCCACATTTCAGGAGCTGGCGAGAACACGCTGGCAGGATTGGTATGCTACCGCCAGAAAGGCATTCAATGACCTAAAAAAGACACATAAAACGGTCTCTGTGAGTGGCCTGTGTATGGGAGCGGTACTCGCCCTGCTTCTCGCTGAAAACGAAAAAGATGTAAATGCTCTGGCCCTGCTGTCCACTACCCTCTCCTATGATGGCTGGGCAACCCCATGGTATCAGTTTCTCATCACAGTAGTTTATTACACACCTTTTCGTTACATGGCCTATTACACAGAACGGGAACCCTTTGGGATTAAAAACGAACGGTTAAGGCGACAGGTCATGACAGGTCTAAAAAACAATTCCATAGGCTATCTGCGCTTTCCATGCACAGCTATGCATGAACTTCAGGTCCTCTCCCGCATAACTAAAAAAAAACTGCGCGAGGTAATGGCCCCCTCTCTTATCATTCATTCACTGGAAGATGACTTGGCCAGTGTAAAAAACGCTGAATATGTAGAGAGACATATCTCATCGAATTACAAAAGGAAGATTATTCTGGATGACTCATATCACATGGTCACCATCGACAACCAACGTTCTCTAGTAGTAAAAGAATTGATTGACTTTTTTCAAATGGTTACAACAGGTCCCTGATTTTTCTTCAATTTATTGGCTCCAATTCCCAATAATTTCCTTCGCGTTCTTCATAATTTCTTCATGATGCCTTGTTATTTTGTCATCACAAGGGCGCTGAAGAAAAAATCAAATCCTTCAAAATCAAACGCCCTGAAATCAGAAAGGAGATTGCATCATGAACAAGAAACTCATCACAATCATTGGAAGCGGGCTTTTGGTAACCAGTCTTGCCATAGCCGGAACAGGCATAGCCCAGACCAAGGCAAACGAAGTCAGAACAGGCACCATTCGTATTGAGAAACAGTCCGAAGCAGATTATCCTGCAATGGCCAAGCTCATGCCTGAACAGGCGGCACAACTGGCCTTGCAAGCCGCTCCAGGCAAGGTCCTCAAGACCGAACTGGAGGATGAAAACGGCTTTTTGGTCTATGGTGTAGAGGTAGTGACGCCTGAAAAAGACATTTTGGACGTCAAAATAGATGCCGGCTCCGGTGAAATCCTGGCCATGCAAAAGGACAAGCTCGATAACAATGAAGAACACGACGAAGAAGGCGAAAGCGAATCAGAAGGACGTTAATGTGTAGGACATGTGTTGCAGACGGCCTCCCATGACTGTCTGCAACACATTCCATATCATTAAATGACTATGAGAATACTTATAGTTGACGATGAACAGAGTATTAGAGAACAACTGGAAGATCTGCTTAAGAAGCAAAAATATCTGGTTGACACCGTTTCAGACGGCGAGCAGGCCATACGACGAATACTCGAACAACCATACGATCTAATCGTGCTGGATATCATGCTGCCCAAAATAAACGGTCTCGAAGTCTTGAGGGAGATTCGTTCGGAAAAGATCGACACCCCTATTTTGATGCTGACGGCCAAGGGCGCACTGAACGACAAGGTCAAAGGCCTTGATGCCGGAGCGGACGACTATCTACCGAAACCGTTTTCCACAGCCGAGTTTATGGCGCGGCTAAGGGCGCTGCTGCGCCGATCATCACATGTCGGCAATGCCGTTCTGAAACTCAAAAACATTTCGTTGAATACCATGACACGCGAGATTACAATAAATGGTAATCCGACTTCACTCACTCCTAAAGAATTTGCTATATTGGAATTTCTTATGTACAATAAGAATCGTTCTGTCTCAAGATTTACTCTGGCAGAACATATATGGGGTGATGAATTCGATCCTTTTACAATGTCAAATTATATTGATGTACATATAAAAAATCTACGGCGCAAGATAGGTGATCCTAATGGTGAACTACTTCAGACTCTTAGAGGTATTGGTTATATATTAAAAGAAGATTAGAATGAAAATACGAAATAAAATTACCTTATGGATAACATGTACAGGACTTTTATTTGGTCTAATTTTCTCTTCAATAGTAATATGGGAAATGCGTGAACAATCCATTAATATTGTAGATAAACAATTACATACAACTGCACTTATTATAAATAATGAATTATCGAAATATTCAGAAAATAATGATATAAAACTCGACGAAACATTAAACAACATTACAGATAAATATTGGTTAAAAATATATGATAGCAATAAAAATATAATTTATGAATCAAAAACAGCAAACTCTATAAATATACCACTAAAAGAAAATAAAAATAAATATACTGTAAATATAAAAAATACATCTGTTTCAAAATTAAAAAATGAAGATATAGATGAAGTAATACCCTTTAGGGTATTAACATTAAATAATAAAGACAAAATAATACAGATAGCACAGTCTATAATAGAAATAGATGAAGAAATTTCAAATTTATTGGCAGCAATAGGAACAGGATTAGGAATATCCAGCATCTTTCTTATAGTTTTGAGTTATATTTTGGCAAATAAAATTATACAGCCTATCGCCAACATAAACAAATTAACCCATGAAATTACTGCCGCAACCTTGAATAAAAGAATCGTTCTGCCCAAAAATAAAGATGAAATATATGAATTATCAAAATACTTAAACGAAATGTTTGATAGATTACAATTCGCCTTCCAAAGGCAACAACGTCTTATAGCAGATACCTCACATGAATTAAAAACCCCTTTGACGATTTTACGTATCTTTTTTGAAGAATTATCAGAAAATAAAGAAGTATCTACGGAACTTAAAGAAAAAATTCAAAAACAATGGAAAAATATAATACGTCTGAATAAATTAATAAAAAATTTACTTGAATTGTCAGCTTTGGAAGCTCAAATATCATCGGAAATGAAATTATTAAATTTAAGTGAATTGATTCAGAATATAATAGACGATTTAATTCCAATGATAGAAGAAGAACATATAACCATTGAATATGATATGTCAAAATCAATTATGCTGCAAGGAAACAAAGAGCAATTACGAAGATTATTTATAAATTTAATCGACAATGCAATAAAATACAACATCAACAATGGTAAAATTATCATAACAGCGTTTGAATTCAAAAATAATGTACATGTGTCAATTCAAAATACAGGAAAAGAAATTCCGCAGGATGAGATAGCAAAGATATTTGATCAATTTTATAGAGTTGAAAAATCCCGTTCCACAAAATACGGAGGTGCTGGCCTGGGCCTTACCATAGCAAGGGAGATCGTGCGGCTGCATAACGGACGGATATCCATTCAAAGCAAAGATGGCTTCACAACAGTAAATCTGGAGCTTCCAGTAAATGATTCACATAAAGCTTAAAGGATCCACGTCCACCTGTAATCTCACACCCCGCATGCACTTCGTGTCGAGGCCGGCGATCAACTCTTCGCAAAAGGTGTGAAGGCCCTGCCCCCCTTTGAGCAGCAACTGCCAGCGATACTGATTTTTCAATCGAGAGATGGGGGATGGAGCAGGCCCGAGTATCTCCATGGAGGCATAGTGAGACCCTTTGGCCATCCGTAACGCCTCCGCCTGCCCCTTCACATAATCAACGGCACGCTTCACATCCATTTCATTGGGGCTGTTAAAAAGCAGGTTTATCATACGGGTAAAGGGTGGATAGTTCATGCGGCCTCTAAAGGACATCTCCATCTCGTAAAAACCGACATAATCGTGTCGCGTCACGTATTCCATCACATAATGCTCAGGGAGCCAGGTCTGAATGATAACATGGCCCTCGAGCCCAGCTCTACCTGCCCTGCCGGCCACTTGAGAAAGCAGTTGATATGTCCGCTCCCCTGCATTGTATTCCGGAAGATTCAGGCCCATATCGGCAAAAAGCACACCCACCAGAGTCAGGTACGGGAAATCATGACCTTTTGTGACCATCTGTGTACCAACCAGGATATCGATCTCCCGTTCACGAAAGGCGGCCAACACCTCCTCCACATACCCCTTGGCGGAGGCCACGTCCCTATCAAGCTGGGCCACCCTTGCCCCTGGATATCTGACACGGAGTTCATCCACCACCCTTTCCGTGCCGCATCCTATGGTCTTAATATTGGTTCCCTGACACTTGGGGCATACCGGCATGGCAGGCAGGGTCTTGCCGCAATAATGGCACAGGAGGAAACCCTGCATACCACTTTCCTCTTCTGACAGGCCTTTCGACTTGCGCCTCTTTCTGTGCCACGAAAGGCTGACACTGCAATGTTCGCAGAAAAACACATACCCACAATCCGCACAAAAGATATGGGAGGCATAACCCCTGCGGTTCAAAAAGAGCAGCACCTGTTCCTTGCGTTCCAGGGTCTGCGAAACAGCCACATCAAGCTCCTGGCTCAACCATGTAAGATTATTGGAATCACTCGTAATCTCAAGGCGTTCCCTTCTTTTGCGCCGTTTTTTTTCCCTTTTGTTCTGCATGTCCTCGCGCATGTTCACAAGGCGCACAACTGGTAGCGCACGATCCTCCACCCGTCTGTTCAGTACAAGAAGTCTATATCTTTCCGACATGGCGTTTCGATAGCTGCTCAAGGAGGGTGTGGCGGAACCCAACACCACCAAGGCCGAAGAGATACGAGCGCGCATCACGGCTATGTCTCTGGCACTGTAACGAAATTTCTCCTCCTGTTTGTAAGATGAATCATGTTCCTCGTCCACCACGATGAGGCCGAGGTTCCACACAGGGGCAAAGACCGCGGATCTGGCTCCCACCACTATTTTCGCTTCTCCCTTCAGAATGCGCAACCACTCGTTTCTGCGCTGTGCTGGAGTGAGACCGCTGTGAATGGCCGAGACCACCGCTCCGAATCGAGCCTGAAAACGGGCTATGGTCTGGGCGGTCATGGCGATTTCCGGAACCAGAATCAGGGCCTGCTTGCCCATGGCCAAGACGCGCTCACACGCGTGCAGATAGACCTCGGTCTTTCCGCTGCCTGTCACGCCATGAAGCAAAAAAGGTGCATACTCACCACGGATTATGGCGGTTTCTACGGCCTTTACAGCCGCAGCCTGCTCGGAATTGAGGCAAGGCATCTTCTGAACCTGACCTGCCACGTCAAATGCGTTCAGGACCCTTCGACACCGGCCGGCCCTGGGAGTTTTTTCAGAAAGCAGCTCACCTGGTACGACCTCGTCTATGACATGTCCCAATGGATACATGTAATAACGACTAGCCCACTCCAGACAATCCAACAGATCGGGCGGCAGAAAGGAAGAATCGTCCCATATCTCTTTTATCTCTCGAATCTCGAATTGGGGTTTATCTGAACAGGAGGCCATAAAAAGGCCGACTGTCTCCCGTTTTTGAAGCGGGACCAGCACACGAGCACCCCGCCTGGGCATAGGCATACCTTCAGGTAAGGCATAAACCAGACAACCGTCACTCAACGGTACCGGCAGGGCAATCTTCAGAAGCATATATCAGGAAAGCTTCGAAACGATGTCCTGCAAAAAGAGCTTGAAAGGCCCGCCCAATTCAGGGTGTTCCAGGGCGAAATGCACGGTGGCCTCCAGGTATCCGAGTTTATCTCCTGCATCGAAACGGCTTCCCTGAAATTCGTATGCGTAAAGCGCCCGTTCGTTTTTCAGAGTGGAAAGGGCGTCCGTCAACTGAATCTCTCCACCCACGCCGGGAAGGGTGCGATGCAGACAGCCGAATATCTCAGGTCTCAGGCAGTAACGGCCTATAATGGCCATATTTGAGGATGTACTGCCTGGCGGTGGCTTTTCGATAAGTCTGTTGACCTTGTAAACACCGGGCGACACCTCCTCGCCTTCCACGATTCCGTAACGGTGCACCTCGTTTTCCGGTACACGCTGCACCGCCACGATGCTCTCCTCCAGCTCCTCGAATAGCTTTTTCATCTGATAGACACACGGCACATCCGAGACCACGAGGTCATCGCCAAGTACCACAAAAAATGGCTGATCGCCCATGACTGTTTCGGCCATCATGACCGCATGGCCAAGACCAAGGGGTTCCTTCTGCCGGACTGACACCACATCTATGAGACGGGAAATGTTTCTAACCTCCCTCAACAGATCCCTTTTCCCTTTTTGGGCAAGAAAGGTCTCCAGTTCAAAGGAATAGTCGAAGTGGTTTTCTATAGCAGCCTTACCAGCTGAAGTAATCAACACCACCTCTTTGATACCTGATGCCACCACCTCTTCAACAATGTATTGAATGGTGGGTCTGTCCACAATGGTCAGCATCTCCTTGGGTATGGCCTTGGTGGCTGGCAAAAAACGGGTGCCGAGCCCTGCCACGGGCACTACGGCCTTTTTGATCTGCATATAATTCTCCTTTCTCTACGCTTGGCGCATGATTTTTTATGTGTTAAAACCTGCCGTTGAATAAAAAACGATTTTTCGAGGTCAGCTCAAGGCATTCATAAATTACATCCTTTGTAAAAAAATGCAAAAATATTATTCCATCTTCATATCCCTCGCGGGCAAAAAGGTGCTTGTAGCAGGCGGAGGAAAAGTCGCTGAAAGAAAGATAAACGGCTTGCTGAAAAAAGATGCGGTGATTCATGTAGTTAGTCCGAAACTCACCGCAGGTCTGCAAGAACTGGCCGAAATCGGACGGATAATCTGGCACGAACGAGAATTTCAGACTCAAGACCTGCAGGATGCCTGGCTGGTAATTGCCGCCACCAACGACCCATCCACACAAAGAGTCATTGCGGAATCAGCCGCTTCCATTCGCGTCTTCTGCAATGTGGCCAACGCACCGGACCAGGGCAGTTTCATAACACCTGCGGTCATAGAACATGGCCCCATACAAGTGGCGGTTTCCACCTCAGGCAGCAGTCCTGTGCTGACGAAACGCCTGAAACAAGAACTCATACCGACTGTCACTCGGCATTCAAAGGGCTATGCTGTCTTTCTAAATGAGATGAGGGCATGGATTATCGCAACAGAAAAGGACGAAAAAAGACGCAACGAACTGCTCTCGAACCTGGACAATACGAACATAGAAGAGTATTTCAAGCACGGCCGATGGCGGGACATAGAAGACTGGACTAAAAAAAACTATGGCGATAATGCCGTATATATTGTAAAAAAACACACACAAAGCCATGATTAAGACCCTTTACGAACTCCTTTTAACAGGCACCCTCTGTCTTTACACACTGGCCACAGTCGTTTTTCTGGTGCAGTTCATCACACTCAAGAAACGCATGGAGAGGGCGGCCGCAGGCATTCTATGCGCTGGAGTGCTGTTTCACACAATAGCCATAGCAGTCAGATGGGCACAGGCAGGCCACATACCTCTAGTGCACATGCATGAAAGCCTATCCTTTCTAAGCCTTGTAATGGTTGCGGGTTTTCTTTCTGCCCAGCTCAAAAAAAGGCTCAAATCACTGGGGGCATTCGTGACTCCGTTTGCATCCGTACTTCTTGCAGTGGCCCTGACACAAGAGCAACGGATAGTGCCTCTGCCCCCTGCCCTGCAAAGTATCTGGTTGCCGATTCACGCCACCATCTCCATCGTGTCTTATGCCATATTCACCATTTCATTCCTGATAGCCGTCATGTATCTGATGCAGGAACGGCAGATAAAGGCCAAGAAGTTAAGTGGTATCTTTCAGAGGCTTCCATCCCTGGACGGTCTAGATGCCATTTTGGGCAGGACCCTTGCCCTTGGATTCGCTATACTGACACTGGGTATCATCACAGGCTCCATCTGGGCCGAAGAGGCCTGGGGCGCCTATTGGAGCTGGGACCCGAAAGAGACATGGTCTCTGGTGACCTGGCTTCTGTATGCAGCCATTCTGCACCAGCGTTTCACCATCGGCTGGCGCGGACGCAGGGCAGCAATCATGACAATTATCGCCTTTTTCGTCCTGATCTTCACCTTTTTGGGTGTCAATCTCCTGATTCCCGGAGAGCACAGCTATGCCACAAGACTCCAATAGGCCCGAGATACTCCTTTTAGGGGTCAACCACAAGACAGCAGGCGTAGGGATTCGAGAACGTCTGGCCATGGCGAACAGCGACATTCCGGCCCTTCAGTTCTTTTCATCGCTGAATGTGTGCGATGAAGTGGTTTTTCTGTCCACTTGCAATCGTGTTGAAGTCATCTCGGTGGCATCCTCCGCAGAGAATGCCCTGTCGAAAATAAAACTGCACTGGCTTGAAAAAAGCGGCCTTTCTCTGAAAGATGCATCAAACCTATATGAACACAAGGGGGGTGACGCCATTCGACACCTGTTCAGAGTGGCCTCGAGCCTGGATTCTATGGTGGTGGGGGAGCCTCAGATATTGGGGCAGTTGAAAGACGCATACAAAAAGGCCGACGAAGCCAGAACCACCGGCACCATTCTGAATCGTCTGATGCACAAGGCATTTTCTGTGGCCAAGACCATACGCACAGAGACACGTATCGCCAGCAACGCCGTATCCATCAGCTATGCGGCCGTGGAACTGGCCAAAAAGATATTCGGGGAACTCAAGGGCAAACGGGCCATGCTCATAGGCGCAGGAGAGATGGCCGAACTTGCTGCCCAACACCTGATGACAAACGGCGTGAGCAAATTGATCGTTGCAAACCGCACCCTCTCTCGGGCCGTGGAACTGGCAGAGAAACTGCATGGCAAGGCCATATCATTAGACGAGATCACCGATGCCCTTAACGAGGTGGATATAGTCATCAGCTCCACAGGCGCTCCGGGCTATGTGATCACCGCAGAACAGGTCAAAAAAGCCATGCGTCCCCGTAAACACAATCTGTTGTTCCTCATCGACATAGCCGTGCCTCGCGACATCGAACCCTATGTAAACGACATTGAAAACGTCTATCTCTACGACATAGACGACCTGAGCGGCATCGTGGAGACCAACAAGGCGGAACGTGAAAAGGAGGCGTTGAAGGCGGAACGCATAGTGGAGGAGGAGGTCATCAAGTTCGTCTCCTGGCTCAAGTGTCTGGACATTGTGCCTCTAATTCAGAACATTCAAAAAAAGGCCGAAGAGACCAGGCTCAAAGAGCTTGCCCGCTCTCAATCAGTCTTAAAAGGCCTTACACCAGAACAACTCAAGGCCATAGACACCCTTACCCGCTCTCTGGTGCAAAAGATACTGCACGACCCCATCATTTCCCTGAGAAAAAGTCACAGCGAAGGGGAAGAACAGGCATTAGTCCTGATGGATGCCGCTTCTCGGCTTTTTGGAGTAAACGGGACGAAATAACACATCTCCCACTACTCAACCGAGACAACTCTCATAAAACCGCATCTTCAATACCTCCCGATGTAAATCTATCCGTTGCATTCATACCACTTACTGGTACTCTATCGAACTCGAATTTTTCTCTCAAAAAAATTTTTATCAAATAGTTACTGCTTTTATAACATGTTCGTGTCAAACAATAATTCAGTAACGCCACAGGCTATTTTTTAAGACGCCATATGATAAAAAAAAAAGAAAGAGGATATGAAAAAGTGATGATCGTTTTGATGTGACATCTAAAAAAAAGCCCCTCCAAAAGAGGGGCTAACTTCTTGACTTTTTTGCTTGATTTTATTGGTAGCGGGGGCTGGATTTGAACCAACGACCTTCGGGTTATGAGCCCGACGAGCTACCAGACTGCTCTACCCCGCACCTGAAATTATAAAAATTATAATAATACTTCTAACTTAAATGTCAAGGCCGCTTACATCCTAAACTTCGTAACGCTTCCTTTTGACCTTGCGCCTTCTGCGCTCGGCATCCTGCATCTTGCGACGCTTTTTCTCGCTGGGTTTCTCATAGAAACGGCGATTCTTGATCTCGCGCTGAAGTCCATCGATCTGCATCTTTTTCTTCAGCACTTTCAATGCCTTTTCTATGTTGTCATCCTGCACATCCACTATAATGGACAAGGGAAATCACCCCTTTCTTTTTAGAATCAAGTGGCATAAAATCATGCCGCCAACAAAAACAGAGGTTATTTATACTACTCTTTGCGACCTTATGCAACACGCAATAAATTTTATCCAAAAGGCATTCAATATATTTATGACAAAGGCAATCATGTTTCAGGGAACAGGCTCAGGGGTAGGTAAAAGCCTGCTTACCGCCGCATTCTGCCGCATTCTACATCAACAAGGCATACGTGTCGCCCCGTTTAAGGCACAAAACATGGCCCTCAACTCCTTTGTCACAGCAGACGGCAGGGAAATGGGCAGGGCCCAGGTGTATCAGGCCGAGGCATGCGGCCTTCAGCCGGATGTGCGCATGAACCCCATCCTAATGAAACCCACAGGGGATATGCGTTCCCAGATCATAGTCATGGGAAAGCCCGTAGGGACCCTATCAGGAAAGGAATATTATGCCAACCACCATGAATTTCTGGAGGTTACCCGCTCCGCATACGATTCCCTCGCAAAGGAATTCGATGCCATTGTCATCGAAGGCGCAGGAAGCCCCGCTGAAATCAATCTGCAGCATCGGGACCTCGTGAACATGAAGATGGCGGAATATGCCAAAGCACCAGTGATCCTTGTGGGTGATATCGACAGGGGCGGCATCTTTGCCTGGCTCAAGGGCACCTATGACCTGGTGCAAGACCACTACAAACCCTTGCTCCAAGGCTACATCATCAACAAATTCAGGGGCGACAAAGGCCTTCTACAACCTGGAATCGACCAGTTCTCTCGAATCTTTTCACTGCCCTGCATGGGTGTGCTTCCATGGTTTAATGACATAACCGTAGATCAGGAAGATGGAGTCCATCTGCACCAGAGCGCCAGAACAAAGCCAAGGGCATCGATACAGATAGCGATATTGAAGCTGCCGCGTATCAGTAATTTCACGGATTTCACTCCATTCGATGTAGAAACGGATGTTTCCGTGATATTCACCAACGATCCTGACATCCTTAGAACAAGCGACTGCATTCTGATTCCAGGGACAAAAAACACCCGTGCCGACCTGGAGTTCCTCCACAAAAATGGACTGATAGATGCGATTTATACCGCTAATACCGCAGGGAAACCCATCTGGGGCATATGCGGAGGCTATCAGATGCTTGGAATGGCAGTTCATGACCCAAACGGCGTGGAAGGCCCTGCAGGGAGCACCCATGGCATCGGACTCTTACCCGTTGAAACCACCATGACCGCAGAAAAATGGCTGGAACAGACAGCAATTCCCCTGAATCTACCAGCCCTTGGCCTCGATTGTGATGCCCATGGCTATGAAATACACATGGGTAAAACCGTGGCTAAAGGCCTATTGCAACCCATCAGCCTCCTCAAAGGCGCAGAGTTTGGCGCCATGATGAATGACGGCCTTGTCTTGGGCACATATCTGCATGGCATCTTTGAAAACGATAGGGTCAGGCTGGCATTTCTGAACCTGCTTCGCAGGCAAAAAGGGCTTCCAGAAAGGCAAGAAACTGTGTTTTACAGGGCCTTCAAGGCCCAGAATTTGAATAAGCTTGCAGAATGGATGATAACAAATGTGGATATGGACTCACTCATGGCTGTCCTGAATAACGGAATTCATTCAGAGAAATCGTGCCCATGAAGCCATTTTTTCTGGAAAATGGAAACAGCTGGCTGATCCTTTGCGCCATCACCATGGATTTGTTGGTGGGCGATCCAGAACGAATGCCCCACCTGGTACGATATACAGGGCTTCTTATCGAGAAATGGGAACCCGCATTTCGCAGGCTTGCCCTCTCCACACGCATTCAGGGCGGACTTTTTGCGCTCACCATCATCTTGGTCTCATGCGCTACCACATGGGCGCTACTTTTCTTCTGCAAGCATCTCTTCAAACCAGCATACTGGCTGTTGAGCACATTTATTATCTATCAAGCCATTTCCATTCGCTGTCTTGCAGAAGAGGTAATGGCGGTGGAAACCGCCCTGGAAGAACAGGGGCTTGAGGCAGGAAGGCGGCGGCTTTCGCGCATAGTGGGCAGGGATGTAACAAGGCTCGATGAAAGGGGTGTTGTGATGGCTGCCATCGAATCCTGTGCAGAAAATCTGGTGGACGGCGTCATATCGCCCTTTTTCTATGCAATCCTTGGAGGACCTGTGGCTGCTGTGGGTTTCAAAGCAATAAGCACCATGGATTCCATGATCGGTTACAAAAACGAAAGATACATGGAATTTGGGACTGTTGCAGCCCGGCTGGATGACATCGCCAACTATATTCCAGCACGACTTGCCGCCATCTTTATCGCTCTATCCTCCATGCTTCTCTGCCGCCAGAACCCATTTCAGGTATTAACAGGTATAAAAAATGATGCCGGCAAACATTCAAGCCCAAATTCCGGTATAAGTGAAGCGGCCTTTGCCCACAGCCTCGGCATTCGGCTCTTCGGCCCTGCCTATTATCATGGCACACTTATAAAACGGCCATATATGAATGAAACCGCTCCATTTCCTACTACAGATCACATAAATAAGGCGATAAAACTCCTCTATCTCACATCAGGACTATTCGCTGGAGCATGTTTTCTGCTCACCATCTTCTGATATCTTTTCAGGCGTTCGGCAAGCCGTTCAGCAAAGACAGCCATATCTTTCCTCTTTCGAACCACCTTAATCTTACCGTCTCGATACTTGGCGGCATAGTCGTGGCTTAAAAGCTATGATGAGATAAAAAAGGTTTGTATGCCGATGGAAAATCTTTTGCGAGTTATGAGGAACTTTAATCAATTATGTGATTACATTCCAAATACCACTCCAAAACTCCAGATTCCTATGCTCAAGGCCGTCTGAGGCAATCCCCAAAATGGCACGGCATACAAGGCAGCGCACAGTGTGCCAACAGCCCCTCCCACTAAGTCTGCCGCATAGAGCGGCGAAACCAGTCTTTCTTGACTGCGGTCATGACTCAAATATGAAAAGGTGCCGGCCAATAAAAAACCACAAAGCCACATGCCAAGACCGATCCAGTGAAAACCGTGCAAAACTCCATGTTGTATGCCAAGAGCTACAAAAATACTTACAGACGCCATGCATAGTACCAAGACAATACCCACAAATCGAGCAGCCGAAATGGCCTCAAACACCATAGCGCCCAAAGACATGCCTATCATGAAGACCATGAGCAACAGCCCCAGTTCTCCATAGAGGGCACCGCTTGAAACCTGATACTGTAGCAGCAACAGGGTCTCCATTACCGCACTCCAAAATGCCGCCCAAGCCATGACACCTGTCTTTAAAAGGACGTCTGTGCGCCTCATGAAAAAAAAGAGCAGGCAAATGACGAGCAATATGCTCCACAAAAACCCTGTGAAAGATGCAGGACCATTTAAGTCCAACGGCCGTTCAGCCGCCAAAATGGACGGAAAAAACTTGGAAAGCCACAGTGTTATGGTCAAGGAATAACAGACGGGCCGCTTGTCCGTATTGATGAGGTCTGTGCCATTTTGGGCTGACATGTGGCCTGCCACCTCCTGAAACCTGTCGCCCCTTAACAAATACTCCAGATACTGAGGAATCACCAGGCGATTGGCAATGCCCAAGGCCTCATAGCGTCGAGCAAGTATATCTGTATTAGTGGTCAGCTCATTTCCTGCGATTACCAAATTTATAGAACCTGGAAGCACCAATACATGAGCAAACACCTGGCTTAATGCACTAACGATGGCTCGATTGCGAGCTATGAGGTGCTGAGACCAAAAATTTTCCGATGCACTGAGCCTAAATCCCAACACACCATTGGTGCCAAGCCTTGCTCTACATAGCTCAAAAAACTCACGAGTATAAAAGCGATTGGCCTGGCCGGAAGACGGCTCCGGCATGGCCACCAGAATTAAGTCATATTTTTGAGAGGTTTGACTTAAAAAACGCCTTGGATCCTCGTTTATGACTTGCACTTTGGCATTTTTGAGGGCATTTTTACGGTCTTCTGTCAAAAAAGGAAGTGTAACTGCGATCAGTCCCTGATTTAACTCCACGTAATCCACTGACGACACGCTGGAATATTTTAAGACCTCCTCTACCAGGCCTTCTAATCCGCCGCCCAACAACAGCACGCACTGAGGCGAGGTATGCTGTAGTGCTGCTGTATGCACCAATTCTTCAGCAAAGGTGCTCTCGGTCTCAAAGCTCACTGCATCGTTTTCAAACACTGTGGTCTGACCTTCCAAGGAAGTAATGGCTATACGACCATAGGGAGTATCAGTGACCGTTTTTAAAAAAGGGTGATTAAAGGCACTACTCCACAGGTCGAGAGGCTTTAAAAACACAAAAAAGGCAAAAAACAGCACTAAAAGACATGCAGTCACCACTTGCATTCTCACTTTGAGCCTTGATTTGCGAAATGGCAACATAACCAGAGGAAATGCGGCACAAAACAGGCCCATGGCCAAGTTTGGAATATGAAATGCAGGGGCTAATGTGGCAATACCACCTGCTACCACACTGCCCATGCACTCCCAGCCGTAGGCGCGAGCCAGGGCGTTTTTTGCCTTTGATTCCGCTATCCAGAATCTTGCGGCCCTTTGAAAGGCCATGCCCATCAAAAAGGCAAGGGGAATAACTGAAACCAGGAGAGTCAATATCTGAAGATGAAAGGGCAGAAAGGCACCGGTAACCCCGCCCAAAAGCCACCGTGATGCCCTTAAAAAGAGCACATTCACGGAAAGCAGAATGGAATAGCCCAAAAAGAGCCACAAGATGGAGGAATAGCCGACCCAGCCCCTCTTGCGGCCAAGCCCTGCCCCAAGGCCTGAACCAATGAGCCAGCAGGCCATGCCCAGAAGATAGATGAGTTCTACGCCATAGGTGGCCACACTTAGCTCTCGAAGCAGGACTATCTGTCCCAAAAGTGAGACCAGGCCTATGGCAAAGAACTCCAAAAACACTTAGTTATCTTCCTCTTCAAATACCTCGGCCTGGAAGGTATAGAATTTGGCACCACTTCGCCAGCAATCCTGATTGAGCCCTGCCTTTCTGCAGAGATGGCTCAGCATGGTATCTCGATTCCAACCCTGCTCTAGCGCCACCTGGGGGAGAAATACGGCGGACGCACCGCCTTTTACCAGAAGTACCCCGTCTCTTCCCACCACTATGTCATTCACGCCGCCCACCTCCTTAAAGGGCGTAAGGGCCGAGATCTCTATGTGAATGAAGGGAAGTTCGTCATAGGTTACTTGATAAAAGCGATGGTCATTTAGGGCAGCGGACAGGGCCATGGCGCCCACTGTTCGAGCTAAAGGTAACGACGCCTGCATGTTTCCGATGCAGCCCCTGAGTTCACCATGTTTTTTGAGAGTCACGAATGCCCCACGATGCACATTGGCGGCAGACCCGAAACCCCGGGCTATGGGAGCGGTCTGAGTGGAGAGGAACTGCTTCAGTGTATCACGGGCAAACTCGAGGAGTGCCTTCTTGTCCTCATCCGTGAGGACCGCATTCTTATCCCCTTGTTCCATGGCCGATGGCAGGAGGGTCTTCCACTGAACCGGCTCCTTCACGAAGGCCACGGCTCCATATCCCACCACACGGTCATAATTGCCGATGGACACATCCCCTGAATTGGCATAGCTCACCACTACCCCTTGCTTTGCACCCAATGTCTTGGATGCCTCAATGAGGGCAAGGATCGGCCCTTCACCGCAGGCACATGTGCCAAGCCCGCGCACTCCTTCACTTTCGCCTTCAGCTATGGCCTTGATGAGGGCAGATGAGTCCATGGAGGCCACTGCCTTAAGTGTCCGCATATCCACGCGCACTGCATCGTCATGGGATGGATAATGTGAGAGGTCAGAACTGGCGACAATCAACGGTTTACGGCCTTTCAAGACCTTTGCTAATGCAAGACCAAAGACCTTGCAAAGGGCTGGGTCAGGGCTTCCGATGACCGCAGGGAGTATCTTAACACTCGGGAAAACATGCTGAATAAATGGTACCTGCACCTCCACGGAATGTTCCTCCCGATGCACCGATGGGTCGAACACGAACCGTTCGTCCTCTTTGAGAAGGGCCGATGCCACCTCTTCATCCACCTGGGCAATGCCCAAAGGGGTTTTAAATCCGCCTTTGGCATAGATGGATACACCTGAAAAGCCGGGCCTTGTGTGGTTGGTCCCGAGGATTACCACGATGTCATAGTCATGCCCCTGGGCCTGCCGATAGGCATCCGCAGCTATCTGGCCCGAATACACATAGCCTGCATGGGGTGCGACGAGCCCGATGGGCTCTGCCCCAGGAACCTTTGGGGCATGACTTAAATACATTTCAACAGCCTTTTTGAGCTGCTGGACATTGGATGAATAAAACTGACCTGCGACATGGGGTTCTCGAATCATATCTTCCTCCTTAGCAAGGCTCATAACAGGCAAAAGTAACACAAGAAAGCATAACACCAATGATTTCATAGCCACACCCCCCGAATGGGCTCACCGCAGAATTCGCATTTGCCATCCTTGAGATGATTTGAAAGCAAAAACATGCTGTTTCGCTCCAGGACAATCTTTCCGCACTTGGGGCAATAGGTATGCGCACTCGAATGCGCCGGCACATTTCCCACATACACATATCGTAATCCCTTCTTCATAGCCATCTCGCGAGCCTTTTCCAAGGTGGCAACCGGCGTAGATGGCAGATTCACAAGCTGATAGTCCGGATGAAATTTGGTGAAATGAAGGGGTGTATCCGATCCTGTCTCGTCGTACACCCAGGCAGAGAGGTTCTCCAGCATGGACTGGGAGTCATTGAGAGTGGGCACCACCAGATTCACTATCTCTAAGTGACACCTGCCCTGCTGCACATGATTAGAAACGGTTTTTATGCTCTCCAGAACTGGCTTCAGGGAAGAGCTGGTGACATTCTGATAGAAATTCTCGCTAAACCCCTTGAGATCGATCTTGATAGCGTCCATGACCTGCGCAAGGTCATTTAGTGGCCCCTGATTTATGAACCCACAGCTGATCATCACGCACTTTATGCCCTTTTCATGGGCAATAGGCGCCACATCCAGCATGAACTCCGTCCAGGTGGTGGGTTCGTTGTAGGTAAAGGCTATAATGGGCGTTTTTTTCTCAGATGCCGTGTTTGCCGGAGAAACGGGCTTGATGCGCTGCACAGTAAAATCCTCAGGGGACATCTGGGATATCTCCCAATTCTGACAAAAACGGCACTTCAACACACAACCTGAGGTGCCCATGGAATAGGCATAACTGCCTGGAAGAAAGTGAAAAAGTGGTTTTTTTTCCACAGGATCCACGTGGATGGCCACAGGCCTTCCATATACCAGGCTCCTCAGCTCGCCCTTTACATGCATTCGAGTCCTGCACCTGCCGCGTTTTCCATCCTCTATCATACATCGATGAGGGCAGAGCTGGCAGCGGATCACCGGGGTTTTGTGCTGGTGTATCTTCTTGCCCTGCGCTCGTTCGTCCGTGGTCTCATGACACAGGCTGCAAGCCACGCCATCCTGTTCTGAATATATCCAATATTTAGCTATAGGGGCGTCAACCAGTATCTCATCTAAAGATGCGGCGTATGCCGAAGGGGTGGTGATGGCCTCCAGGGCTGCATTGATACCGTTTTTTAGCGGGGTTTTGCCGGTTATTGCGGCGAATATCTCCTTCAAGAGGTCTGTATTCACAAAAGAGGTGGTGATAATGGATGCGGCAAGGGATTTGAGGAACAGGCGGCGAGTGTGATTGGTGTCTTTCACAGGGCCCTCCGAAAATAACTGAGAGATAAAGGGAGAATGATTCATTGAAGAAAAGCCCTTTTTGTAAAAAGGGTGTCCCTACATTTTTATTGCCATATTTTTTATTACAATAAGAATAATTTTGTAAAAAGACAACATTAAAAAATGATTACTTTCAGACAACCATCCTTCGATTGATTTCATAGGCGATGAGGGCGCCAAGGGAGCCGAGGGCGTGATCCTTCTGGCTATCCCACTCATCGCCCTGAATGCCCAGAAACTGTGCGCCTAACTCAGGATACACCATGATCACCACCAGCCATTCCAGTATCTCGTAGAGCGATGAAAGGGCGATGAGGAGGCATAGGGTGAGGAAGCTGGCGGTTCTGCTCGAATGCCCTGCCTTGTAAAAACACTCAAACATGGGCTGAAATAATAGGAATCCAAAGAGAAAATGTACCACACGGTCATAGTGATTGCGGCTTAAGCCAAAGAGATGGGCAATCCAGTGGAATAGTGGCATCTCGGCGTAGGTGTAGTGTGTGCCGATGGAATGAAAGGTGAAAAACAAAAAGATAAGACCGAAGGATAGTGTGAAAAAATCATAGCGTCTGTCTAAATAAAATACCAGTGGAAGGCCTAAAAACACGAGGAGATTCTCCAAAAAACCAGTCACTTCGGCTGAACGGTTCTATGGCAGACCACAGCCAGACAAGGGCATATAAACCGACCATCAAGCCTTTATACAACTTCACATTCAATCTCAAGACCTGACTCCAAAACCGCATCGCGCCTTTCCTGCCATTCCTGAATCCATATCAATAGCTGACACTACCAGTTCATACCTGCCAGGACCGTTCAACGGCACATCGCAGGCAAATTCGCTTACATCGCCAGTAAAAGACATATCAAAAGCACCCGCCGTCAAGCCGTCTCGAAACAACTCAGCCGTCACATGAAACTGACTGGCATCATATCGGCCTCCTGCACAGGTGGGCGCCCCGCAGCTCAAGGTTACATAGGCGCTGACGTGCAGGAATTGCCCGTTGTTCAATATCTGACCGTTCTGGGGCCTTATGAACTGTATGGCAAGCTGTGCGGACATACTTCAAAAGGATTACGGGACTGAGTGAATGGCCTGCAATTCCTTCAATATCTCGACCAACGACCTGACAGTCTTGTCCATTACACGACAACACTCCCTCTTACGACTGTTGGGGTCAGTCCTGAAGGCCTTTACATCCTCTCGGCTTCTCCAGTCGATTCGCGCTATGTCCCGACAATTCATCCCCCCATATTCTTTCGTTATCTCTTCGAACTTCCTGACCATGCGATTGCTTGCACGCCAGATATTCTTATCGTCCTGAAGTTTGGGCTCACGCTTTCCCATGAGCACGCCCAGCACAGCCAGGGCGCCGGAGAGATTGCCACAGACATTGCCGCTGCTTCCCATGCCTCCACCGAATGGAGATAACGAGGCAGCGACAGCTCTTACCTCGCCGGCCTGAAGAGAAAGAGCTTCGGCCACAGCACAAAAAACCGCCTGACTGCAATGGAATCCCTCATCAAAAAGCCCAAGGGCCCTGCTGGAAATACGATCTGAATTCATCGGAATAAAACACTCCTTTCAAAAATATCAAATTGGCACTGTGTCACAAACTTGAATTGAATTCAAGGTTGGATATCGTAAAAAGTCATTTTTGGTGAATTGTTAAGGTTTACGAAATAAATCACTCCAAAACATCAGAAACTCAGGGGCTTTTTTTATCTGGTCATTGACGCAATAATGCCTTTCGGTTACATTTTCAAGATATTCTGCGAAAGTGGCGGAACTGGTAGACGCACTGGACTTAGGATCCAGCGGGGCAACCCTTGCGAGTTCGAGTCTCGCCTTTCGCACCATTTTTTGAACATGGTTTTGAGTATGGCTGAAATTCTGAATCTCATGCTATAATATCACGCCATAATATCACGCCATAATATCACGATTGAAAGGTAAATACATCATGAAGGTGCAAATCGAAGAAATCAACCCTGTAAAAAAACGTATCACTGTGGAGTTACCTCCGGAAACCGTCAAAAAAACGCTCGATAAGATATATGCCGATATTAATAAAGAGGTTAAGATCAGCGGATTCAGAAAGGGCAAGGCCCCAAGGCATCTGCTGGAACGCCATTACGGTGAAAAAGCCAAGAACGACGCCATCCGCAATCTCATCAAAGACAGCCTGCACGACGCCATCAAAGATATAGGCTCCACTCTTATATTGGATCCTTTTGTCGAGGATATTTCTCCATTCAAAGCCGACGAATCCTTCTCGTACAAGGCCATTCTGGAACTGTGGCCCCAGTTCGAACTCCCTGAATATAAGGGCATTGAACTCCAGAAACCCACGGTCTCGGTCACAGAGAAAGAGATAGACGAGCAGCTCGATGCCCTTAGAAGACACTGGGGCACCATGGAGATCATAGATGATGCCGACAGGGCCGTAACGGAAGGCGACATAGTCACAGTGGATTATACCGCATATCATAACGACGAACCCATCGAAGGTGTAGCGGACAAGAATTATTTCATAGAGGTCGGAAAGGGCTATTTCCACGAGGAGATCGAACGCCAACTCATCGGCATGAAGAAGGACGAAACCAGAGACATCGAAATATCCTATCCGGAGGATGCGGTCAACGACCGTCTGGCAGGCAAGACCGTGCGTTACAACGTCACCATCAAGACCATACAGCGACGTGTACTGCCGGAGTTGAACGACGAATTCGCCCAAAAGATCAATCAGGCCTACAAGACCATGGAAGACCTCAGAAACCGCCTCCGCAATCAGCTCGAGATAGACAAACGAAATGCCGTGGAGCGTTCACTACGGGAACAACTCATTTCCAGCCTGGTTGCAAAGACGGATTTCCCTGTGCCGGAAGGCCTGGTGGAGCGCAAACTGGAGAGCATGCTCAACAATATAGCAAGTCACTTGAGTGAACGCGGAGTGGACATGCAGAAGGCAGGACTCTCCGAAGAAAAACTCAAGGCCAAGATGAAGGATGACGCCATTACCCAGGTCAAAACCGAGCTCATCCTCGAAAAGATTGCAACTCAGGAAAACATAGAGGTCGAGGAGAGCGAGATTCGAAACTACGTCAACTCCATGAACACGCGAGGAATGGATCAAAACACCCTTTACAACGCCATTATGCAACATGTCATTCCATCCATGAAGGCACAGAAAACCGTGGACTTCCTCATGAAAAACGCGAATATTCAGGAGGTGGCCTGATGCCTCTCATACCGATGGTTGTAGAGCAGAGCGCTCGCGGCGAAAGGGCATATGATATCTATTCTCGATTGCTCAAGGAACGTATCGTGTTTCTTGGCGGCCCCATCGACGACGATGTCGCCAATCTGATCATAGCCCAGTTTCTCTTTCTGGAGGCGGAAGACCCTAAAAGGGACATCACGTTCTACATAAATTCTCCGGGCGGGCATGTCACAGCCGGTCTTGCGATCTACGACACGATGCAATACATCAGACCCGATGTAAGTACACTTTGTCTCGGCCAGGCAGCCAGCATGGGCGCCTTTCTTCTGGCGGCAGGTGCACGAGGTAAGAGATATGCCCTGCCCAATGCACGTATCCTCATACATCAACCAATGGGCGGTTTCCAAGGGCAGGCAACGGATATAGACATACATGCCCGAGAGATATTACGGCTCAGACAACGATTGAACGAACTTCTCGCTCACCATACGGGCCAGCCGTTCTCCAAGATACAGGAGGATACCGAAAGGGATTATTTCTTGGGGGGCGACGAAGCCAAACAATACGGCCTAATAGATACAGTGTTGTCAAAACGTCCTGACAACAAACAGGAGACCAAATAACATGTCAAAAAAACAGGCAGACTCACAGCAATTCCGCTGTTCCTTTTGCGGCAAGGCACAGGATGAGGTGAAAAAACTCATTGCAGGCCCTGATGTCTATATCTGCGATGAATGTGTGGACATCTGCAACTCCATCATAATGGAAGAAAACAATCAACAACGCTCTGATGAAACAGCTAAATATAACAAGAATCCATCTCCCATGGAGATCAAAAAGCTACTGGATGAATATGTAATCGGCCAGGAGAGTGCAAAAAAAACCCTGTCGGTAGCGGTATACAACCATTACAAACGCATAGACCTGCCGGCATCCACTAAGGATGTGGAACTCCAAAAAAGCAATGTGCTGCTCATCGGCCCCACAGGCAGCGGCAAGACATTGCTGGCTCAGACCCTGGCAAAGATATTGAATGTGCCATTCGTCATATCGGACGCCACCACATTAACAGAAGCAGGTTATGTTGGTGAAGACGTAGAAAACATCATCCTCGGCCTTCTGCAGGCATCTGATTACGATGTCGAACTGGCTCAGAGGGGGATCGTCTATATAGATGAAATCGACAAGATATCCCGCAAATCGGAAAGCCCTTCCATCACGCGGGATGTGTCGGGTGAGGGTGTTCAGCAGGCCCTCCTGAAGATTATCGAAGGCACCATCTGCAATGTTCCTCCAAAAGGCGGGCGAAAACACCCCCAACAGGAATATATCAAGGTTGATACCACCAATATCCTCTTCATATGCGGCGGGGCCTTCGTAGGTCTGGACGCAATCATCAAGGCTAGATTGGGCAAATCCTCCATCGGATTCGAGGCAGACGTGATCAGCACGAAGGAAATGAGCCTGGAGGAAATATTGCAAAAGACACAGCCGGAAGACTTGATAAAATATGGTCTGATTCCGGAACTGATCGGCCGTCTGCCCGTTGTGACCACACTTCAGGAACTGGACGAAAACGCCCTGATTCGCATCATGCAGGAGCCCAAAAATGCCATCATAAAACAATTTCAGAAGCTGTTCGCCATGGATGGCATCAAACTCCACTTCACGGACAGCGCCATCAAGGCAGTAGCCCAGGAGTGTCTGCGCAGAAAGACCGGTGCGCGAGGCCTGAGGTCCGTGCTTGAAGAAACCATGCTGGATGTCATGTATGAACTGCCGTCCAAGGATGGCGTCCAGGAATGTATCGTAAGTGAAGACGTCATCCTTCACAAAGCTGAACCCATCATACTTTATACTGCTGAAGCAAAGGCATCCTGATCAGGAATACATTTTTATGACTTATAAGAAAAACATACCGCTTTTACCCATTAGAGACATTGTTTTTTTCCCTCAAATGGTCTCGCCCTTTTTTATAGGAAGACCCAAGTCCGTACAGGCCATTGAAGCGGCCATGTCTCAGGACAAAATACTTTTTTTAGCCACACAAAAAGACCCCTCGATTGACAACCCAACTGCAAAAGATATCTATAAAATCGGCTCTACAGCCACCATACTGCAACTCATCCGCCTGCCGGATGGAAGCGTAAAGGCCCTGATAGAGGGGTTGGAACGGGCTCGCATTCTCCAGTTTATAGATATAGGGGCATACTTCCAGGTAGAGGTGGAGCCTATTCAGTGTAATGACCCGATTCCGCAGGTGGAACTGGAGGCAGTTACCAAACTTGTGCTCACCACCTTTGAAGACTACATCAAACTACACAAGAAGATTCCTCAGGAGATTGCATCTTCCATAGCAGCCATACAAGATCCAAGCAGACTTGTGGACGTGATAGCGGCCCAGATACCCGTAAAGACACCTACCAAGCAACAGATACTTGAAGAACCCAACCCACTGAAAAGACTTGAAAAGCTATATACCATCATGCGCACGGAGATCGAAATCGCTCATACCGAAGAGCGTATCAAGGATCGTGTCCGCAAACAGATGGAAAAGATACAAAAAGACTACTATCTTAACGAACAGATTCGAGCGATTCACAAGGAGATCGGCAGCCCAGACGACAAAAACGACCTGGCCGAGCTGGCGAAACAGATCAAAAAGAAAAAGTTGCCAAAGGAGGCAAGCCAGAAGGTCACTCAGGAATTCAATAAACTGAAGGCCATGGCCCCCATGTCAGCCGAAGCCACTGTGGTTAGAAACTATATAGACTGGATTCTGGCCTTACCCTGGTGCAATGCCACCAAAGACAACTATAACCTTTCGAAAGCGGAGTGTATTTTGAATGCAAGGCATTATGGCCTTGAAAAACCCAAGGAACGCATATTGGAACACCTGGCGGTACAATCACTTACAAAAAAACTGAAAGGCCCCATACTGTGCCTGGCAGGGCCGCCTGGTGTGGGCAAAACTTCCTTGGCAAAATCAGTAGCGGATGCCATGGGAAGAAATTTTGTCCGAATCTCCCTTGGCGGCGTCAGGGACGAGGCTGAAATACGCGGGCATCGCCGCACCTATATCGGTGCCATGCCTGGCAAGATCATTCAATCCATGAAAAAGGCAAATTCCATAAATCCTGTGTTCTGTCTGGATGAAATCGACAAGATGAGTTCGGACTTCAGAGGCGATCCCTCCGCAGCCCTGCTTGAGGTCCTAGACCCTGAGCAGAACAAGGCCTTTAACGACCACTATCTCGACCTCAATTATGACCTTTCCAACGTGCTGTTCATCACCACCGCCAACTCACTGCACACCATTCCGCTGCCGCTTCAGGACCGCATGGAGATCATAGAGTTATCTGGTTATACCGAGGAAGAAAAACTGGAGATAGCAACCAATTTCCTGATTCCAAAACAGATGGAGGCTCATGGCCTTGCGGATAGGTCTATACAGTTCACAGACGATGCCGTGTTGGATATCATCCGTTACTATACCAGGGAAGCCGGCGTCAGGAATCTTGAAAGGGCCATTGCAACTGTCTGCAGAAAGATAGCAAAGGAGATAGCCACCACTGCATTCGCGAGTTATCCAACTGAGATAACCCAGTCTTTCATCGCAAAATATCTTGGAGTGCCTAAATACCGGTTCAACAGCCACGGAGACAAGGATCAGACAGGCGTGGTCACAGGTCTGGCCTGGACCGAAACAGGGGGCTCGATTTTATACATAGAGGCCGCTATCATGCCAGGCAAAGGGAATTTGACCATCACCGGAAAACTGGGAGATGTCATGCAGGAATCCGCCAGAGCCGCCATGAGTTATGTCCGCACTCGAGCACACAACTTTAATCTGCCCCTGCATTTCTATGAAAAAATCGATATCCATATCCATGTACCCGAAGGGGCCATTCCAAAGGACGGCCCATCCGCAGGCATCACTATCGCCACGGCCATTGTATCGGCCCTGTTGAGAATACCGGCGAAACACAATGTGGCCATGACAGGCGAGATCACGCTAAGCGGTCGCGTACTGCCCATCGGGGGTCTAAAAGAAAAGATACTGGCAGCGAAACGTGCAGGCATCGATACCATTCTAATCCCACAGGAAAACGAAAAAGACCTGAAGGAAATCCCTCAAAACCTTCTGAAAAATCTGACAATAAAGCTGATGGATCACATGGACGAAGTGCTTACCAACGCCCTTGTCATCGAAACAACCGAGCAATTGTTCGTTCCATCAAAGGCCATTCCAGAAGCCTGCTGGTTCAATGGTTTCATGAAACCTTCCCCGGACGCACCTCAGGCATCTCATTGAAGGCAGTGGCGAGGCCATCCGCATGAAAAAGGCAAGAAAAAGATCTCAGCAATGGCTCTCGGATTTCGATCTACATCTCTTCATAGAGGGCGCACACTACCGCACATGGGAAAAACTTGGAGCGCATATCAGCGAAAAAGATGGTAGAAAAGGCGTATGGTTCGCTGTTTGGGCGCCCAATGCCGCTTATGTATCCGTCATAGGCGACTTCAATCAATGGAACGAGACGGCAAATCCCCTGAAAAACCTTGGTGATTCAGGCATCTGGGAGGGCTTCGTTCCCGACATACATTCAGGCACCCTGTATAAATATGCCGTTCATTCCCAATATAACGGCTACAAAACTCAAAAAGCAGACCCCTATGCCTTTTTCTTTGAAACAAGGCCCAAAAGCGCTTCCATCGTCTGGGACCTCAAATATGATTGGAACGACCAGATTTGGATGAAACAAAGGGCACAAAGACAACACATCGCTGCCCCCATTTCCATCTATGAATGCCACCTGGGGTCATGGATGCGCGTTCCTGAAGAAGGAAACCGCTGGCTTACATACCGAGAGCTCGCTGAAAGACTTGTGGCCTATGTAAAGGAGATGGAATTCACTCACGTAGAATTTTTGCCCATCACGGAATATCCACTGGACGCCTCATGGGGCTATCAGACCATCGGTTATTTCGCGCCCACCAGCCGCTTCGGCACGCCTCAGGACTTCATGTATCTCGTGGATACACTGCATCAAAACGGCATCGGAGTAATTCTTGACTGGGTGCCTGCCCATTTTCCAAAGGACGGACACGGACTCGGCTTTTTTGACGGCACCTGCCTCTATGAACATGCCGACCCTCGCAAAGGCGAACACATGGACTGGGGAACCAAGATATTCAACTATGGTCGAAGGGAAGTGGCCAATTTCCTTTTGAGCAATGCCCTGTTCTGGTTAGAGGTGTATCACATCGATGGACTAAGAGTGGATGCAGTGGCCTCCATGCTCTATCTGGACTATTCCAGGCAGGAAGGTGAGTGGGTCCCAAATGAATACGGCGGAAGGGAAAACCTGGAGGCCATAGCCTTTCTGAAACGGTTCAATGAGCTGATATACGGCGAGCACAAGGATGCCATGACTGTCGCAGAGGAATCCACGGCATGGCCCATGGTCTCCAAACCCACATATCTCGGCGGACTTGGATTTGGCTTCAAATGGAATATGGGCTGGATGCACGACATGCTGCTGTACATGTCAAAAGACCCGATTTACCGAAAATTCTATCACAACAACCTCACATTCAGTCTCCTCTATGCCTTTCATGAAAACTTCATTCTGCCGTTTTCACACGACGAAGTAGTGCATGGCAAAGGCTCTATGATTGCTCGAATGCCTGGAGATGAATGGCAAAAATTCGCCAATCTCCGTCTGTTGTATGGCTATATGTTCACACATCCAGGCAAAAAACTGCTTTTCATGGGAAACGAGTTCGGCCAGTGGGCTGAATGGAACTTCGATGCAAGTCTGGACTGGCATCTACTCCAATACGAAAGACACAAGGGTCTCCAGAACCTGGTAAAGGCACTGAACTCCATTCTTACAGCCACACCGGCCCTTTATGAACTCGACTGTGAACCAGGCGGTTTCGAATGGCTGGACTGCAACGACAGCGAACAAAGCATCATAAGTTTTGTTCGAAAGGCAAAGGACGGCTCCAATCTGGTAATAATATTGAACTTTACGCCTGTGGTCAGACATAACTATCGCATAGCCATGCCTTCAGCCGGTGTATGGCGGGAGATATTCAATACCGATGATGAAAAATATGGTGGAAGCGGTGTAAAGAATCCGTTCCCCATGACTACAGAAACAATCCATCTACACGGCAGGCACCAATCCCTTGAAATGACTCTGCCTCCGCTGGCCATGAGCATTCTCAAAAAGATAGACTGAGTCAATCCGATATGGATACATATAGAAATCCGGCCCTGACAGTGGACATAATCATAGAAACACCACAAGGTGTCGTTCTCATAGAGCGCAAAAATCCTCCTTATGGCCTTGCTCTACCCGGCGGTTTCGTTGACTATGGGGAAACAGTGGAAAATGCTGCAAAACGTGAGGCATTGGAAGAGACCGGCCTAACGATTCAATTGAAAGGCATCCTGGGAGTATACTCAGATCCATCAAGGGACCAAAGACGCCACACAGTAAGCGTGGTGTTCATAGCCTCCACTACCGGTACGCCGCAAGCAGGAGACGATGCAAAGGCTGTAGAAATTTACTCGATTGACTCACTCTTTAAGGGCATGCCGGCCATGACCTTTGACCACGCGCTCATTCTCAAAAACTATCTGGAATGGAAACAGGACGTAAGGACAATTGCCCAGCCGCTTTTCACTCCATCATCAAGTCATTGAACAGCTGGCCGCCACCTCTGCAATATCGTTATTGGCATCAGACACCACTATCCTGCCGCCTCCGGATTTCTTGGCAGCATAAAGGGCACTGTCCGCAGCCTTTATAAATTCATCGGTCAATCGCTCTATTCCATTCTCTACACCAAGCATCTTCAATGGCTCCTCAGGAATCTTTAAAGCGACAAGGCCGATGCTTACAAGCGTAGCATGTCTGTTTTTCATCTTTTTGAAGTTGCTCAAGATACGTTCAGCCACGGCAACCGCCTGATCCCTTGTGGCATAAGGTATGATGACAGCGAATTCATCGCCGCCGAGCCTGCATGGCACATCCACGTTTCTGCGTGTAGTTCTCTCCAAAAGTTCCGCAAACTCTTTCAGCAGCTCATCACCTGTCTGATGGCCATAAGTATCGTTGACGGCCTTGAATCTATCCAGGTCCAACATACATAGATAAAGTGAATAGTGCTGCCGAATCGCCCTTTCCACCTCGGTATGAAGCTTGATATCGAAATAACGTCTGTTGAAAAGATTGGTAAGCGAGTCCTTTGCAGTCATGTGACGCAATTTCGCCCGCAACTGACGCTCCCTTATAACTCGATTGAGCTTTGCCTCCAGTTCGTCGAGGTTGAATGGTTTCTGAATGAAATCCGTGGCCCCTGCCTTGATCACATCAGTATAACGATACTGCTTTCCAAAACCGGTTACAACGATGATGTCTGTATCGGGGGCATTTTTTTTGACCTCACGAATCAGTTCCATGCCATCCATATTGGGCATGAGCAGATCGGTGATTATGATAGTGGCGCCGAACTGTTCCAGCATCTTGAGGGCATCTATACCGTTTTGAGCCATTCGAAACGGATAACCATAAAAGGCAAAAAAATCCGTCAACATAGAGAGAATGCACGGGTCATCATCAACTATCAATAGCTGCTGAGGCTCTACAATCTCTTGAGATGCCTGCCAGGCACAAAAATCATGCATTGTTTTTCTCGATATGTTTCTTGACGGATCTTTTCAGCTCATCCAGATTGAACGATTTCACTATGTAGTCGTCTGATGCCCAGGATGCCAGGTCCTGTTTGTATTCAGGATAGGCCGAACTCAAAATCACAGGGGTTGCAGGCTGTTTTTGTTTCATCTGGCGCAACACCTCTATACCATCCATGCCTGGCATGTTGATATCGAGAATGACGAGGTCCGGAGCATAACTGTCAAAAAGCTTCAGTGCCTCCTCTCCACTCAGCACGGAACGAACCTCGTATCCTTCCTCCTCCAGCTCTTCCTGATAGAGAAGATGTATGTGTTCCTCGTCGTCCACCACCAATATCTTTTTCTTGTCAGCGCTCATATTTTCACCCTTTAAACGTCACATTCGTCCACATTCCTACTAAAGACATTTCTCAAACAATATTATAACGACTAAATTGGTATTAAACAAGCAATCTCACCTCTCTTAAAAATTTTGCCGCTTCTTCGGGAGGCGTGCTATTGATATAAAAACCGGTCCCCCACTCGAAACCAGCCACCATGGTAGTCTTGGGCATGATCTCTATGTGCCAGTGATAATGCTCTATATTGAGTTGTTTAAGAGGCGATGTATGCAGCATGTAATTATAGGGCACATTGGGAATGGCTGCATTCAGTCGTTTCATGGTCTCGGAAAATATCTGGGCAAGTGAATTCAACATGGAATCATTCAAATCAGTATAGGTAGAGACGTGTCTCTTGGGCAACAACCACATCTCAAAGGGGGATCTGGGCGCAAACGGGCAGATGGTTATGAACTCGCTGTTTTCACAGACTATGCGGGAGCCTGTGGCCAGCTCCTGACGGATGATATCACAGAACACACAGCGTTCTTTGTAATCGAAATATCTCAGACAGCTGTTGATCTCTTCCTGAATCAGATACGGCACAATAGGCAGGGCTATGAGCTGTGAATGAGAGTGCTCAAGAGAGGCGCCTGCCGCCCTTTTGAAATTCTTGAACACCATGATGTAACGAAACCGCATATCCTTCATCAAATCCAACATGCGATCCCGATAGGACATCAGAATCAATTTTATCTGTGTGACAGGCATCTGATGCAGGACATCGTCGTGCCGTGGCGTCTCAATAATCACCTCATGGGCGCCTATGCCGTTCATCTTGTCATAGATACCCTCGCCTTCCTTGTCCAGATCACCCTCTATGATCAGGGCTGGAAACTTGTTGGGCACCACACGCAGCGACCAGCCGGGGGTATCAGGCGCAAAATGAGACCGTCCGTAGGCCAGCACCTCATGAGGCGTGGTATGCTCGTTCCCCTCGCAAAGAGGGCAGAAACCACCGCGTACAGGCTCCTCGGCTATGATGAAATCCGTCGGTCTCCGGCCTCTCTCTTTGGCTATTATCACCCAACGACCTATGATTGGATCCCTTCTCAATTCAGGCATTCAAATTCTCCTCAAACCAGCCATAAACGTCTTTCGAAGTCATTGTCAGGCACGGTCAACATTATATGCCCTGTTTTAGGCCACATATCCAACACCAGGCCATTTCGCTCAGTATAAACGCTCAATTCACATACCTGTCCTGCAGAAATCCCCAGAAAGGCAAACGGGACAGCCAGCTCCAAGAGGTCCTGCACGGCCCATTTGATATTTGAAGAAACGGGTTCCACGTGGTTGTCGTTCTTGTGCATTACCATGCGCCAATCACTCTGCTGCATGGAAAAACAAAATGAGTAGATGGTCTTGCCTGTGGCCAGACGCACCACAAGATTTACATCCTCACCCTGCTCGGTCTGCCACTCAGACCAGGAAATATAGGCATCCAGGCGCAAAAAAAACGTTTGAATATCGAAACCGTAAAAGATATCCCGCAGCAGCCCCCTTCCTTTGTGCATGGCACCCCCTGCATCCGTAAAGGAGACAACACCGGCACCCTGCCACTCCCAATAGGAGGTCAAACGGCCGTCTATGGTGGGATGTAAAAAGGCTGTGGGCTGTACAGTGGGCTGCACAACGACAGCTCTGCGCAGCGGCTTCAGCAGTTCTTCCGGAACAGGCAGCCCGAGCAATGAATAAACGTGTTGCAGGTTCATACGGAATAGGCTGTCGAATTCATAGGCATAACTCGTTGAAAACTGATCGCCGTACCACCAGAACCAGTCGCTTCCCTCAGCCCTGTATATGGCCTCCATAACCTCCGCTTCCACGTCAGGCGAAAGCTCATTGCCGGCCTTCTTTTGAGCTACTGCATTTCTCGCCTTTCCCAGGGCGTTCCATGCCCTGTTTTCCTCATCTCCGCCGATCCAGATACCATAATCGCCGTTGATCCAAGAACCTGAATACAATTTATCCAGTGTGATATTCGGTGGATATGCATCAAGATATTCGCTGACAGTTGTGAGTTTCAGGTCAGGATCCTTGTCTATGCCGCCATACAAGGCGCTCAAAAACGCCTCTCCGCCATCGGAATAATATTCCCATGGATTTTCACCATCCAAAATAATGGCTACGAAAGGAGGTCTTTTCATGTTCGACAAAGAGGCATGAAGCCCCTTCAAACGATTGATCATATCCTGGGCTGCCACATCAGCCGGGCTGTTTTTATAGACAAAACCTATGAGATCGGAAAGCTCGTGATGCCGAAAAACCATATCCACAGTGCCACCGTTCACTGAGACTCGATATGGCTGAAAAAGACTTTCATACGCAGAATTCGTCAAGGAACCAAATAAAACTGCCTCATCCGTAGCGGCCCATCGAAAACCAGCAGACTGAAATAGTGGCACGAGTTCAGGACACACAGAGCCTTCGGAGGGCCAGAGCCCGCGAGGTGTCCTCTTGAAAAGGGTATTTATATAATCCGAAGCCTTGACAAGCTGCTCATGAGCATCCTCAGGCCATGAAAAACGGGCAGGCAGCCTGACGCCAGGTCTTGGTCTGGCGGCTATATCGGTATTCACAAGAAGTGGCAAAATTGGATGATAGAAAGGTGTGGTGCTGATCTCGACACAACCGTTCTGCCAGAGTTGGGCGTATGCATTCACAAGCCCACCGAGTATCTCCAGTTGCAGGTCCAGCAGGTCATTTTTGTCCTGCTCGGTGAAAAAACGGCCTTTTTGAAACAGTGTCTGCACAAGAGGCAGCTTTCTGGCGGCAAAACCCATCCACGTGAGATTGAACCAGACCTGCAGATCCAGCAAATCCTGTACTGCAAACCTATTTCTGATCCACTGGCTGTCCGTGCCGGAGACATCACGTCCTCTCATGGAGAGGAGCTGTGCATAACGTGGATATGGCTCCACCATCGTGGGCCAATGACAGCTGAAGAAATGTTTGAGCAAAAATTCCTGCTCTGGAGATGAGAGAGAAGAAGCCGGCTTGCGGCTCAAATCCAGAAAATCATCCGAGATACCCTGCCCATAAAGCGATAGCTGCAACAACAGGGACGGAACGAGATTGAAGGTGACCTTTGCCTGCACACCTTGTTGAAACTGTTGAGCCACTGCATACTGCATGTCCATATAAGCCTTGGTGGCGTGCAGACGAACCCATGGCATCATGAATCGCCCCCTTTTGGGGTCCAGATACATGGGTTGATGCATATGCCACAAAAAGGCGCAATATAAAGGCATCACTAACCTCCTCGGGATTTTTCCTCCCGCTCCTGCTTGGCCTTGCAGTCAATACACAGAGTGGTGACTGGTCTAGCCTCCAGGCGTTTGAAGCCTATCTCCTCTCCGCAGGACTCACAGATACCGTATGTGCCGTTCTGAATACGTTCGATAGCCTTGTCGATTTTATGCAAAAGTTTTCTCTCCCTGTCGCGAATCCGCAATTCGAAGCTCCTGTCGGTCTCCAGGGATGCCCGATCCGTCATATCAGGGAAATTTTCCTCCAACTGAGTCATCTCTTCGATGGTCTGATCAGCGGCTCCTGCCAGTTCCTCTTTCTTTTGCAAAAGCAGCTTGAGAAAATACTCCAATTGTTCCTTATCCATTTGAGCCTCCTGAAACATGTCTGCGCCAATTACCACTTTTACCGCCTGTTTTATATTGCAGACATACATCGCTTATTGTTATGCCCTTTTCGAGGGCCTTACACATATCGTATATGGTGAGGGCTGCGATGGAAACAGCGGTCATAGCCTCCATCTCCACGCCTGTCACTGCAGTAGTCTTTGCAATGGCACTGATTTCTACACCGCATTGACTCGAATTCACATTCTCGAAGGACCTGCCAAATGGCTTAAAAGACACCTCCACAGACTGAAGTGGAAGGGGATGACACAGGGGAATGAGATCAGCCACCTTCTTGGCTGCCATTATGCCGGCCACTCGCGCCACAGCCAGGACATCACCCTTTGGAACGGCGTCATTCAAAAGCCTGTCCAGGGTTTCCATTGTCATGAATACACGGGCCGAGGCCATGGCCTCCCGTTTGGTGACCTGCTTTTCCGTGACATCCACCATGACGGCCCTGCCTTTTATATCGAGATGGGAGAATTCAAGACTCACATTTGGCTCAATGTCTGTCTTCATGATGCGTATTCCCATTCTCCTTGCCGTCTAAAAATTTGAATATCTTCTTCAGAAAACCATCGCCATCCTTCTGCTGTTCGATGGCATCGAATTCCTCGAGCAGCTCTTTTTGTCTGTCTGTCAATTTTTTTGGCACGAAAACAGACAAAAGAACTATCTGATCGCCTTTGCCATAACCCCTCGGGTCCTGGACACCATGACCTTTCAACCTCAATACATCACCAGGCTGCGCCCCTGCCGGTATCTTGAGGCGCTGCGGGCCATCCAGGGTAGGCACCTCCACTTCAGTTCCAAGAGCGGCTTGAACAATGGAAATCGGCTGCTTGAAAACTATGTCATTGCCATGACGTTCAAAAAATTTATGGGGCTCCACATGCAAAAAGATATAGAGATCACCCCTCGGCCCACCGCGCAGACCGACATCCCCTTCTCCCCTCAGGCGCAGCTTAAACCCTGTCTCGGCACCAGGAGGTACCTGAACGCGTACCTTGCATCTCTCTTTTACACGCGCCTCACCGCGGCACCTTTTACATGGATTTGAGATAATCACACCACGTCCTGAACACCTGGGACAGGTGGTGGCCACTCTGAAAAAACCCTGCGACTGCACCACCTGGCCGCTTCCCCCACAGAGTGGACATACAACAGGCTGTGCGCCATCCTCCATGCCGGTTCCGCCGCAGCCATCACACGTCTCCAGACGAGTCAGTTCTATCTCCGTCACCAACCCCTTTGCAGCCTGTTCAAATTTCAAAGACAGGTCATAACGCAGGTCAGAACCCCTTTCAGGGACAAATCCTCGTGGGCGGCTGGAACGAGCACCGCTAAAATTAAAAAAATTCTCGAAGAGATCGTTGAAGGTATTGAAAATATCATCGGAGTCCGAAGGTTGGAAGCCGGCACCCAGTCCCTCATGCCCCAACGCATCGTATCTCCTGCGCTTCTCAGGATTGCTCAGGACTTCATATGCCTCGGCGGCCTCCTTGAAACGCTCCTCCGCCTCCTTATCCCCCTGATTTCTATCAGGGTGATACTGCAAGGCAATTTTTCTGTAGGCCTTTTTAATCTCCTCGGGGCTACTATCCCGCTGAACACCGAGTACCTCGTAGTAATCGCGTTTCATGTTTGATTATATAACTATAAAAATCATTCCGCCTGAGGGACAGACGGTTCAGCAAAAACAGTCTCGGGGTGAAAACGCTGAAATGCCCTTTCTTCCTCAAGCTGCCTGGCCAGATCATCTATATTCTCATAAGTAACCTTACCGGCAGCGATCTCCCTCAAGGCCAGGACTATTTCCTTGTTGTCGCATTGCACCAGGGGTTGAGCGCCTTTTCTAAGCTGTTTCACTCGCTCGACGACTAAATGGGACAATTCAAAACGATTCGCTACTTTGGTCAGACAATCTTCGACAGTTATTCTTGCCATAATATCTCCATAAAACAGAATCGTTACATCTACATCATTTGTTTGGACAGTTTCTCAAGCCACATGGCATGCCGCCTGAATAAAACACCATAGAAAACAGTCCTACAATATAGAAATGTTTAAGTTTACACCATCATACATACAATGCAAGGGGCAACAACCATCGATGCCTGGCAAATTTGAAATGCAGCACACAAAAAACAGCAGACAAACCACACTTGCAGAAGCAGGCAGAATATAACATAGTATAAAATTACCTTTTATAGTTACAGGGTGATAGAAAAGGAAATGACGCATGCCTTTTTTTAGAATCGATAAAAATATCCTGAAACATCTCGACTGGTGGCTGCTGGCATGTCTTATCTGCATAATGGCCATCGGTATCACCAATCTTTACAGCGCCAGCGTCGCCACTAACAGACCCTTCGCCATGAAGCAGGCCATGTGGTACACAGCGGGACTGGTCGAAATAACTGCCTTGGTATCCTTGGATTACCGCAAGTTACAGAAGGGTGTATATCTGCTCTATGCCCTGACCCTCTTTTCTCTACTACTGGTGGATATAATCGGGGCATCCGCCAAGGGTGCACAGCGCTGGCTCAATTTGGGCTTTTTTAATTTCCAACCATCTGAATTGGCAAAGCTCACCACCATCATTCTGGTGGCGCATCTTTTTTCCAAAACAGGCAAACTCAACCACTCATTCAAAGATATTCTGCTGCCGGCCGTTCTACTTGCCGTGCCGTTCGGGCTTATTCTCGTGCAGCCCGATCTTGGCACGGCCGGCCTGGTGGCGCTCATAGCAGCCACCATGGTGCTCATAGCAGGTCTGCGCTGGACCACCCTTGTATTGTTGTTTCTTTCCATCATATCGGTACTGCCATTTGGCTGGCGTTTTTTAAAACCATACCAGAAAGACCGGATTCTGTCGTTTCTAAATCCAGAAAGCGGCTTAAAAACAGAAGGTTATCACGCTTTACAATCCAAAATAGCCGTTGGTTCAGGCCAGATTCACGGAAAGGGTTTTCTTCAAGGAACTCAGGCCCACCTGAGTTTTCTGCCGGAGTCACACACTGACTTCGCTTTGGCTCTGTGGGCCGAAGAGTGGGGAATGATCGGTTCTCTCGTGCTGCTGCTGATATATTTCATGTTACTGTGGCGAGGCATCAAAATCGCTTCAGAAACCAAAGACCGCTTTGGAGCACTGCTTGCAAACGGCGTGGTCATAATGCTCTTTTGGCAGATAAGCATCAATTGCGCTATGGTGACGGGTGTATTCCCTGTGGTAGGCGTTCCGTTCCCGCTGATCAGCTATGGAGGTTCATCTGTGGTGATAACCCTCGCAGCCATCGGGCTGCTGCTCAGCGTCAAGGTTTCAAAATACTTAAACACACCGCCTTCAAAGGAAATAAAAAGTAGCTGAGGCGGCGACACTCCCCATATTACATAAACGGAAACAGACGCTTGAGCAATGGTTTTTCAATCTGTTGAGATTCAAGCTCCTCAGGAGGCAATTTACTCAACAACTCTTGGGCCTGACCGGCTGCCACGGTCTCGGGATATTTATTGATAGCATTCTGAAACCTCAGCCTGGCCTGTTTGACCTGATGGGTCTTCAAATACCACTGACCCACAGAAACCTCGTGCAAGGCCAATTCATTACGGGCCTCGGCCCTCAAGACCTGTGCTTCCTGACTGTAAGGGCTGTTGGGGAATTTCTTCAAAAGCCTGTCATATGTCTGAATGAGTTTATGGGTATTTGTCTGATCTCTGTTGGGAGTGGCCATGAGCTTGTAATGGCACATGCCTATCTGAAATATGACATAGGGAACGGCTTCATTGTTTGGATGTAGTTTTTCAAACTCTTCGTAAAGAGGGATAGCCTCTTCGTAATCGCCATTGTAAAATTTGCTGTCGGCCACACGTAACTCTGCCAATGTGGCATAGGGGCTGAATGGATAACGATCTTTCAGTTTTTGGAAGGTCTCTGCAGCGAGGCTGTAACGACCTTTATTGAAATAATCAAGCCCTGTGTTCAACAGGCCCGTTTCATCCCCTTCGTCCACTGGCTTTGACCCAAAGATATGCGACCAAAAACCCTTTTCTTTCTCGGCAGGCTCCAAGACCTTGGGAACCTTGCTGCAACCTACACACAATATGCCGGCACACAATACAACTGCCACTCCGCGCAAGATAACATTAGGAATCACGAATGGACGGTTATATAAAAAATCGTTTAATTTCAAAATAATATCCTATTACAAATGGCTTGAGAATTAACAAGAACGAGATAAAAAACCCGCCTCTGATTCAGAGCTGTCATTCAGTGGTCAACATATGGCTCACGGCAAATGCCGCTGTGGCACCGTCACCCACTGCAGTGATAATTTGACGCAGAGGTTTGGCCCTACAATCACCTGCAGCCAGAATACCTGAAACAGATGTCTTCATCCATTCATCGGTAAGGATAAAGCCCTGTTCATCCATTTTGACCTCAGCGGGCAAAAAAGAGGTATTGGGTGCAAGCCCCACAAATACAAAAACACCGCTTACAGGCAACTCGCTGCGTTCTCCTGTGACTCTGTTTAGAAGCGACAAGGACTCGACAGCATTCACGCCATTGACCGACTCCACCACAGTGTTCCATATGGGTTCTATTTTAGGCTCTGACAATGCCTTTTCCTGCAACAATGCGACCGCCCTCAATCGATCCCTGCGGTGTATCAGATAGACTTTTCTTGCAAATTTGGTGAGAAACATGGCCTCTTCCACGGCAGTATCCCCGCCACCTACCACAGCTACCGTCTGATCCCTGTAAAACGGCCCGTCACACGTGGCGCAGTAGGAAACACCCTTGCCTGTGAGCTCCTGTTCACCGGGCACATTCAAACGTTTGGGATTGGCGCCGGTGGCTATTATAACCGCACGTGTAAGCATCGAATTGCCATCGGCAAGCTCCATGCGAATACCGTCTTTCACCCTGACGAGAGATACCACTTCTCCGTTCATCTCGTCTATTCCAAATCGCTTGGCATGAGCAGTCATCTTTTCAACCAGTTCATAGGCCATGATACCGTCAGGAAAACCGAGATAATTATCTACCCAGTGAGTCAGCAACATCTGACCGCCTGGGCTGATACGCTCAAGCAACAGTGTCTTGATTCGCGCCCTACTGGCATAGAGGGCTGCCGCCATACCTGCAGGGCCTGAGCCTACAATGACGAGTTGGGTATTATCCATAATGATGTCAGAGATATCAAGTGATCAAATTACACGATTCAATGCGGTATCGATAGCCGCCTTGCCCACCGCTCCGGTGATCTGATCCATCACCTTCCCATCTTTAAAAATAATCATGGTGGGAATGGCACGAATGCCGAATTTACCCGGTGTGCTGGGGTTTTCGTCCACATTCATCTTGCAGATCTTGGCCTTGCCGTCATACTCATCGGCCAACATATCTATAACCGGAGCGATGGCTCTGCAAGGACCGCACCATGCAGCCCAAAAATCCACCAGCACCGGTATAGAAGATTTCATTACAATTGTATCAAAATCGCTATCGGTCACATGAATAACCTTTTCACTTGACATAGAAAACTCCTTTTATGAGATAGAAGATATGATTTTAATCTTATATGACATGGTATAACGGCTGTCAAGAAGATTGTAACAGGACGCAACAACTGTTCTAAAAGGCAATAAACCGCTTGAAGATGTCAAAACATGGCCAATGCCAGTCTCGCTGCCTGCATCGCAGCCCCCTCATGTTCTTTCCCTCTCCCTTTCAACCGTGACATCACCTCATTTAGGCCTGTCAACATATCCTCACGTCTTTTCTCATCTTTCAGCAAAGAAATGGCTGTCTCGCTCAAACTTTCAGGATTGGCCTCATGCTGCAAAAACTCCGGCACCACCTCCCTGTCCGCTATCAGATTTACGAGGGACATAAATTTTACATGCACGATAAGTCTTGCCAGGTGATAGGTCATGCCGGAAACCCTGTACGCCACCAGCATCGGTACGCCAAGGATAGCAGCCTCCAGAGTCACGGTGCCGGATGCCAGCAGCAGGAAGTTGGATGCAGCCATGGCATCATAGTTTTGCCGCTCCACTATGCTGATTTCCGGAATGTGAGGGATAGCCTGTCTCTCCCTTACAATACATTCCTCGATCCACACACGGGAAAGACTCGGTGCTATAGGCAGAACGAACTGACATTCCGGCACGGCCTTCTGAATCAAGGCCGCGGTCTGCAAAAAAACAGGCAGCATACGCTGTACCTCGCCCCTTCTGCTGCCAGGCAATATACCTACGATCTTTTTGCCTGCATCAAGACCTGCTGCATCACAAAACGACTCTTTAGACAAAGAGGGACGCACCACATCCAGCAGCGGATGGCCCACAAAATGGGCATTCAGACCGTTGGAACAAAAAAAATCCTCCTCAAACGGCAGAATAACGGCCAATTTGTCGATAAAGCGCCGCATCTTTCTGAGCCTTCCCTTGCGCCATGCCCAGACCTGAGGGCTAATATAATAAAATACGGGGATACCCAGATGTTTGGCATAACGCGCCATGAAGAGGTTCAGACCAGGGTAATCTATGAGCACCAGTAGATCCGGCCGTTCCTGCTTCAGTGTGCGCATGGCCTGTCTTATGGCATGGAGAATGGGTCTGGCATGGGCCGCTATCTCGAACAGGCCCACCACGGCCAGCTCATTGTTCAAAAATACCGGCTTCAACCCTGTCTCCACCATTTGAAGGCCGCCTATGCCCAAAAACTCCACATCAGGCCGCAGCGATTTCATGGCCCGCATCAAACCGGCTCCATGCAAGTCACCTGACGCCTCGCCTGCTATAATGAAGACCTTTTTCATAAAACAGCCGACAGCCGTCTTGCCGCCTCATCAAGACTCAACCCTTTCAATAAAAACAACTTGGTTCTGCTGGCGGCACCAGATACAAGCTGAACCGACTTCATAGTGATAGAAAAAAAGTCCGCCAAAAAACGCTGACATGCCTCGTTTGCAGCCCCATCCACAGGCGGAGCATGTATCTTCAAACGAATGGAATCCTCGAAAACACCGGCAAAACCAGACCTGGAGGCACGCGGCTGCACCCTCAATCGAATGGTCACACCCCCTGTCATATCGTTAATAAAAGGTAATGTACTGTTCACAGAATCTGTTTCCTATGTAGGGAAAGACGGTTATACATGCCCCAAAAGTGTATCCAGATAGGTCTTGCCTGCGAATTGAGCCCCCTTAAACACCTCCACAAAGGTGTCCCTGTCAGAGGTCATGACCGCCTCATATAATTTGTCACATGCTCCTCTGAAACTATTCAGCACATCCATGGCGAAGGGATTGGACATCTGAATGGTGGCGTAGAGCTGCGGGTCCTGATAAAAGAGCCTGGCCACGATCTCCATCTGTTTTGAAAAACTTGGAGTGGAAAGAGATATCAATTCTTCCATATTCAATCCCTGATCAAAAACGGCCTTTCCAAGGCTGATGAGAATGAAGTGATTCAGGGCCTGCACCCATGCCATGGTACGGTCATGGGATACGGCTTCTGTGCAATACACATGGGCGCCACTGGACTCCAGAAGCGATCTCCACCACGCAAACCATTCATCCCCGCGGCCTGGGCACAGGGCCATGCGCCTCCCCTTTATGGAATTCTCGGCAGGCCCGAAAAGGGGATGGGAGCCGGCCACGGAACAAACAGTATTGCGCAACATCTCCTGCACCTGCACCGCCTTTAGGGAACACAGGTCTGTTAAAAAGGCATCCTTCGATATCAACGGCCCTATCTGGCCGATTACCTGTGAAAACGCTTCCATAGGCACGGAGACGATCACCACATGGCAGCGCAGGGCCAGATCTGTAGGAAAAAGTTCCGTGTCCTTGTCCGAGACCATAACGCGATAACCGGCATCGGTCAAAAATCTGAAAAACCAGCTTCCCATACGGCCTTTGCCGCCCACTATGCCGACAACCATGTCTTCTTTGCGGGGAATGTTCATAAGCTGATCGCCTTTTGCCGCAAAAGATGATCTGCCAGCACCAGTCTCACCATGGCCTGACACACAGGCACTATGCGCGGAATAGCTGATGCGTCATGTCTGCCCCCTATCTTCACAGTGACCGGCTCGCCTTCTGTATTGACGGTCTGCTGCACCAATGAGATGGAAGGTATGGGTTTGACCGCGGCTCGACAGACAATCTGATCTCCATTGGAGATACCGGCAAGTATGCCGCCTGCATTGTTGGAGAGAAAACCGCCTGGGCCGATGGCATCGTTGTTTTCGGAACCACGCAAAAAGGCCGCCTGAAAGCCGGCTCCGATCTCCACCCCTTTTACAGCACCTATGGACATCAAGGCCTTGGCCAGGTCTGCATCCAGCTTGTCGAACACAGGTTCTCCCAGGCCGGCAGGCACATTCTGTGCCAGAATCTCCACAATGCCTCCCAGGGAATCCCCCTCTGAACGCACCGTCGATATGAGCTCCTCTATTTGATTAGCGGCATCCTCGTCAGCGCAAAAGATACGATTCTTTTCTATAGCCTCCTTGTCCATTCGTCGAGCCCATATACCACCAAGACACACGGTATGTGCTATTACCTCGATACCCTTGGTGTCGAGCACCAATTGGGCCACAGCGCCTGCGGCTACACGAGCGGCGGTCTCCCTGCCTGAGGCCCTGCCTCCTCCTCGATGGTCACGAATGCCGTATTTAGCCAAGTAGGTCATGTCCCCGTGACCTGGCCTGAAGACATCCCTGAGAGTATCATAAGATGAGCTTTTGGCATCCTTGTTATAGATTACAAGACAGATAGGAGTACCTGTGGTCAGCCCCTTGAAGACCCCTGAAAGTATCTCTACCCTGTCTGGTTCTTTGCGGGTGGTCTCTGCAACCCCGCCTTTCCCAGGCCTGCGTTTGTCCAGAGCGGCCTGAATGAAATCCACGCTCAGGGGAAGTCGCGCAGGGCATCCGTCTATGACCACGCCGATAGCAGGGCCATGTGACTCGCCCCATGTTGTGACTCTAAAGCTATGACCGAAGGTGTTGCCCGGCATGTCTGTTCATCCTTTCAAAACAGATTGAGAAACCCCGCCGGAAATAACGGGGACCTTCAGACAAAGCTGACCGAAATGCAGCAATGGTGTCTGGAGGCTTTGAATTCAAATAATAAATGGCTGTTAATGGATTTGTCAAACCATTCCGAATGGGTCTTGCCAAATCCATTCGGCTGTGTTAACAAAATACGCATGGCGGCGTAGCCAAGTGGTAAGGCGACGGTCTGCAAAACCGTTATTCTCCAGTTCGAATCTGGACGCCGCCTCCATTTCTTAATACTCTGTTCTTGTCAATTGTTTTCGAGGTATTTCCAGGCAAACATCCTGAAAACAAACGAGGAAATTCAATGGCCATCATGGAAATAACTGTCATTCCTCTTGGCACCTCCACTACGAGTTTCAGCCATTTTGTAGCGGAAATGCAAAGACGTCTTGAAAAAACAGGGGTTGTTTTCGAACTTACCGATATGGGCACCATTATAGAAGGTAAAATGACCCAATTGTTGGACACACTGAGGGTACTGCACGAAATCCCATTTGAAATGGGAGAAAAACGCGTTTATACCGTAGCGAAAATAGACGACCGCCGCGACAAAAAACAATGCATCGGAGACAAGACCAGGTCGGTACAAAACCTCATTACACGGGCCTGAGACCCATCCCATGAAGCGCATCACCGGTTTTCTCATAATTCTCTTCAGCATTCTGATGTTATACGGCATTTCCATAGGAGAGCCGCTGAAGGTCTTAAAAAAGGCCACTACCATCTGTCTTGACTGTATTGGAATCGGCTGATGAAAAGACGCAGACGCCTGACACAATGGCTTTCCACGCTTCTGGCCAATTCCTACTGGCTGTTTCTTGGAAATACCCCCATATATCAAGGTCCGCTGAAAGCGGTCTGCTTTCCTGGCCTCAATTGTTATTCCTGTCCTGCGGCAGCCTTTGCCTGTCCTGTGGGCGCCCTTCAGAATTTTGCAACCACCCTGCGAATGGGTCTTCCTTTCGGGCACTTCGGGGCGTATATTATAGGCCTTCTAGGTCTGACAGGTGCTTTTCTCGGTAGAATACCCTGTGGATGGCTGTGCCCATTCGGTTTTCTGCAGGAATGGATATATCGCATTCCCACAAAAAAACTCAGTCTGCCGCGGGCGATGCGTTTTGGCCCGTACGTATTTTTGATATTTTTTGTATTGTTGCTGCCCGTTCTGATAGTCGACGAATCCGGATATGGGTCATTGTGGTTCTGCAAATACATCTGTCCTGCGGGCACGCTTGAGGCAGGTCTGCCGCTTATGGTACTAGCGCCTGACCTCAAACAGATGATAGGCGCCCTCTTTTTCAATAAAATCATTCTGCTGGTTATAATCCTGGGGCTGTGTGTCTTCATCTCACGTTTCTTTTGCAGGGTTGTCTGCCCCCTAGGGGCCATCTACGGCCTTTTCAATAAAACGAGTTTTATACGGCTGGAATTTCATGAACGTGCCTGTGTGAATTGTAAGACATGTTTCAAAATCTGTCCCACAGGGGTATCGTTTTTCAACGGCGCTGATTCCATAAACACACATGCCTGCATTCGCTGCATGAAGTGCTACAGCATCTGTCCATCGGACGCCGTCTCCATCTCCGTTGGAAGCATGAAATCAAAAGCAATAACATCGGACAACATATCAAGGACTAATACATGAAGATGATCCTGGCCACGAAAAACAAAGGCAAAATCAAGGAATTCCAGGCGTTAGTGCAGGGCATGCCCATTGAACTTCTGTCTCTTGAAGATGTCCCCGATATGCCTGATGTATTGGAAGATGGTTGCAGTTTTCAGGAAAATGCCTTGAAAAAGGCCGACGCTATCGCAAAACACACAGGCATAACTGCCATTGCCGATGACTCGGGACTGGAAGTTGACGCCTTGAACGGCGCTCCAGGCATACATTCCGCCAGATATGCGGGAGAAATGGCCACCGACCACGAAAACATCCAAAAATTGCTGAAAACGCTGAATGGACTGCCAATGGAGAAACGAACAGCCAGATTCAGGTGTGTTATAGCCGTATGCACACCTGATGGTCGTCACATCACCACAGAAGGTATATGTGAAGGCGCAATAGCCCTTGAACCTAACGGTTCTTATGGTTTTGGCTATGATCCAATATTTTTTCTGACTGATAGAAATTGTACCATGGCTAACCTGAAACCAGCTATAAAAAACTCCATCAGTCACAGGGCAATGGCATTAGAAAAATTGAAAGATATCCTGCCCGTTTTTTTGAAGGAAACAGGGGGTAACGAAGCATGAACAAACTTCAAACCTATGACAAGGAAGAATGCCTGCGGCAGACAGTTGAAATCGCTAAAAGCTACGCGCAATCCGGCGAAAACAAACATGGGCAGATAGCGGATTTTCTGGAAACCGTTTATAATAAATTATTGGAACTCAAACAACATGCAGTAACCGAAGAAAAACAATAACTCAGGAGGGAACATGCTCAATCCATCTCACTGCACGCTCTACAGCGGAGGCATGAAGGGAGCAGAGGCGGAATTTGGAATCAATGCCGAACGATGGAACATCAAAGAGGTCAATTTCTCTTACAAAGGCCATCAGATGGAACGGACAAAGGACATATATGTCCTGACCGATGAAGAATTGAAGCAAGGTGACGTAAGCATGGCCATTGTATCGAGCCGAATGGGGCGCACCTATGCCGAGGCTGAGAAGATACGCAATGTAATTCAGTCCATCTTTCACATGGTGAACAAAGGTCATCAAGTGTTTGCCGTGGGCTGGATACAACCGGACAAGACCGTAAAGGGCGGCACAGGCTGGGCGGTGGAGCTGGCCAAATTCTTCGGCAGACCGGTGAGTGTATTCGATCAGGGCGAAAACGAGTGGTTCTCATGGAACGGAGTCCAGTGGTTCAAGGACCTGCCCATCATCTGCCACAGGACATTTGCCGGAACAGGCACACGCCATCTCACCGAACAGGGCAAGGCAGCCATCAAAGAGCTGTTTGAACGCTCCTTCGGAAAACCGTCTCAGAAATAATCTATCGGTGTTTCTCGAAAAATTGCCAGGTCATACACAATGGCCTGGCAATCATACATACTCTCTCGTCTTATGAAAAACTATGTCAGGAAACAGTTCCATGGCGCGACCGAGTTTCCATTCGCTTGCCGCCAAAAACGCCAGGTGCCCTTCTGCATCGATGGCCAGATTGCTCTGGTTCCTGGTCTTGAATTCCTCGAGTTTCTTCCGATCCGCGCATGAGACCCAGCGCGCGGTGGCATATTCCACAGGCTCATACACCGCGTCCACTCCGTATTCGGCCTTGAGTCTATTCATGGTCACATCGAACTGCAACACGCCCACAGCGCCCAGAATGTAACCGCTGCCAAGAACAGGCTGAAAGAGCTGCACAGCGCCTTCCTCGGCCAGCTGCACCAACCCCTTGTGTAATTGCTTGATTTTCATGGGATTTTTAAGTACAACCTTCATGAAATGTTCCGGCGCGAAATTGGGTATGCCTGTGAATTTGAGCGGCTCTTTTTCTGTAAAAGTATCGCCTATCTTGATGGTGCCGTGGTTGTAGATGCCGATTATATCACCTGGATAGGCCTCCTCCACATTTTTGCGATCCTGGGCCATGAAGATGGTCGCATTGGCCAAGGATATCTCCTTGCCGGTTCGATGGTGAATGACCTTCATACCTCGCCTGAATATGCCCGAGCAGATACGGAAAAACACGATCCTGTCCCGGTGCGCCGGATTCATATTGGCCTGAATCTTGAAAACGAAGCCTGAAAATTCCTGTTCGTCAGGGGAAACCATGCGGGTTACAGCGAATCTATTGCCGGGAGCCGGTGCCAGATCCACAAGGGCATCCAGAAGTTCTCTGACACCGAAGTTGTTGATGGCGCTGCCGAAAAAAACAGGCGTCTGCCTGGCATGCAGGTATTCATTCATGTCAAAAGGTTTGGTAGCCCCCTGCACCAGGGCTATCTCCTCGCGAAGCTGAGCTGCGTCGCTTCCGATCAGGCTATCCAGCAGAGAATCAGACAGGTCTTTTATCACGATTCCATCCTGAGGTAAGGTCTCAGAACCCGGCGTGAACAGGTGCAATTCCTTACGGTAAAGGTTGTAAACACCTTTGAAACCCTTACCCATGCCGATTGGCCACGAAAGTGGCGCGCATTCTATGTTTAATTTTTCCTCTATATCGGCCAGAAGGTCCAGCGGCCCCTCACCCTCTCTGTCGAGCTTGTTGATGAAGGTGATAATGGGCGTGCTGCGCATTCGGCAGACCTCCATGAGCTTTCGAGTCTGAGCCTCCACACCCTTTGCGCTGTCTATAACCATCAATGCACTGTCCACGGCAGTGAGCACACGATAGGTATCCTCTGAAAAGTCCTGATGACCGGGGGTGTCCAGCAGATTGATTTCCTTGTCGCGATAAGGAAAACTCATGACGGATGTGGTGACCGAGATACCCCTCTCCTTTTCGATGGCCATCCAATCACTCAAGGCGTGCCTGGATGCCTTGCGGGCCTTGACTGCTCCGGCCATTTGAATGGCGCCGCCAAATAGCAATAATTTTTCTGTAAGTGTAGTCTTTCCGGCATCCGGATGGCTTATAATGCCGAATGTTCGTCTGCGTTGTATCTCTCTTTGAAGTTGATTCTGCAATGTGTTCATTCCCGTTAACGATAGAAGTAAGCTCAAAAAACAAGGGCGCCATTTCGCGCCCTTGCCATCAAATAAAACGCCTGCTTTTTGATTTTTGAATTATAGTGCAAAATACATAGAATGTCCAGAAGATGACATAAGCTGTTCTATTCTAAAAATTGTAAAAGCCGAAGACATTACCTTTGTAAACGACTTGTAATGGATTCCGCCATGCCTTAAACTTGTACAATGAATAGCACACTCATTGAAGGAGCTCTCGTCCCGCGTATAGTGACTTTTTCTGATGCACGAAACAACCTTAAAAAAGTAATCGAACGGGTATGACAACACTGGAAAGTCCTGACATAAAAAAACGCATCGACTGGCTGAGACGTGAGATAGAACGGCACAATTACCTCTACTATGTATTGGATGCACCTGCCATCACGGACGAGGCCTATGATGCCATGATGCACGAACTGTCTCGCCTCGAGGCGCAATTCCCTCAATACATCTCACCGGATTCTCCCACGCAACGGGTAGGCGCCAGGCCTTCTGAACGCTTCGCTCAAGTGAGCCATTCAATCCCCATGCTCAGTCTGGACGATGCCTTCAGCCCGGCAGAGGTCAGAGATTTTGGAAACCGCATTCAAAAGGCATTGAGTGATAAAAGTAGCGGAATCACATTTACCGTTGAACCCAAGATGGACGGTCTTGCAGTGGAAATAGTCTATGAAAACGGCATATTGACCAAGGCATCCACACGCGGCGACGGCTATGTCGGAGAGGATGTCACGGCCAATATCAAAACCATAAAGGCCGTGCCCTTAAGGCTAAACTCACCTCAAGACACGTCCGTTCCTCAAAGATTGGAGGCCAGGGGCGAGGTCTTCATGCACAAACAGGCATTCAGGAAATACAATGAAGAACGTCTCCGCAACAGTGAACCAGCCTTTGCCAACCCGCGAAACGCAGCAGCAGGAAGCCTGAGGCAGTTGGACTCGCGTATCACGGCTCAAAGGCCGCTAGACATCTTTTTTTATGGCATCGGAGACATTCAACCATTCCCTGAACTTCACACTCAATGGGAAGTGCTGCAATACCTCAAATCACTGGGACTCAAGGTCAATCCATTGATTCAACAGGTCAAGACTATCGAAGAGGCCATAGAATATCACAAAAAAATGACCGCAATTCGAAATGATCTCTCTTATGAAATAGATGGCGTGGTCATAAAGGTGAACGATTTAAGTCTTCAGAAGTTTCTGGGCACCAAGGCACGCAGCCCTCGCTGGGCCATAGCCTATAAATTTGCAGCGGAATTGGCGGTGACGCGCATCAAAGACATTCAACTGAGCGTTGGAAGGACTGGTGCTGTCACGCCCGTAGCCATCATGGAACCCGTAAGAGTGGGAGGAGTGACGGTAAATCGGGCTACCCTGCACAACGAGGATGAGATTGCTCGAAAGGACATTCGCATAGGCGATTGGGTGTATGTGCGCAGGGCGGGTGATGTCATACCCGAAGTGGTAGAGCCCATCAAGGCAAGAAGGACAGGAACCGAACAGCCGTTTATCATGCCTAAAAACTGCCCTATCTGCCATACCCCGCTGGTCAAAAGAGAGGGAGAGGCGGTGTGGCGATGCCCGAATTCTGACTGCCAGCCCAGGCTCATCCGTTCCATCACACACTTTGCATCCAAAGGCGCCATGAATATCGATGGTCTGGGGCATCGCATCGTCATGCAGCTCGTGGAGGCAGGGCTCGTACGAGACATAGCAGACCTGTATGAGCTCAAAAAAGAGGACCTGCTCTCTTTGGAAGGTTTTGCGGAAAAATCCTCTCAAAATCTGTTGAATGCCATAGAAAACAGCAAAAAAAACACATTCTCTCGGCTTCTTTACGGGCTTGGTATTCGTCATGTAGGAGAGGGAATGGCACAGCTTTTAGCGGCCAACTTCCCTGATATTGAGGCATTACAAGAGGCGAATGCGGAAAGATTGATGCAGATCAAGGGAATAGGTTCAGAGGTAGCGACAGCGGTATCGAGCTGGTTCAGGGATACTGAAAACCTGCGTCTGCTTAACAGACTTATAGGGCACGGAATCACTATGCACAAAGCTGAAGCACTCGACAGTTCATTAGAACAACCCAACCCCATCAAAGGCAAGCGCTTCCTGTTCACAGGCACACTGAGCAACATGACAAGAGAAGACGCCAAAAGGATGGTAGAGGCAAAAGGCGGCGTGGTGGTCAATCAGATCAGCAGGCAGGTGGATTATTTGATAGTCGGAGAAAAACCAGGTTCAAAATTCGATAAGGCCAATGAGATAGGCATAACAGTGCTGAATGAAGAGGAATTTCTAAATCTGCTGCAATAATGATAAAAAAAGCTTAAAAATAAAAAACGCCCTGTTGACAGGGCGTCTTGATTGAAACCTAATGTGTTACAACTAAGTTATAACTGCACCACATTCTGCGCGGCCAGACCTTTGGGGCCCTCCACAACATCAAAACTCACGCGGGCACCCTCGGTAAGGGTCTTGAACCCGTCGGCCTTTATGGCAGAATGATGAACGAATACATCCTTGCCATTGTCCTGCTGAATAAACCCGAACCCCTTTGCATCGTTGAACCACTTTACTGTACCTTCAGACATCTTTTACTACTCCTTTTACTTTTGGCCTTTGGCCTTTTTTCTGTCAGTGGCGGAAAGTTACAGTCGAAAAACGAATAATCATTTTTAGAAATGTAATCTTACCATCAACAAACGTTTTTAATTAAAACATGCTTTCCAATAAAAGCAAGGATTATTTGATGAGTCATGAAAATAAAAGCATGATGTTCAAGGCGATCACTCCCATTGCCACTACACTCAAGGCAAAAAGCTCGAGCCTGCCATTGGCATGGCTACCCATGACATTTTTTGAGGAGGTAAGCCATATCTGAAGCAGAATGGTTATGGGTAGTTGAATGCTCAAAAGCATCTGGGAATAGATGAGCCCCTTGAATGGGTCTGATATCAAAAAGATAACCGCCAGGGCACCCAGCAGTGTGATACCGCAGCCCCAGAGAGTCTGCCTGTTTTGTATATCGTATTCCTTGCCGAACATACCTGCATAGATGCTGCCACCCGCCATGCCGGCGGTGACACTGGAGGCTATACCGGCAAACAGCAGGGCCAGCGCAAATATCCACGCCGCCCCATTCCCTGCAATGGGACGCAACAGACGCTCGGCCTGTTCCAGATCCGTCACCTGTGTCCCTGTCTGAAAAAATGTGGCGGCGGCCAAAAGAATCATAGCGCTGTTGATGGCCCAGCCCACGAGCATGGAGGCCAGAGTATCCAAAAATTCATAATCCATCTGGCGTGCTATGACAGCCTCGTCCTCCAGGTTCCATTTCCGGCTCTGAATGATCTCCGAGTGCAGAAAGAGATTGTGTGGCATGACCACAGCGCCCAAAACGCTCATGACAATGGGCATCGAACCTTCAGGAATGACCGGTGTAACCCATGCAACGAATGAGGTGTTCCAATCCACCGGCACCAGAAGTATCTCCACCAGAAATGAAAGTCCTATCAGGGAGACAAAACCCATTATGAGCTTTTCTATACGCCGGTAGCTGTTGGTTACAAGCAGATAAAATACCAGTGCGGTGGACAATGTCGCTCCAACTGCAAGAGGGATGTGAAAAAGCATGCGAAGGGCTATGGCTGCGCCCAATATCTCGGCCATGGCGGTGGAGACAGCGGCCAGGACCGCGGTCAACAAAATGATACGGGACAGCCAGACCGGCAGATATCTGTTGGCCGCCTCTGAAAGACAGAGCCCCGTGGCTATGCCGAGATGAGCGGCATTGTGCTGAAGCAGTATGAGCATCAGTGTGGAAAGGGATACCATCCACAACAGGCTGTAGCCGTATTGGGCGCCTGCGGCCACATTGGATGCCCAATTTCCTGGATCGATAAAACCCACTGTAACCAGAAGACCTGGGCCGATATATCGTAAAAAGGAATAGAGGGTCTGTTTCTTGAATGGCATGATACCTCTAAAAATCCATTAGAGTGGGCGCAGTGGTGTTTGCGGCCTTTTTAAGACAACACACCGCTTATCATATTTTTCACCTCATCCATGCCCAGACCGGTCTGGGCAGAAACCACAACAGGTGCCACTTCTACAAAGGCCATGGCATCGAAACGGCGTTTGGCTGTGAGCCGTTGGGAATGGGACAGTTTATCGGCCTTGTTCAGCAGGATACAAAAAGGTATTCCAACCGATCTGAGGTAGTCCAGCAGAGACATGTCCATGGCATCCGGCTCACGACGTATGTCGAAGATACAAAACAGCATCACAAGTGCGTCTTTGCGTTCAAGATACGCCTCGATGAGATGCTTCCAGGATTCCTGCACCGTCTTCGGCGCCCTCGCAAATCCATAGCCTGGCATGTCCACAAAATAGCACGAGCCAAAACCGGTCTGATTGATGCGGTAATCCAAACGATAATAATTCAATGCCTGTGTATGGCCCGGCGTGGAACTCACTCTGACAAACGCCCTTCTGTTCAGAAGCAGCCGCAGAACCGAGGACTTTCCTGCATTCGATCTGCCTGCAAAGGCTATTTCAGGCAGACCATCCGCCGGAAAAATATCCGGCTTGACCGCTGACAGGACGAACTGCACATCCCGAATCACAAATGGAGCAGCGGCCTGATTCTGTCTTTTATCCGGTATCATGATATCTATCCATTAGGTAACCTCTAAAAAGTCAAAAACACCAAAGTCGGCACAGGGGTATTTGTTCCGTGCGGCAAATAACCTCCCTCCTGAAAGTGGATTTGCCGACGGCAGCCTTTTATGGCTGCCTCACTCCACAAACACCCCTGTGCCGACTTCACATAGTTCCACAATCTTTCAAGGTTCCCATTATAGAGCCCGAACATTACAGTACCTTGTTGAGCGGATACTCCACTATGCCTTCGGCGCCTGCGGTCTTCAATTTGGGAATTAAATCCCTCACTACTGCCTCTTCCACTATGGTCTCTATGGAACACCAGTTTTTATCATAAAGAGGTGAAACAGTGGGTGCATTCAGGCTTGGAAGCAACTCCACCACTGCGGCGCTTCTGGATGTAAGGACATTCATCTTGAGGCCGACAAGTCTGTGGGCACGCAGCGCACCCTGTAACAACATGGCGATCTGGTCTATCTTGGCCCGTTTCCATGGATTTTCCCATGCGGCCTTGTTGCAGATGAGCTGCGGATTGGACTGCATGAGTTCTTCTATGATGACCAGACCATGCGCCCGAATGGTGCTTCCGGTCTCGGTGACCTCCACGATGGCATCCGCCAGACCTGAAACCACCTTGGCCTCGGTGGCACCCCATGAGAACTCCACCTGAACATGAATACCGCGCTCACGAAAATAACGTCTTGTGTAATTCACCAGCTCGGTGGCGATCTTTTTGCCTTCCAGATCCTCCGGTCTGCGATAGGGACTGTCAGCCGGAACAGCCAGCACCCAGCGGGCAGGTCTCTTGCTCACCTTGGAATAGATGAGATCGGCCACAGCCACCACATCGGACTCATTTTCCATGATCCAGTCCCTGCCCGTGATGCCGGCATCCAGCACACCCTGATCCACATATCTCGACATCTCCTGTGCCCTGCATATACTGCACTCCAGCTCGGAATCGTCCACGTCAGGAAAATAGCTGCGATGATGCACGTCGATCCGCCAGCCAGACTTGGCAAAAAGTTCAATAGTGGCATTCTCCAGACTGCCCTTAGGAATGCCCAATTTCAATTTATTCATTTTTTATAGACCTCCTTCGAGTCAAAGACAGGTTTCCCCAACACAATAAATCTCTGACCGTCAAATTTTCTGTAAAAGCAGCTTATATGCCCCGTGTGGCAGGCTGCTCTGCCTATTTGCTCCACCTTTACAAGAATCGTGTCCTCATCGCAATCCAGAAACAATTCCTTCAACAACTGCACGTGCCCGCTGGTTTCGCCCTTGAGCCAGAGTTTGCCTCGCGAACGGCTCCAGTAATGCACCTTGCCTGTTTCGATGGTCTTTTGCAGAGCCAGTTCGTTCATGTAAGCCAGCATCAAGACCTCATTGGTCTCATGATCCTGGGCTATTACAGGCAAAAGCCCCCCGCTTTTTTCAAATTTCAACGACACGCCACCTAATTCCATATAACATCACTCCTTCATCAGGTTTTCCTGAACCCACTCAAGATAATCAGCCAATGCGGCCTGAACCGGCAAAGCCATTATCTGAGGAAGCGTGTAGGGATGCAATTCCCTGATGGCAGCCTCCACCTGAACATAGAGATACGACATGGTCTTCATCACACAACGCCATTCCTCAGCCTCTTCCAGACTGCCTTTCCACCAGTAATAACTGCGAATGGGGCCCGAGACCTGGGCACAAGCCGCCAGACGCCTGTTCACCAGCTCTCTTGCAAGCCTTCGGGCGTCCGTTTCGGTTTCAGTGGTGGTTATGACCTCCAGCATTCCATTCCATTGCATCTCAATTCTCCTTTCCAAAAGGACAAAAGTCACGCAGGTGGCACGCATTACACAACGGTTTTTTTGCATTACAGACCGCCCTGCCATGTTCGATTAACAGATACGAAAGACCACCCCATTCATTCATGGAGAACAGCCTCATCAGATCCTGTTCGATTTTGTCGGGATTGGCGTAAGTGGTCCAGCCCAGACGATTGGCCAGTCGCTTCACATGAGTATCCACCGGAATACCTGCCACTACGCCATAGGCATTGTAGAGCACTATATTTGCCGTCTTGCGTGCAACTCCTGGCAGTGTCAGCAACTCCTCCATGGTATTCGGCACTCTGCCGCCGAAACGCTCTACAATCATACAGGCCGCATTCCGAAGGTTTCTGGCCTTATTTTTATAAAAGCCAGTAGAATATACAATTTTCTCCAATTCCTCAAGGTCGGCCTGACACACGGCCTGCGGTCCGGAAAATCGGGCGAACAGAACAGGCGTCACCTGATTGACACGCTCATCCGTACATTGAGCAGAGAGAATGACGGCCACCAGCAATTGAAACGGTTCCACAAATTTAAGGGCGATGCCAGCGGTTGGATAATCCTGTTTGAGCACAGCCAAAACCCTTGCAGCCCTTTCCTGCACGTTCACTAAAGCACCCCCAATCGTTTATTTCTTCTCTCCAGCCAGTAGCCAAGCCCCCACAGACACAAAAGAGAAAACACAGGGCCTGAAAAGGCGGGAATACGTCCGGTCTTACACAGAGCCAGCAGAAACTCCCACATCCCCCAGGACATGAAGGACAGAAGCAGGGCCAGCGCCAACCCCAGAGTCACAGCCGCCCTGGGCCTTGTAAACATCACGGGAAACACCGCCCACAGAAGTGCAATGCCCAGGAATGGATAGAGAATCGAGCTCCACAGCACGCTCTCCTGTTCAAAGGCGTCATACCCCATTGACCTGAGCCGGTGTATGCCCTGCCACAGATCCCACATACCCAACTCCACCGGAGGCTTCTGAACCGTATTGAAGTCCTCCGGTCTCTCCGGCATAGCAAAAAACCTCTCTTCAAATGCAGTGAATTCCAATCGCTCCTCTTTTGCAGGGTCATAGACCATTCGCACACCTTTTTTGAAGAGCCAGCCGTCTTTTCTCAGTTCCGCCTCCCTGGCCACTATCTCTTCCTGCACCCCGTAGGTCGCCGAATCGAAACGCAAGTAATGCACATCGGACAGGTGTCGAGTATCGGCATTGTCCGGCTTCATCACCCAGATGGCGTTGTCTCCATGAAAAAAGAGCTGTTCACCCTTCAAAATACCTTTTTGAGCGCTCTTTTTGACCTCTTGATGCCAGATCTGCTGGGACAGCGAGGTGGATTGGGGCACAACAGACCATTGCAGGGCAAGCATGGCAAGGGCTGCCGCTGCGCCCAAACCTAGCATGGGCAGCAGAACATTCGCCTGCCTGGCCCCCACACTTCGCATCGCGGTCAGCTCGTTGTTTCTGGCCAAAAGCAAGAGAGTCAACACTCCGGAAAGCAGCACGGCCAGGGGAAACAATTCAAATGCAATCTGCGGCAACAAGGCCAGAAAATACAGAACCGTTCGAGATGAATGCACTCCGGCGTCTCTAAAATCATTCAGCTTCTCAGCCAGTTCAACCAGCAAATAAAGACCTGCCAGCCCCGGAAAAACCAGAAAAAAGACCGGAATCTGACTCCGTAGAATATATTTGGAAACAATCTTCATAAATTATGGCACGCCACTTCTTGTGGGGAATCTGTATGCCCGGCACTCACAGTTCGCAAGACCGGCCTCTCTTCCCTGCATATGTCAGTCGCCACAGGACACCTGTCCAGATAAAGACAACCTGCTTCGGCATGGACGCCGGCATTACCGGTAACCATGCGGGGTCTGTCTGTCCTGCCCTTTTTCTTTATCATAGGATTCGGCACAGGCACAGTCTCCAGCAAAAAATGCGTGTAAGGATGATGAACCTCACTTCCCCTGACAAAAGAGGCGGCCGGCGCCGTTTCCACCACCGTTCCTCTGTACATGACCACTATACGGTGGCTCACGAATCTGACCAGCAGTAGATCGTGTGAAATAAACAGAAAAGAAAGCCGGTATCTTTCATGCAGATCCAGCAGCAGATTGATGATCTGGGCCTGAATGGAGACATCCAGGGCTGATGTGGGCTCGTCCGCCACGATCAATGAAGGTCGAGTGGCCAATGCCCTGGCCAGTCCGATACGCTGGCGCTGACCTCCGCTGAACTCGTGCGGATAACGCTGCATCAGGTTTGCCGTCAAGCCCACCTCTGCCATGAGTTCCCCAACCCTTTTCTTCAATTCAGCCCTGCTGCAAAGGCCATGCACTATAAACGGCTCACTCAGGGTCTGAAACACGGTTTTCTTGGGATTCAGGGATGAAAAAGGGTCCTGAAAGACCATCTGCGTCTCCCGTCTGAACCCCTGCACGGCAGTCTTATCCATTTTGGAAAGATCAACCCCCTTGAAACGGATTTCCCCTGCGTCAGGATGCTCGAGCCCCAACACCACACGGGCCAAAGTTGACTTGCCGCAGCCGCTCTCCCCTACCAGTCCCAGTATCTCTCCGGCTCCAAGATGCAGAGTGACTCCTCGAAGGGCATTAATCGCAACCTTGCCGCCGAATATGCCCTTGCTGCGAGTGTAGGTCTTGACTGCATCGTTTACTTGCAGCACAGGTGAAACGGCATCGCCGGTCATTAAAGCCATCTCCATGGGACTGTCCACATCTCATTCAAACAACGGCTTACCGGTCATTTGATTCGGAACCGGCAGACCCTGCATGGTCAGAATGGTGGGGGCTATATCAGCCAGAATACCACTTCGCAGTCTTGCATTCATGCGCTCGTCGTCGATCAGATACACCGGCACAGGATTGGTGGTATGTGCGGTGGCAGGCGTGCCGTCAGGCGCTGTCATCACCTCGACATTTCCATGATCCGCGGTAACGATGGCCGCCCCGCCCTTCTGCAGCCAGGCCCTGACCACTCTGCCAACGCACTCGTCCACCACCTCACAGGCCCGAATGGCCGCAGTCAAAACACCGGTGTGCCCGACCATGTCTCCGTTTGCGAAGTTCACCACCACCAGGCCATAATCATTGTTGGAGATACGCTCTATCAGGGTATCAGCCACAGAATATGCACTCATTTCGGGCTTCAGATCGTATGTGCGCACCTCCCTTGGCGAGGGAATAAGCACACGCTCTTCGCCTTCGAAAGGTTTTTCCTCTCCGCCGTTGAAGAAATAGGTCACATGGGCATATTTTTCGGTCTCTGCAATGCGCAGTTGCAACAGCCCGGCGCGTGACACCTCCTCGCCCAGAATACGGGTGAGGGTCTGTGGCGGAAAGGCCACAGGCAGGTCAAAGGTCTCGTCGTAACGGGTAAGCGTTACAAATCCGGCTAAATTTGGACGGTTTTGCACGGGAAACCCTGAAAAATTCGGCTCAGTAAAGGCTCGAGTGAGTTCTCTGGCCCTATCGGCCCTGAAATTGAAAAAGATCACTCCGTCTCCGTTCGAGATACGTGGCATATATGTGCCTTCCTGCCTCGAGATCACGGTGGGCGGCACGAACTCGTCGGTCACACCCCTGGCATAAGAATCCTCGATGGCCTTCACAGGGTCTTCCGCTGTATCGCCGATTCCCGCCACCAGGGCGTCATATGCCTTTTGCACGCGATCCCAGCGTTTGTCTCTGTCCATGGCATAGAAACGGCCGCTCACGGTGGCGATTTCTCCGATGCCATGCTGCCGCATGAAATCTCGCAATGCCGCCACATAACCAGCCCCTGTGGTGGGAAGCACATCCCTGCCGTCCAGAAAGGCATGAACATACACCTGATCCTGTTTCAGACCATTTTGTTTGGCCATCTCGAGAAGGGCAAAAAGGTGTGTAAGCTGGCTGTGCACTCCGCCGTCAGACACCAGACCCAGCAGATGAAGCCTGCCGCCGGTGCCTTTCACAGCAGAAATTATCTCCAAAAGTGCCTTGTTAACAAAAAAATCCCCATTCCGAATGGATTTATCAATTCTTGTAAGCTCTTGATAGACGATACGGCCTGCACCCAGATTCAGATGCCCCACCTCGCTGTTACCGATCTGGCCTTCAGGCAGCCCGACCGCTTCACCGGATGCCTGCAACAGGCCGAACGGGTATTTCTCGCGAAAGGCCTTAAGATTCGGAGTCCTGGCCAGAACCGTGGCGTTGCCGTCGGCAGCCTCTCTCCAACCCCAGCCATCCATAATGACCAGCATCACTGGTCTGATGTTAGTTTTCATATCAATCCTCATCACTCGTTTCTCTGCCGGCATACGAGGCTATCGACATCTTCGGAGACTTGTTCCACAGACCTTCCAGGTCATAAAAACTGCGAAGCGGTTCATAAAATATATTGACTATCACATCTCCAAAATCCATGAGCACCCAGCGGGTCTCCTGCATCCCCTCGATGTTTCTGGGGCGAATCCCCAATTTGGCTGCCTCCTGTTCCAGTTCTTCCGTTATACCGGCCACATGACGCGTGGATCTGGCATGGCAGACCACGAAAAAATCCGTAAAATCCGCTTGGTTTCTCACATCTATGACCACTACGTCCTCCGCCTTGTTGTAAGCCGCCCTGTCCGCAAAAAACATGGCGATCTCTGATGAATCGCCGATTTTTTCAATTTTCTTCATATCCCCCTGCAATCTTATAGAAATTGTTGACATTCATATATTCGATCACACTACGTTCCGTCAAAAAATCCACTGAAAGGCCGGCCTTCAGCCTTTTTCTAATCATGGAACTCGATATATCGAGTCTCGTTACATGCAATAGATAAATATCATTTCGATCGCTGCACACAAACCTGGTCATGGTCTCGTCACAGGGTCTATAATCGAAAAACACCGATTCGATCACACGAAGCGCCGCCTTTTTTGCCGTCTCTCGCTCGACTCCCCTATCTATCACCACCACGTGGGCATAATTCAAAAGCCGGCCATAATCCTTCCATGAGGTGATTTTCTGAAACTGATCCACGCCCAACACAAAAAAAAACTCGCAACTCTGAAAATCCCTACTCGATTTCCCCTGAGTCAAAAGCCGCAGGGTGTCTATGGAATAAGACGGTCCTTGCCTCTCCGCCTCGATATCGATGCACTCAAACCCCTTGTGTTCACGAATCGCTAATTCTACCATAGCCTGACGGTGATGAAAGGGGGTGAAACATGCTTTGTGTGGTGGAGATGCAGCTACCACGAACCACACCTCATGAAGCCCCAATGCCTCACGCACCTCCACTGCGGCCCTAAGGTGGCCGAAATGAATTGGATCGAAGGTACCGCCCAACAATCCTATACGTTGACATATACGCTGCATTGAATGTTGCATTTAACACCCCTTGAGACCTTGTTAAAAGGCAAAAAATATTCTAAATAATTCAAACATGAAAGACAAGGAAAACAAACCATACAGAACACTTTCGGCAGGCGTGGTGATCGTAAGGCAAGAAGACGCCCAGTGGCACTACCTCCTTTTACGGGCATATTCCTACTGGGACTTTCCCAAAGGCATGGTGGAGAACGGCGAAGAACCCATTAAGGCGGCCCTGAGAGAGGTCCAAGAAGAAACCGGCATTACAGACTTAGAATTCCGCTGGGGGTATGATTATCGCGACACCCCCCCTTACAACAAGGGCAAAGTCGCCAGGTATTATCTGGCCGAAACCCATACAAAAGAGGTGCAGCTTCTAATAAATCCAGCAATAGGCAGGGCTGAGCACGAGGAATACAAGTGGCTCAACTATGATGAGGCCGTAAAGCTGCTGGCCCCCCGAGTCAAACACGTTATTGATTGGGCGAAAGGCCTGTTAGGCTGATACCACATCGATATATTATACGCATGATTCATACTCGACGCCTTTAATTCCATCCATTATCAACAATAACCCATGCAACATCTTGTAACAACGCGAAAAAAGAACAGCTCTATCGAGATGAGATATCAAATTGCTTGCAGGCTAAGACATAACCTGCCCCAAGCATTCCAAGTCCATCATAGCACACCACCTTGACAGGTGCGGCCTCCATCAGAAATCTTAGCCTGCCTTTATCGCAAAATGCCTCAAAAAACGAACTCTTCAAAAAATACGGAAGGATATGCGTCACTATGCCGCCTGCCACATACACTCCACCCAGTGCCAGATATTTGAGAAAGAGGTTGCCGGCTTCCGCGCCGTAAATGCTGCAAAACAAATTCAAGGCACGCTCACACAGTTCATCCGCTCCAGACAGGGCTATGGATGTAATTTTCGCCGGCTCCCAGCGAGTTACCTCCTCAAAGGCCTGACCGCTCTCCCGTGACACCAAAAATGCATGTATCTCAGCGAGCCCCTGGCCTGAAAGCAACCGTTCCACGCTCACTCGACCATAACGATGGGATAATGCCACAAAAAGCTCCAGTTCCAGCGGAGTGCGTGAGGCGAAATCACAGTGACCACCTTCGGTCACCAGAACCTTATGACCACCGTTTACGGGGATAATGGCCGATTCACCCAGCCCTGTGCCAGCACCCAAGATCACACATGGACGATCTACTTGGGGAATACCATCATTGATCACATGAAACACATTCCTGCCATTCACAAGGCCCTTTTGGGCCTCAAGGGCAAGAATACCCCAGGAAGCCGCTTCGAAATCGTTCAATATCAGGACATGGCAGCCCATTTCTTTCGAAATAACACCCCCATCCACATCCCAAGGAAGATTTATACCTCGCGCTGTATTAGCGCTCACCACACCGGCCACTCCAAGGGAGATGGCAGAAGGAGGACTACCTGTTTTTTCACAGAGCTCCTGCCAGAAACATTGAACAAGACGCAAAAAATCCAAAAAAGAGGCTACAGAGGCAGAGGATATGCGCCGCTCCAGCTTCAGTCCATCCCTCTGCCACAGGGCCAGACGGATGTTCGTGCCGCCGATATCACCCACCAGAAAGGCCTGGCCTGCCGCCATATTCATTCACCTCAACAGCACTCAGACACTCTACATACGGCCTGACGAATCAAATTAATGCGGAATGGTTTCATACATTATGGCGGATGAAAGCTCACGGGTTAAGTCCATAGCCTTTATGGCCAGTTCCAGCGACAGGCAACCCGTGCCGCAACTGGGAGTCACCAGGGACTGCCTTCGCGCTGTCTCCATGTCCAGGCCCAATGCCTGCACGCAGGCCTGCCATTTAGCAAAAAGGCCCTCCACATTCGCGTTGGCCAGGTCCTCCTGATTCAAAGTCGGGACCAGCCCCCATGCGATGATTCCTCCCCTCTCTATGAATGCAGCCACGGCATCCTTGAAAAGGAGCATTCGGTCTAAGAAGCCAAAGGCATCGAAGCTCAGAATGTCGATGCTGGTGGAAAGGAGCATGCCCCAGTCCGTATTGGCGCAGACATGCACTCCCACCAGCGCACCTCTCTGGTGCACTTCATCCATAATTTCATTCAGTTGTGTAATCACTTCCTCTTTTTGAATGCTCACGAGGGCGGAAGAACCAAAGCCCGCTAAGGCAGGTTCATCCAGAAACAGGATCACTCCATTCGAAAGGGTCTTGAGGCGTTCGATCTGATATCTGGCCTGCATGGCCACGGCCTTCACTATGGCCTCTCGAAGCTCCTGATTATAGTAGGCGATGCGGCCATGCTGGTCTTTGAGGCCTGTAAGCAGGGTAAAAGGCCCTGTAATCTGACCTTTCACGGCAAGGGGAGAAACACCCGCTCTGGACAACACCTTAAAAAATGCCTCAAACCCCTGGGCCCGTTTACCGGTCATGGCAAATCTGGATTGAGACAAGGGCTGCCCACCTTCTGACACCGCCATGTATTCTTCGAAAAAAGCAAGAAGCTCGCCGTTGAATGCCTCGCCCTCCGTCTCGAAGTGCAGCGAATCCCCTTCACCCTTTATTCCAGGAAGACACACCGAAAACTGTGATAAAAGGCGCTCCTCGGAGTAGCAGGGAAGTTGAATCCAGAGTGGTATCTCCGGTGTGTATTTGAGCATGAGTCTTGTGGCGATGGTGTGATCCGCCATGGGAAGACTTCCTATGAGAAGAGGCAATGAATCGGCCTGAAACTTCATATTTTACTCCTTTTGAATGTTAGTTATTCTCCCAAAAAAGAAACTAAACCTTTTCCAGAATCTTCTTCAACCTCAAGCTATTCCCCACCACGAAAAGGCTGCTGCATGCCATAGCGCCAGCTGCGAACACAGGATTCAGGAATCCTGCGGCTGCGGCTGGAATGAGCAACACATTATAAAACAGTGCCCAGAACAGATTCTGGCGAATGGTCTTCATGGTCCTTCGGGATATCACAACGGCTCGATACACATTCATAAGATCACTCGAAATGAGTGTAACCGAGGCAGCAGCGGCAGCCACATCGGCGCCTGCTCCGATGGCTATACCCACATCCGCCTGTGCTAAGGCAGGGGCATCGTTTATTCCATCACCCACCATGGCCACCCGCTTGCCTTCGGCCTGCAAACGCTGAATCTCGGCGATCTTGGTATCGGGCATGGCCTCGGCCTTTACATCGAGGATACCAAGGGCATCCGCCACCTGTTTAGCGCTTCTTGCATTGTCGCCGGTGAGCAACAATATACTCAAACCCATCTCTTTAAGTCTTGAGACCGCATCCGCAGCATCCTGTTTGAGGCTATCGGCCAGAGCCAGAATCCCCACTGCTTGCTCCCCTTCAGCCATGAATATCACCGTCTTCCCTTCAGCCTGCAGGCGCTCCGCCTCTTTTTTCAGGATATCGAAGGACACCTGGTGTGTGACCATCATGCGTTCATTGCCCAACAACACGGTTTTGCCATTCAATTGACCGCGAATACCGAGCCCTGCCTCGATCTGTATCTCTTGAACCCCCGACAACGGCAATTTGAGTCTTTCCGCCTCTTCCACCACAGCCAAGGCAATGGGATGGGTGCTGCCCTTTTCCAACGATGCGGCTAAGGCCAATATCCGCATCTGTTCCCTCTGAACCACATGGGAAGGGGCCGAGGAATCGGCGATTTGACGGGCCACGACCACATTTGTGATGCCTGGGCTTCCCTTAGTGACCGTTCCTGTCTTGTCCATCACCACACATGAAACCTTTGCCAGCCGCTCCAGTGCCTCCGCTGTGCGAAACAGCACACCCCGCTCCGCTGCCAGACCTGTACTCACCACTATGGCAGTAGGAGTGGCAAGGCCCATGGCACAGGGGCAGGCCACCAGGAGTACCGCCACCGTATTCATGAGGGCCCTGCTGAAGAGCTTCGCGTTAACAACGCTTTCAGGAAAATACAGCCAGCCCACCAGTGTCAATGCTGCAACAAACAGGACTACCGGCACAAACACCGCCGAAATCTCATCTGCGATCCTCTGAATGGATGCCTTGTTCACCTGGGCATCCTCCACCAAGCGAATGATACGGGCCAGGGCAGTCTCACGGCTGGTGGCGGTGATCTCTACCCTGAGCAGACCATCGGCATTCAGGGTGCCTGCAAAGACCCTGTCGCCTCTGGATTTGGAAACCGGCATGGGCTCACCTGTAAGCATGGCCTCGTTCAGGTTGGAACGGCCTTCCACGATCACGCCATCCAAAGGCACACGCTCGCCGGGCCGCACCAGAATCACATCCCCCACCAATACCTCATTCACATCAAGGGGAATCTCCTCTCCATCTCGAATCACTATGGCCTTTTTGGGACGAAGGGCCGCCAACTTGCGGATGGCCTCGGAGGTCTGGCCCCGGGCTCGAGTCTCAAGAAATTTACCCAAGCGGATAAGGGTGAGAATCAGCGCTGATGTCTCAAAATACACATGTCCATTCACAAGGCCGAAAAGCACGGGTAGCGAATAAAAATAGGCGGCAGATGAGCCCAAAACCACCAGCACATCCATGTTGGCGGTGCGGTTGCGCAGGGCGTGATAGGCATTTATATAGTGGGGCATACCCACATAGAACTGCACGGGTGTGGCCAACGCGCACATAATCCACTGGAAAAGGGGCATGTATGCGGCTGAGACATGGAAGAGGCCCAGGTCATGGGCCATGGACATGAAAAACAGGGGAATGGTGAGGCTCGCTGCAACAATCAGGTATTCGGCGTGCTCTTTCAGTTCCAGCGCTCGCGCCTTGGCCTCCACATCCTCCTCCTGGCCGGACTCCATCACCTGAAATCCCTTGAATAACAGCATGTCTCTCAAAAAATCCTGAGTGACCACCGTGGGCACATATTCCACACGCACGGTCTTGGAGACCAGGGATGGAGTGATGGAAAGCACGCCGTTTATGGTGTTTAGTTCACTGGTAAGGCGTTCCATGTCCACCACATCGTTAAGGCCGGTGACGGCAAATTCGGTCTCAGATGTCACCACTCCATAACCAGCCCGCTTTATGCGAGCGATCATGTGGTGAATGGTGATGGAAGAAGGGTCATACTCCACCAGCACTCGGCCTGTGGCCAGATTCACGGCAACCCTGCTCACGGCCGAGAGTTTTTTCAGCGTGCGCTCAATGGCAGCAACACAGTTGGCACAGGTCATGCCTGTAACAGGCAAAACGATCTTTATCTTTTCGTTTTCTGAAATATTTTGAGTCGCAGCCATATTTTTATCGGCACAGAGAAACCCTTTTTGAAAAAAGGGTCATCCCCGCACTCATTTCCAAAAACTTTATTCACACCACGAGACAAACTCGCTCAACTCCATCCGTGAACTGCGATAATCACCCTCTCGAATATCGGGATAGCCGATGGATATCCCAAGGACCAGACGCTTACTGGCAGGTATGCCCAGATACTCCTTGACCTTCGGTGCATAGTCCACAAGAAATGCCTGTGGCACTGTGCCAAGCCCAAGGGCATGGGCGGCAAGCATCAGGCTCTGAGCGAAGAGCCCTAAATCGAAGATGGACCAAGGAGTCAGTTCTGCGTCCTGATACAAAAAGATGCCGTGTGGCGCGCCATAGAACCGGAAATTCGCTATCTTGGAACGCTTTCTCATGATAGGGTCATTCAAATCAACACCCATAGCCGCAAGTCTCTTGAGCAGGTGTTCGTTCATGCGCCTTTCGATGACATCCGGCCATGAAGTGGGATGTGGAATATCAGGGCATGACGGGGCATCGGATTCCAACAGCTCCGTCAACAACCTGGTGAGCCCTTCTTTTTTTTGCCCGGAGACCACTACCACCTCCCAGGGCTGAGTGTTTTTGTAGGAAGGCGCCCATCTGGCCGTATTCAACACCTGCTCAAGGAGTTCCTTCGTAACAGGGTCTGGTTTGAACCTGCGCACACTGTTGCGGGTTTCGATACATGTTATAGCGTCCATAATGCCACCTCCTGTTGTTAAATCATCTCAATATCCAAAGCACCGTTTCAACCGCTTCTCCACGTGAGGAGGCACCAGATCGCAAAGATCTCCTCCGAAGCGAGCGGCCTCTTTCACGATGGTAGAACTGATATAGATCCAGCGAAAACCGGTCATGAGAAAGACCGTTTCTATGTCTCTGGACAGCTTACGGTTCATAAGTGCCCTTTGAAGCTCGTAATCAAAGTCCGAAACTGCTCGTAGGCCTCGCAGAATCACGGTTGCCCCGCACTCTTTGGCAAAATTCACCAGCAGGCCATTGAAACTGCGAATTTCCACCCTTGGCTCATTTTTTACGCATTCTTTCGCCATTTCCATGCGTTCTTCCAGAGTGAAAAGTGGCTTTTTGGCAGGGTTTTCGCCTATGGCCACCACGATGGAGTCAAACAGCTTCAAGCCCCGTTCAATAATGTCCGCATGGCCATTGGTGATGGGGTCAAATGTCCCTGGATAGATGGCCTTGGGCATGACATCTCCTTACAGTATTTTCACCCAGCCGAATGGATCAGGCCGCTCGCCGTATTGAATACCGGTAAGTTCGTCAAAGAGGCGCAGTGCTATGGGACCTGCGCCACCATTTCCGATGAAATGCTCCTTTTCTTTATAATAAAGGGACTTCACAGGCGAGATCACAGCCGCTGTACCTGTGCCAAAACATTCGGTGAGCTTTCCGTTCCGGCTGCCTTCGATCACTTCATCGATGGCGATCACTCTCTCCTCCACCGGCATTCCCCAGGATTTAGCCAATGTCAACACCGAATCCCGTGTAACACCCGGCAAGATACTACCGGATAGGGCCGGAGTTATGAGCTTGCCATCCAAAACAAAGAAGATGTTCATGGTGCCCACCTCTTCCACATTGCGCCTTTCCACGCCATCCAGCCACAAGACCTGCGTAAAACCCAGTTTCTTTGCTTCTTCTGATGCCATGAGGCTTGAGGCATAGTTGCCTGCGGTCTTGGCCTCGCCAACTCCGCCCTTCACTGCCCTGACGTAGTTATCCGTCACGAAGATGCGCACCGGATTGAAACCCTCGGCGTAATAGGCACCGACCGGCGAAAAGATTATGGAAAAACGATATTGTTTGGCGGGTCTAACACCCAAAAACGGCTCTGTGGCGATCATGAAAGGCCGAACATAGAGGGATGTACCACGTTTGCGTGGCACCCATCGCTCTTCAGCCTTCACGGAAGTCTCGATTGCCTTGCAGATGAATTCTTCATCGATTTGAGGCATGCACATGCGCTTGGCGGAGGCATTGAAACGCCTTGCATTGGCAATGGTGCGGAACATGCGGATACGGCCTTCCCTATCCCGATAGGCCTTCAAGCCTTCGAAGATGGCCTGGGCGTAATGAAAACATGCAGCAGCAGGGTCCATCTCAAAAGGGGCGTAGGGCACGATTCGAGGGTCATGCCAACCTTTAGCGGCCGTGTAATCCATAACGAACATGTGATCAGTAAAATGAATGCCAAAGCCCAGATTGTTTTCATTCGGCAGAGGCTTAAGCTGTGAATCAGGTAACAATCGTGCAGTTATCTCCATTCTGTCCACCCATGATAAGAGTTTGTCGCCCTGAAAACAAGGCAACCTAATTTGCCTCGAAAAAATTATTCACTTGAGTTTGGTGGGCTCAGGCATATTTATTCCGTGCGGCCAATAACCTCCCTCTTGAAGGTAGATTGGCCGATGGCGGCCTCCGGCCGACGGCAGTCCACCATGACTGCCTCACTCCATAAACACGCCTGCGCCCATCACAGGATACCTAATTTTTCGAATGCTATTGCAGGTTTTAATAAAATCAACAAGGATGCGCAAGGGGAGAAAAACGAATCATTGTGACTTTAGCATCCTCTCCACCTCACGGCTTCTGAACCAATCGGCCTTTCCGATGGTATGGGGGGTATAGGGTTGCATTCGGCCTGAAACCGGCTTTAACCCATTTATAACCGTTTGATTCTCCTTGTTCACATAAAAGAGCTCTAAGTCCAGTATATGACGCATCACGGAAACACGGCCAGTTGCATCTATCTCCAATGGAACAGGCGCCCATCTGCGCTGCAAAAATGCCTCAAACCATACGCCAATTCCACACTCATCTGTGAACTTATTTTTCATACATGGCTTCAAGGATATCCCCTGAGTGCATTCGTTTCTATCCCTCCAAACCGCCATGGAACCGGCAATCTCCATCCCTGGTTCGAAAGGCTGCCAGAAACCCTGTTTCAGCAGGTAATAACTCACTATTTCCTCCACCTCGCTACTCCCCTGCACCATCAGATATGACCACTCCTCCCAGAGAGGATTTTCCTGAAGTGTCAATGAACGCCCCATATCCTGCACGCTCCAGACCGCATGGCATGCAGCACACGACACTCGTTTCCAGTCCAGTGGTCTGTGGCCTAACCGATCCAGCTGCATCACAGGTCCCCTGAACCGCGCCATCCTCTCATCAAACACCCTATTTACCCCTATGGAACGCCCTATTGCCTCTGATGAGCCACCATCTTCTCGAGAAATATGGCAATCCACACACGATAACTGCATCTTTTGCCCCTTCTCTTCCTGGCAGGGACCCAAAACATGACAGTCCGTACAGACCATCCCGGCCCTCCTGTGCACATCAGGAGTCATCTCGTGCCATTCCACGCCGTAAGACCGTAAGGAGATACGTCCATGCTCCAGTGGGGCACGATAGTCCTCCTCGTAGTCCTTTTCAAAGCGGCCGTAGTAATCCCAGCCCACAAAATTGGCATAATGGCAGGCAAGACACCGCTCATCCGCTACCTTTTTCATATCCAATGCGTCCTGAAAACCTTGCAAGATTTGAGGATTAGCCAGAGGCGGCGCATGGGTGTTTGAGGTTGTTTCATGTATCCTATGACACGCCGCGCACCCGGTCTTACGATGAGTCATGGCATAACCATCGCCTGAAGTATAAGGATGGCATCGCAGACAGCGCCTGACCAAGAGGTCCCCCACCAGCCTCTGAGGACTCATGGGCTTCCATGGCAAGGTTGCAATCCGTTGCAATCCCTCGAAATCCATGGTCTCATTCGGAAAAAATGCCTGCCAGGTCTTTTGTATTTCAGAATTTAGAGTAAAATGGGAAGACCGTATGGCTCGTTCCACCTCTCTGGCATGACAGGTTCCACAAACTTTTGTCATGTCTTGAGGTGAGGCAGGATTGCTCACGAGGCTGGCATGAGCCGCCCGTTTTGTCAACTTGTTTGAGTTTCCACCATGACATGTCTCACAGGAAAGGCCATGACCAAACCCCACAAAGTGACAGGACTTGCAGCCGGTCTTTTGAAATGCTGGACGCTCAGGCATCGAACAACCATAACCAAACAGCACCAATAAAAACAATATGACCAACGAATTCACCGAATATCTCAAGGCATTCATCTCTCTTCTTTTTATCGTAAACCCAGTGGGTGCCATTCCTGTATTTTTAAGCCTTGCTCAAAACCAATCCGAGGCCACGAACCGACACAACATACGCGTCTCAGCCATCACTGTCATCACCGTGCTGATAACCGCCTGTGTGCTCGGAGATGAAATTCTCAAATTTCTTGGAATCAGCATTCCATCCTTTCGTGTGGGTGGCGGAATACTGCTCCTGCTCATGGCCATCTCCATGATGCATGCCAGAACCGAAGGCAGCCGACACACAGATGAAGAAGTAGCTGAGGCAACCGAAAAGGAGGGGATCTCGGTGGTACCTCTGGCTGTACCGGTACTGGCAGGCCCTGGCGCCATAAGCACAATGATAATATACTCCAACCGTTTTACCCAGTGGAAGGGAATGCTTTTTCTGATACTGAGCAGCCTTCTGGTGGGCATCATCACCTGGCTCACTCTATCCATGGCAATGCCCCTCAGCAGACTCATGGGCAAAACCGGCATCAATGTGGTAACCCGCATCATGGGCCTTCTTTTAGCATCCATTGCCGTTGAATTTATCGCAGGAGGGCTTTTAAACCTGTTTCCAGGCCTTGCTGCACATAATCCGTGATAGTATGATAATTGCAAGCGCATTGATATCAGGAGCAACCCATCCATATTCTGAAGATATGCAACATAATCTAAAAATCGAAACAAATCTTTGCATAATCGATTCATTTAGATAGTATATTTTATAGTCGTTTTCAAACTCACCTCACAGCATCTATGAAGAGACATTCCTGCCCATCCCTACCCCCCACCAATCCCGCCGAGCTTCGCGCCATAGGCTGGCAGGAATACGATGTCCTTCTGGTAACAGGCGATGCCTACATCGATCACCCCAGCTTCGGCATTGCCATCATAGCCAGGTTATTGGAATCTCTCGACCTGCGTGTGGCGATTCTATCCCAGCCGTGGCATCAAGATGCAAGAGACTTCAAGGCAATGGGCAAGCCCAGACTCTTTTGCGGCATTACATCCGGTAACATGGATTCCATCGTATCCAATTACTCGAGTAACGCCCGCATTCGTAACAAAGATGCCTATTCCCCTGAAGGAAATCCGTATTTTGAAGAGGAAAAGAGCCGATCCCTGCGCAGAAGGCCTGACCGTGCAGTAATCCGCTACGCTCAATTGGCCAGAGAGGCATTCGGCGACACCATGATCATCCTGGGCGGCATAGAGGCATCCCTGCGCAGATTCGCCCATTACGATTATCAGCAGGAGCGCATCCGCTCCTCGGTGCTCACGGATAGCAAGGCGGATCTGTTGGTCTATGGTATGGGTGAAAGGGCGGTAACCGAAATAGCCGAGCGTCTGCTGCAACAAAAGGACTTAAAAGGCATAGTCGGCACATGTGAACCCCTTACGGAGCGTGAGGCACAGGGGTTAATAATAGCGACTGCTGTAAACATCCTGCCCAGCCTTGAGGAGATAGAACAAGACCCCACTCGTTTTTTAACAGCCGAACTCATAATAGACAAGCACGCCCGTTCGAGTGATAAAACCATCCTGTTGCAACGCCAACGGGCCATGTGGGTCAAACAGAATCCGGCTGCCGAGCCCCTTACCACCGATGAATTGGATGCCATTTACGAACTGCCCTTTACCGGCCTTCCCTCCTCCATGGCTAAAAAGGCACCGGCATTCTCCATGATTCAAAATTCCATCACCATCGTGCGAGGATGTTCGGGTAACTGCTCTTTTTGTGCCATAGCCAGGCATCAAGGGCCTGTGGTAACATCTCGTAGCATCGATTCTGTAATAAAAGAGGCAAAACGACTTGCCCATACCCCTGGTTTTGACGGCGTCATAACGGATATGGGAGGCCCGACAGCCAATCTCTACGGAGCTCAGTGCAAAAAGGCGTACATCTGCTCTCGCAAAGACTGCCTGTATCCCAAACCATGCCCAAATCTATCCCTAAACGAGACCAGACACATAGAACTGCTGAAAAAGACAGCCAAACTTTCAGGCATTCGCCGAGTATTCGTATCCTCAGGACTGCGCATGGAACTGCTTCTCGAAACCCCCAAACTCATGGAGGCCATTCTGTTGCACCACACTCCAGGTAACCTAAAAATAGCACCGGAACACACAGAGGATGAGGTGCTGCGCCTCATGCACAAACCAGGTGCTCGATGCCTGGAACCCTTTCTAAAAGAGACAAGGAGCATGGCCAAGACTCACAAAAGGCAATTGAATATCAATCCATACTTCATTGCCAGCCATCCAGGATGCACCCTGTATCACATGAATGCCATGGCAAAAAGGATAAAAGAACTAAGACTAATCGTCCGCCAATTTCAGGACTTCACACCTACCCCTGGGACCATCTCCACCGCCATGTTCGTATCGGAACGGAATCGTGATGCCCCTGAAAGGCACATATATGTGGCAAGGCGACGCAGTGAACGCACAGCCCAGCGCAAGGTATTGGAACATGACATGGCTAACTAAACCCACATCAATGATATCCACTCGCCTTCTGTCGGCAGCCCTGTTTTGGAATATGGCAGCTGCCATTCTTGCAATAAGGGGGCTAACCGCTATCTTAACTTCAACCTCACTCCCTGCAACCATTTCATTGGGCCTCCTGGCCACAATTCTGGGGCTGCTAAAGGCCAGATTCATACTGGATCGCACCGCACACAAAGCGGCTATGCGCATTCAAACCAGAGCTGATGGCTGCGCCTTTGGGTTCTTCTCTCTAAAGAGTTGGGGCATGATTCTGGCCATGATGGCCTCGGGCAGATTGCTTCGATTGCTGCACATCCCTTTTGAAGTCATCGGCACCATATATTGCACCATAGCAGTGGCGCTTTTGATCTCAAGCCGCATTTTCTGGCAGAACTACAGGGAAAAACTGTGAAAACGCCTTGATTTCCCCTGAAAAACCAGTGACAATAAAAAAATAATGGGAATAAACTGTTAATACAAACGGAGTAGGGACTATGGGAGAGATGAATGGAAGGCTGCATGATGAGATAGTTGAACTGGCTGGTATCGGCCACTGGGAACTGAATCATACAACAGGCAGGCTCTATTGGTGCGATCAGATATATCGACTGTTCAAAGTCTCAAAAGAAAATTTTCCTGCAACCTACGAGGCCTTTTTGGGCTTGATTCACGAAGCAGACAGGGCATCCGTACACAAGGCCTATACCGCTCACATCACAAAAGGCATTCCCTACGACATTCAGCATCGCGTTCAGCGTCCTGACGGCTCTTCCATCTGGGTGCAGGAACGATGCAAGACCGAGTTCGATGAAAACCATAAGCCGTTACGCTCCATCGGCGTAGTCATGGACATAACCGAATTGAAGGCCGCAGAGGAGTTGGCACGCAAAAATGAAGAGCGATTCCGGCTGCTGCTGGAGACATCCTTAGATGGTATCTGTGTGGTGGATATGAAGGGACGCTTCATTTATGTCAATAAAGGCGCTGTGGCCATAAGCGGTTACACCCTTTCGGAACTCTACAGCATGAATGTAAACGATGTGATAGCCCCTCAATATCAAGAGGATTTCGCAAGACGTTTTCAAAACAGACAGTCCGGAGACGCTCAAGCCTATCTCTATGAATCGGCGATAGTGCACAAGAACTGTCAGATCGTGCCAATAGAGATCAGCAGCGTCGGCCTGCAGGAACAAGGGGTTGTCACAGGTATCCTGAGCATCTTTCGCGACATCTCAGAACGGAAAAAGCTCCTCACATCCCTGCAAGAAAGCCATCAAATCCTTCAGGAGATCATGGACTCCATCACGGACGGCCTGTATCTCATCGGAGATGACCACCGCATAATCAAGGCCAACAATGCCATGAAGCACTGGTACAGCCATCAGATGCCCCTGGAAGGCAAGAAATGCCATGAGGTCTTTACGAACAGCCCCACACCCTGTGACGCATGCCCTGTTCGGCAGGTCAGAGAAACCGGCTATATCTCCAGCGGCTACACACGCCGCACCATCTCGGCAGGCATAGAACGACTGTTTCATATCTCCAGTTACCCTGTAAAAGAAAAAAACGGCACCATAAAAAAATTCGTCCAGATTCTAAGGGATGTCACGCGTCAAAAGCAGATGGAAGAACTTTTGAAGGCCAGCGAGGAACGCCACAAAAACATCTTTGACCATGTGCCAGTAGGCATAGCGTATTACAACCGTGACCTTATTCTGGAATTTTGTAACGACAAATTCATAGAGCTTCTGCAAACCAGCCCCAAAAAGATCAAAAACCTGAATCTGCGCACCCTCAATGACCAGCGCATACTGCCGTGCCTCAGAATGCCGTTTGCAGGTGAAAATGGGGAATATGAGGGCTGGTATGAATCCACCACCAGCGGGAAAAAGCTCTACATATCCATGAAGACTGCACCCATATACAACACAAATGGAGAGATAACATCGGCGATCTGGTTGTTACAAGACATGACACAGGACTATCTGGCCGAACAGGAAAAACTCAAGATGGAACGCCAACTCCAGCATGTGCAGCGCCTGGAAAGCCTTGGTGTCCTGGCTGGAGGCATAGCCCATGACTTCAACAACCTGCTTATGGTCATCATGGGCAACGTGGAGCTGACTCAAAGGAAGCTGCCACCCCTTTCACCTGCCTCCGAAAACCTGCAAAATATCCTGAAGGCCTCTGAAAAGGCTGCGGATCTGTGCAAGCAGATGCTGGCATACTCGGGTAAGGGGAAATTTGTGGTGCAACACCTGGACATCTCCGAGCTGATAAAGGACATGAGCTATCTGCTGGAGGTCTCCATTCCCAAACAGGTCAAACTGCGCTATGAATTTGCAGACGATCTGCCGCCAATTGAAGGGGATGCGGCCCAGATCAACCAGATCATCATGAACCTCATTACCAATGCCGCAGAGTCAATAGGCGACAGAAGCGGCATAATAACCATACGCACTGGCATTATGCACTGCGAAAGGGCGTATCTAAAAGAGACATGGCTGGATGAGGATCTGCCTGAGGGACCTTATTGCTATTACGAAGTAGCGGATACCGGCTGCGGCATGACAGACGAAGTCAAGGCGCGCATATTCGACCCATTCTTCACCACCAAGTTCACCGGACGAGGCCTGGGCATGTCTGCGGTCTTGGGCATAGTGCGAGGCCACAAGGGTGCTATCAAGCTATATTCCGAGCCTGGCCGAGGCAGCATCATAAAAGTGCTCTTCCCTGCCGTCATGAATGCCGTGACTCAAAAAATGAAGAAAGAGAACCATACATTGGAAGACTTCCAAGACACAGGGACAATCCTTTTGGTGGACGACGAGGAGACCATCCGCTCTCTGGGCAAAGAGATTTTGTCTGCCTTTGGTTTTTCTGTAATGATGGCAGAAAACGGCAGAGAGGCCTTGGAGATATTCATGAAGGAATCCAAACGAATCGATCTGGTGATATTGGATCTTATGATGCCCCATATGGACGGAGCGGACTGTTTTAGGGAGCTAAAGCGTATAAAACCCGATGTCAAGGTTATCATGTCATCAGGTTATAACGAACAGGAGATAACACAGCGGTTCGTTGGCAAAGGGCTGGCTGGTTTTCTTCAAAAACCCTATCAGATGCAAGGCCTCATCAACATGATTCGAAAGGTCCTCAAAAGGTCAAAATGACCACAAATGCAAAAAAAATCCGCACTGCACTCAATGAAAGAGAAGAGCAACTGCTCTCTTCTTTTGCCGCTCGCAGTGTACAGGCCATCAGAGAACATGAAGACTTGCAGGCAGAAGAAGACCATCGTCAAGCCTTTGCACTGGATGCTGACCGCATCCTGCACTCCCTATCATATACCCGCTACATCGACAAGACTCAGGTCTTTTCCCTGATTCCAAACGATCACATAACCCATCGCGTGCTCCATGTCCAGCTGGTCTCCAAGATCGCTCGCACCATCGGCCGGGTTTTGGCCCTGAATGAGGACCTCATCGAGGCCATCGCCCTTGGACACGACCTCGGCCATCCGCCCTTCGGACATGACGGCGAACGCTATCTGTCCAAGCTCTGCGAAAGACATGGCATAGGACTCTTCAGCCATACATGGCAAGCAGTCCATGCACTGCGTTTTTTAGAAAAAAAAGGCAAAGGTTGTAATCTCACGCTTCAGACTCTGGATGGCATTCTGTGTCATGACGGTGAACTTCACCTAGAATTCATAACATCACAACCAGGCAAGAATTTTGGAATATTGGAACAAGAAATGCAACAAAAACGTCACAAAAAGGGCGTAAGGCTTCAGCCCATGACTTTGGAAGGATGTGTGGTACGCATGGCGGATGTAATAAGCTATATCGGAAGGGATGTAGAGGACGCCATTCGGCTTGGCCTGATTTGCAGAGATGACCTGCCGAAAGAAGTTGTGGGAGTGCTGGGTAACACCAACGGCAAGATCGTCTATAGGCTGGTGGAGGACCTGATCACACAAAGCCAAGATAGAGACGAAATTAGGTTCAGCTCACGTATCTCTCAGGCCCTGCTGACACTGAAACAATTCAACTACAAACACATCTACAAAAACAAAAAGATCAAGACTCAGGCGCATAAGATTGAACGCCTCTATGCAATACTCTTTGAGACCTTTCTAAACGATATCGAGGCTGATAACCAACAATCTGTAATATTTACAGAATTTCTATACGGTATGAATGAGGACTACCTGCGGCGGAGCAAACCGGCGGAGATTGTAAGAGATTTCATGGCAGGGATGACAGATGACTATTTTTTGCGCACAAGCCGTGAACTCCTCATCCCTTCGGAACTACCCGCTAAATTCTAAAATCAGACTCCTCGAAAAATTGGTCAGTTGAACCTGGTGGGCGCAGGTATGCCCACCAGAAGGATCTTATTTTCTGAACTTGCCTATTGGGTTGATCTGGACAACCACTCCCTGAAACCGCGCCTTTCCGCCTCCCATGCCTGGAATGCAAGCCTTTTTGCAAGAAATAGGGAAAAAAGCCTCTCAATAACCTCCACTGCCTGAGTGATGAGATATGCCTTTTCCAGAACATCGGCCTCTCTTGAAAGCCCCTCCTCATCATTCGTATTCTCAGTGCCATTTTTACCCTTGAACCTCAGGCCCGAGACATCCAGACTCCGTCCATATACAGTGACACTGAACTCCTCTTCACCATAGGCAATATGCAGATGGGCACGGGATATCTTTTTGCCGGCCAGAAGCCCTGCCCTTACCTCCGAAAGCTGGCTTTGAAGACCACGACATACGAGCACATCCAACTGCGGCCCCTCTCCCTGTTCCATCCAGACAAATCGTTCAAAGGCTACACGGCAGTCCCCCTTTTCGGGCAAAAATACAGCCCCACCTCGACTCTCAGACTGAAAATATAACCATGTCAGAAATTCAACGCCCAGAAATGCTTTATAATCAATGGATTGCAGTTCCTGCTCATCAAATCCAGGCATCGGAGGCCACCTCCTCGAGGGCTTTAAGTTTTAAGGCATCTGCCTTAAGAAGGGACACGGCCAGCGAATAGGGGGCAACCGGAGTCAGCAGCATGTCGAAGGTGGCCTTGAACAGGTCTTCGAACACCATCCTCAATCTATCCTGACGCGCAAACAGAAAGACATCACCGCTTTCGATGTCCCACATGAAATCCGTAAGAGATGGAACAGGAATGGCCCTGGAAAGGAGCTGAAGACGCATGTTATTCCGAATCTCTGTGAGCATCTTTTTAGAAAGACGATTCAGACCCTTCTCTTGTTTTAGACGTTCTTCTTCAAGGGCACAGTATTTTTTAAGCACTGTAGAAGGGACACGGCGCACATCCACACGCATGCCGAGCACAAGAAACCCAGCAAATGACATATCGGTGAGATGAATATTCGATTGAAAAGGCCTGTCGAAGGGTGTCCAGCCGGCTACATACTCATCCAGACCTTCACGATCCTGAAATGACCGCTCAACAACTTTTTCATGGGCCCAATTCCAGAAATCATCGGGAATAGGGGCCAATAGCTTGTAGCGAGTAAAGGTTACAGCAGTGGAGAGCAACCCCATGTCAATCCACCTTGGCCTTTTTGTCGAAGATCAGAATGCTGATTCGGCGGTTGCGCGGGTCATCCGCCTTGTCTTTCACAAGGGGTATGGTCGCGGCATAGCCTGCAACCTTTACAAGACGATCGGGACTCAAACCAGCAGCCTCCAGTTCCTTACGGGCGGCCGAGGCGCGATCCGTAGAGAGCTCCCAGTTGGTGTAACGGCTGCCGGCATAGGCCAGAGAATCGGTGTGGCCTTCTATTGCTACACGATTCGGCAGGTCTTTTAGGCTTTCAGCCAGGACACGCAAGGCCTTTTTGGCCTCAGGTGTGGGCTGTGCGCTGCCCACAGCAAAAAGCGGATTTCCCTGCTTGTCTATCAGTTGGATCCTGACTCCCTTATCGAAGGTCTCGACAATCACCTGGTCTTTCAGCTCATTCAGACGCTTTTCGATGATGGCTGTAAGCTCGGTTTTGAGTTGTTCCTTGTCCATATAGACATTGTTGTCAGTCGCCTCTTCCGCAGTCTTTTCTTCAGGCGGTGGCGTTTTTTTGGAGGAAGCCTCGCCGGCTTCATCACCGCTTACCTTGTTCTTGCTCTCCTGCCCGGTTGTCTGCTTGTTCAAAATGGGAGGAATGACAGATGGCTCGCCTACAGGACTGGTCTCCACAGGGGCACCGCCCTTCTCAAAGATGCTGAATTCCTGAAAATAAAGGGCGAGCTTGATCTTTTTTTCATCCGAAGTCATGTTCAAAAGCCACATGAGCAAAAAAAAAGCCATCATGGCGGTGACAAAGTCTGCATATGCCACCTTCCATGCACCGCCATGGGCGCCGGCATGCCCTTTTTTGACCTTCTTGATGATAATAGGTTGTTTATCCATGGTCACTCATCCTCACTTCTGTCTGGCCGCCTTGATGGCCTCTTCCAGTTCCTCGAAAGACGGCCGCTCACTCCCTGAAATCGCCCGCCTTGCAGCCTCTACGGACATGGCAGGAGGCCAGTTCATGGCACAGGCCAATATGGCCGTTTTGACCACATTGAGCTGTATCTCATGTTCCTTGGCTCCATAGGCCAGATTCTGGGAGATAGGGCCAACAAAACCGTATGCAGTCAAAACACCGAGAAATGTACCCACAAGGGCCGCGCCGATACTGTGCCCCAGCACCTCAGGGGGTTCGCTAATCTTGCCCATGGTCAAAACAACACCCAGAACCGCTGCCACGATACCGAGGGCCGGCATACCATCGGCTATCTTTGAAATGGCCTCGGACGGCACCATGGCGTGGTGATGGTGGGCCTCGATATCTATGTCCATCAGGTTTTCCAAATCGTGGGAATTCATGTTGCCTGCCAGAAAGGCCTTGAAGTTGTCACACATGAAGTCTTTGACCGCATGATTGGCCAGAACTGACGGATACTTTGTAAAGATGGGGCTTGCATCCGGATTGTTGACATGGCTTTCTATAGCAAGCAGCCCATCCTTTCTGGCCAGGTTCAACAGCTCGAACATCATCAGCAACACATCCAGATAGCCCTGTTTGCCCATCTCATGCCCTTTGAATATGGAACCGATGCTTCCAACCACCTGTATCACGACCTTTTTGGGAGATGAGATGAGAAATGCGCCTGTAGCGGCACCAAAGATGATCAACACCTCGATGGGCTGAATGATGACGCTAAGGTTACCCCCTTCCAGCAGGTATCCACCTACAACCGCACCCAAAACCACGACAAATCCTATGATGGCAAACATATGAGATTCTCAAAACCCCTTTTGACAAATTGATAAGGTCATCTGTGCCACAAATCAGCTGTATTAGTTATCGGCAGTTCAAAAAAATGCTGAAATACCTGTAGAGGCATAATATGGTTTATGGTGCCCGGGGTCGGGCTCGAACCGACATGGCCTTGCGGCCGAGGGATTTTAAGTCCCTTGCGTCTACCTATTTCACCACCCGGGCACATCGTTTTTTATAACAGAACTACTCAAACCTGACAACCGATAGCAAAAACAAAAGGGGGTTATGCACAACCTATACAATGATGGTTTCGTAAAAAGTCATTAGTATAGATGAAGAGGCAAAAAAACGCCAAATGCAAGGCGCGCAAATCCTGCTTGTTAATGTTTAATGTTGAATTTTGGATAATAAATTAAGGTAAATTTTATTACAAATCAATATTCAACATTAAAAATCAAACATTATCTGTGCGGTTGGCGGATTTTTGCGACGCCATCAACAATCACTCGAGAAAATATCTCAACCTATCCTTGCGACTCGAATGTCTGAGACGATTCAATGCCTTCTTTTCGATCTGACGGATACGCTCACGAGAGACATTGAAGCGCTTTCCGATCTCCTCCAGTGTGTACTCACCGTCCTCTCCTATACCAAACCGCAGACGGATGATCTTTTCCTCACGAGGATTCAGTGTGGCCAAAATGGCTTTGACCCGCTCCACAAGCTCTTTTTCCTTCACAGCTTCATAGGGAGAGGCACTCTCTTTGTTTTCGATGAAATCCCCGAGTGTGCTGTCTTCGTCTCCCACAGGAGTCTCAAGAGAAACAGGCTCTCTGGAGGCCTCTAAAATCGCGTGTATCTTCTCTATGGGAAGACCCGTGCGTTCGGATATCTCCGGTGGAGTGGGCTCTCGGCCCAGCTCCTTAACAAGGGCATAATAGGCCTTAAAAAACTGGCTTCTTAACTCAAGAAAGTGCACCGGCAGACGAATGGTGCGGGTCTTGTCAAGAATGGCGCGTGTTATGGCCTGGCGGATCCACCAACTTGCATAGGTGGAAAATTTGTTTCCCTTTGTGTAATCGAAACGGAAGACAGCCCTCATAAGCCCAAGATTGCCTTCCTGTATGAGATCGGCCAAAGAAAGCCCCTGATGCATGTAGCGTTTGGCTATGCTCACCACAAGCCGCAGATTGGCATTTATCATCTCGTTTTTAGCTGCCTCTATCTCTTTTTTGTGCAATAGTATTCGATGCATCAACTCATGCAGAGACTGATCTTCGGGATAGATATGACAAAATCCTATAATAGACTCAACCATTTGATTCAACTGATGTTTTTTGGGCTTCAAAGTGGGGTCCCTTCTGCGCCAGGTCATAATCTGTTCTTTCAGCGCCTCCATGCTTGGGAATTTGTCTGCATAATCCTCAACGGAGTATTCCAATATGGCGTCCACGATGGCGTTAAAACCATCTCTAATTATACGGCTCAGCAGTTCCTCGCGCTCGGGCGTAAGCAACTCATAACGCCCCATTTCTCTCAGGTATGTGGTGGTGATCTCCTCGAACTCGCTGATAACCTCTTTTTCTATGGTCACCAGTTCCTCAGGGGGTATATCCACCTCCTGACCATCGACATCCACTGACGCCACGTCTGCTTCAACATCGAACTCTTCCTCATGGATTTCAACACCGTCACCCGCTATATCGTTTATAACTCGAACAGAAGAAGATGCCAGCACGGTCTTTCCCCGCAATTTGAGGGGGTGCTCGTCCATGATCTCTTCAAAGGATTTTTTCTCTATGATCTCGAACAACTTCTCCACATGTTCCGTGTTTTTGATGTCATCCGGAACGCTTGTGCCTGTTGCATCGAAATAAATCTCCTTTATCTCGGCACTGAATTCTTCGTTTGTCTGGAGCTTCTCCTCATATTCCGTGTTTTTTTTGGTTATTTTAATCGCCATCGAAAAGGCCCCCTATCAAAGAAATACAAATTTATTATTATATCTTCTTCCAAACCATTTACAACCACATAACACACCAAACTCCCTTTCATTTTTTAGAAATTAATGTTATTTTGTTTTGTTACAATATTTCAAATGCTCCAATTCTCCTGAATCTGTCATTTTTATTGTCTCTGAGGTGAATATGCAAAACGTATCGGAAAATTTTACAGTTATTGTGCAGGAAATCAAAGAAAACCTCGATAATCTTCAAAAACACATGGAAATTGTAAGAGGTTATCTTTGATGAGGGGCAAATCACGGAACGGCTGAACGAAATCGAAAAAGAGCTGCTGGTGCCCGGGTTCTGGGAAAGCCCCGATCACGGTCAGCTTCTCAAGGAACGCTCCGTGTTGGAAAATCAGAAAAACACCTCTGCAAGGCTCAAAGGCCAGATGGATGACCTGTTCGTTCTGACCGAAATGGCTGAAGAAGAGGGAGATATATCCCTGCTGACTGAAGTCAAGGAAGGTATTCAAAAACTCAGGGACGACCTCAAACGTTTCGAGCTGACTCACATCCTTTCAGGACCGTATGACCCATCCAATGCCATAGTCACCATTCACGCAGGGGCAGGCGGCACTGAGGCACAGGACTGGGCTGAGATGCTCATGCGCATGTATCTCAGATGGGTGGAGCGCAGGGGTTTCAATGTACAGATATTGGATCAGATGCCCGGTGACGAGGCCGGCATCAAAGGCGTGACATTTTTAGTGGAAGGCGAATATGCCTATGGTTATCTGAAATCAGAGGCCGGTGTGCACCGCCTTGTGCGCATATCGCCCTTCGATGCTTCGGGCAGAAGACACACATCCTTTGCCTCCGTGTTCGTGGCCCCTGAACTGGACGAAAATATCGACATAGAAATCAACGAAAAAGACCTGCGCATCGACACATACAGGGCCAGTGGAGCCGGCGGGCAGCATGTCAACAAGACCAGTTCGGCGGTGCGCATCACACACCTACCCACAAACATCGTGGTGCAATGTCAGAACGAACGCTCTCAGCACAAAAACAAGGCTATCGCCATGAAGATGTTGATGGCAAGGCTATACGAAAGGGAGATGGCGAAAAAAGACGCTGAAAAACAGAAAATTCACGGAGACAAGAAGGAAATCGCCTGGGGTAGTCAGATCCGCTCCTACACCATGCAACCATACCAGCTTGCAAAAGACCACAGAACAGGCCTGGAAATAGGAAATGTGCAGGCCGTGCTGGATGGTGAACTGGATCCGTTCATCGAGGCTTACCTGAAACAAAAGGCACAGCAATCCACGGATTAAAAAACTATATGTCAAAGGAACACTCAAAGATCGTATGCCAAAACAGAAAGGCCAGACATGATTACGCCATAGAAGACACGCTCGAGGCAGGCATCATGCTTCTGGGCCCTGAGGTCAAATCCCTACGCGAAGGCCGCGGCAATCTCACCGACAGCTATGCCGATTATCGTGAGGGCGAAATCTGGCTCTATAACGCCCATATCTCGCCCTATTCCCATGCTACTGACACATCTGTCATCGACCCGTTGAGACCTCGCAAACTCCTTCTGCATAAAAAAGAGATACGAAAACTCATCGGCAAAATAAAAGAGCGAGGTTACGCCCTGATACCCCTGGCCATCTACTTCAAAAACGGCAAAGCCAAGGTGGAACTTGCCCTGGCCAAAGGCAAAAAACAACACGACAAACGTCAGGCCATGAAGGAAAAAGACCTGACGCGCGAACTCAACAAGCAGTTCAAGGTGCGTTGATGGAGCTGATCATTTTAGGATCCGGCACCTGCGCTCCCTCAGCACGCAGGGCAGGGCCTGCCGCCTGCCTCAAGGCCGACGGAATCAACATCCTGGTGGACAGCGCGGCAGGTACGCTGCATCAAATGGCATTGGCCGGCATTCATTATGCCTCCATAGACCTGCTGCTCTACACCCATTTTCATGTGGATCACGTCAGTGAATTGGCTCCATATATCTTTGCATCCAGATATGCAGGGGACTTCACCAGAACCGCACCCATGCAGATATGGGGACCGATAGGGCTCAAGGTGCTGTACGAAGGCCTGCAGGCAATTTTCGGTCAATGGGTCGAAATGGAACCTGAAAAAATGCAATTATTTGAAATAACAGAAGAAAAATTTATTTTTAATACACTTACAATACAGACAACTCATGTTGCACATACGCCCCAAAGCCTCGCATACCGAATAACTGATTCCACGGGCAAAACCATTGTCTTTTCAGGGGATACAGACTACTGCCCTGAATTGGTCCAATTGGCTAAAGACGCCGATCTATTCCTGTGTGAGTGCGCCAATCCGGAAGGACAGAAACGCCCAGGGCATCTCATGCCATCAGAGGCAGGCCGAATGGCCGGAGAGGCCGAAGTCAAGCGCCTGGTGCTCACTCACTTCTATCCAATCTGTGACAACTACGATCCGCTTCCGCCGTGTGCAAAGGAATTCGATGGAGAGATTCTGTTGGCGGAAGACATGATGCATGTAGTGATCTGAACGATCAATCAGTAAACCGAATTCCCTCAATCTATTTTCGCATCGTTTTCAGCCAGGAAAGGCCGTCGTTCAACCGTTTCGCCAGTTCTTCGATGGAATATGGAAGCCGCCTGCGCCAATTGGGGTACTCCTGCACAGTACCGGGCAGATTCACCTGGTCTAGCTGCCCCATCAGATCTTCCAACTGCACAAGGAGCAAGATGGATGGACACTCGGCCAAATAGGCATACAGTCTCTGCACCAAATCCATGCTGAATTCCTGGAGTTCGATATTAAACAGAGCGGCAATCTCCTGTTTGACGTGTTTTCTGTCATAGATCTGACGCAATCGCAGTTCTTCAGAAGGGAACAACCCCAACATGGCTTTCAAATCCATATCACGCCCATCACAATAACCCCGTAAGGTAGGAAGATCGTGGCTGGTAACCGTAACCAATGCCTGTTCAGGAAATTCCTCCGGTCTCAAGAAATGCCCGGCCTTGCGTTCAAAATAAAAGATGCGGTATGAAAGCATTCCAATTCTCCTCATGGCTTGCCGGAATTCATCAGGGACCGTACCCAAGTCTTCACCTACAATAACACATTGATTTCTTTGACTCTCCAAGGCTACGATGCCCATGAGATCCTGCATGGGATAATGCACATAGACGCCGTCCTCAGCGCCCATGCCACGAGGTATCCAGAACAGCCGCATCAGACTCATGACATGATCGATGCGAAGGATGGAGGCATAACGCATATTGGCCCGCAATACCTCTATAAACGGCCCATATCTCATTTCCTGAAGACGCTGAGGAATCATGGGCGGAAGCCCCCAGTTCTGCCCTTTGGGATTGAATTCATCGGAAGGCGCCCCTATGGAGATATCTATGGCAAAAAGCTCCGGTTCATACCAGACATCGAAACCGGCGCCGTCAGAACCCACAGGCAGATCGAAATACAGCCCTAGCTCCATTGACAAGGCATCGGTCACGGCTCTCAGACCGCTCAACTGGAGGTGAAGCCGCCATTGAAGATATTGAAAAAATTCCACGCGTTTCTTGTGTTCTTTCGAAAACGCGGCCACAGCCTGACTTTTCCTGTCGCGAAATGACCCCGGCCACACAGGCCAGCCCCAATTATTTGAATCGACCGATAAAAAATGCTCATGCAGCGCCTCGAACACACCAAAGTTATACAACTTCTCACCTCCCTGCCGCTGAAACGACCTGAACTCCATAGCCATATTCGTATTTTCATATAAATGTCTCAACACGAAATGGTCATATAGCAACTCCAACACCTGTTTTTTTGCAGCAGCCACTTGCAGGTAATCCACGAACTCTAAGGAACGCACAGCGCGAAGCCTTGTCTGAAACTCCTCGCTTTCAAACAACTCTCGTGCAGCGGCGCACTCGAAGAACTCGGGTATGGCAGGAATGTCAAGATACAGATATTGAAAAAAGAAACGGCTCGAAGGGCTGTAAGGGCTGATGTGTTCGGGCCTTGCATAAAACAGACTACACATGGGATTCACACCCAGAAACCCAGCACCGGCAGTTGCCGTCATTTCCACAAGAGAAACCACATCGGAGAGGTCGCCCATCCCCCAGTTCCGCAGGCTTCTCTGGGCATAGACCTGTGCGGATATTCCCCAGAATCTCTTGTCCGATGCAGGAAGGTAACACGCCGAAGGCGTTACAATGAGGAATGTGATCAGAGAATGATCATAACCTTTCAGAGTCAACTCCAGGTTATGGTAACCCAATGCAGGCAAGATGGAGAGGAGGCAGCGATAGAGACCATAACCCTTGGCACATGACCTCACTGATTTTTCCTGCCGAACCAGTCTTGCAGTGCCTTGATATTTCTGACCGTCTTCGGCATGAAGCAGCCAATGCGCTGTATCGTTTTCATATTCCAATCGCAAAATCAAGGCTATCTCTACAGGTTGACCGAGTTCAACCACATTCACAGGTTCAACCACTCGTGTTGCATGGTCTTCGAGCAATTCCATCAGAACGTCATGGGGGTTCTGTAGAACCTTTCTGCCGGTCATAGCCCTGACGACCGCCTCTTTCGCTCTTAAAGATGCCTCGTGTCTTTGCCCGAAGATATCAGTGTACTCCGACTCAACACCTAAAAAATCCGTCAATTCATCGAGGGCATTCCTGTTTTCTGCCATAATCTTCCTTACCGCTTGATTTTTATTTTCATCCATATTAAATGGCCCCATGGACTGGTTGCAACGGATTTTATTCTGTGTCGGGGCATATTTGCTGGGATCCATTCCCTTTGGTCTGCTCATAGGCAAGGCCATGGGCACGGATATCAGAAAACACGGCAGCGGCAACATCGGGGCCACCAATGTCACGCGCACACTGGGCAGAAAATTGGGCATTCTCACATTGAGTCTGGACGTATTGAAGGGCTGGCTGCCGGTCATAATCTCCGCCAATCTTCTCCAGGGCCAAGAAAATTTCGAATCGATTCTTTCAGCCACCGCCCTGTGTGCGTTTTTGGGACACTGCTACTCAATATTCTTGCGTTTTCAGGGGGGTAAGGGTGTGGCCACAGCGGCCGGAGTATTTCTGGCAATCTGTCCGCAGGCACTGGCAATCGCCCTGTTGTCCTTTATCATCGTCGTGTGGCGGACAGGCTTCGTATCAGCAGGCTCCCTCACGGCTGCGCTCGTCATGCCCTTGCTTCAGATGTTTTTCCTACCATCCCTTCCTGTCTCCATTGCCACATGGACCATAGCCGCACTGGTCTGGTGGAAACATCGCGACAATATACAGCGTCTACTGCGAGGGAAAGAAAAGGGCTGGAAAAAACAACATTGAAAATCCTGCCGTCTTGTATCTCATGAACAAATCATATATTGTTTACACATGCCATCGGAACTCATCATAAATACAGCCCCATGGGAAACCCGCATCGCCCTATTGGAAAACGGTTCCGTAGTGGAATTCCATGTGGAGCGCAAGGCGGAACGTGGGTATGTAGGAAATATCTACAAGGGCCGTGTAGTACGTGTGCTACCTGGCATGCAGGCTGCATTTGTGGAGATCGGTCTAAACCGAACCGGCTTTATTTATATCTCCGATGTCTATGACCATATCTCGGAATTCGAAACCCTTCTAAAGAAAGGCTGCTGTGAGGAAGAAAACGCCTCCAATGAAGACGACAGCTTTTCTCCTCAGATCGCCCCTGCCTTTCGCATAGAAGACCTGCTCTTTGACGGCCAGGAAATACTGGTGCAGGTCACCAAGGAACCCATCGGCTCCAAAGGAGCAAGACTCACCTCACACATATCCATTCCAGGCAGGCATCTCGTCCTCATGCCCACCATCGACCAGGTGGGTATATCACATCGCATCACCGATGAGACCGAGCGAAAACGACTGCGTGATCTCATAGAAAGCCTTCGTCCAAAAGGTATCGGTTTCATCTCCCGCACGGCCTGTGAGGGTCTCAGGGCCGAAGAGATTCAGGCGGAGATGGATTTTCTGGTCCAGCTCTGGGCAAACATTCAATACAGGGCGCAGAACATGCCCATACCAAGCCTGGTATATGAAGACCTGGATATCACCCTACGAGCCATCAGGGACCTGCTTTCAGGAGACGTGCACAGGGTAGTGGTGGATTCCGAAGACGCCTACCATCGTATTTTGGGCTTTGTAGACACCTTTGCCCCTCAGCTCAAATCCCGTATCGAACTGTATAAACAACCCATGCCCATCTTCGACGCCTATGGCATAGAGGTGGAGATGGCCAGATCCCTGGGAGAGAAGATATGGCTTAAATCGGGTGGTTACATCGTAATGGAGACCACAGAGGCCTTGACGGTCATAGATGTCAACACCGGTAAATTCGTTGGAAAACGCAATCTCGAAGACACCATTCTCAAAACCAATCTGGAAGCGGCCAAGGAGATAGCATATCAACTGCGGCTAAGAAACATAGGCGGATTGATCGTTATAGACTTCATCGACATGGAAAGCGCCGTAAATCGTGAGGATGTCTTCAATACCCTCAAAGAGGCCCTAAAAAAGGACAAATGCAAGACCAATATTCTGAAGATGTCTGAAATGGGCCTCATTCAAATGACCCGCAAGCGAAATCGTGAAGGATTGCAGTCCATTCTGTGCGACAAATGCTTCTATTGCGAGGGCAAGGGCTGGCTCAAGTCCAAACGCACCATCTGCTATGAGATATTCAGAAAGATTCAAAGAGAAGCCGGTTACAGCCATGCCAGACGCATTGAACTCCTGGTCCACCCCAAATTAGGAGAACTGCTCCTGAAGGAGGAATCCCATCACGTAGAACACCTGGAGCATGCCATGGAAATGGAGATAGCCATTCTGCCTCAACAGGATTTTCATCTGGAACAATACGACATTCGATATCTGTAATGAACCTTTCTTTACAGGGACACGGTACACCATGCCGCTGCAAATGTTTTCCCCTATCTGCCTTAATTCAACATCAATGATGTAAAATTCACCATTGACATCTTGACACACTCAACGAGCCGGCTTATATAAGCGCATTCATTTTTTCTTGGTCTTTGAACGGAATGCACTCATTAACTTCAAGAAATATCGCCCTTGCGATAGGGAATCACTATCTGTTGACGGCATCGGTTTTTTATTCATACCAAATGGCATGCCATTTGGTATGGACGGAGCAGCCTGAAAACCATACCTGTTTCTGCATCATACATCCCTGAGACACGCCATGCAGACCATCTTTCTTTCCATCCTTCTTCTGTCCACCGTTCCTGTTGCTGCCATAGCCTTTTACAAACAACCAGATACTGCGAAAAAACTCGGTACAGCCGGTATTCTTCTGGGCTGTATCATGGGACTGTGGAGTGTATGGCACACATTAAATGCCGAAACCATTCAAAGCATCACATGGAACTGGCAACACATCCTGATCTTTTCCATCTCCATAGACAGGCTTTCGGCCTTCTTCCTCCTGACCATCTTTCTCATAACAGCTGCATCGGCCGTCTATGGTTTTCACTATCTGAATGAAACCGAAAAAAGGCTGCGCACCCTCATAAATCAGGCGCTATTGGGCATTCTGGCAAGTGCCATGGCACTGGTGGTGATTGCACACGACATGATCACATTTCTTCTGGCCTGGGAACTCATGTCCATCTCTTCCTGTTTTCTTGTGGTCTATGACTACGAACAAAAGGAAACGAGACACGCTGCTTATATCTATTTCATCTTCACTCAGGCAGGGGCACTGTTCATCTTTGCGGCATTCGCTCTGTTACACAGTCTGACCGGCTCTTTCAGCCTCACCTCCGGCGCAACACTGCCTGAATCCACTAAACTTCTCGTATTCCTTCTGGCATTCATAGGCTTTGCATCCAAAGCTGGCGTCTTTCCTCTGCACATCTGGCTACCTCATGCACACCCTGCAGCTCCAAGCCATGTCTCGGCGATCATGTCGGGTGTCATGATCAAGATGGGCATCTACGGCATACTGAGACTATACGTAGCGATGGGCCCGAATTCGATCGTATTCGGCAGGACCATCCTCGGCTTCGGAATCGTCTCAGGTATACTCGGCGTCTTATACGCAATGGGGCAACACAATCTGAAACGGCTGTTGGCCTATCATAGTATCGAAAATATTGGGATTATCCTCATAGGTATCGGCCTCGGCATGACAGGGGCGTCGCTCGGCAACCAGACCATGGCCTTCCTTGGCTTTACCGGCGGCCTCATGCATGTTCTAAACCATGCCATTTTCAAGGCCCTGCTATTCATGGGCGCTGGAAGCGTATCTCATGGCGCAGGCACACTTGCAATCGACAGACTTGGCGGTCTAATGAAACGGATGCGTATCACAGGCATCACATTTCTTGTTGGCTCCATCGCCATCTGCGGTCTGCCTCCTCTAAACGGCTTTGTAAGCGAATTTTTCATCTACAATGCCGCATTTCAGTCAAGGACGCTTTCTGATACCGACTTTCTTCTGACGCTTTTGGCAGTTATCAGTCTGGCGGTCATAGGCGGCCTGGCAGTGGGATGTTTTACAAAAGTAATAGGCATAGTCTTTTTGGGAGAACCACGCACACCGAATGCCAGACACGCCCATGAGGCCTCTCCCTCCATGCGATATGCCATGCAGTTTCTGGCCACCCTGTGTCTGGCTATAGGCTTTCTGCCCACGATATTTGCAAGACCTGCCCTTTTAGCCGCAAACTCTCTGGCCACTGGCCTGAAAACCCAGCCTATCACAGCCCTTTTACAGTATCAAACCATGATGAAGACAAGTCTTTATATCTCATGGGGAGCGGTTCTGTTTGCCCTTTCGTGCGCCCTGTTCTGGTGGTTGAGAACCCTTGCATATAAAAACAAACCCCTGTCTTTCACCTGCACATGGGGATGTGGTTACACAAAGGCCAGCGCCCGAATCCAATACACAGGTTCATCCTTTGCAGCCTCCATTCTGGAGTTTTTTAGGCCGTTTGCCCCTGTTCACGAGGAAATTCGAGAGCCGGCCGGCGTCTTTCCAACAAAGGCGCGTTATCACTCTTTCATCTCGGACATAGCCGAGACCTTCGCTGTACAGCGCATCGCCATACCTACCGTGAGATTCATGCGTTCCCTGCGCTGGATACAGCAGGGAAGCCTTCAGGTCTATATAGGTTATATAGTATTGGCCATTCTGATTCTGCTTGTAGCCACATGGCTTTGGAGGTGATGCGAGTGCTCACGTCTATTCTGCTTTGCATTCTGTCAATAGCCATTACTCCGCTTCTTTCTGCCATAATCACCAAGACCAAGGCCTTTTTGGTGGGAAAGCAGGGCCCGCCGCTTCTCATCAACTACTACACTCTTGTCAAACTCCTTAAAAAAGGCTCTGTTTACAGCGAATCCACCACCTTTGTGTTTCGCACGATGCCCGTTATCTCTTTGGCTGTCTCGGTCATTGCAATTCTCTTTTTGCCCATAGCAAAAGCACCATCTCTCATTTCCTTTTCAGGAGACGTCATTCTGGTGCTGTATCTCTTTGGAATCGCAAGATTCTTTTTGATTATAGCCGCATTGGACACGGCCTCTCCCTTTGAGGGTATGGGAGCGGCCCGTGAGGCATACTTCTCGTTTCTGTGTGAAGCCACACTCTTTACGGTGCTGATGCTCTTTTACAAACTAAACGGCACGCTGAGCCTGACCGGTTATTTTACAGGAACTGACGCCATCAACATCTGGAGACCCGAAGGCGCCATACTCATTCTCATTGCTATAGCCCTATTTATAGTGCTTTTGGCCGAAAATTCCCGTGTACCTGTGGACGACCCAGCCACGCACCTGGAACTCACCATGATACACGAGGTCATGATATTGGACCACAGCGGCCCTGACCTGGCTTTTATAGAGATGGGAAGTTGGCTCAAGCTCTTTTTTTATGCCACCCTCATAGCAGACCTGCTTTTACCAAATCTTTCACCCATTATGGCCATACCAGCATTTTTGGCTACCCTAACCGCCATTTATCTTTCGGCAGGCATAGTGGAGTCTATCACGGCCAGGTTCCGCATGAAATTGGTGCCAAAATTTATCCTCACATCCTTTGCCCTGGCCTTTTTTGCCGTCATTCTTGTTTTGGAGATGTAGTATGCTGCATTTAACCGATATCTCCCTGGTCTTGATCCTGCTTTCGGTGCTTATGGCCCTTGGAAGCAGCCGTATTCAGGAACTCATTCGCATCATGGCCTTTCAGGGCATACTGGTCTCTCTGGTGCCGTTTCTGTTGGAGCGTGCTGACAGGGCATCCTCGCTGGACATACTTTTTCTTCTGGTGTTCATTACCATAAAAGCTGGAGTGATGCCCGGACTGCTCTGGTTTGCAAGCCAAAAAGTGGCCGCCAAAATGGAACTGGACCCCCTTATCGGCTATCACGCATCCATTCTGACAGGCCTTGTGCTGATGCTTCTGGCCACCTTTATAAGCCATAACATGCAACTGGCATCAGGAGACATACACCCCCTGCTCTTGCCCGCGGCCTTTACCACCATTTCCTCCGGCCTCTTTCTGCTCATAGCCCGTCGAAAGGCCCTTACTCAGGCAACAGGATATCTCATTATGGAAAACGGCATCTATCTGGCTGGCTCCACACTGGCGCAAGAGGCTCATACGCAATTTGTAGTGGAATTCGGCATACTTCTGGACATTTTAGTAGGCGTTATGGTGATGGGCATCATAGTACACAGAATAAGCCGTTCCTTTGATGACGCAGACACCATGTTTTTGCAGGAATTAAAGGGGTAGCACATGCTGGAACTCGTCTTCATATTCACTGCACTTGCCGGCATTTTTACCCTCTTTCTGCCCAGAACCATAAGCCGCATCGTTCTAATAGCAGCAGGACTGATACATCTGGGCATTACAGGCATCATCTGTTTCAAAGGTGTGCCGGCCCTCTGGCCCGATTACTTTCAGACCACGCCTGAAGGGAATATCGTGCTGCTGGTCACCTCTTTTCTCTATCTGATGGTGGCCATCTACACGGTTTCATACATGGCTGAAACAGAAATGCACAACGAACCCGTGTTTTCGGCATGTCTTCTGCTTTTTTTGGCCGCCATGAGCATGGCCTGCGTGACAGACCACATAATTGTCTTGTGGATAGCCATAGAGGCCACAACGCTCATGAGCGCGCCTCTCATATTTTTACACCGTTCCAAGGAGGCCTTGGAGGCTACATGGAAATATGTGCTCATCTGCTCCGTTGGTATCGCCCTGGCCCTTCTGGGCGTGTTTTTCACGCTGATGGCCATAAACAGCGGCGACTCAAATACCTCCATGACCTTTCATAACCTGTTGAAGACAGCAAAGGGCGTGGAACTCACCTGGCTCAAGGCGGGTTTCATCTTTACACTCATCGGATATGGCACCAAAATGGGGCTTGCACCCATGCATACCTGGCTGCCTGATGCGCACAGCGAGGCGCCCAGTCCTGTATCCGCCCTGCTTTCAGGTGCCCTTCTGAACTGCGCCTTTCTTGGCATTCTAAAAACCCACAGTCTGCTGGTAGCCTCTGGAATGCAATGGTATTCCAGCCAGCTTCTCAGCTGGTTCGGCCTGTTTTCCATTCTCATCGCAGCGGTATTCATGATACAGCAGGACAACTACAAGCGTCTTCTGGCATATTCCAGCATTGAAAACATGGGGGTAATCGCCTTTGGAATCGGCATCGGAGGGCTTGCGGCCTATGGTGCCATGTTACACCTGATTCATCATGCACTGCTCAAATCCTCTTTGTTTTTGTCATCAGGCAACATGCTTTTGGGCTTCGGCACCAAGAAGATTCGAGAAACAGGCAGAATGCCCCGCTATATGCCGCGCACCTTTGCTTCATTTATCTCAGGCTTTGCAGGTATCTCGGGTTTTCCGCCGTTTGGCATCTTTTTGAGCGAACTCTTCATCATATTCGGGACATTGCAACAACAGGCATACCTTCAGGCAGGCATCTTTTTGTTGAGTCTCGCCCTGGTCTTTGCAGGTGCAGCCAAGGCCGTTATTCGCATCTCTTTTGGGAATTTTACAGGGGAGATACTGGTTCAGGAAAAATGGCGCATGGTAATCCCCATCTACACGCTCATGGCCACATCCGTTTTACTGACCGTTTATCTGCCTCAAGACATCCATGACGCAATAACCCTGGCAGTGAACAGCATTGGAGGCCTTATTCATGGCTGATTTTCTGAACATTCAAAACGGAAGGCCCTTTAAGCGAATACAGGTGCCGTATGTGCATTTTTCCGAATTCCGCGATCGTCTCTTGAAGCTGGCATTCAAAGGCGCATATGTGGTTCAGTTCTTTGCCTATCAGGAGGACCCTGAAATAGAGGAGACCTTGATGATGGGTTTCAACGCCCCTTCCAGAGACTTCTTCAGCTATGAGGAAGAAGGCACGGTGCAGCTCATGGCAATAATGCGAAAAAATAATGAACTACTTGCCATTCAAACCACCAGTCCGGAGTCCTTTGATTCTCTAAGCCGTCAAGACACGCGTTTTCAGCTCTTCGAACGAGAGATAGCGGAGCAGTTCGGCCTTTTGCCGAAAAATCATCCATGGCTCAAACCGGTACGCTACCATGCCAACTGGCGTGGAGTAAAAGATGTATTTGGAAACGATTATAACGAAGACATTCCAGGCAATTATTCATATTTTCAGGTGGATGGCGAGGAGATTCACGAGGTGGGCGTAGGTCCTGTGCATGCAGGCATCATTGAGCCAGGCCATTTTCGCTTTCAGTGTATCGGAGAAAGAGTGCTGCATCTGGAGATTCAACTGGGATACCAGCATAGAGGCGTAGAGCCTCTGCTTACATCTGTGCCGCTCGTTCGACTTCCAGTTATCATAGAGGGTATTGCAGGGGATACAGCGGTGGGAAATGCCCTCTGCTTCAGTCAGGCCATGGAGGCGCTGCTGAATCTGGCTCCTGATGATGGCGCAAAGACGCTGCGCACCGTTGCACTGGAGCTGGAGCGTATAGCCAATCACGTGGGAGACTTGGGCGCACTGAGCGGGGATGTGGCATTCAACTCGAGTGCAGCATACTTCGGACGCATTCGCGGAGAATTCTTGAACCTGCTCCTGGTCATGGCCGGCAACCGATTCGGCAAAAATCTGATACGACCGGGCGGTGTAACGGCTGGTCTGAACGAAGACTCAAGGACCTTCATTTTAAGCAAGATTCAAGAACTCAGACCGGAGATAAAAGAGGTGGGCGACCTGCTCTTTTCAGCCCATACGGTGCAGGCCCGTTTTGACGGCTGCGGGGTTGTAAGCCGTGAGATACCATTGGTTGGTGTGGCCGGTAGGGCATCAGGGATGGATTACGATGCAAGACAGGCATTCCCAACGGAAAAATACCACCAAATTCCGGGCTGCACACACACCCGCACGCATGGCGGTGTCTTTTCCAGGGCATGGGTGCGCTTCGAAGAGATTTTGCACTCCTTGGACATCATAGAGATGCTTTTGTCTCAAGGCCCTGTGCACACAACCCCTGTAATCTGGACAGGTGAAGTTTCATTGGCCTCCAGTTCTTGTGTCACCACTCTAAACGAGGCCTGGCGAGGTGAGCTTTCGCACTGCGTGCTTACAGACTCCAAAGGCAAAATTCTGCGCTACAAGATAAAAGACCCGTCGTTTCACAACTGGACAGGGCTCGCTATGGCACTTCGAAACGAGGAGATATCGGACTTTCCACTCAACAACAAGAGCTTCAACCTCTCCTACTGCGGGTTCGATCTATAGGAGACCGCTATGCTCAAGATAATCAAGACAAGACTGCATCAAGGCTACAAAACCAGTGCATATCCTTCAAAACCCATTACACTGCATAAAAATTTCAAGGGGTTACCTAAAGTCAATACACAATGCAGCGATGAAATGGCTCAAAAATGCGCATCTCTCTGCCCTCAGAAGGCCATAGATGCGAAAAACAAACTCATCGACCTGGGAAGATGTGTCTTTTGCGGACTCTGTGAATCCATCTCATGCGGTGAATTCGTGCGCTTCACCAATGAATTCGCCATGGCCGCCACCAGACGAGAATATCTCATCACAGCAGGAACCATGCCTCCACTCGATGGCCCTAAAAGAAAAGAGATTCAAAATCTATTCGGGAGATCAGTTCAGCTTCGCCAGGTCTCTGCAGGCGGCTGCAACGCCTGCGAGGCGGACACCAATGTGCTCAACACCCCGTTTTTCGATCTCTCCCGCTTCGGCATAAACTTCGTTGCCTCACCCCGCCATGCAGACGGCATACACGTCACAGGCCCTGTGACCCGTAACATGAGAGAGGCCCTGCTGCGCACATACGATGCAGTGCCCGAACCCAAGATCGTGATAGCAGCTGGCTGTTGCGCCATCTCAGGCGGGCCATTCAGAGGAAGCTTCGAAATAATACCTCTGGAGACACTGGTTCCCATTGATTTATACATACCTGGCTGCCCACCACACCCCATGACGAATCTGAATGCCTTTTTGAAGTTTTTTAAGCCGGTATAATGTCCCGACAAATTTCTACAATTTTCAAGTCAGAGATTATTCCATTTTGGGCATGATACAAGTAGTATGATGAAAAAATAACTAATACTATTCTAAAATTTTTATTGTTATCCTAATAAATTTTATAAAAATCATAAAAGCACCCTGCTGTCAATCAATCCCAATAACCCCCTCAATACATCCGCCTTCTGAACATCATAGCCGCGGCAAACAAGGTCACCACACCAATAGCAGCCATGCACATATACTGACTCGTCAGCAGCTCAACGCCTGCGCCCTCCAGGAACACCTTTCGCACTACCACAAGAAAATAGCGAAATGGATTGAGTAAGGTGAATATCTGAATGATTTCAGGCATATTTGCGATGGGTGTAGCAAAGCCTGAAAGTGTGACTGCAGGAACCATAAACAGAAAGGCACCCAGCAGCCCCTGTTGCTGTGTGGCGGAGATGGCGGAAATCATAAGCCCTACTCCAATTACGGACAGACTGAAGAGCAGAAGACCAACATACAGGGCGAACACACTGCCTCGCAAAGGCACATCGAACCAGAATACCGTAAGCAACACGATGATGCTGCCCTCAAAAAGACCGATCACCAGACCAGGCACCGTCTTGCCCACGAGTATCTCAAAGGGATTCATGGGAGTGACCAGAAGCTGATCGAATGTCCCTGCCTCGCGCTCACGGGCAATGGACAGGGCTGTGACCATCAAAGTCACCACCATGGTCAGCAATCCGACGATACCTGGCACTATGAACCAGCGACTCTCGAGATTGGGATTATACCATGAGCGCACCACCAACTCTGCGGCAGGCCCTGCAATGCCGCTGCGCCTTGCCATATCCGCACTGAAGCCGGCGGTGATCTCATTTACATAATTCAAGGCCAGCATGGCTGTGTTTGAGTTTCTGCCGTCGATAATTACCTGAAAAGGCGCACTTTTGGCGGTGACAAGCCTGCTCTGAAACTGCTGTGGAACATGCAGTACCAGCAGCGCCTGCTGCGTATCTATAAGCCCTCGGACAGCGTCCTCCCTTTGAATCACCGCCACCCTGCGAAAGGCCTTGGCGCCTTCGAAACGGGCGAGGAGCTCTCTTGAAGCAAGGCTGTGATCCTCGTCATAAACCGCATAAGGCACATCCTTGAGATCAAAGGTAGCTGCATAGCCGAAGATAATGAGTTGTGCTATGGGCGGTCCGATAAGCGTGATGCGTGCCTTTCTGTCCCGTAAAATAGCCAGAAATTCCTTGATGATCAGGGCGATGATATGTGTCAACATGGTCAATCCAACCTCTTCCGGCTGTTACGCGCCACGAGCAGCATAAAGAAAGCCCCAAGCAAGGACATAAATATAGCATTTTTTACGACAATGCCATACACATCACCTGCCAGAAACAGGGTCTGGAGTATGGTAACGAAGTATCGGGCAGGAATGATATGAGTAAGCCATTGAATTACAGTGGGCATGCTATGAATATCGAAGATAAAACCCGAAAGCATGAATGCCGGAAGATATGTAGTAATTATGGCCAATTGACCCGCTATGAACTGATTTCGAGCAAAGGATGAGATGAAAAGCCCCATGCCCAGGGCTGCGAGCATATAAACACAAGAAACCACCAAAAGAAGCCAGTGGGAACCCACAAGAGGCACCTGAAACAGCCATCGGGCGGTCATAACCGAAAGCCCCATTCCTGCCATGCCCAGAATGAAATAGGGAATAACCTTGCCGATAATCACCTCACCTATAGTCACCGGCGTGGAGAGCAGGGCCTCCATAGTGCCGCGCTCCCACTCTCGAGCCACCACCATGGCTGTGAGCAGGGTGCCTGTCAGAGTCATGATCACGGCTATGATGCCTGGAAGCAGATAATTCCGGCTGCGCACCTCGGCATTGAACCAGATACGGGGTTCCAGCTTCAGGCCGACGGCCCCTGCATGCCTTGCAAGCCACTGCCACCAGTTACCGATGAGATAACCCTGCACCAGCCTTGCGGTATTGGCATCCACGCCATTCACAATGGCCTCTATTCTGCCGTTATGGGTCGCAACCTGCCGCTCGAAATCGGACTTGAGCCAGAGAATCGCCATGACATCGCCATGAATCATGGCCTGTTCCGCCTCCGCCATGGAACCATAGGTGCGCGGATCGAAATACTGAGATTGATAAAGCCCTCTCAAAAATTCTCGGGCCTCGAGTCCGTTTGACTCCGTTACACAGGCAACAGGAACATGACTTGCATCCAATGAAATTCCATATCCAAATATGAACAACAGAAACATGGGCTGCACAATGGCTATGGCTATACTGGAAGGATCCCTGATGATCTGCATAAATTCCTTGCGCACAAGAGAGCGAATTCGACGAAGAGAAAAACTCATGAGCGGTCCTCCCTCTGCTCAAGGAGGCTTACAAACATGTCTTCGATGCTGGCCATACCGTGTTGTGTCTTGAGCATTTCCGGTTCTCCCTGAACCAATACCTCTCCGCGAGACATGATGACCAGGCGATCGCAGTATTCAGCCTCTTCCATAAAATGTGTGGTGACCAGTACGGTCACGCCGGTCTGAGCGAGTCTGTTGATCTCACGCCAGAACTCACGTCTTGCCAGGGGATCAACACCTGAAGTAGGCTCATCCAGAAAAAGTATCTCTGGTTCGTGCATAAGGGCGGCAGCCAGTGCAAGCCTCTGTTTATAACCCAAGGAAAGCGCTAATGATGTGAGATTCTGAAACGGCTCCAGCTCGAACTCAGCCAGCGCCCACTGAATACGTTCATCCCTTTTTTTGCCCGTAAGCCCGTAAGCTCCGGCAAAGAAACGAAGGTTCTGCAGAACTGTCAATGTGGCATAGAGGGAAAAACGCTGGGCCATATAACCGATTTTTGCTCGTGCCTTTGAAGATGCATGAAGCAGATTTTCACCCGCCACCTGAAGCACGCCTCTTGTAGCAGGCAGCAACCCACAGAGCATGCGAAAGGTTGTGGACTTTCCTGCGCCGTTTGCCCCCAACAACCCAAATATCTCCCCTCGTTTCACTGTAAAACTCACTTTATTCACAGCACAGAAGTCACCGAACCATTTTTCCAGGTCCCTGACCACTATGACTTCTTCCTCATTTATGTCAGTTTTACTGTCTCTGACAAGTATGTGCCGATTAGGAGTCGGTGAGCCAACTACAGGCTGTTCCTTTGCAAGCAACGTCACAAAGGCATCTTCAAAACGCGGGGGAACCGGTTCCCAGCGCATACCACCAGGGACTTCCGGCACTCCGTTTTCAAAGATGACCCGCACACCGTTGGACTGAAGCACGGTATCCAGCACATGAGGCAAGCCATGCAACTCAACGGCAAGCTCCCTGCGTGAACGGTCCTGCGCTGTCACAAAAAAGGTGCGTCCCCTAAGGGGCTTCAAAAATTCAGCAGGGTCACCCTGGGCCACAACATTGCCTTTATCAAGAAGAATGACCTGATCGCAACGTTCCGCCTCGTCCAAATAGGCGGTGCTCACCAAAACGGTCACTCCTTCGTCTTTAACAGCGTTTCCAATGATATTCCAAAGCTCACGCCTGGAAAGGGGATCCACGCCCACAGTCGGTTCATCGAGTATAAGCAGCCTGGGGCTGCTGAGTAATGTGCAGATCAGCCCGAGCTTCTGCTTCATGCCACCGGAGAGCTTTCCAGACATGCGGTCTGTAAAAGGCTCAAGCCCTGACATACGAAACAGCATTCTGTAACGATTGGCCCTGCCCTGTTTTGAAAGGCCTTTGAGCTCGCCGTAAAGCTTCATATTTTCCATAACCGTCAGGTCTTCATAAAGCCCGAAGCGTTGAGGCATATAACCCGCCATATCCTGAACCATTGCCGCTTCTTTGAGCACATTATGTCCAAAGACTGTGATTTCTCCAGAATCGGGCAGCATAAGCCCCATGATGAGCCGCATAAGGGTGGTCTTACCTGCGCCGTCAGGCCCTACGAGAGCGGTTACGGTCCCCTCTTTGACCAAAAGATTCAAGCCGTTCAAGGCTGGAATTACCGTTTTCCCGACGCCAAACGACTTGCTGAGATTCTGAATCTCGATGGCATTAGACACGGCTTATTTGCCTTGCGCTTGCGTATCGATTCTTACAGTTACAGGCATGCCAAGCCGCAATTCGTTGTTGTCATTCTTCACAAAGACACGGACCTGATAAACCAGTTTGGTGCGCAGCTCAGTGGTCTCAACCGGCTTGGGCGTAAATTCCGCTGTGGGAGAGATATAGCCTATCCAACCCTCATAACTCTTGCCTGGAAAGCTATCGGAAACGATTTGTGCCTTCATGCCTGAGTGTATCTTGCCAAGATAGGGCTCATCCACGTAACAACGAACCCACAAAGGATTCATCAGGGCCAGGGTGATGACAGGGACATTCGGACCAGCCATGTCGCCTGGCTCCAAAAGACGATTCTCCACTACGCCGTTTGCAGGGGCATAAAGTAGGCTGTCCTGCATCTCCTTTACGGCATATTCCAGCGCGGCTTCATAGGAAACCAAAGTGGCCCTGGCTGCCTCTATATCCTCCTTGCGCGGACCCTCTATTGCAAGGGAAAGGGCCTCTTGCGCTGCCTTCAAATCGTGTTGTGCAACAATATATGCAGTTTCAGCATTATCGAAGGCCTGTTTAGAGATCGCATTGCCATTCAAAAGGGCCTTGAGTCTCAAATACTCCCGTTCTGTGTTTTGCAGCAACGCCTCAGCCTTTCTGACAGATGCCCTGGCCTCCTCTATCTGCTGCCTGCGAGTCCCTGACTGAAGGGCTGCGAGCACAGCCCTCTGCGCCTCCACCTGTGCCTTGATACGCTTGACATTGGCATCATAACGCTCTCTGTCCAATTCCGCCAAAAGCTGACCTTCTTTGACTATATCACCCTCCTGAACATGAATCTGCTCGATGCGGCCCGTGGCATTGAAGGCGAGATTTACCTGCCGAATGTCCACATGACCGTATAAAATTAGGTCATTGCCGTTTTTTTCTTCTTTTTGCCTTAAATAATAGAAAAATGAAGCGAAGATGAGTGCAACGACGATAATAGCCAGTAAACGTTTTTGAACTGGATTCATTCTGATTACCTCTAAGCGAATGGTTGTTTATCGTTTATCTTAATGGAGTGGACAGGCAAGTCAATAGACTCATATGAATTTGAAATACAGCATGGCGAAGAATAATTCATAGGAACGACAGACTGAAATCTTATTTCCAAGCCGCAAAGGAGATAAAAAAAGGCGGCCTTCTCGAGGAAAACCGCCTGCTGGGGAGAGGAGAGAGTTAAGTTGAGATTGGGTTAAGGGAGGTTATAAATTAGTTGGTCGATTGCTGCATGGGACAATTGGGGCATGGCATACCGGATGCACAATTGGGGCAGCCACCCTTACCGGCCTTTCTCCAGAGGGGAAGGCCTGTGCTTGTATCCCTGAGCTGAAGTGTCTTACCGTTGGAGACGATGCTCATGGCCACCAGGCGTTTGCTGCCATCCCAAAGGGTCACCTCACGGGCATCTATGGAAACCGCATCACCCACCTGAAGGGCAGGAATGTTGCTTGCACTCCAGAACCAGGCAGGACCTATGCCATACACAGTGACCTTCTGGCCGTTTTGATCCACCTGCAAACCCTGGCCATAGGGGCCGAGAAGGGCTACTGTCCCGTTCACAGTGACTGGCGTACCGTTCAAGATATTGGCTATGGGGCCTGTGCCATCCATAGCGCCCATACCACCGCCCATCATACCTCTACCAGGGCCGGCCCATGCTGCAACCGTGGCCAAAAGACCTACCACTAAAAACAAGGTTGTAACTAACTGCCTTTTCATCGTAATGCTCCTTTCTGTTTTTGGATTACTAACTTCGCCATTGGTTATTTCAAAAAAGATGCCAAAAAAATATTCTTAAAAATACAAGTAGTTATACTCAATCACTGTCCTGGCGTCTCGACAAACACGGTTTTATTCCGACCATTTTGTCGAAATCCTGAAAATGATTCATTTAAGCAGCCGAGGGAATCACAGAAAGCGTGTTATATAACCACTACAACCGGTATGCCGTGCACCTCTGATATCCTGGCATGTACTCCGTAGATATCATAAATTACATCCTCGGTCACAATCTCTCTGCCGCCCATGGCATGAATCCGGCCGTGCTTGAGAAACAAAAAACGGTTTGAAAAGCGCATCGCCATGTCGAGGTCGTGCAATATCTGAATCACCATCAGACCTCGAGTTTCAGCCAAGTTACAAAGCGATGTCTCCACTTCCATCTGATTTCGCATATCCAGATTACTGATGGGCTCATCCAGCAAAAGCACCTGCGGTTCCTGGGCCAGAGCGCGCGCAATGGCAGCCTTCTGCAACTCGCCGCCGCTTATGCAGTCCAGCCGCTGAAAGGCCAGATCGTTCAGACCCATGCAGGTCAAGGCATCTTCAACGACTCTATAGTCTTTTGCAGAAGGCCTTCCGCTCATATGAGGACGTCTGCCCAACAAAATGGATTCGAATACTGAAAGACCGCACCGCCTCGGAGTCTGCGCCACGTATGCAAATATCCTGGCGGACTCCCGATGCGAGAGATTGGAAAGCCCCATGCCATTTAACCGAATCAGCCCTGTCTTACGTCTTACAAGCCCGATTATAGCCTTGAGCAAGGTGGTTTTGCCCGCGCCGTTATTGCCCAACACAGAAAGCAGACAACCCGAAGGCACGGAAAACTCCACATTCGTAAGCACAGGCCTTGAGCCATAGCAGACAGAAAGCCCTTTAACTTCAAGCATCACGACTCTCTTCGCCGAATGAGCAGGTACAGAAAAAGCGGTGCTCCCAGAAAAGAGGTAACAGTGCCCACAGGCAGTACAAACGGGCTCAGGACGGCACGCGTCAGGGTATCGGCAACCAGCAGTAATACCGCACCCATGAAGGCCGAGCCCCAAAGCAACAAAACGTGGTCTTCGCCGAGAAAACGTCGAGCCATGTGCGGCCCAAGAAGCCCCACAAAACCGATCACGCCCATAAAGGCCGTGATGACAGCTGCCATAAGTGAAGCCAGAAACATACCCTGCAACCTCAATCGAGTCACATTCACTCCCAGGGACCGGGCCTCTTCCTCGTCGAGCAACAACGCGTTCATGTCCCATGCCATGGTCTTGAACAGGATGGCGGCGATTCCTGTAACCACCAGAAGGATCAACAGCTCGTTCCAATTGGGTCTGGACACATCGCCGAAGGTCCAAAAGACCATGGAGGCCACCTGCAATTCATTGGCCAGGTATTGAAGCACCATTGTGGCTGCTGAAAACAGAGAACTCATGGCAACACCGGCCAGCACCATGGATTCAGGCCCCATGTTTCGAATACCGGAGAGAATCATGACAGCCGCAGCAGCCAGCAGGGCCCCGCCAAAGGCACAGGTCACCACCAGGTACGGCGACTGATAGGAAATGGCCGTTGTGCTCATGCTGTCCATGCGTCCACTCGAGAAGCAAAGAATGGCCACAGCAGCTCCAAAGGCAGCCCCATGGGATATACCCAGAGTAAACGGAGAAGCCAGGGGATTTTTGAGCAGATTCTGCATCACAGCGCCTGCCATGGCCAAACTGCTTCCAGCCAGCACGGCCGAAAGGATGCGGGGAAGCCGTATATTGAGCAGGACATGGCTGCTGGTTTCGCTTGCCGGAATCGTGCGTTGCAACAGGGCGTTCAGAAAGGTCTGTAAGTCTATACGAAAACTTCCAACGGACAGGGCATAACATCCCTCGAAGATCAGGCAAAACAGCAGGGCCATGACCAGAATCACCCGCCTTCGCCTGATCCTGATATATTGCAAGACCTCATACGAAACAGTGGCGTCAATCATGCAACTTGACCTCCCGAAACCAATAACCGGCCTTTTTCATCTCTTCAACCAGCCCGCATCCCAGAAAGAATCTATATATCTCACCGGCCTTTTCCTCTATATCCAGATATTGAAATCTGTCAGGATATGCCAGTTTAGCCAGCCAATAGGCGTCTATAAGGGCATTTTCCACGTTGGTGGCATAGGAATTGTAGGGAAGTTCCATATAGACCCGCCTTTCTCTGACCGCCTTCAGAAGATTGTAAAAACCCGTGTTCTTTTCGTAATCAGCCAGCACCAGGTCCAGGCCGCCCATGTCTATGATGAGTATGTCTGGATTCCACAACAGCAGTTTCTCCTTGTCCACCGTGACAGGCATACCCTTCTTGACCAGCTCATTTACCGGATTTCTTGCATTTATGGCCATAAGGGGCGGGAAATATGCCTGCGTGCTCTCGATTCCATGGTTTCCGCGCATGCTGATACCTCCGACATAGATACACGGACGCTCAGTTTGAGGTATGTCGGCGGTCCGTGCATTGAGCTCCTTGTAAGCACTCTCCATGAATTGAATAATGGCATTCGCCCTCATTTCCCTGCCAAGCACCATACCCATAATGTTCAACGATCTGTAGAGCGTCTCTTTTTCAAAGGAGGCATTTATACCATAGGACAGCACCACCACCGGAATCCCTGTTTTTTCCTGAAGGCCGTCCGCCTGTGACCTGTCGGCGGCATAGGTAAGAAATATCACATCGGGCTTCAGGGACATTATCTTCTCATGGTCAGGGCTGGCGTTCGGGCCGCCAGGCCCTACTGAGGGCAGATTCCTGAAACCGGCATTGGCTAAGTTATAGGGGGCGATGCCGATGGCCCTGCGCCGCTCTATCTCCTCAACTCCAGCCAACAAACCCTGGGCTTGCATATAACACACCAGCCGTAAACAGCCGGGGCCGATGGCCACTATGCGCTTTACAGGAACAGGCGTCTTCACACGACGTTGCAGTGAATCTGTCACAGAGACAGACTCGGCATTCGAGTCGGTGGCTGCGCCGACAGCAAGGCACAAAAGGCAAAAAAGCAAATAAAATGTTCGAATCATGCTCACCTCTGCAATGTATCCGGTCGATTTCGAAAGACAATCGGCTATATATTTTTGATAAAAATAGCATTTAAAACATAAAAAAACAATAAAAATATATACAAAACCTTGACAGCGTCACGTCATTTATGTTACTTATTTTTATAAAATATACGAGAGGAGCAAGGTATGCCAAAAAAAATAACACTAACCGCCGTCGCCGCCTGTATGCTTTTGAGCCAACAGCTTCATGCGGAAGAGATAGGCATCGGTGAGATTTATGTGGAGGCTGAACCCATTCTCATGCCGGTGAAATCCGTGGGAGACAGCATCTACACAGGGGATGGAGTCACGCGAAAAGGCATGGAACTTCTGGGAGAAAAGGGCAAATCCAGCGTCTATGAAACCGTCAGCATGATTCCTGGCGTCAGTGTGGAGGCTGCTGATCCCTACGGTCTTTCGGCAGAACAGAAAAACATGCGAGTGAGAGGGGTCAGAGGCTATCTCTCCAGCATGACCGTCTCCGGCGTGCCCAATTACGGAGGAAATCCCATGGGCCCGCGTGACTACATCTATGACCTGGAAAACATGGAAACCGTATCGCTTTACAAGGGCCCAACCCCTGCCAATCTGGGCACAGGTGTTGGAAACAGGGGCGGCGCCATAGAGCTGGAGCCATTGTGGGCACAAAAGGACAGAAAGGCGGTGCTGTCTCAATCCATTGGTTCCTTTGAATATCTGCGCAGCTTCGTGCGCCTGGATTCTGGAGAGATTCCCAGCACACAGACCAGGCTTTCGGCCTCTTACTCCAACAGTCAAATGGACAACTGGAAAGGCCCAGGAGACACTGGTCCAAGGCAAAATGCCAATTTGACGGCAGTTCAGCCCATTGGCGACAGGTTTCAAATCAAGATGTGGGCCAACTATAACGATACTGATCAGGACAACTACAGACCCCTCACCTATGCAGAGACTCGCCTTTTGAACCGCAATCGCAGTCTGGATTACCTTTCTCACCTGACAGGCGATTTGGCGCGTGATATCAACTACTTTAAATACAACACATCTTCCTTTACCAACAAAGACATCTTCTGGATAGGTGAGTTCAGACCCACAGAGGCCATTACCGCCACTATCAAACCCTATTTCTCGCAGGAGGATGCGACCATCTGGAGCGGTGTATCAGGGGCAAAACCCATGGTGCAACAACGCATTAGAGACATAGAACGACGAGGCATGATTGCTGACCTCACATACGATATAAAGACCTTTTCTGCATCCATTGGCTGGCTTGGCGAATTGAGCAAATGGGACCTCACATCCCAAAACTACAGCCTTACAAAAAACGGGCTTCAGTATGCCGGATACGGTGCATTGTTGCGTGGAGGAGCCGATGACAACGAGGTAGAGAGCCCGTACATAAAGATAGCGGGGAAAATGGGAGATTTTGACATGCAGGTAGGGCTCAAGTATTTTTATTACAAAGAGCCATATCAAGTGGGCTATGTCTCCGACAAGACAAATCCATACAAGCTCATTAGAGCCGCTGACCTCGATAGAACATCCACTGATTACGACATCTGGCTTCCCACAGCAGGAATCGCCTATAATCATTCCAAAGAATTACAATTTTCAGCCAGATATGGCAAAAATTTCATAAGGCCCTATGCCTATATGCCCCTTGTATCCCTTTATAACAGCAATAGGGCCGTTTTTCAGAAACAAGGCATCGATCTAAACGATCTCTTTGACGGCTATGACATAGAAACCTCGGACAACATCGACATAGGCATGAGGTATCAAGGTGAGCGATTCGACATCTCGCCCACTCTATTTTTCAGCAAACACAAAAACCTGCTTACAACCGTGTATGATTCGCGCGTAAATCTCAACTATCAGCAAAACATCGGAGAGGCCACAGGCTATGGCCTGGAAATCCCAGCCAATGTCTATCTCTCTGAATATCTGACATTTTTTATCAATCCAACCTGCACATGGCTCACCTATGACGACGATATCACTTACATGGGAAAGACACTTCATGCAAAGGACAAACAAGTGGTGGATGTGCCGCGTTTTATGCTCAAGACAGGCGCCATTTACAAATACGGCGACTTTCAATTCTCGCCCATATTCACATATATTGGTAAACGCTATGGAGATACGGAACACAAGGAAGAGGTCAGCTCTTACTGGACCGCTGACATGAAGCTGGACTACATTCGCAAAAAGGTCTGGTATGCAGACGAGCTCAAGGTCTCTCTGGAACTGGACAACATCTTTGACAAAAAATATATCTCCATCATCAATGCATCAGATGACAGCCGCCAAGGCACGACATCTTATTATGCAGGTGCACCATTTACGGCCATGTTGAGCCTGTCGCTGAGCTTCAAATAAAACTACAGCCAAAACCAGCATGACAACTTCAACAAAAAAAAGGGGGCGCTTTTTGCGCCCCCTTGCCTTCTGTTATGAGAGAGGCCTTAATTATTTCTTGACCTCTTCAAAATCGGCATCTATCACATCGTCACCACCTGACTTCTTCTGACCTTCGCTGCCGCATGTCCCGCTTTGACAGCCGGCAGCACCAGCCCCTGAGGCCTGTGACGCCTTTTGATACATCATCTCAGCCAACTTATGAGAGGCCTGCATCAAGTCATCTTGCGCTCTGCGAATGGCAGCAGGGTCTTCGCCTTCCATGGCCTTTTTAAGGGCAGCGATCTTGTCTTGAATCTGCTGCCTTGTGGCCTCATCCACCTTGTCTCCCAGATCTGCCAGGCTCTTTTCAGTGGAATAGATCAGGCTGTCGGCATGATTGCGGGCATCGGCCAGCTCCTTACGTTTTTTATCTTCTTCAGCGTGAAGCTCGGCCTCTTTCACCATCTTTTTGATCTCTTCCTCAGTCAAACCGCTGGAGGCCTGAATGCGAATGGACTGCTCCTTGCCCGTAGCCAAATCCTTGGCTGAGACATTCAAAATGCCGTTTGCATCTATATCGAAGGTAACCTCGATCTGCGGCACACCACGAGGTGCGGGAGGTATGCCTACCAGTTCAAAACGACCGATGGTCTTGTTATCTGAGGCCATCTCCCGTTCACCCTGCAATACATGAATGGTGACGGCATTCTGATTGTCGGCAGCCGTGGTGAACACCTGGCTCTTACGAGTCGGAATAGTGGTGTTCTTCTCTATAAGTTTGGTCATGACGCCGCCCAATGTCTCGATACCCAGAGAAAGCGGCGTTACATCCAGCAGAAGCACATCCTTCACCTCGCCGGACAGCACCGCACCCTGAATAGCGGCTCCAATGGCCACGACCTCATCAGGATTGACGCCTTTATGGGGCTCCTTGCCGAATATCTCCTTGACCTTCTGCTGCACACGAGGCATACGAGTCATGCCACCCACCAGAATCACCTCGTCTATGTCCGCTGCCGTCAGACCGGCATCCTTGAGCGCGGTCATGCATGGAGGCACAACACGCTCGATAAGGTCTTCCACCAATGCCTCGAGTTTAGACCTGGTCAGTTTGACCACCAGATGCTTTGGCCCGGAGGCGTCGGCGGTGATGAACGGAAGATTGATCTCGGTCTCGGTAGTGGTGGAAAGCTCACATTTGGCCTTTTCAGCCGCCTCTTTCAGGCGCTGCAATGCCATTCTGTCTTGGCGCAGATCAATTCCGTTTTCCTTCTTGAACTCATCCGCCAGCCAGTTAACGATACGGAGGTCGAAGTCCTCACCACCCAAAAAGGTATCGCCGTTGGTGGCCTTAACCTCAAATACACCATCTCCCAGTTCCAAAATGGAGATGTCGAATGTGCCGCCACCCAGGTCAAAGACCGCTATCTTCTCGTCCTTTTTCTTGTCCAGACCATAGGCTAAAGAGGCGGCTGTTGGCTCGTTTATGATGCGCAGTACATTCAGACCAGCTATACGGCCTGCATCCTTAGTGGCCTGACGCTGACTGTCGTTGAAGTATGCAGGAACCGTTATGACAGCGTCCGTCACCTTCTCGCCCAGATATTCCTCGGCGGTCTGCTTCATCTTGGTGAGGATCATGGCCGATACCTCGGCGGGGCTGTATTGTTTGCCCCTCAATTCCACATAGGCGTCGCCGTTTGGACCTTCAACGATCTTATATGACACGATACCTTTGGACCGCTGAACCTCTTTGTCCGTGAATTTACGACCGATTAGGCGTTTTACCGCAAACACTGTATTCTCGGAATTGGTAACGGCCTGTCTTCTGGCCAGCATACCGATAAGCCTCTCGCCTTTATCCGTAAAGGCCACCACAGACGGAGTAGTGCGCCCGCCTTCCGCATTTGTAAGAACCTTGGGGTCCCCACCCTCCATGATGGCGACACACGAGTTGGTTGTGCCCAGATCGATTCCTATAATCTTGCCCATATTATTATCCTCCTGAAATTATACTATAAATTTTGCAATCCGAATCTGTTGGTTAACTTAAGCATCAGTTTTGATTTGTCCATACTCCAATCAACATTTTTTCTTGCAGACAATCACTTTGGCCGGACGAATCACCTTGTCGTTCAGAACATAACCCTTCATGAGTTCCCTTACCACCGCTCCATCGTCATGCTCTTCGCTGTGCTCCACGCATACCGCTTCATGAATGGACGGATCGAAAGGAAGCCCCTGAGCTGCAAGATTTTTTAGGCCGAACGCCTCCAACACCTTGGAATAACTGGAAAGACTCAACTCAAGACCCTCGACCAACTTATCGATGTCTTTCGTATCCTTGGCCGCCATTATCGCCCTCTCCAAATTGTCGAGAAACGGCAGAAGCTCCACCACAAAGGATTCTAGGGCGTATTTGATATGCTCGGTCTTTTCACGCTCCATGCGTTTCTTGAAATTTTCAAATTCAGCTGCCAGACGCAGCATCTTGTCCTGACAAGCCTTCAATTCCGCCTCTTTCTGAGCCAATTGCTCCAGACATTCGGCGAGCTCTGAAGATGCAGTATTTTCGATCTCATCAACTTGAATTGAATCCTTTTTTTCTGTTTCGGTCATAGATTTTCACACACTCCGTTAGATAAAAAACTATAAAACCCTTGATGGCGCAGGAAAGTTAATGTCGCATACAGGCCGTGTCAATGCGACTGAATCTGTTTTTTTGATGCAATTACCTTGGGAAAAACAAAGAAAAAGTCGCCAGGGCCTGGCAAGGTCTGTATTACAACAGTTTGCGCCACCAGCCCTCGTTTTGCAGATACCACGAAATAGTTTTTTTAAGTGCAGTTGAAAAGTCGCGGCTAACACGAAATTCCAGCTCCCGTTCCATCTTAGATGCATCTATGGCATAGCGGCGGTCATGCCCAGGCCTGTCCTTTACAAAGGTGATCAGGCTCTCGGCTGATTCATTTCGAGCACAAGGTGAGCCAGGAAAACGCTCTTTCATGCTCGAATCTTTTGCAAAAAATTCATTGAGGTGCCTGCACAAAAGTCGAATGAGCTCCAGATTGCGCCATTGGTTGTTACCTCCTATGTTATAGACTTCACCGTGGCTCGCCTTTTGTAAAATCAAGTCCAGGCCCACGCAATGGTCTTCCACATATAACCAATCCCGCACGTTTTGACCGTCTCCATAGACTGGAATGGGCCTTCCCAGCAGAATATTAATAATGGACAATGGAATGAGCTTTTCTGGAAACTGATATGGCCCAAAGTTATTGGAACAGTTGCTTATGGTGTAATTCAGGCCATAGGTATGGCCATAAGAGCGCACCAGGTGATCCGATGCGGCCTTGGAAGCAGAATATGGTGAGTTGGGTGCATAGGGTGTGTTTTCACTAAAGGCAGGGTCATCAGGACCAAGAGAGCCATAGACCTCGTCTGTGGAGATGTGATGAAAACGATGAGAAACTGCCTTGCCACTCAGCCAAACAGCCCTTGCCGCCTTCAGAAGGCTGTGTGTGCCCATGACATTGGTCTGCACAAAGGCATCCGGGCCTGTTACGGAACGATCTACATGGGATTCGGCCGCAAAGTGGACTATCGTATCGATTTCGTATTCCCGCAACAGATATTCCACCAGTTCAAAATTACAGATGTCACCCCTAACAAATCTAAAATTGGGGCTTGCATCGAGGCCATTAAGGTTGTCCGGATTTCCCGCATAAGTTAGCTTGTCCAGCACCAGCACAAAATCATCTCCGTGGTGTTTCAGCCAGTAGTGCACGAAATTGGCGCCAATAAAGCCGGCACCGCCTGTGATCATCAGTCTTCTCATGAATTCATTCCTTTCAGTTCAACAAGCATATTTCTAAGGCCCTTGCGCCAGTGTTTTGGTGTAACGCCCAATTGTCCCCAGGTATTGAAGCAATTCAACACGCTGTAAGAAGGACGTTTGGCAGGAGTTGGGTATGCCTCGGTTAGAATGGGTAATACAGCGGGTTTTGCTGGCAAAAGCCCGACATCAACCGCCTCTTCCATCACAGCCACGGCCAAATCATACCAGCTCGCAACGCCTGCATTGCTAAAGTGATGGATACCACAAATCTCTTCGTGTTTTACGGCATTCCAAACGGCATAAGCCAAATCATGTGCCCATGTGGGCGAACCCACCTGATCGCACACCACTCGAAGCTCATTTCGAGTGGCGGCAAGTTTGAGCATGGTCTTTACAAAATTATGACCATGACTGGAATAAAGCCAGGATGTGCGCAGAATCAACAGTTTCTCACCAGGGAGCACATGCTGAGCCAGTCTTTCGCCCTCGAGTTTGCTTTTGCCATATACACTCATGGGATTTGGAGTATCTGAGGGCAGATAGGGAGAAGATTTGGCACCGTCGAACACGAAATCCGTTGAAATATGAATCAACCTGGCGTCGATGGCATTACATGCCTTTGCCAGATGCAAAACCCCTTGGGCATTGACGGTAAATGCCCTTTCTGTCTCGGTTTCAGCCTTGTCCACCTGTGTGTATGCGGCTGTGTTGATAACAAACTGCGGTCTATGGAGAGTGACACAATCAGTCACATCTTGTTCATTTGAGATATTCAACTCAGCGGAGGAGATGGCCTGAAACTCGACACCATCAGGGGCTGTCCTCGCGAGTTCGTGGGCGAGCTGTCCGTGTCTGCCTATGATCAATACCCGTAATCTCATGGCAATTCCGCCTCATCAAACCTTGCCGCCCTGGCGTCCTTGGCTGACAATGATGGAGGTGCACCGTTTACAAGGGGCCAATCGATTCCTAATCGCGTATCATTCCAAATAATTGCCCGTTCATATTCAGGGGCATAAAAATCCGTACACTTATAGACAACTTCCGCTGCCTCACTGGTCACATAAAATCCATGGGCAAAACCCGGCGGAATCCAGAGCATCCGTTTGTTTTCAGCGGATAGATAAAAGCCGACCCATTTCCCAAAGGTGGGAGAGTCCCTGCGGATATCCACGGCAACATCATATACCTCACCAAAAATTACTCTGACCAGCTTCCCCTGTTGTCTTTCGATCTGATAGTGCAGGCCCCGCAAAATCCCCTGCATGGAACGGCTGTGATTGTCTTGCAAAAAATCTGCATCGATACCGCCCTTCAAAAACTTCTCCTTGTGCCAGGTCTCCATGAAAAAACCACGCTCGTCTGCAAAGACACGAGGTTCTACGATGACTACATCAGGGATTTCCGTAGGTATAAAATTCATAGTGTATCAACCCCTGTTCAAAACCACAGTTGGAAACATCGACGTATCAGAATAATATCTCAGGATTAGAAGATTCATTTTTTTGAATGAGCCTCATAAGATATTCACCATAGGCGCTCTTGGACAGGGGCTCGGCCAATCGTTCCAATCGGGCGGCGTCGATATAACCCATCTTGAAGGCGATCTCCTCAGGACAACAGATCTTCAATCCCTGCCGCTCCTCCACGATGCGCACAAAATTGGATGCATCCAGAAGCGAGGCATGGGTGCCTGTATCCAACCATGCCACACCCCTGCCCAGACGCTCCACAGTCAGCGCATTCCGCCTCAGATATGCCTTGTTGACATCGGTGATCTCCAGTTCCCCTCGGGCTGACGGTCTGATGCCTTTGGCGACCTCGATCACCTGATTATCGTAAAAATAAAGCCCGGTGACCGCATAATTGGACCTTGGATTTCGTGGTTTTTCTTCTATGTCCGTCACGTTTCCGCATTCGTCAAAACTCACCACACCGTAGCGCTGCGGGTCCTTGACATAATAACCAAAGACCATCGCACCCATTTGAAGCATGGCGGCCCGAGCCAGCACCTCTCCCAATCCATGACCGTAAAATATATTGTCACCAAGGATCAGACACACGGTTTCGTCTTGAATGAAGTCCTCACCGATGATAAACGCCTGGGCCAGACCCTCAGGCCGCGGCTGCTCGGCATATGAAATAGAAATACCCCACTGGCTTCCATCCTTCAGGAGATTTTGAAAGAGCGGCATGTCGTTGGGTGTAGTGATGAGCAAAATCTCACGAATGCCTGCAAGCATCAATGTGGAGATGGGGTAATATATCATGGGTTTGTCGTAGATGGGCATGAGTTGCTTGCTTATGGAAAGAGTAAGCGGATAGAGCCTTGTGCCGGAACCTCCGGCCAAAATGATACCTTTCATATAGCGATACCCTGTAAAGTATATATTTTTGAATGCCTCTTTTATTCCAAAAAGCCGCTTTGTGTCAATGGCAAAACAGGCTGTCTGAGAAAAATTATTTATTGTTTTTTGCTTTGTTTTTTCTCAAAATATGTTAACAAAAACGAAAGGGCGTTAATATCCAACAAACTGACATCAGGAGGTCTTCAATGTCGCTGCACAAAAAACACTCCAATACTTGCGGCCTTAGATTTTATGCCATCGGTATTGCATTGTTACTGGCGCTTTTGACTTCATTTTCCACTGCAATGGCCGCAGAATGGACGTACATGGTCTATATCGGCGGAGACAACAACCTATCGGAAGAGGCATTAAAGGACATCGAAGAGATGCGGCAGGCCTCTTTTGATGGCCGCATCAACGTCTTGGTGCAAGTGGAGCTGAGCCCCAAATACTCCTTTACACCACCTTCATATCTGGCTGACTACAATACACATCGCCTGTTCATAACAAACGGCCAGGTAAAAGACGTTCAAAACCTGGGCAATGTGAACATGGCCGACCCTGCTACTTTAGCCGATTTCATATACTGGGCTGCCACCAATTATTCGGCCAACAGATATACCCTGACCATCTGGGACCATGGCCTGGGCTGGCGGGCATATTCAAAAGTCTTGAGCAAGGGCGCTGTTCAAGACGACACATCCGGCACATTTATGAGCCTGGCACAGCTGAAAAATGGCGTAGCCGCCTCTGGCGTGCATCTGGACATACTGGACTTCGACGCCTGTCTCATGGGCATGTATGAGGTGGCTTATGAGTTTTCAGGACTTACCAAGTACCTGGTATTTTCAGAGGAGACCGAGCCTGGCACAGGAAACCCCTATAAGGACATACTTACAGCCCTTTCAGCCAATCCATATGTATCATCGAAAGAAGTGGCGCGGCTCATTGTGCAAAAATTCGTGCAATCCTATGATGGAAAACGTACTAATGCCACCAAATCCGCCATAGACATGTCAATGGTGCCGAGTCTGCACTTCAGACTCAAGACACTTGTGCAACTTTTGCTCTCCAACATGAACCTGTATGCACAGGCGCTGGAAAACGCCAGAAGCAATGCACAGGCCTACAGCGAAAGTGGCTACATCGATCTGGTCTCATTTCTTAAGGGGCTGAGCGCACTGCAAGACAATGTGGGGGTAACATCACGAGATATTGTCTCGTTTATCGAACAACAGCTCGTTGTGCTGGAGATGCACGTCTCCGCGGGTTCCTCTGGAGGCATCTTCAGCGTCGGTTCTGTTGAGGATTCCCATGGTATAGCCGTGTTTTTCCCTGCTTCAACAGAGATTACACAAGACGAACTCGCCCTTTACAAGACCTTAAGCATCAATGCATCCACTCCCAATTGGGCTGAGCTCATAACCGCATTTTTGCAGGCGACGGGCAACATACAAAACGGTCATGAAATGACCAAAGGCGGCTTTGCCCTGGGTGTGGCATGGTTTAACGATACATGGCAGTCTGGAGACGCCGATGTGGACATCTTTATATTTGAACCCGATGGCAGTCTGAATGCGCCGTGGATGGGCCAGACCACCACCAACGGCTTCTTTTCGCCGGATTCAGCGGACTCGGGAGACAACTATGAGACCTACGGCACTCAACCTCAAATCATGAAGGGAGATTATCTGCTCATAGTCAACTATTATGAAAACGGAAAACGTGACCACTATGCAAATGTGTACTCCCTTTATATGGACCCCGTTGCCGGTGTGCCGTTTTGGAACTTTACACCTGGTGACTATTACAAACGCATGAGCCTGCTGCACCCTGTGCCCCAGGACTGGAATGACGATGTGATAACGGGCATAATACTGGGCCTGTATTCGGATTGGTGGGTTCCTTATGACATGGTTCGTTCCACTTATACAACCTCCTTCGAAGACATCAGAAACGCCCTGTATTTAGCCAAACAGATATCAACCGAGCGGCGCGGCAAGGCCGTCAAGAAAAACCTCACTCGACTTTATCGATTCTATCGAGAGAAAACACAATGAAACCCTGCAAACATACCGTAATCTGCACACCTGCCCTGCATAAAACAAAATGGTTCATGTTCGGCTGTTTAGCTATGTTGTCCTTCGTGTCATGTTCCTTTGGAAACAGCCTCGCATTCGGCGAGCCAGGCAGGGCATGGAATGTGCAGGATATCTATGGAGGAGTCAACGGAAAGATTGTCAAAGTTTATGGCCGATTCGATGGCTGGAGCCCATGCAGTGACGCCACTGTTCTGAAAACCCGCAGCGACTGGACACTGACAGGCGAAGGACGCTGCATTCATGTCACAGGCAAAAGGCCGAAACAGGCCAGACAGGGTGAATACCTGACCATTAAGGCAAGAATCATGGTAGAGGACGGCAGGACATACCTACGCTATCTTGAAAATTAAGACTTGTCCGGCAATTAACATGTCAACGGTTCACCCTTGAAAATCCAACTGAAATCGAGTAAAAAACCTTCGTGTGAGGCCGGCATAGCTCAGCTGGTAGAGCAGCTGATTCGTAATCAGCAGGTCATCGGTTCGAATCCGACTGCCGGCTCCACTTTATTCATCATGCCACTCTGTTTCTACGTCGTTTGAACCCGACATCACAAGAACAGGAACCGCTTACTGGTTCCACATCTATAAGCTGCGCCTCTTCATGTCTGAGACTTACATGATAGCCCTTGATGCAGTATTCCACTGGATCCAAAAGCGGGGCGTATTTGATGACCTTGACCTCGACTCCCTGTATGAAACCCATCTCCAGAAGGCGTTTTTTGAAGGGGCCTGCTGCATTCAACCTTGTTATCCTGCCTCGTTCTCCCACTTTCAAATCATCCAATGTCATATATGACGCTCCAGCTTTATCTATTCTTACTCAAAAAACTGTGGTAATATAGCAAAAAAATATGGGTTTGAAACCTACCTCAAAGGAGGTCTCCATGGCAAAGGTCGCTGTAGGTGGTTCAAGGAATGTGGACTCCATAGAATTGGTTGCAGAGGTTCTGAATCAAATCCTTATGGAAGGCGACATCATCTTGTCCGGAAATGCACCGGGCGCTGACCGCATGGGGGAGGAATATGCCAGGCAGCGAGGCATGGAATGCAAGATCATTCCATCCGAATGGAATAAACACGGCCTGAAGGCCACCATGATGCGAAACGAAGTGATTCTGAAGGCGGCGGACTTTGTAATCTGCTTTTGGGACGGCCAATCGGAAGGGACCAAACACATGATCGAAATAGCCAAAAGGGCCAAAAAACTCCTGGCGGAGGTGAGGCCGGATGGATTTCTGAAGCTGTATATGAACCCTCGCAGGCTATAACAGACCATCATGATGACCCCATCATGTCAAAATGGATTTGGATGGTGGACGACGGGCAGGGACCAAGCGGCCATAGATCTCCTTTTAGAGGTCAAAAAGGCCGTGGGCACTGGACTTATCCCCGGTCGTTTCAATCATGTCTTCTGCTCAAAAAACGCCGGTGAAGGGCCGTACAGCGACACAATAATGCAGCTGGCCCAAGAGGCAGGGATTCCCACCATCTCTCTATCGGCCATGGGATTCCTTCCTGAACTGCGCAAACAAAACAAAGATAAGTGGAGGACCGCATATCACCAGGAAATACTGCGGCTATTAGGCGATTTGAACCCGAATTTTATAGTACTGGCAGGCTATATGTGGGTAGTCAGCCCCCAACTATGCACAGCCATCCCCACCATAAACCTGCATCCGGCAGAACCGGGCGGGCCTGTGGGCACATGGCAGGAGGTGGTCTGGCAACTCATATCGAAACAACACAAGACTGCAGGCGCCATGATGCACCTGGTGACACCGGAACTGGACAGAGGCCCTGCCATCACTTACTGTTCCTTTCCGATAACAGGCTCAAAATGGCAAGGGTTATGGGAACATTACGAACAACAGTTGCGCCAACTCGGTGAAGCCGAATTACAGAAAATATGGAGGGAAAACCTTCCTCTATTTGCAGAAATCAGAAAAGAAACCGTAAAACGTGAAATCCCGCTCATCATTCAAACCATCAAGGCGGTCTGTGAAGGTAACTTCCCTATCCAAGAGATTCATAAAGGAGCGCCGGTCTCTCCGTTGAACCTCTCAATCGAAATAGAAAACCAACTTCTAAGACATTCTATCAGCTGACCGAGGAGCGAGGCAAGACACGACCGCCTGCCGGTATCACAACTCCATCTGAAAGATCGGCATTCATCCCTATCACTGTAAGCTCGCTCTTTTCCTTGTCTTCAACACCCCCCACAGTGCAGTTTCTACCGATTCGAACACCGATATCCGTTATGACACGATTCAAGCGAGTGCCACCTTTCACATGCGTATCGAAAAACAGAATGGAATTCCTGACCTCCGCCCCCTTTTCCACGCAAGCCCCAGGAAACAAAATGGAATTTTCAACACTGCCCTCCACTTGCACTCCATTATAACATCTAACATTACGCAAGACGGCGGAAGGGCCTATTATCGCTGGAGGCCTGTCTCGTATGGCCTCGTGATCCAGATTGGTGCGCACACGCCATTGATGCAGATCTATGACAGGACGCCTGCCCAAAAGGGCCATATTGGCATTCCAATATTCTTCAAGGGTGCGGCTATATGCCCAATAGCCATGGAATTTATAGCCAAAAAAACGATAGTTTTTCACCAGATTCGGCAGAATGTCCCTGCCGAATTCATGTGACGCAGCCGTCACATTGGCCGTCAGCAACTCCTCCAGGACATGCGTCTTGAAGACAAATATGGTCAGTGAGACCCAATTGGATATGGGGACGGCAGGTTTTTCAACATATTCGAGTATCCGGCCGCCGCTCAAGTTATCCTCGGCTATTACGGCCTGACCGAATCTGGATGTATCGCCGTGCATGAACGTAAAGACCGCCGTGGCATCGGCCTGCATATCCTGATGAAAGGCTATGACCTTTCGGTAATCCATGGAATAGACATGATCCCCTGAAAGAAGCACCACAAGATCAGGGGAATGCGAGCGAATGAAATCCAGGTTCTGATACACGGCATCCGCGGTGCCCTTATACCAATCCGAGGCATTGAGTCCGTGAAAAGGCGGCAAAAGACTAACACCTCGATGTCTTCCCACCATATCCCATGAAGCCCCCATGCCTATGTGTTTTATAAGAGATGAAGAGCGATATTGACTCAAAATGCCCACACGCTCTATGCCTGAATTCATGAGATTGCTCAAAGGGAAATCTATGATGCGATAGAGTCCACCGAATGGGACAGTGGACTTGGGCCGCTCATGTGTCAGGACATCCAGCTCACCGACCCTTCCTCCGGCCAGGATCATCGCTATGGTGTTTGGCATAATCAGGTCTCCTTTTTTATCTGTCCAAATGTTCGGTGACAAGCCTGCGCAACGTGGAGGTGGTAAAACGGCTGCTCAATTTTTCAGGCAGATTTTCCCATGGGATCTCGGCGCGGGCGCGCTGTTTGTGACCACCTGCTGAACCGATATCCTTAAAGAGTTTCTGAGCAAGTTTGCCTGCATCCTTCTTGTAGCCGTCACATCTGAGAATAACCACCAGTTTATCGGCACATCTGCCTGAAACTATCACCCAGCCAACTTCGTGCACACAGGTCAAAAAATCGGCGATAACCACCAGCAGATCGGGATTGGGCAGCTTTTCTATGTGACAATATATACGATTTTCGTGCACTACGACATTGGCAAAGGCCATCTTGAAGTACTTGATCTCGCTTTTTCGAATGGTGGAAGATTCAATCTTATTCAACAACTGCTGATTGATACGCTTAAAAAGGTTTTGAAAACACAACATGTCTGCAGCCACGGCCTTCTTGGTAAAATTAAGGGTATCGGTCTTGATGGCATAAAAAAGGGCAGTGGCCAAATGCACAGAAGGCACTATCTTGGCGGCCTTGAGATACTCAGCAAGCATGGTGGCGGTAGCCCCGTATTCCGGCCTGATATCTATAAAAGAGGCACTCCAGCCCTCTGTCACGGGGTGATGGTCGATGACAACATGATATGAAAACTGGGCTAATTCTGGCAGATGATGAGGTTGTGAATCCAGCAGAACAAACTTGGTGTAATGTTCGATTTTGATGTTTTTCAGCCGCTCCAGAGGTATCTTGAGCAGCTCTTTCATAGCGATATTGTTGACCCGTTTCATCTCATTAGGATGAGCGATGGTTATACCCTCCACACGCCTGCGCAACAGTCGTTGCAATGCGAAGGCAGAGGCCATGGAATCCGGGTCTGAAACAATGATAACCAGCACCCTGTCATCCTTTTTGAAGAGCTGCAACAGGTTTTTTACCTTCTCCCGACAGGAAAGGCGCTTCATGGACCTGACAGCCATTTCGTTTTTCAAGGCGTCTTTTTCTTTTTTGAGTGGGGGTTGAATGGGTTCCTGTGTAGCCATATTTGATAAAATATAACAGCTTTCCTGCAAAATTACAGGATTTTTTTTGAGACATTCCTTTCATGTCCAAACGCAGGTGCAGTCTGATTACGGATTCAGGCCTTCCTGATGGGCCGTTGCCAAACTGACGTTAGCTGATATCATATCGACTTGATTCATTTGATATGTGGAGGCACAAAACAATGGCCGAACCGGTCACACCATTCCCATCATTCTTTTCAGTAAGGGGCTTTTTGATTCCATATCTGACAGTCGTCTTTCTGTTACTCACAGTATCAGTTTCACTTTGTCAGGAAAAGGTCTGCAACGACCTACCATCCCAGGCCATGATACAGAAACTGGTACAATCTCGGCCGCCTGACAACGGTGCAGAAGCGGCACTCAATGACCTCATCGAGCGTCTCGATACCTTTGGAAAACAGAACAAAAGCTGTTTGGAGTCCATCGAAACCGAACTTACCAGGCTCAACGCATCCATGGATGCCATAGGGCCTGCAAACGACGCTGACACACCGGAGATTGCCAGACAGCGCAAGAACCTCATGAAACAAAAGGCACAACTGGAAAGCCAGATGGCCGAGTCCAGGTTGCTGGCCTTGGCCATTCAGGACGGCATTGCAGCCCTGCAAAAAAAACGGTCACACCTGGCTTCTCAGCAGCTCTTTTATCGAGAAAAGAGCCTCTACGGCCTGCTGTTGGCCGGCGCGACCGATACAAGCCAGACAAAAGATGCGATGTTGACATTATTGTCCACCATCAAAGGGTATCTCGATGAGCTGCTCTCGCAAAAAAACGGTCTCTCGGACTTGAATTCATGGGAGTCAATGGGGGTCTTGCTGATATTGGGCCTCGGGTTTTGGCTTGGTATATACACGAGAAGGACCGTAAAGGCCTTCATTCGACAGCACGATAAAATGCTCGGTGTTTTTCTGAAATATATGGATGTCTCCTATGCGCGCTATGCACCCGGCATCGTGCCACTGACCTTTGCCGGCATAGCCCTGGGATTTGTGCGACACTCCTTTTTGCCGGACAATCTGACCACTCTTGCCATCTACACCTTGCTTTTCTATCTTTTTCAACTTGCCACACTGGTGCTGCTCCTGGAGGCTGATATCCTGCAACTGGACTCCATGCAGAAAAAAACCATTCTGCGGCGCTGTGGTATAGCGATCGCCTGCGTACTCCCTTTTTTGATTGTCCATCAGGCATCACTCTTTCAAGACGCTCCAGGACCTGTAAGAGAGATAGCGCGGCTGCTGGGCTTTTTTTTGATAATTCTTGGCCTGTTCTGGGTATTGAACGCCATAAAATTGAAGCAAGCAGCCCTCAGATTTCTCCGCTCATGCGAAATCGGCCTGCTATTCATTCTTACCATAAACTTTATAGGTTATCACAACCTGGCGGAATATATGCTGACAGGCGTTCTGCTGACTGTCTTCTTCATTGTGCTGACATCGTGGCTCACTCGACTTCTGGTATCGGGATTCCGCAGGGTATTACATGAAAACGATACGGTTCAGCCTGTGCGGGAACGCCTCGGCATCAAGGCAGGTAAACCATTCTATGCCGTTTTATGGCTTCAGATGTCCCTTCAGCTCTTCATTTGGGCGATCTCATGCCTCTTGATCCTGACCGCATGGGACATAAAAGGGACTGTCTCCACACGCATTCAGGAATACCTTGTCAAGGGTGTGCAGATCGGCGAGCTGACCTTTTCTCCACTCAAGGCCTTTGTTGGTTTCTTGATATTTCTGATACTTTGGATATGCGCTAGAGCCATAAAACACACCATAAAGCAGCGCTATAAAATGGATTCAGCCATGGACCCCGGCGCAGTGGATGCCCTGGTCACCATCTCGGGCTATACAGGGTTCATCATAGCAGCGCTTACCGGTGCCTTGATAGCCGGCATCAACCTCTCCAATCTGGCAATTATAGCCGGCGCTCTGTCCGTTGGCATAGGTTTCGGCCTGCAAAACATCATCAACAACTTCGTATCCGGCCTGATATTACTCTTTGAACAGCCCATAAAAAAGGGAGACTGGATCGTTATTGGAAACACAGAGGGCTTTGTAAAACGCATATCCGTACGCTCCACTGTGATTCAGAGCTTCGACAACGCCGATATCATAGTCCCCAACTCCGACCTCATCTCCAAGGAGGTCATCAACTGGACGCACGATGACCGAAGTGGAAGGCTCCGAATACCCGTGGGAGTGGCCTACGGAAGCGACATCGAACTGGTACGTTCCATTTTATTGAAGGTGGCCATGGCGCACCCAAAGGTGCTGAAGGATGAAAGACACCCTAAGCCCAAGGTGCTCTTCCGTAACTTCGGAGACAGCTCTCTGGATTTTATGCTGGTCTGCTACATACAAAACATTACGGAGCGCTTCGATGTGGAGACGGACCTGCGCAGCCAAATAGACGCCGAGTTCAGAACTGCCGGAATCTCCATTCCATTCCCTCAAAGGGATGTGCACATCATTCAAACAACCTGAAGAATTGCGTTGAAACACGCTCTCTTTCATGATACTAAATGCTACATGATTGCCTTCCTTTTTAAATCTCATTTCACACAACACTCCATGACTGCCTGGAGGGCTGAATGGTGTGCCTTATTTCTCCTATTTTGCCACGTCTTTTTTATAAATGAGGCACTTTGGGCCGCTGAACCACTTGAAACCACTCAAAAGGACTCCAATGTCCCCTGGAATATCACTGCCAATCAGCTCACATTCTTTCACGACAGCCAGGTGGTGATAGCCGAAGGTGCCGTACAAGTGCAGCGCCAGAATATCAAAATCACTGCGGACCGCATGCTCTTCAACAACCTTACGCAAAAGGCCTTGGCAAAAGGCGCTGTGGTCATAGAGATGGACGGGGATGTGCTGCGAGGAGAGGAGGGTGAATTCGACCTCAAGGCCTCCACCGGCAACATCAAAGACGGCAATCTCTTTTTGCACCGCAACAACGTACACATGACAGCCGACAACATCTGGAAGATCGGCACAGAGGAATACATGGCGGACAAGGCCGTCATCAGCACCTGCCCCTTGCCCAATCAGGATTGGAGTTTTCACTGCACAGACCTGCACATAACAGGAGAAGGACAGGCCGTGAGCAAAAACGCCACCTTCAACGTGCGGAACATTCCCGTTTTTTACAGCCCATGGTTTGCAGCGCCCATTAACAACTACAGGACATCAGGATTTCTTTTGCCATATTTCTCATCCTCCAATCGCAGCGGCTTTGAGATCAATATTCCCTACTACTGGGCCATCAATGACAGCATGGATGCCACCTTTTATCAGGATATCCTTTCTCGCCGAGGTTGGATGGAGGGCATAGAATTCCGCTATGTGCTCACACCAGAGAGCAAGGGCATCGTGCGCTACAACACTCTGGTGGATCAACTGACTGATAACGACTTCAATCACGACGGCGTGACCCGTACCACCGAGAAACGCTACTGGCTGCGAGGCAAATTCGATCAGGAACTGATTCAGGACTTTCAGCTAAAGGTGGATGTGGACTACGCAAGCGACCGAGACTATCTCCTGGAATTCCACAACGGCCCCATGGGCTTCGATGCCTCCAACAGGGCATTCAAAGAGATATTCGGTCGGTCTCTGGTGGAACGCACGGACTTGATTCGGCCCACCACAGTGCAGGCCACACGGCTTTTCGAAGACCAATTCCTGGGCGCCGCCCTACAATACAATCAGAATCTGGTGGCGGCCAACAAGCCATATACGGTTCAAACCATGCCCTTGATCTTGAGCCAAGGATATATAACGCCGTTACAGGCCCTGATGCGCGGTGTGATGAAAAACCTTGCTGCGCAATCCGCCTATCTTCCTGACCTTTACTACAACTGGAACGCCTCGTATGTGAACTACTGGCGGAATCGAGGAGACCGTTATCAGCGTGTGGATGTGGAGCCCGGGCTGCTCACTCACCTGGCCTACAATCCCTATGTGCAGTTTATGGTAGGCGGCTTTCTGGACAACACGCTTTACAACACCACCGCTACACAGGACGAATTCAAACGCGCCCACGACCTGAACAGGACAATAGGCAGGCTGGAGATAGAAGCCAGCTCCACTCTGGCCAGAAACTTTGCCGGTGATGGGGGCGAGATATGGCGTAACACTATTCGGCCCAAACTCGCCTACACATATCGTCCCGACAAGGCTCAAGACAACATTCCCTTCATAGACGAAAAAGACAGGCTCGAACCCCTGAACCGCTTTACCGTGTCGGTCCTGTCTTTTTTGAGCAAAAAGACGCCTGTTACAACAGAACGCGCCAATTACACCGATCCCCTGCGTTTCTACATTGAAGAGAGCTATGACTCAAACGGCATCTATCCAGGGCCAAGGGAAATTCAGACCAAAGATATCTTCGAACGCATCACCAACACTCACCAATATGGCAAAAAACATGACCTCTCAGACCTCTACACAGAGCTCGAGTGGAAACCCTTAAGCTTTTGGTCCATACGCTATGACAACACCTACAACTTCTTTGGTTATGGATTTACCACTCACGAGATATGGTCAGATCTCTCCAATTCAACCGGCGACAAGGCGGCGTTCGGCTACCGCTACAACGAGATGGAGAATATCGACACCTTGGAGCTAAATCTGAACCTCGGTCTTACTGAGAGATGGCGAGGCATCTACGAGACCTCCTGGAACATGGAAAACCACAAGGAGGTGCAGAGCACTTACGGTCTGCGCTATCAGGCCTCCTGCTGGGCCATAACAGGCAAATTTCGCAGGGACAACGACGAATATGTTTTTGGATTCAATCTGGAACTCCTGGGAATAAGCGGATTTAAGGGCTTTTAAGACGAAAAGAAGAAATCTTTCTCTCACCTATTTCATCTCCCAGCCCACCACCTGACGCTTGGTCCTGGAAAATTCAATTCCAATCTGCACAATTTCGGTTTTGCCGTCTCGATACTTGGCGGCATAGTCACGACTCAAGAGCTGCTGTAAGGCCTCGCCTGTGGGCTCTTCGCCGTCTATCACCTTGAATTCAAAGAGATATATACGATTTTCAAAGCGAATGGCCAGGTCGCACCGGCCGTGACTACTCACATCTTCTGCAACGATGTTCAGTCCCAATGCTGCCAAATGGCTATAAAACACACTGGCATAATAGCCTTCATACTGAGAAATCGGATTGTTGCGATACCAGTCATGAGGAATGGAGGCAAAGAGCCGCTCAAAATGACGTCTCATGCCATCAATATCACGGCCCGCAATAATTTCATACAGCTCCGCTCCTGCACGGGCAACCTCACCCGCATCCGGCATCCAGGCCTTTACCAGCACATCGTTCAAAGCACTGCGCACCTCACAATTAGGACACCTAAGCCAATAGATATACTTGGCACCTCTGCGCTGACGCTCACCAATGGTGAGATACCCCGTCTGCCAAAGCATGGCCTCAGGACGAATGTAGTCCACATCAAAGGCTGAAAGCAGCTCATCGTCTGCAAAGGTATGCTCCAGGCTGGGAGTAAAGAAGTTGCGCTCTTTTAGCCAGTTCACCAAAAACGTAGGCGTCCCTGTCTCAAACCACCAGGAACGAAACTCACGGGCATTAAAGAGTAACAGCACATCAAAGGGGTTATAAACGCTCTCTCCAAGCCAGGAATAGCCGTTATACCAATGGCGTATCTCGTCCCTATTCAAACCCTCTAATTCCGGAGCAAAGACTGTATCGATGTCATGGTCTGTATAGCCGCAGATGGTGGCATATTCAGGCAGCAATGTAATGTCTATGAGGTTATTAAGGCCAGAAAATATACTCACCTTGCTGAACTTGGAGACACCGGTGAGAAATACGAACTTGAGGTTTGCATCCTGGCCCTTGAGCACGGAATAGAGGTTTCGAAGCCCTTCTCGCATGGCACGAGCTATTTCAGGCTTCGTGAGATTGTCAAGTATGGGTTTATCGTATTCGTCCACCAACACCACTGCACGCTGGTTGTATTTTTGAGCAGCCGTCTCAATGAGCTTGTGAAAACAAATATGAGTGTTGGCCGAAGTGTCTAAACTTAAACCTAATTTCTCTGCGTTACTTGAAAGAACGGCATAAATGTGTTCTTCCAGCTGCTCTCTTGACTCAAGCCTTCCCTCTGCAAAGCTGATGCGTATCACTGGATACTTTTTGTTCCAGTCCCAGTTTCGCTCCAGATACAGGCCTTCAAACAGGGCTTTGTTGCTCAAAAATGCCTCGGCCAGAGTATCCAGAAACAAGGATTTGCCAAACCTGCGAGGACGAGAGAGAAAATAGTGTGTGCCGCCATTAACAAGCCTCTCTATCAGAGGCGTCTTGTCCACATAATAGTAATTCTCTTCTCGAATCTTGGAAAAGGTCTGTATGCCGATGGGAAGCTTTTTGCGCGTCATGTGCAAATTATCCTCTTACCTTCATTTCAAGCCTTGCCGTCTCAAAACCCCTCTTTTCAAATCAGCATACCAATTCCTGCATGAAGGTCAACTGTCTCTACGCCGCCATTTCAAACACCGCCTTTGCTGCTCGCATGCCCTTTAAAAACCCGCCGTTTGGTTGCCATTTCCTAGGCTACTTGATCAATTTCAGCAACAGTGCCGCTATAAGGACGGTCTGGAGTATCCCTGCTGAGATAATCCATCTTGTAAGATTTGTCTCTGCTGCTCAAACCATAGCAAACGGGCAGGACAAAGTCAAACCGCCGCTTTTACCTTCTTTACTCAGATTTACCACATCAAAGTCATGAGTATGTGTACGCTAATTCTTCAATTCCGATACACCTCACGGCGGTTGCTGATGCGCACCACAAAAATACGCAAAATCTTATTTTCGATGCTGGCAATAATGCGATAGTCACCAACGCGATATTTCCAAAATTCACCAAGCTTGGAGCCTTTGAGTGCTTCACCAATGCTGCGCAGATCATCGAACCGGGCGACACGCTCGCGCAGAAAGACAGTGATGAGCTTGGCGACAGTCTTGCCAGTGCAGTCAAATCCTTCTTGGCCTTCTCGTCGATCTCAATCCGCCAAGCCAAGATCGCGCGCTCCACTTCTTCCAGTGTGTAGGTGTGGCTGCGGCCTGCTCGTAAGTCTATCAAACGCTGCTCGGCAAGATACAAATCTTCGAGGTCGTCCAAATGCTCAAGAATAGCTTCTCGGACGTAGAAAGTCTTGGTACGCCCAGTGGCCTTTGCCAGCGAATCAAGGCGTTTTTCCAGTTCGGCGGGCAGTCGGATTGCAAGCATAGTTCGACTCCTGTTCTAAAAAATGCTATATCAGTATAGTATGACTGCTACAAAACACTATAGCCTTTTGGAAAGGCAAGCTTACCATCCTAACTTAAATAAACTTAAAAAATAAAAAGAATTAACCATTAAAAATGTTGTCTAAAGATATGCCTGTCCTTTTTTCTGCTAGCTCTTTTTTCTGCTACACATATCACCTCGGCACCTCGGCACAAAAGATAATGCTTCTGGGGCTGGATCAGAATACGGGCCAAAGGGCGATGGACATCTTGAAAGGCGCCGGCGCAAGCATAAGAAAGGCCAGAGACATCTCACAGCCAAGGGTCTGCATGGGTAAACCATATTGCAAACTCGCCCTGCAAGAGACATTCCCTTTGGGCGAATATATCTACAACGAACTGGCAAGGACGCCTATCCCGCCAAAATTGAAGATAGCCGTGGCCGGCTGCCCGGCCTGTTGTTCCTGGGCGAATATGATGGATATAGGTTTTACAGGTAGAAAGAGCGGTTTTGTTGTCATGCTCGGCGGCCACGGAGGAAGCAGGCCAACGATTGGACAGGAGGCCGGCAGGATCTCGTCGCACAAAGAGGCTGGTGAGATAATAAAGAGGCTTGCCGCCATGTTTTCAGAACATGTAAAGATAAAATCAAGGGTTGACCGCTTGATAGAAAAGACCGGCCTCGAAGAGGTGAAAAAGGGTCTGGGGCTGTCTTGATGGAATAACGGTTCCGACTTATGCGGGACCGATCAGATGCCGATCCCCTCTGTCTTTTTCATCCGGACCATCTCAAAGAGACAGCCGGATTTCAATCCATCGATGGTATGATAGTCCGCATCAAGCCGCGACGCTATCTTGCGTGCGAGTCCGGTTCTGAAAAACCCGGCCTGATCTTCCGTGTCGACGACGATATAATCAGCCGACCTCAATCCGCTTAAGAGCCGCGTCATCTTTTCTATCTCCTGGTCTATCGGGGCGTCTGAAAGGCCCTGATTTGCCCTGCCGTCTGTTATGAGCACGCCGATGACCCTCGTCTCAGGAGACCTGGCCGTCACACGCTTGATAAGCCTGTATGTCTCCATGAGCCCGGCGGTCAACGGGGTCTTGCCGCCGACAGGTATCTCTTTCAGCCTCTTGGATGCAAGCTCGACGCTTGATGTGGGCGGCAGCACCACCTCGGCCCTGTCTCTTCTGAAGACGATCATGGATACCCTGTCCCTTTTCTGATAACAGTCCATGAGCAGGGACTGGACGGCCCCCTTTGTCTCCACCATCCTCCTTCTGGCGCCCATTGAACCCGACCCGTCCACGACAAAGACCACGAGGTGGCCCATCTTCTTCTCCCTCTGTTTGAACCTCAGGTCGTCGTCGTGAATCAGGACCATGCCCGTCCTGCCCCTTGCCTTCTGATACGGGGCCGCGGCCCGGAGCGTCGCATCTATGGCTATGTCATCCCTCTTTCTCTGAATGCCCTTTATATACCTGCCGCTCTTGTCCCTTGAGCCCGTCTTTGTCCTTCTTCCTGATTCAAGCCGGTTTATCCGGTCTTTTCTGAACATCATCCTCTTTGTCCTGAAAGATGCGCCGATATCAAATACCTCTTCCTTCCCGCCTGCCTCCCTTTGCTGGCCGTTCTCTTCATTTGATGACGGCTCGCCGCCGTCCCGGTCAGAACGGAATTCATCAGGCGCGGGGCGCTCATCACCAGGCTGAGCCCCGTGCTGTTGCCCCTGCCCTTCATGCCCTTCGGACCCGGTCTGTTCCTGCGGTTCCCTGCGCCCATCCCGCCCTGCCTGCCGGTCTGATTGCTGCTGCTCCTGACGTTGCCGCCCTTGCTGTTGCTGCTGCTGCGAAGCCCTCTTTCTGTGCGCAAGCACAAGAGGGGCTACGGCGTCCACATCGTCCCTCGTCACCTCCATGGAGCCGCGATAGGCGGCATGCGCACGCGAGGCGTACATGAGACAGATGTCACCCCTCGACCCTGCAAGGTTGGCTTCGATGCACATCTGCACGATATAACCCATTGTCTCCACCGGAATGGTCACATCCTTCAAGAAAAGACGGCAGGAGCGGATCCTTTCACTCAACTCATGATCCCCCTGCCCAAAGGAGGGCGGCCCGAATACCTCGGGCGCAGCCGTCTTCATGATCTCAATCCGCTGACGGACGTCTTCCAGCCCTTCACACAAGACCATCATGCCGAAACGGTCGAGCAGATGGGGCGAAAGCACCCCTTCCTCTTCGTTCATGGTTGCAACGAGGATGAACCGCGATGTATGTCTGAACGCAATCCCTTCCCGTTCGATGATGTTTTCACCAAGGCCCGACACCTCAAGTACGAGCGAGAGCATCTCGAGTGAAAGCAGATTGATGTCATCAACATAGACAACGCCGTGATCGGCCCGGCTCAGGATGCCGGGCTGAAAGACCCTCCTGCCCGCCTTGATCGTCTCTTCGATGTCTATGCCCCCCAAAAGGGCGTCTTCCGTGACATTGAGCGGAAGCTCTATGAAAGGGGTGTCTTCGGGCAGTATCTTTTTAAAAAGTCTGGAGAGCGTTGACTTGCCGCCCCCCCTTTCGCCTGTGAACAGAACGCCTCCGCATCCGGGGTCTATGGCGTTCAAGACCAACGCAAGCTTTGCATCTTCGTGTCCGACAAAATCACTGAACGTCATGGCTGAATCCCATGGAAAGGGCGGCCTCAAGCCTTCTCATATCCATGCCCATTTCCTCAAACGGAAGCCTTTTCATCCTGTGGCTCAAGGCAAGCCCTGCCACCTTTCTGATGTCGTCATTGGTTATAGTGGATGCCGCATATGAAAGATCGCCCATGAGCCGCGTGTCTTTATTCTCATCCTTGCCTGCTGACCTGAATGCGGCCAGGGTCATCGCCGCCTTCATCAACACGATGTCGGCCCTGTGGCCGTCGAGGTCAAGGGATGCGGTGATGCTGACAATATCTTCAAGTACGGTGTCTGAGGGTCTGATATGACCAAGCCTCTTCTTCGCCGCTCCGATCCGCTTTGAGAGCATGTCCTGCTCGGGTTGCCATTCAGCCGTGAACTTCTCCGGATCGGCATCAAAGGCCGCCTTTCTCCTGAGTATCTCCACCCTCTCCGCCTTGTCCGCGATCGACCCCACATGCACGCACAGGCCGAACCTGTCCAGGAGCTGCGGCCTCAGATCGCCTTCCTCCGGGTTCATAGTGCCTACGAGGATAAACCTTGCAGGATGCGTGAAGGACACCCCTTCTCTTTCAACCGTATTCACCCCCATGGCCGCGGAGTCAAGCAGCAGGTCCACAATGTGGTCTTCGAGGAGATTCACCTCGTCAACGTATAAAAAGTTCCTGTTCGCCCCGGCAAGGATGCCCGGCTCGAATCTCTTTTCGCCTTTTTTGATGGCGTGTTCGATATCGAGTGTGCCTATCAGCCTGTCTTCGGTGACACCGAGCGGCAGCTCCACGACCTTCATCTTTTTTCTTTCCCGCTCGAGGCGGCATTCCTTCTCCAGCGTCTCCCTGCATCCGGTGCATAGAGGACCGTCAGGGTCGCAGTTGAAGGGACACCCCTTGACCGTCTCGATCTCAGGGAGGAGCTCGGCAAGGGCCCTGACCGCCGTGCTCTTGGCCGTGCCTTTCTCGCCCATGATCAAGAGACCGCCTATTGAAGGGTTTATCACGTTCAATATCAACCCCAGCTTCATCTCTTCCTGTCCGACTATCGCAGTAAAGGGAAATATCATTTAAGCACCTCCTCCATCTTTCTCTTCCAGCCCTCGACCTCCTCCTTGGTGACGATGTCTATGCCGCCGCCCTGAAAATCGCCCTTTATATCGCCCATCCGCTCTTCTATCCAGCCCTCTATCTCCACATAGAGATTCTTCAGCGCCTCCTTGACGTCAGGCGCCGGGTCCCAGAGGCCGCGCTGCGCCGCCTCCATCAGCCTCCTCGCCATCTCCTCCAGGGCCCACGGGTTGTTATCCTCGAAAAACCTCCTATTCTCATCGTCCATCATGAAGGTGCGGGCTATGTCATCGAATATCCAGTCATCCACCTCCTGGGTGGTGGCCTCCCAGCCATAGACCCTCCCCACCCTCTGCGAGATATCGCCGGCCCCTTTGTAGCCGTGTCTCTTCATCCCCTCTATCCATCTGGGATTCAACAGCTTTGTCCTGACCACCCTCCTTATCTCGTCGGCCAGATCACGCACCTCGACGTGTTCAGGCTCTCTCGTGTCGCCGTAATAGGTCTTGACCTCTTTGCCCGAGATAGTCCTGGCCGCCGCGGTCATGCCCCCGTGGGTGCCGAAATAGCAGCAGCACCCGAAGAGGTCGTATTCATCCGTCACGACCTTGTTGTAGGTGACGTCAACCGTCTTGAGATTTTCGGCCAATTGCCTGTGTTTTTCAGCGCCGAATACGCCCTTGCCGTAGGCATAACCGTTCCAATAGATGAATACGTCCGAAAGATCCTTTTCCTCCTTCCAGGCCGAGGCATAGACGGCAAGATTTGTGCCTGCCTGGTAGGTGCCCGGCCTTGAGGCGAATATGCGAAGCGTCGCATCGCGCCACGCCTCTTTGGACGGCTGGTCATCATCTTTCATCTGGGCCAGGGCGTGTCTCCTTACATAATTCATGTCAAGCGGCTCATTCAGCGAGGCGACCGCCTGTACGGCCTCGTCCAGGAGTTCCATGCAATTGGGGAAGTTGTCCCTCGTTATACCTGAGACACGGACGGTCACATCTATCCTCGGCCTGCCCAACTCGGAAAGAGGGATTATCTCGAAACCCCTTACCCTGCCGTTTGAAAGCCATACGGGCCTCACACCGAGAAGATACATCATCTGCGACATCCCCTCGCCGTCCGCCCACATGATGTCGTTTGCCATCCAGAAGACGGCTATGTTTTCAGGGTGTCTCCCCTCTTCCTTCAGGTGCTTTTCGATCACAGCGCCGGCCAGGCGCCTTCCCACCTCCCATGCGGCCCTTGTAGGGACACGATAGGGGTCGAGCGAATAGAAGTTTCTGCCAGTGGGCAGGATGTCATCCCTGCCGCGGGTTATGAGCCCTGACGGCCCGGCCTGAATATAGCCGGCCTCAAAGCCGTGCAGCAGGGCGTCTATCTCCTTTGATTCCTCGATCCTCCTGTTCAGATCGAGTATCCTGTCCCTGATCTTTGCCCAAGGATAGGCATTCCAATCGATCTTCATCCCCTGTTCAATGCCCTGTGCCGTCCTTTCAGCCATCTTCAACATCTTTAAGCCTCCTTATTGATCACCTCTTTGATCAGCCCCTTTCCGATGCGGTCTATCTCCTCCAGCAGCTCGCCATGGCTTCTCTTCATGACAGGATGGATGCCGCCCGGGTCGGAGAGCAGCCCGCTCAGATCAAGGCCCATCATCTTTGCAACCTCGCGTCTCAATGACACCTCTTCACCGGCGTCATATCTCAGAATCGAATAGATGAAGTCAATCCTCCTTTCCCCTTCTGGTAATTCGCCGAATATGTGCATGCCGTCCTGTATCTGGGTGTTTCCCGTCCTCGAGAGCGCACCGTGCGCCTCTTTGGCGATCTCGTCAAAGGGCAAGGCGTGAAGCCCTTCGCCGTCCAATTCACAAAGCCTCACCCTCTTGACCCTCCCCGTCTCCTTATCGGCGGCGGAGACCTTGATCTCCTTATCCAGGTTCGCCTTCTTTATCGCATCCATTATGAGGTGCTCAAGGGCATGGGCCCTGGCCTTATCCAGGCCCTTCACCTGTTCATATTCACCCAGAAGACGCCCCAGCTCCTCCAGTTCATCATACAGCCCGCCCTGCATCATCACCGTCTGCATGTGATCGACCAGTGTCGCGCAAGACCTACGCTTGGCGATCGTGCCCTCGGGCGGGTTGTCGGCGTTATAGATATAGAGATGAGGGATATGACCTATGGCTATGTCAGGGTAGCAGTCTCCTGAAAGGGCTGTGCCCTTGCCAGGCAGGAACTCGAGGTTTCCATGCGTCCCGACATGGATGACCACATCGGCCTTGAAGTCATACTCGAGATAGCGGTAGACCGCCATGTACTGATGGGGCGGCGGTATATCCGGGTCATGGAGTATCTTGCAGACCCTGCCGTCGCACCTTGCGCCCGCGCATCCGCGCTTGGGCTGCACACATACCACCGCATTGCCGTAACCGACCCCTGTCACAAGGATCTTACCTTCATGGACCATGGCCGCAGGGACACCGTCTTTTTCCTCGCCCGGCGGCTCACCCCAGGCCTCGCACATCCTTTGTCTGACCCTTTCCGAGAGCGTATTAAACCACTCCTCATACTCATCCTTTGACACCGCCTTTAGTACGCCGCCTTTTTCAACGATCTCGCCCGTTGTCGTCCATCTGAATTCGGATATCGCCTTACGGTCCATGATGGTATCAATGAGTTCCTTGCCGTCCTTCGGCGGGGAGACATCATAACCAGCCGCCTTCATTTTGTTTATTATCCTCGCCACAGACTCCAGGGTATCCAGATGCGCGCCGGCACCGACGGTCGCCTCAACCGATGCGCATGGATTGTTATGAAGCACAAAGGCGACCCTGCGCCCATCCACAGGCCTTTGTTTCAGCCTTATCCAGTTCGCCGCCCTCTTTGCAAGCTTCTTGACCCTTTCAATGACAGGGGCGCGCGAGTCACCGTCTTTTTCCTTCAAACCGCCGATTATGATGGGTTCAATTCGGCCCTCGAACTCCGGCATGGCGATGGACCAGCCGATGCTGCTCCCATCCGTGCCCAAGGGGTCGTTCATCCACTCCTCGACCGTCTTGTAATAGGATGTAATGGGCGTAAATACAGGGACATCGAGCCTCTTGAGTATATCCGCACCCTCCAAGGCGACCCTGCCGCCTTCCACTGCGGCGAGGCTTGACCCCAGAAGAAAGATCTGAAGATTGATCAGGGCGTCGATCCTCGGCCTTCCGTCTTTTAGAAAATATTCACAGACGACCTCACCGCTTCCCCTTGTCCCAAGCCCCTCGTCCCTTACAGAATATGAAAAGGCGGGTATGACGCCCAATCCAAGGGACTCGATCTCCCTTATCAAGGCGTCCTCGACCTGGAGATTCTTGTTCACCCAGTGGAACCGAGAGAAGAGCAGGCCGGCGACGCCCCTTGTTCCAGACGGATCAGGAGAACCAGGCCTCCTACCGTTGAAATCATACCATTTGAGATATTCCTCGACATCGCTGAAGATACCCGGCGCATCAGGGTGATACAGCCCTTCCCAGGGGATCGGCCTCGGCTCAGCCGCTTCGATGTCCGCTCCGCAGACCGCGCTGGCGATATAGCGGAGCATCTGGATGAAATTCTCCTCTCCATTGTAGGTCATATAGGTATGGACACGGGCCACGATCTCCGGTTTTACGTTGGAGAGCGCCCAGTATGACGGGTCATGGCCTACGCATACTACCGGCGTCGATTTGCCTATCTCAGCGATGCCCTTTTCCAGGGCGTCCCATATCGCCTCGGATGAACGGTAGAGCAGGATTGCATCCGCGCCTTTCGCCTCCCTGAGTACAGCGTCTGTCTCTTTGCGCCCTTCATCAAGGTCCCTTGTGGAATAGACCTTTACATCCGCAACCCCGTTCAGGACATTGGCCGCCTTTTTAAGCGCGCCGCAGTGCGAATGCCACATGATGGATAATATCTTTATCATCGCCGGTCTCCTTTAACTCAGTCTATATATAATAGGTATTATCAGCTCAGCCTTGACAGGCGGCCTCGGAAAAGGCGCCGCCTTCTCTATCGTCTTTATCGCATTTGCATCAAGGACGCCGAAACCGGACGACTTCACCACCTTCACATCCTCCACACGGCCGTCATCCAAGACGGTAAAGGACACCACGACCCTACCCGACCACCCGGCCTTTCTTGCGATCATGGGATATGAAAGGTTCCGCATTATCATGTCCCTGATGTATGCAAAGTGTTTCTCTATGTATCTCTGTCCCTGCCCATCTCCGGCAGATAACCCGTGACCGGCGTCTTGGCCGCTGTCTTGACCGGATGGACGGACGCCCTCCGGCTGCACCGAACCCGATCCATGCGGCGGCGCATCCGGCGCCGGCTGAAGGCCCGATGCGCTTTCCGCCTCTATTCGCTTCTCGTTGACGGCATCATGGGCAAGCGCCGTCTCTTCATCGGCTGTCGCTTTCTCTTCCTCAGGAAGAACGGATTGCGGAACCGGACGTATGGTCTTTCTGACCATCGCCTTTGCCATGACCTGTGCCTTTGATCGATGGACGGCAGGCTCTGTCGCCCCTGTTTCTTCCTTGACGCTTGCCTTCAAAGGCATGGCGGACGCCTTCTCGGCAACGCCCTTCACGCCGTCCGCAACGCTGAAATCGATGACTATAGGCGGCCTCCTGTCCAATTTGATGGAATGGGACAGGCCGAAGACCAGCGACAACAGGGCCGCATGAAACAAAAATGATATCTGAAACCCCGTGGCGGTGCGATTCATGGCCTGTCCACATCGGTGGTCTGGAGGCTCAGCCTCTTGAACCCGAGGTCCTTTATCCTGTCCAAGACGTCCACGAATCTCTGGAGCGTTATAGACCTGTCCGCCCTTACCAGCACTGGGACGTCTCTGCCGAGACCCTTCATCGAATCGGCCATCCCGTCGAGGGACACGGGTCTCGCATCCAGATAGATATTACCGTTCTTGTCTATCTCTACGGTGTGGGTCTTGAGCGCCCCGGCGTTGTCCCTCGACGAGGCCCTCGGGAGCTCGACCGGAATGGCCCCCGAGGCTATAAACGCCGAGGTGGTGAGGACTATGGTGAGTAGCACGAGCATGACATCGACAAGCGGAATGACATTCATGTAATCAAAACCTCTTTCTTCCATATTCAATCCCTCATCAATCCCTCTTTGACCTGCTGATCTCCCACTGCATCAAGATCACCTTCACCCTTCTCAAAAGGAGGTTGTAAACGGCCGTAGAGGGGATGGCCACGAGGAGCCCGGCGGCGGTGGCCTTGAGCGCAAGGGCGAGACCGGTCATCGTCTTGCCCGTGTCCATAAAGCCCTCATTCCCCATTGTATAAAACGTCAACATGATCCCCAGCACCGTGCCAAGAAGGCCTACATAAGGGGCGTTGCTCCCTATGGTGGCTATGATGTGAAGCCTCTCTGTGAGGACAAGCTCCAGCTCCCTTTTACCGGCATAGCGCCCCACATCTATATTCCTGAAGAAGAGATACCTCTCGACGGCTATCCCGATGGACACGAAACTGAGAAAAATCAAAAGACCTATTACGCCGTAGTCAACAGCGACCCTGAGCAACTCCAATGTAATCCTCCTTATCCGCCGGCTTTTACGCCTAGCGTTTCCCGTGCCGTCAGGCCAACGGGCACAAGATGTCTGAAACCGCCGCAGCCGACCTCTTTCACCTCTACTCCATAGACGGCGTTTATATTTTCCTCGCTCATGACAGAACCAGCAGGCCCTTTTGATACAAGGCGCCCGCTGTTCAACATGACCACCTGATCCGAGAACCTGTAGGCAAGGTTCAGGTCATGCAGTACGATTAAAACACCTATCTGTCTCTGGGATGCCGCCGCTCTTAAAGACTCCATGACCTCAAATTGGTGTCTTGCGTCGAGATTGCTTACCGGTTCATCAAGAAGCATATAGTCCGCATCCTGAACAAGGGCCCTGGCAAAGAGCACCCTCTGCCTCTCGCCGCCGCTCAGTTCACCGAAATCCCTCATCGGGCCCATATTGAACGCATCGAGCGCTTCAATCGTCTTGTCCACATCTTCTTCAGAAGGTTGCCAGGCTGTTGAATATGGTCTTCTGCCCATAATGACTACATCAAAGACCGTCATGGGAAGCCCAAGGACATGCCATCCCTGGGGCATATACGAAAGGCGCTGCGCCCGTCTCATTGCCCCCATCAAAAATATGTCTTCGCCGTCTATGACCACCGAGCCTTCAGTGGCTATAACCATCCTGAGTATGCACCTTAAGAGCGTGCTCTTGCCCGCGCCGTTGGGCCCTATAACAGAGACTATCTCTCCACGATTTACGCTAAACGAGATATCTTTAAGTATCTCACGGCCTTTATGTCTGAAACCCAGTCCATTCACAGCCAGCATGACCGATAGCCCCCCGTCTTTTAATGACAAGATAAAGCGGATGGAATGATTATTTTCATGCCATTGTGATGCAGCACAAAGACATCGATCCCGTAGAGCAGCCTTAAGCCCTCTTCAGATATGACCTGACCCGGCTTGCCCTCGGATATCACGGAACCATTGTTGATCATTACAACCCTATCGGAAAAGGCGGCTGCAAGATTGGGGTCATGTATGGTCACCAGCGCAATCAATCCCTTTCGCCTTACCACCTCTCTCATCTTTTTCAAGACAAGTATCTGATTTCTGAAATCAAGATGAGATGTCGGCTCATCCAGCAGCAGTACAGGCGTGTCCTGTGCGATGGCCCTTGCTATCATGACAAGCTGCCTTTCGCCCCCGCTCAGCATGGTATACCGGCGGTCTCTAAGCCCTGCTATGCCGACCTCTTTCATCGACTCTCCGGCCTTCAGATAGTCCAGTTGTGATGGCATGGAACAGGCCTTGACATGGGCGGTCCTTCCCATCAGAACCACATCAAAGACCGAATAAGGAAACGGCGGCTCATGGTCTTGAGGGACACAGGAAATGACTCTTGCCCTCTTCCCTGGGACCAGGGCGGTTATATCTTTATCATCGAGGCATATTGCGCCGGAAGCCGGTTTTATCTGCCCCAGGATACACCTGAAAAGCGTGGTCTTGCCCGATCCGTTCGGCCCGAGTATCGCCGTAATCTCCCCCGGCGCAGCCTTGAATCCGACCTTCTTCAAGACCCCTTGGCCCTCTGCAGCCTGTCCATTCATACCATAACCGGCGCTGATGTCTTTGATCTCCAGCATATCCATTTACCCTTTGAAAAGGCCCTTTTCACCCCTTCTCATGAGATACATAAAAAACGGTGCGCCGAAGAGCGCGGTGATTATACCGACGGGTATCTCCAGTCTTGACATGCCTCTTGAGATGGTGTCTGCAACGATCATGAATGCAGCGCCTCCGGCCATGCTCATGGGCAGGAGTCTCTTGTGATCAGGGCCGCTTATCATCCTTATAAGGTGCGGCACCATAAGGCCCACCCAGCCTATGGTCCCGCTCACCGATACGGCGATGCTTACCGCAAGGGATGTCGAGCCGATAAGCATCATTCGTTCTGTCTTTATATTTATCCCCAGCGCCCTTGCCTCATCGTCACCCATGCTGATGGCGTTCAGCCTCCAGCGCATGAGAAACACGGGAAGCATTCCGATAACAACACCTGCGAGGGCGATCCTTACAGAACGCCAGTCAGAGAGGGAAAAGCTCCCCATCAGCCAAAAGACTATGCTTTGCAGCCTGTCCGGGTCAACCATGAACTTGACTATAGAGAGCATGGCGGTAAAAAATGACGACACCACAACGCCTGAGAGGACAAGAGACAGTCTCAACATCTCGCCTTGTGAGCTTGCCATAAAAAATGTAAGGACAACCGCCAGCATCCCGAATAAAAAGGCGCTGACCTGAACCGGAAGCCATGGCAGGAAACCTACAGAGAGCGCGCAACCAAAGGCGGCCCCTGACGATATGCCAAGCAGATACGGGTCCACCAGCGGGTTCCTGAATATCCCCTGAAGCGCTGCGCCTCCGCCGGAAAGGGCAACACCCACAAGCCCTGCAAGAAGTATCCTGGGGAGCCTGATGTCCAATACGATAGCCGCCTCCGGACGATTAGCCTGGCTTGCACCCTTGAAAATCCAATCAAGCAGAATCGACAGCACATCGGAGGCTGACAGGTTGTATGCCCCCATGAACATGGCGGCCATGCCGGCCGCTACCGGGGACAGAAACAGCACCCAGGCCGCCGCCCTTTTATTGCGCATTTTTCGCTATCCCCTCATAGGGAACACCGAAGACATCCCTGTAAAAACGTCCGGCGATGCGGTCGAAATCTATATCCTTGAAATATTCAGGATAGGTCTTCATGGCCATCCAGAGTGCGATGGGCGCAAGCCTTGGCGACCATGTAGACCATTCAGGCGCCTTATAGACCCTGTTTTCACGCACCGCCTTTACAGACGCCCACTGACGGCCCTTTGTAACCGTCTCGACAGGATAGCCTGCGTTGCCCCAGATGAATATCACATCGGGATTCCATGTAATAATCCTTTCAAGCGAGACATCTCTGTTTCTCTCCTGTATATCCCCTGCAGGATTTATGCAGCCTGTCATCTTGAATATATCGTTCGTGACGCCTATGCCGCATGCAACAGTGGTTGGCTTTCCACCGAGCCACAGACACCTTTTTCTTTTCTCTTCAGGGATGGCTGCAACCCGCTGTCTTATGAGTCTGAATATCTCCTCCATCCTGTTGATGACAAACTCCGTCCGTTTTTCTCTATTGAACAGCCTTCCATGAAGCCTCATCACCTCGTAGAGTTCGTCAATGCCCTCCGGCCAGATGCCGATGACCTTGAGGCCTTTTTGTTCCATGAATCTCATGATCTCAGGCCTGTATGTCCATGTGATTATGAGATCGGGCTTAAGGGCAAGTATAGCCTCGATATTGACATTATCGCCTGTGCCTACCGATGGTATGATCTTTCCTGTATTCTGTTTTGTATTCTTGAACAGATCATCATGAGAATAAGCCCATCTGTTTATTCCTACCACATCATTCCAGATATCAAGTGCAGGAATAAGATCGTAAGTGATGAGAATAATCGCCCTCTTGACCGGCGCATTAACAGTAACGACCTTACCTAGCTTGTCTGTATATGTTATGGTATTCGCCAATAAATAGCTGACATGCAGCAAAGATAATATAAATATTATACCTATACTAAGTAAATATTTCTTCACAGCCTAAAATTTTATCTCCAATTCACCGAACCACTGTCTTCCAGGCGCCTTGTAGTATGAGAAATAATCTCTATCGAATAGATTATCTATTGAAAAAGACAGCTTTGAATAATTCGTCAAATTATAGGATATTTTTGTATCAACCACAAAATATGGGTCATAAGATGTATAAATTCCATTTAATTTGTCCATGTTTTCATCATTGCCGTATCTCTTTCCGACATAACGCCCGATAAGAGACGCCATAATCTTTCCTTGTGTATATTCACAGCCCAGATTAAACATCTTTTCCGGCACATCCATCATCCTCTTGCCCTCTGTTGATGGCTTTGCATTATTTTCTTTTATCTTAGCATCTGTATATGTAAAATTTGCGAAAAGTTTTAATGAATTATACAGCTTCTGTTCCAATTCAAGCTCTACGCCTTTTGACTCAGCCTTGCCTGCATTTATAAGTTCCTGATATTTATCTGTTACTATCTTTCTATAAATAACATCTTTAAGATAGTTTTCAAAATATGTTGTCTTTATCTTCGCCCCCTTCCATAACCCCTGTTCAATCCCTGCATCCCATGATGTTGTCTTTTCAGGTCTCAGATTTGGATTTCCTGCGTAAGTAATACCTGATGCCGCATATGTCCATGTCCTGTATAACTCATATACCGTAGGCGGTCTGAATGCCTTTCCTATAGATGTCTTCAATGTCGTTTGTTTAAATGGATTATAGACAATGGCAAATTTGGGGCTGAATGCAGAATCGGTATTAGAATTACAATCTATCGGATAGCCCTTTGAACCAATCTGATTTATATATCCATCGTATGTCTTCCACCAATCCTGTCTTGCGCCTATGAAAAGAGACAAGTTGTCAAGTATGATGTATTCATCCTGCAAAAACAGCGCAAATATCCGATCCTTTCCCTTTGACTGATATAAGATTGCACCTTTTTCGTCTTCCACCTGCCAGTTGAGCAGTGCATGTTCTTTGGTATCCGCCTGTCCCTGTCTGAATGATGAGCCAAAGGTAAGTATATGGCTGTCCATGACCGGCAGGTTAAACTGGAGATCACCACTGTAATTTTTGGACGGCGTGTTCGACACCTTGCCAGGACCACCGGATATCGTTGCAGATATCGAGTCAGGCGTGGTGTACCATGAGTCATCCATTGTAGAGATGCCGAGGTTCAGTTTTGTCTGAAGGTTTCCGAACTTTGTCTTGTATGAAACGTTATAGATATCCTGCTCTTTACCGCCAGGCCCTGAAAGATATGACGCCTCCTTTACCTTGCCATATGACCAGACAGGATCACCATTGGTATTCTTAAGATATGTATGCGGATAGTCGTAATTATATTCGTATCTCGCCCTCATGAACATGAATTCGATTGCAGAGTCCTGAGATATGTCATAGCCCCCTCTAAGGGTCAGAGAGTCGTTCCACCACCTGTTGTCGCCGGTATCTCCTATCAGATACCTCGGCTCACCCTTCGGCGTCTTTGAAGACCTGTAACCTGTGATACCCGCCGGAGGTCTTGAACTCTGAAGATCAAGACCTGTCGGATAACCCTCTGTGGTCTTGAAGCCGTAGCTCAGAAAGAGACTGAAACGATCTTTGTATCTATCGCCATAAGATATATAATCTGTTCGAAGGTCATCGAGCGCGCCGCCCCTGTCCCAGCTTGAGCCATAGCCTGTTTTTAGTGTAAACTCCCTCTTTTGAGGTAGCCTTGTTATGAGATTTATAACACCGCCCATCGCATAGCCGCCGTAGAGGCTCGAAAAGGGACCTTCGACCACCTCTATCCTGTCTATGTCTTCAGGCGAATAGGCGCCCCACGGGACCCCGCCCGAGTAAGCATCGTTCAGGATCACGCCGTTCAGCATGATGAGATTCCTCTGCTGACCGGACATGCCGCGCATGAAGACCGAGGCGATGGAGTCCAGCATCCCCTTGCCGCGGGTGGAATAGACACCAGGAAGGGTGTTGACGGTCTGATCAATGGAATTGATATGTCTTTTTGACACCTCGTCCTTTGTCACGACATAGGCCGAACCAGGCGCCGATGACACGGACTGCTCGGTCCTCGTGGCCGTGACCAGGACATCCTCCAGAGAAATGGTCTCGTCACCTTCTTCTCCAAGGGCGGTACCGGCCATGCTGCCTGACGCCAGAAAAAACACCATCAAAAATATACACACCGACATCCTCGCCGCTCCCATCTCCACAACTCTCCTTTCCTCGCGCATTGCCATCGGACAAAGTTATTGATTTTCCGGACTTTCGTTAGATATATTTTTGTAATACTTTTCTAAATTTTGTGTTACACACTATCACAAAAATTATCACGTGTCAAGGGGGATTATGTGCGTATTGGGAGCAAGTAAAATGTCCTAGGCAGCAGCATAAAAATTGTCCTGTTTGAATAGAATACCAGGAGGCGCCCATGAGACGGACAGAACTACTACTGGAGGTATTAACGATGCGTTTTTATAAGGGAAGAGACTGAAAATGCCCGCCTCTCCCCTTGTGGGAAAGGGATGGGGTAAATAATATCTTTGATGGCTTTATTTTTTCACCCTCCCCTTAATCCCATCCCGTCAAGGGAGGGGAAAGAACAAAAAAATCCCTGCCTGAGGGAAAGAAAGGACAAAAACTGCTATAGGGATTGGGAAGAATAAAAAATCCCTGCCTGAGGGAAAGAAAGGACAAGGGAACTACTATTTTTAAAAGCATAGGAAAAATGGACTTTAATGGTGAGCGGAGATATTTTATGAAAGACAAAACCGGACAATCTATCTGCCACCAAACAGGACAATCCTATTTGTCTGTAACAAGAGGGGATTATGTGCCTCCCCAAGACATACAGATTGACGTATGGCACACAGGGCTGGGTTTAGATAAAGAAACCTGGTACCGGCCGGTTAAAAAAAACGGAATCCCTCATGGGATTGTATCTATTGAGGCGAATCCAGGCTCATGGAGTGGTATCAATATATCCGCCATATCCCTAACTTTTAGCACAATGTCATAGGCCTCATAGACATTGACGTGCGTCCCTGGCGGGATGACATCCATTTCCATTGCCTTTATCTGCGGCGGAGGATAAAAATTCTGCATTATAAGACAAAAACCCGTTATGACCGCCTTGCCCTTGGCTGTATCTATTATAACTGTCAATCCACCCTCGGTATGGGCAGGTGTATGAATGACACGAATGCCTGGGATAATTTCCATATCCCCTGTGACCACCTTGATCTGACCATTGTTTTCCACATCCAGAATAAATTCTTCATTATAGCGGAAATCAAGTGGATGCGGGTTATGTATGCGTTCTATTTCTTTGGCGTGCGTATAGAATGTAGCATTGACACATTTATAATCATTCTCGCAGTGATCATTATGCAAATGCGTATGTATGACAATATCTATATTTTCAGGAGACAGACCCCATTTTTTCAAGCCATCCTCAAATTTATAAATCTTTCCGCCTATCGCCTTTTCTCTAGCATCAGACAATAACGGACTCATTTCCCCTGTATCTATCAATATATTCTGATCCCCTCCTTCCACATACCATGAATAAATGGGGATTGTATAAGGTTCTCCCTGGCCATATTGATATGTCATCATACTTTTATCAAAGAGTTTCGTCCCAATTACAATTGGATGTATTTTATATCGGTTAATCTTGCTCATATTATCCTCCAAAATCTAAATTTTTAAGAAAAACTGGTTAATTGAACGGAACAAATACCCATGCGCCTGCTTAGAGATTCTTTAATTTTTAAAGGCTCTCTCAAGTAAGATGCGCTGTTTTAATTATCTCCCAAGCCTCCTCAGCGGTCTCGACCTATTGGAAAATATTCAGATTTTCCGGAGAGATAACCCCTTCCTCCACAAGAAAATCAAATCCTATGGCCTTCCTCCAGAATTCTTTGCCAAACAGCAACACAGGGATGGGTTTTATCTTTTTGGTCTGGATGAAGGTCAGGGTCTCGAAAAGCTCATCCATGGTGCCGAACCCCCCAGGGAACGCCACAAACGCCCTCGCGCGCATCAGAAAGTGCATCTTTCTTATGGCGAAGTAGTGGAACTGAAAACATAGCTCGGGCGTGATGACCTATGATGGTTTTAGTGGACACCAAAGTTACGGTATAATATTAATATGGAGGTGTCAACATAAAGAGGATTCCCAGGGCGGTTTATACGAGGGAGTTTCGAGAGGAAGCGGTTAAGCTCATAACAGAGGGTGAGTTGAGCATACCTGAGGCAGGCCGCGGGTTATCGGTTGCCCCTTCGACAATTGGATACTGAGTCAAGGCGCACGTTGATTTATCTGCCCTTCTGCCAAAAGCCGTCTCTTTATTATTAATGATACTTAAAACCAATTTGTTTTGCAATAGTTGTAATGTCTGCATATATGCTTTGTTGACCACCTTTATTTTTATCTAAAGGGAGCAACTGCACATGATTTTTCTGTAGCCATCTTACTTACCTTCATTTGTTGGATGACATTAGTATGGCCGGTAAAAATAGGCCTAGCACCCAGCCAGCGCCACAACTGATGAAACAACCTATCAATCCAGTGTTTGCTGCGACGCTGCCCGCAATTCCACCGATTAACCCAGCCGGTGAGAATGATTCAACGGCAATCCGCGGATCTTCAACCGAGCGAGGGACAAGGCTGAAAAGAAACCCAACTACGCCTCCAGCGATGACGCCAGGTAATAGCCCAGTAAGAAAGCCATCGCCGATAAGCCCGGCAATTGCACCGGCTATCCCACCAAAAATTGCCGCCACCATCGAGCTTACCAACTGCATATGATAGTCCTCCTTTCCGACACGACTAACGTTTGAATTCACCGGCCTTGCGCGGCTTTATGCGCAAGGCCGGTGGAATGATGGGTTGGGCTTCATTCTCATGCGCCTGTTGGCCCGAAGTGATATTCATACGCCACCTTGCTAATGACGAGGCGGTCGATGCACTTGACGGCTACGCTGCCCGCGGCAACAGGACGCCCGAACAAAGCTAGGTTGGGGATGGTCTTTGCCTGTTCGTGTTCCTGAAGTTGCTCGATGCGGCGACGAGAAATGCCATACACAGTTGGAAAAGGCATTTGGCCTAAACGAAGCAAGCTGAAGTACGACGGATAGACCAGCCCATCAAAACCAGCCACACGTGCTGCTTCGGCAATAGCGCGGGTGAGTAGGTATGAATGGCGACCTGCGAGGAAGAGCATGTGAACGGTGAGATCCAGACTTTCAAATTCGGTTACCCCGTTACCCTCTTTCAGCAATACGGACAAGTCGAGGAGGCGAAGCGTTTTCGTCGGACGCAGTGTCGCGACGAAAACGTCATCTTCTGCGGAGACCCGGCATTCGTGAATGCAGACATCTAAGTCTGGCGATCCGTACAAGATCGGCTGCCCCTTCGCATCTAGTCGCCCTCGACCGGAGTGCTTAGGTGGCGGACTGTCGTATTCGCTCGACTCGCCGGGAGCGTTGGGATTAACGCGCACACGGTAGAAGGACTGATCCACGGCAAAGGATCGCTCTGGATACTCTTTGAGTATGCGGTCAACAATGGATTGGCGTGTTCTCGATCTCTGGAGGGCCTTAAGCGGCTCAATCTCACCAAGCATCCAAAGTCGCGGCCCGTAGTGAAAGAAGCCGACCTTCAGAAGGCGCTCAATGAGCCGAACATCCTGTTCTAGCCAGGGCTGTAGTTCAATCGAAGTTTTCTGATGCTCGTTAAATTGCACAAGTGGCGCCGCGCCGTACCTAGCTCGCCACATCGAACCCCAAACAAAGTAACGATGTGCCAATGTGCCAAGGCCGGCAAGAGGAAGCTTCTTGAACCCTTCGGTGCCACAGTTTTGGCAGACGCCCGGCACATCCATTCCAATGCGCTCTGCATCAATACGCAGCCCAGTGTCGGCGAAGCAGCCTGAGCAGACTATCGGATCGTCGTCAGCCATAGCTATGAAGCCCAACGGTTAAAATCAGCGGCGGCTATCAGCCGTCCGCTGGAGTGATTTGTTAGGTGAAAAAATCTTTATCGTTCTTCTGATCACATGGCATTGATTAACTGCTGACTAAGGTATGAACCATAAATAAATACGGGTATCATACCAAAAACACCACCAAGAGGCATAGCAATTAACATAGTATAATCCTCTGCCTTTTCACCTATAGTTGTAGCGATCACTGCAACGAGCATTGTTGACGCCCAAGAAACAATACTCGCTACAACCAAGAAACCAATGATGGTTAGAAATCCTGGCATGAAATGAATTTTTTCAACTGGCATATTGGGATAGACAGAGTGAAGTATTCCAACAACCATTATCAGGGAAATAGATTCTGAAGCAAAAGTATGTAATGACTGGATTTGACCTAAAATTGGGATGAATGCAAGAAATATAGTTGCTAAGAGAATTATCAAAGCTGCCTTTATCATAGGCCAAGGACTTAAAAATAGTAGTTTCCATGGAAAAGACCAAGCGGCATCTTCTCCAAGACCAAGGAGAATTGGGAATAAAGTAAATACAAAAATTAACGTTGCTAATGCCTGAAAAATTGGTGCTATCAGCATTCCCCCAAGACAACCAACAGCCTCATTTTTCTGGCCTATTAAGCCAAAAATCATCATGGGGCCTATCGAAATAACAGAGAATATAAGAGCGGCGACATAGACTTCCCAAAATGTAAGAACCTTGAGTCCACCAATGATTGAGCTCCAAAACATTTTCTTCTCCTTTTACACCTAACGTTCAAGCTCAGGGGCGCTGCGCGGCTTTATCGCGCAGCGTCCCTTGGAGCGCAGTGTTAGGGCTGAATGCCAGATGATTTGCGCAAACCTTAGCCCATAAAAGTCGGCGCTGACGAGACGGCGTTGCAATGAAAGGACAGGCACCCTTAGATTCTGATAACTTTTGTTTCTGCAATTAGATCATGCAGGCAACGTCTGTCATCCCTGAAAATGAAGAGCGCATCGACCAGCCCAATGACGATGCCGGCGTATGGAATTCCAGCAATCAAGGCAGGGACAAACTGGCGCAACAAAACCACTTTTATGAACCCGGGAATGCTTTCGTCGGAAACTCTGACAATCCTAATTCCCAATGCTCGTTTTCCAAGGCTCTGCCCATGTTTTACCAGCAAGACTATTTGAACCACCGCAAGCCCAAGCCAAGCTACAGCGATCAACGCTCCACCAAACCCCTTGCCACCGTCAGAATCGGAAACAGATAACACGACGATGCCCGGAATAAGGCAAGCGATGAAAATTAAGAAATCAAGCATAACGGCGCCTAGCCTTGTGCTTCTTTCAGCTAACTGAGATTGCGCGGTAATGGCTGCAACTTCATTCACTGGAGCAAACGACTGCGCTGTAGTTGCTTGACTGGCGGCCTCATTATTGAGGACCGCCCCGCACTTGGCACAAAACCTTGCGCTGGCCTCTGCTGGAGCGCCGCATTGGTGACAAAACATTTGATTCTCCTGTGAGCGAATGTAGCCCTAACATTACTTATTCTCTCCTTTATAGGAGTTTTTAATATATATTACCAAATGCTTACCAATGTCAACATAAAATAACTGTAAAAATACTCAAAAGAATAACATATTGCTTTTTTAGATAGATATTATAAATTTTATACAGCGTAAATAGAATCATCAGAAGAAGTCTTGAAAGAATTGTTTGATAGTGTTGCATCGGCGCAGGGGCATT
>JBEULL010000018.1:0-350229 GCA_041287365.1 Dissulfuribacterales bacterium | reverse complement strand
ATATCACAGGCGTAGTGTAGAGTGTCAGCATCTGGCTCACGATAAGCCCTCCGATTATGGCTATGCCTAATGGCTGTCTGAGTTCAGAGCCTGCTCCATGGGCCATTGCCAGAGGCAGGGCACCGAAGAGCGCTGCCATGGTGGTCATCATGATGGGCCGGAAACGCAGAACACATGCCTGATAGATGGCTTCGTGCGGCGGTTTCCCCTGGCTGCGTTCGGCATACAGGGCGAAATCCACCATCATTATTCCGTTTTTCTTTACGATTCCTATGAGAAGAATGATGCCTATGACTGCTATCAGGCTCAATTCCATGCCGCAGCAGATTAGGGCGATTAGGGCTCCGACACCTGCTGACGGCAGGGTGGAGAGAATGGTGATTGGATGGATATAACTTTCATAGAGTATTCCCAGCACGATATAAACCGCTACCAGTGCTGCCAGGATGAGAAATGGCTGGGTCTTCAGGGAATCTTGAAAGGCCTGTGCTGTTCCGGCGAATTTTCCATGAATTTCGAACGGCATGCCCAGGTTGCGCGTGGCCTTCTCTATGGCCTTTACCGCCTCACTCAACGAAACCCCTTGTGCCAGATTGAAAGATATAGTTGCCGCAGGAAACTGGCCTTGATGGTTCACAGCCAGAGGCCCTGCGTCGATTTTCCAGGATGTGAATGTGGAGAGTGGAACGAGTTTGTTGAAAGAAGATGGCACATAGATGTTCTGAAGGGTGTCGGGCTGCTGCCAGAAGGCAGGGGCCGCCTCCATGACCACATGATATTGGTTGAGTGGTTTATAGAGAATGGAGACCTGGCGCTGGCCGAAGGCGTCATAAAGGGCCTCGTCGATCTGCTGAGGGGTTATCCCCAGACGTGATGCCGTAGTCCGATCTATGTTCAACGCAGTTTCGAGCCCCCTGTCCTGCTGATCGCTGTTCACATCCGTTAAAACGGGCAGAGAGCGCATGGCCTGAAGTATTTTTTGACTCCATAGATTCAATTCCGTGACACTTTCAGCCTGCAATGTGTACTGATACAGGGCTCCGCTGATGCGGCCTCCTATGCGCAGGTCCTGCACCGGTTGCAGAAAGGTGGGTGCTCCTGGTATGTGAGCCAGTTTTTTGCGCAGCCTCGCTATGATCTCTCGAGCGGTTGCCTTGCGTTTTTCAAAGGGAGCCAGCGTGATGAACATGCGGGCGTTGTTTGTTGCAGAACCATGGCCGCCGCCCGTGAATGCCGCCACATAGGTGACATCCGGATCCTGTTGAATGATCTTTACCACCTCCAGCAGCTTTGAGCGCATTTCCTGAAACGAGATGTCCTGTGCGGCCTGTATGCTGCCTGCAATTCGGCCTGTGTCCTGTTCAGGAAAAAAGCCCTTTGGAATCCAGATGAAAAGGGAGATGCCTACGATTATACCTCCAATAGTCAAGCCGAGCATCGTGAGAGTGTGTTTCAATGCCCACTGTAGCGACCGTTCATAATACGACTGTATTCGCAGGAAAATTCGTTCGCTGATGCGATATATTCGGCCGTGTCTTTCAGATGTCTTATCTTCCAATATGGCAGCGCACATCATGGGAGTAGTGGTCAGGGATATGACCAGGGATACGAGGACAGCCGCCGAGAGCGTAACCGCAAATTCCCTGAAGAGCCTTCCCACCATGCCTTCCATCAACAGGATCGGAATGAAGACCGCCACTAGCGATATGCTCATGGAAAAAACAGTAAAGGCTATCTCCCTGCTGCCGGATATGGCCCCCTGAAGCCGTGTCTGCCCCATTTCCCTGTAGCGGGTTATGTTTTCCAGCACCACTATGGCGTCATCCACCACAAAGCCGGTGGCGATGGTCAGGGCCATGAGCGAGAGATTGTTCAGGGAGTAGCCGAATAGATACATGACCGCAAAGGTGCCTACAATGGATGACACAACTGCCACGGCTGGAATGAGTGTGGCCCGAATATTTCTGAGAAACCAGAAGACCACCAGGATCACCAGAATACCTGACAGAAGCAGGGATATCTCAACGTCATGCAGGGATGCACGAATGGGAGGTGTTCTGTCCAGTACAACGGAGAGTTTTATGCCATGGGGCAGCGCCGCCTCCAGTTGGGGCAAAATGGAGCGGATATTGTCCACGGTTTCTATGATGTTCGCGCCTGGCTGTCGGAATATGATCACCATGATTGCCGGTTTTCCGTTTACAAACCCGCTCACTCTCAGGTCTTCCACCGAGTCTTTGACCTGGGCCACATCGGTCAGTCTCACCGCCTGGCCTGCATGGTAGCTGATGATCAGGTCCTCGTATTCAGCGGCCTTCTGCATCTGATCATTTGCGTGCAGTTCCCAGAGCAGGTTTGCGTCCGATACAACGCCTTTGGGCCGGTTGACATTGGAAGCCGCCAAAACCCCGCGTACCTGTGCGAGACTTATGCCGTATTGATTGAGGGACAGGGGATTCAACTCCACTCTCACCGCAGGCATGGCCCCGCCGCCCACAAAAACCTGGCCGACACCGTTTATCTGTGAGAGCCGCTGCTGCAAAATGGTGGAGGCGGCGTCATACATCTCGGGCTTGCCGACCGTGTCGGATGTTAGGGATAGAATGAGGATGGGCGCATCGGATGGGTTGACCTTGCGGTAGGTGGGGTTGCTGGGCAGGTTGGAGGGCAGATAGCTGCGGGCTGCGTTAATGGCCGCCTGGACGTCTCTGGCAGCGCCGTTTATATCCCTGCTCAGCTCGAATTGCAGTGTGATGCTCGCCGTACCCCTGTAACTGACGGATGTCATCTCTGTAACACCTGCTATCCTTCCGAACTGACGTTCGAGAGGTGCGGCCACGGAGGTGGCCATGGTTTCAGGATCGGCGCCTGGAAGTGAGGCGGAGACAGAGATAGTCGGGAAATCCACCTGTGGAAGCGGAGAGACGGGAAGAAATTTGAATCCCAGAATGCCTGCCAGCACAAGTCCGATGGTCAAAAGCGTGGTGGCCACCGGCCGTTTTATGAATATCTCCGGAATGTTCATGAAGCGCTTGTGTTTTTTCTGAATCTTCGGGCCATTCTGTCAAAGAACAGATAGATGACCGGAGTGGTGTAAAGGGTCAGTACCTGGCTGACCACCAGACCGCCTATGATGGCTATACCCAGTGGCCTGCGCAGTTCGGAGCCCACGCTCGATCCCATGGCCAGAGGCAGTGCACCGAGCAGCGCCGCCATTGTGGTCATGAGAATGGGCCTGAAACGCAAGAGACATGCCTGATATATGGCCTCTTCAGCGGATTTGCCCTCGTTGCGCTCTGCCTCGAGCGCGAAATCCACCATCATGATTCCGTTCTTCTTGACAATGCCTATGAGCAAAACGATGCCGATGATGGCTATGACGGTGAGGTTCTGATGAAAGAACATGAGAAAAAGCACGGCGCCTACCCCTGCTGACGGCAGGGTGGATAGAATGGTTACGGGGTGAATATAGCTTTCATACAGCACGCCAAGCACGATATAAACCGTAATAAGTGCGGCCAGGATCAGAAGCGGCTCGTTTTTGAGGGATGCGTTGAATGCCTGTGCAGCGCCTTGAAAATCCGTTTTGATGCTGGCCGGCATACCCATGCCCTGAATCACATCCTCTATAGCCTTCACTGCCTGACCAAGGGAGATGCCCGGTGCGCAATCGAAGGAGATGGTGACCGCCGGAAACTGACCCTGACGATGAATGACCAGCGGTCCTCTTGTTTCAGTGATGGATGCCACCGCGGCAAGGGGCACTCGATTTCCGGTGGCGGAACGGACATAGAGCAGTTGCAGGTCTTCCGGATGCTGTGTGAAGCGCGGCTTTAGTGTCAGAATCACGCGATATTGATTCAGTTCAGTGAAGATGGTGGAGACCTGGCGCTGGCCGAAGGCATCATAAAGGGCGTTGTCTATGTCTATGGGTGTAATGCCGAAGCGGGCTGCGGTCTGCCGGTCTATGTTCAGCAGAATGCGCAGACCCTGATTCTGCTGGTCACTGCTGACATGCTCCAGCTCTTTTCGCTGTTGCAGCCCCTCCAGCAGGCGTTGCGCCCATAAATCCAGCTCCTCTGCATTGGGACTATCGAGGGTCATCTGATATTGGGTGCGGCCTACGCGCGCATCCACAGTGAGGTCCTGCACAGGCTGCAAAAAGAGTCGGATTTCGTGTGTGCCGGCCAGTTGTTCGTTCAATCGGCGAATGACCCCTGTAACAGTTGCATCCCTTTCGGCCAGTGGTTTCAGATTGATGAGCAGCCTGCCGCTGTTGAGGGTTGGGTTGGTGCCGTCAATGCCTATAAAAGACGAGACGCTTTCCACCGCCGGGTCTCTGAGAATCGTCTGTACCAGGGTCTGTTGAAGTTCGGCCATGGCAGGAAACGAGATGGTTTGGGATGCCTCTGATATGCCCTGAACGGCCCCTGTGTCCTGTACAGGAAAGAATCCCTTGGGAATGGCAATGTAAAGTATGACCGTAAGCCCGAGGGTCAGTACGGAGATGGCCAGAAGGTATGGCTGATGTCTGAGGACCCATTTCAGCGAGCGGCCGTATGCTCGAATCATCGCATCGAGAAAACGGCCTGATGCGGTATAAAACCAGCTTCTGCGTTCCACTGGAGTGTTTTTCAGCATACGGGCGCACATCATGGGAGTGAGCGTAAGGGACACAAAGGCGGAAATGACTATGGTGATGCCCAGGGTGACTGCGAATTCTCGAAAGAGCCTGCCCACTACATCTCCCATGAAGAGCAGTGGAATCAGAACCGCTATTAGCGAGACGGTCAGGGAAAGGATGGTGAACCCGATCTCTTTGGCCCCTTTTATGGCGGCATTCATGGGTGATTCCCCTGCCTCCACATGCCTTGCTATGTTTTCCACCATCACGATGGCATCATCCACTACAAATCCTGTGGAGATGGTCAGGGCCATGAGGGAGAGGTTGTTTAAGCTGTAATCCAGCAGATACATGATTCCAAAGCTGCCCACAAGGGACAGTGGCACAGCCGCGCCCGGAATGGCTGTGGCGGACAGATTGCGTAAAAACAGAAACATGACCAGAATCACCAGGGCTACGGCCAGCATCAGTTCAAACTGCACATCCTTTACTGATTCCCGAATGGTGATGGTGCGGTCAGTAAGAATAGAGACTTTCACAGAGGCGGGAAGGGCTGCCTGGAGTTGCGGCAGCAGTTTTTGAATGCGGTCAACCACCTCTATTACATTGGCCCCAGGCTGGCGCTGTATGTTCAGAATGACGGCCGGAGTGGTGTTCATCCACGCTGCCTGATATACATTTTCCGCATCGTCTATGGCCTCGGCAACATCCTTCAGCAGAATCGGGGCGCCGTTTTTGTAGGCGATCACCAGTTTCATGTATTCCAGACTGGACAAGAGCTGATCGTTGGCGGAGATCACATAGGACTGTCTTGGGCCGTCGAAGCCCCCTTTGGCCTGATTGACATTGGCTGCAATCAGACCGGCCCTCAAGTCCTCCAATGTAAGGCCGTAGGCTGCGAGCGCCGTGGGGTTGGCCTGTATGCGGACAGCGGGTCTCTGGCCTCCGCTGATGCTCACCAGCCCTACACCGGATATCTGCGAGAGTTTTTGGGCCAGCCGGATGTCGGCAAGGTCCTCCAGTTCAGGCAGTCGCATGGAATCTGATGTGAGGGCCAGGGTCAGAATGGGGGCGTCCGCCGGATTGACCTTGTTATAAACAGGTGGATTGGGCAGGTCCCTGGGAAGGAAGCCAGAGGCTGCATTGATGGCCGCCTGCACCTGCTGTTCCGCTATGTCGAGGGGCAGTTCAAGAATGAATTGCAGGGTGATTACCGAGCTGCTGTGAGAACTGGAGGAGGTCATCTGGGCCAGGCCTGGCATCTGTCCGAACTGGCGTTCAAGGGGGGATGTGACGGAAGAGGCCATTACATCGGCGCTGGCGCCCGGATAGAAGGTGCGCACCTGAATGGTGGGATAGTCCACTTGCGGCAGGGCGGAGACAGGCAGTTGCCGGTAGGCTACCGCGCCGGCCAGAAGAATGGCGATCATGAGCAGGGTGGTGGCGACAGGGCGTTCTACAAAAAGCCGTGAAAAATTCATCAGTAGGCCCTTATTCTTTCTTCTTGCCTGTGTTTTTCTCGTTTATGGACTTTCCAGTGGTTCGCACCTCTACCTTGCCGCCGTCCTTGAGGCGTTCGGTCCCGTTCACCACCACCCTTTCATCAGCTTTCAAGCCCTCTGATATGGCTGTCTCTCCCGCCTGAGTGACTCCTGGCTTGACAGGTCTGATGCTCACCGTGTCGTCTGTGTTCAGCACAAAGACAAAGGCGCCCTGCGGGTTTCTCTGAACCGCCTCGGACGGCACTATCACAGCATCCTTTTCCACGGCTACGACCAGCCTTGCATTGACGAACTGATTGGGAAACAGCTCATTGTTTTTGTTCTCAAATACGGCCTTGAGCCTCACCGTCCCCGTTGACAGGTCGATTTGATTGTCTGTGGTGACAAGCTCTCCTGTGGCGAGCCTTTCTTTCATCTCACGGTCAAACGCCTCTACAACCAGCCTGCCTTCCTGCATTTTCTTCAATATCTGCGGCAGATTGTCTTCAGGAACAGCGAATATCACGGAGATGGGCCTGGTCTGTACCATGGTCAGCAATCCAGATGCGTCCGATGAGTGCACCATGTTGCCAGGGTCAACCAGGCGAAGCCCGACTCGACCGCTGATGGGCGCTGTAATACGGCTGTAGGTGATCTGTAGGTTCGCTGCTTCGATCTGGGCCCTGTCCATCTCGACGGCGGCCTCATACTGCCTGACCAGGGCCTCCTGCGTATCAAGTTGCTGTCTGGAGACAGCGTTCTGCCTTTCAGCCATGCGATATCGCTCCAGGTCCCTTCGGATGTTTTCCAATTGTGCCATGTCGCGGGCGAGCTGTGCCCTGGCCTGCTTGAGCTGTACCTCAAAGGGTCTGGAGTCGATTTCCGCCAGAAGGGTGCCCTGTTTTACCTCACTCCCTTCCGCAAAGTGCACTGCTTTCAATTCCCCATCCACTCTGCTGCGCACTGTCACTGTATTTAATGGAGTCACTGTGCCGATGGCGGTGAGATAGACATTCATATCAGCCTGTTTGGCCTGTGCCACCGTTACAGGGGTGGGTGAGGTCTGCATTCCTTTGGTATTGGCGGAAACTGGTTTGTTCCCCTGGCCTGATGCCTTTTCTCCTGCCTTGCACCCCGACACAATGATTAGAAGGATAACAGCGAACAGTATGGGTAAGTTTTTCATGAGGTTCTCCGGTGAAGGTTGTATATATGACTCATGGAGAATGGATAATAATTCATTTCTCACTTCGACAACAGATAGGAATTGTTGTGTGTCAGCGTCGTAAGGACAATGACGGGCCGTTTTTGCAGGCACCGGCCCTGCGCACTATGGCAAAATGAAAAGGTCATGAAATATGATTCCATGGTATGGCTGCTATATCTTGACGGGCGCCATTAAGCACTGTAACAGAAAAGAATTTGATAAGTCGAATAATCTTGTCAGATTATAGCCGTTTTTTAAATAGGCTTGCACTTTGATGATGACATCATCAATTTGCAAGGTATTTTTATGCCTATGTTTAAGGGCATTGCCTGTTGCAATGAAAAATATGCGGGAGTCTGGTGCGGCTGAACCTGCTCGATTCCGTAAAGGAGAAAAACGATGAAGTTAGGTGACTATGATTTTTTGATCACAGCGCAGACCCCTATACTTTTAAGGGAGCAGCCCTTTACCTTCGTATTGAGAAGCGGGCTTGGTAATGTCATAAAAAGGGTAGCCTGTGTCCTGCGAAATGCCACATGCGCCACATGTATGCTCAAGAGTAGCTGCATGTATGCCCTGTTTTTTGAACCAGTGGCTGCTCCTGATGCAGCACCTTCCTGGCTTACAGAGATGCCCAAACCATATGTGCTTTCATCGCGCTCATTTTCGAGCACAGATATCGGAGAGGGACAGGCTGTGGGGTTTTCTGTTAAGCTCTTTGGTAAGGCAAATCAATATCTGCCATATTTGGTGCATTCTTTGATAAAGCTGGGAGAAACAGGGCTTGGAAAGAAGATAGATGGCGAAAGCCGGGGCAAGTTCCAGTTAGAATGGGTCAGGTCTGATGGGAATGACCTCTGGGCAAACGGGGTGCTCAAAGACCCACCGCGGCCATCGGAGCTTTCTTGCCTGCCGCCTGAGTCCATAAAAAGTCAAGCTGTGTCAAGGTTGACCGTGAAATATATCACTCCCATTCGTCTGAAAGAAGGGGGTCGGCTCGCAGATGAACTGCCATTTCATACCCTTTTTATGGCGGCTCTGCGCAGGATCAGGGCACTGGAATATGTTTATGGTGAAAACATGATGGTCACGGATTGCGAGGAGTTGATTGCAAGGTCACAGGGTGTGAGGACAACCGACTCTACATTGGTCTGGAAGGAGCTTTCCCACTATTCTGGCCGTCAGAAGACCGCCATGAAGCTGGGCGGACTGGTAGGATATGCTACCTATGAAGGGGAGAATCTCCAGGATTTTCTGCCATTTTTGCAGTATGCCGAAAAGGTGCACTTGGGCAAACAGACGGTGTTTGGCCTGGGAAAGATCGAGGTGCTTGCATGAAACATATCCTCTTTGCAGTATTGGGGATCACACCGCAGGTGCTTACAGAAGCCCTTTATGCACTACATAAAGCGGGGAAGGATGTGGATACCATTGAGGTCATTACCACGCAAACGGGCTGCGATCTCATCCATTCTTTGCTGTTGGCAGGCGGAGACGGGGCATATCATCGTTATCTGAAGGATTATGGCATACCATCAGATCGTATTCAGTTTGATATAAATAACATAACTATCCTGACCGACATTAATGGTAAACCAATGGACGATATAACTTCTCTTGATGAGAATAGAAGACTTATTTTAACGATTTTGAAAAAAGCAAAAGAACTTACAGCATCTTCCGATACAGCAGTTTATTTTCTGATTGCAGGTGGCAGAAAGACTATGAGTGCTGCCCTTTCTTTAGCTGCTCAATTATATGGAAGACCTCAGGATAGAATATATCATGTTTTAGTCTCTCCTGCGTTTGAAAGCTGTAGAAACTTTTTTTATCCACCGCCTAAGCCTATTCATATCGAATTGATAGATAAAGATGGTAAGCCTTTTCTTAAAGATACCCGATATGCCCACATTGAATTAGTAAATATGCCGTTTGTATCCATACGAGATAAACTGCCTGTGGATTTGTTGGATAATTTGACAGATATTAATGAGCTTTCACCATATTTTATTATGGATGAGCCTTATAAGTTGATAGTTGATTTAAATAATTGTCAGATTTCTTTTGCTGCTAAGACAATTAAGCTAATGCCATCAATTATGGCTATTTATGCATTTTTGGTGAAGAGAAAAATAAATTGTACCCGCCGACCTACCTGTGATGATTGCCATGATTGTTTTATGGATATTCAGGAGATAATGGATGCCAATACAGAGATTGTAGAGATATATAAAAAACTTGTTTCTATCAGAGGTCGCTATCCCAATGAAGATGGTAGGGGTATTTATGCTCTTTGCAAGGATGATTTTTTTAGCTATCGATCCAAGATAGAAAGAAAGTTGAGAAATGCGTTTGGGCATGGCTATCTTGCGAAACTTTATATATCAGCAATAGGAAAGAAACCCAATACAAGATATGGGATACGTATGGATAAGAATCATCTCATAGTTCAGAAATAATGCTATTATCAAGAAAAAAGGGACACAAGAAAGGACGGAGACAAGAAAGGACAGGCATATCTTTAATAATATATTTTTAATTAAATTTTATTTTCAAAAGATATGCCTGTCCTTTCTCAACATCTCAACAGCTTTCTCAACAGGTAGATACTAATATAACTGCCCTTCAGAAATATTCAATTAACCACGGCAACCTTGCCACATCTGTTTTTTTGCGTAGAACATCGCTAATCTCCTCTCAAAATTCATGATGAGGAGGATGTTTCCAATGAAAAAAAAGGTATTAACCGCTATCTTCTGTTCTTTAGTTGGTCTTTCTGGTCTGTTGGTTACAGGCTGTGCCACCATTGTCGGTAGATCTGACCAGTTGATCTCCCTCAATAGTCAGCCAAGTGCTGCAAAGATTACCATAACCGATGAGAAGGGTACCACTGTTATGAGCGGCACAACCCCCACCACCGTTACCCTCAAAAAGAGTGATGGTTCATGGTTTGGTGGCAAGACCTATCTGGTCAGGGTGGAGAAGGACGGCTATGAGAGCCAGACCATCCAGATCAATCATCAGCCCAATGGTTGGTACATTGCCGGAAACCTCATTTTTGGTGGGCTTATCGGCTGGTTTATCGTGGATCCCCTCTCAGGGGCCATGTATAACCTGACACCGGATCAGATCAATCCCACCCTTACGCCAATCAAAATGAGTGAAAACAAAATAGGCGAGCAGACCCTGACCATTGCTCTGCTTGAGGATGTGCCACAGGAACTGCGTTCCAAGATGACAAGAATCAAATAACTCAACTAACTCAAATAAAGAATAAAGGAGGATCAATTATGTTTAAGAGACTGTTGGTTGTGTTAATGTTATTGGCTTTATTCGCATTGGATGCAAATGCCACGGATTATAGCTTTGTAAAGGGTGGAGCGTATGGACAACTCGGCACCTCCACACCGCTTACAACCTTTTTCTATGCGAGAGCTGATGAGAATCTGGTTGTGATTTCCGATAAGACAGGTTTGGTCTGTGCTCTAAAAGGATTTTCTTATGGTCAAGAGGCATATTTACAGGAAAATAGCAGTTATAGAGCACCTTATGACGATCTTTACATGTTAATGTGTTTGAGGCGTTATGGCTATGGTAATGCAGTTGTTGGAGTGATAAGCATTCCGTAGTATTTTTAATCATCACATTCTCCAATTGAATAGGGCAGACCCATGGATTTTCCATGTGGTCTGCTTTTTTTTGTTTCATTTGTTATTGCAATTTTTTCTTTTGTTTGTTATCCTAATCTTGGGAAGAGGAATGATTGGAGGATGGGTTTGTGGGGTTAGTGCTTATCACTTCGCTTGGTACGGGTCCTAATGCAAAGGATTTGATCCTGCAATTCATTGATTTCTTTTGTAAAACCCTTTTCTACAACACTCATGGCCGGGAGATCAAGACCGCTTTTCATGGCTTTCGCCTCACGGATATCTATCTCATCACCACCACAGAAGCCTCTGATTCTTTCAAAGCACTACAAAAAGACATCGAATATGAGGTGTCCCAAGGACTTTTTGATAGTCCCCCTCCTAATCTCCACGAGATCAGCCTTGGTATAGAGGATGTTGCCACTTTTGATGATGAAGAGAAGGCAAGAAGTATCATTCACAATAAAATCCAAGAGATATCCAGTCACACTGACCTGATCATCGCATCCGGCGGAAGAAAGAACATGACCCAGATCTTGGTTGAGGCCGGGATGGTATATGGTTGTAAGGGGTATCTCTCCATAACCGCGCCGAGGGGTAAAGAACGGCGAGATTGCACTTTGGATTTTAATATCAGCTGGTTTCCCCTAAAGAAGATGCTTGAGTCCAAGCAGGGTTTTTCTGATCTGCATCCTGAGACACTTTCCGAGAATTTTCGTAGTCTATATATCCTTCCCCTTAGTTATATCAAGAGGTTACAGAATAGTTACATAGGTCGGGAGCCACTCAAGGCTTCTACGGAACTTGAATGGCTCAAGCTGCTTCCCAAGGCGGAGCTCCATTGTCATTTAGGAGGTGAGGTCCAGCCATCGCTTCTTAAGAAAATTGCATCACATATTGAGGAGGAGGAGGCTTTGCCTCTTGCCCTTGCTGTTCAAGCGCTATACCAGTCGGTTTTTGGGCGAAAACCCGATGAACATGCCAATAATGATGATGGCCCAATTAAGATAGTATCTTCTTTGGTTCAAAGAATGATGGGTTATGAAATCCCATTAAAGGATTATTCCAAATTCTTGGGAGATGCTGCCCAAATATCAGGTCTCAAACCCTATCAGATAAATGCCTGTTTCATCTCCTGCTGCACAGAGGATCAGCTTAATGGCCTCATGTGGCAAGGTTGCCAGAACAACCCCATCTCGCTTGAGCAATACATGGCCATTGGTAATTTAGGTGGTTCCAGCCTGCTTCAGACTGCCTCTGCCATTCGGATGACCCTTGAGCACCTGCTTAAGGGTGCTGTGGAAGAGAACGTCCGTTACATCGAAGTGCGCTGTTCCCCTGAAAACTATACCGAAGGTGGGCTTTCTGCCGAGCAAGTTATGGATATTTTGTTTCAGACCGCCGAGGATTTTTGTGTTAATCATGGGCAGATCAAGGTCAATTTCATCATCATGGCCACAAGGCATAAGGATTTGGAGTTGGTCAAGCGCCATGTCAACCTTGCCGTTGCTTTCGCAAGGGAGCAGATGGGGGGTAAAATGGGCAAGCCCAGGGTATGTGGCTTTGATTTAGCTGGGGATGAGGAGTTCAGGGATTTTTCGGAGTTCAGGGCGCTTCTCAAGCCGCTTCACGATAGTTTTGTTCAGATAACCATTCATGCCGGTGAAGTCGGGGCAGATTATCGGATTCGGGATGCCATCCATGAACTCAGTGCTCGGCGTATTGGTCATGGCTTGAAGCTCGTTCATAACCCTTTGATGATGGATTATGTGCGGGATGCGGGAATTGCCGTGGAGATGTGCCCCACTTCCAATAGCCAGACCAATGGATATCGGGATTTCAGCACGGAAGGTGATAGCAGCACCTTAACAGCTCTGGGTCCGGAGTATCCGCTTAAAAGATATCTCCACCATGGCATAGAGGTGACCATCAACACGGACAATCGTGGCATTTCACGGACCACACTGTCCCATGAGTTTTTGAAGGCTGCTCAGATGACACCTGGTGGGCTTTCCCGTTGGGAGGTATTGCAGCTCGTCAAAAACGGCTTCAAGGCGGCATTTTTGCCGTTGGATGAGAAGAACAGGCTCTTAAGGGAGGTGGACAAGGAGATATTCGGGATTGTGTTGGAGGAGATGGGGTAAGGGGAAGATTATTACAAGGAGAGGTATATGAGCATTAACATCGCACGTTTTTATAAGCAGGAGAGAATGGAATTTGATTGTGAGATCATTACACCCATGTTTTTGGGCAATTCAAACCAGGAGGCTGAGTTGCGGGCTGCTCCCTTCAAAGGATTACTGCGTTACTGGTGGCGAGTGGCAGAGGGATATAGATATGACACCCCAGCAGCGTTGCTGAAAGCCGAGAATGCAATTTTTGGCAGCGCTGATGAGGATGGTGGTAAAAGTCAGGTGAAGGTGGAGGTGTCTCCATTAACTGATATGGTTGCAAAAAAAGATCCTTTACCAACCGTAGCTGAAGTTGATCATCCTGAATGCGAGAGAACAAGGCAAAGAACAAACCCTCTGAATTATCTCGCTGGCATGGGGCTTATTCATTACAAAAATGGGATTTTGCACAGTTATTTCAAGCCTGGAGAGAAGTTCAAACTATGTCTAACTGTTAGCGATGAAAAAAGAGAATCCATTCAGTTAGTATTGGAGTTGATTAAGAAATTTGGAGCTATCGGTAGCAGAAGTCGAAATGGCTGGGGCTGTTTTTCTTTTGCCAATTCAATCAATATTTCAGATTCTTTATTCATTAAGTCATTTCAGAATGCTTTTGATCGGGATTACCCACACTGTCTCGGTAAAGACAATGAGGGGTTATTGCTTTGGAAGACTAAGAATAGCCGAGAAAAATGGGAATTGTGTATGAGGGATCTCGCGGAAATATATATTTCGATTCGAGCTGGTAATGCCAATCTTAATATTCAACGCCTTGATGTCATTAACGGCAGTCCTCCAGAAAGACATCTGCTTGGATATCCTGTTACCAACCATTCTGTTAACTTGCCTAATTGGGGCAATCAGGGCCGCCATGGTTCAGCTTTGAGGCTCATTGTCCGCAAAGAAGATGGAAACTATCATGGCTATATCCTTCATTTACCGCATCTGTTTAGCACTGCTATGTGGCAGAATGATAAAAACAGACAAATAGAGATATGGAAAAAGGTGCATGGCAGTCTGGATAAGTTATGCCAGCGAGCAACGATTTAGGAGGTTAGGAGATGAGTCACAAGTTTTTGCAGGATATTGACTATTGGATACATAAAACAAAGGCATTTTTGCACGATCCACCTGATAAAGCCATTCATATTCCTGGTCACGAGGAGCGCAGTAATGCCCTGCTGGATGCGTTAGGTTTGGTGGGCTCATCGTTGCATGATGAAGAATACAAACAGGCAGACATCATCGCATCAGGTATGGACAGGGCGTTACTTCCTGGATATGTGGCAGGCGATGAAACCAGGGATGGATCAGTCAATTTTCTACAATTCCCACAGATTACCCACCCCACAGGGGATGAACAACCACTGTCCTTGATATTGCCATCTGGGTTGAGCAGTGGCGGGCAGGCAGTAAAAGAGATTAACGATGCGATCTGTGCGTTGTTGAAGGAAGACCTTGGCGACAAGACCAATGGCAAAGGACTTTCGGAACATCCGGCTTACAAAGGCAAGGAAGATTGCTTCGCTCCTGCCAGGTTCCATTATCTCTATTTCATCTTGCGACGCCGCTTGGCACAGAAAAATATCGGCGGGCTTGGCGGATTATGGCATCGCCTGCCTGCCGATACGAGGCTTCCCGATCATTCCATTTGGCAACACAGCGGCCTTGTTTCTGCCCTTGCTTCGTGTCAGAGGCTTTCTGAACAAAAGAAAGCCAGCTTGATGGTATATGCTATAACCCCTGTGCAAGATTTTGTTGGCAGGGCGCGCAAGCTGCGTGACTATTGGTCAGGCTCGGTTTTGCTTTCGTGGTTGGCATTCGAAGGTATAAAGACGGTGATCTATCGTTATGGTGCGGATCATATCATATATCCAAGTCTGCACGGCCAGCCTCTTGTTGACGATATGCTCAAGAAGTGGGGTATGGCGGAAGAGCGGCTGGGTGGTGATAAAGATGATGCTGGTGTGGCATCCTTTCCAAACAAGTTTGTATGTCTTGTCCCCACTGGTGAGGAGCGGGAGACGGCAGAGGCGATAGAGAGTGCAATAAGCGCTGCATGGATAAATCTTGGCAATGCCACATTGTCACTTATTGAGAAAAAAATAGGAAAGAAAGAGGGCTACATTCAAAAACAGTTTGAAAGACAGCTTTCGGACTACTGGGAACATCATTGGGCAGCAGTACCGTTGGTTGCTGGAGAAGATTGTCCTGTAGTAGCGACATTACTTCATGATGAATCAATTGCTCCTGCTTTTGATTTTTGGAACGCTTCCAATAAATTTTGGTCTTCTACTGGCGAAGGTCAGCTCTACTCTGTGAGCCATCGTCTGGCACAGGCTGGTTTGGCTGCCGGCAAAACCCGGCGTGAGGACAGGCGTCCAAAGGAAGAGGGCATAAAGTGCGACATGTTCGGGGAGTTTGAGATACTTCATTATCGGAATCAGGCCGATCCAAACCCAAAACCATCTGAAGACCCGTTCTGGCAAGATATCCGCAATGCCTTCGATGAATCGGATTTTGGGGAAAATGAACGACTTTGCGCCCTTGGTATGGTGAAGCGTCTGGCATATAGAGTGGTCAAAGATGTGAAAGATCATCCTCTGCACCGGATGTTCAAGGCTGCTGACAGTTTCCCTTCCACTACTGAAATGGCGATGTACGACTGGTGGAAGCAGTTGAAAAACAGGGCAAAGAGCTGTGACGATAAAAAGGCACCTGAACTGGCTCAGGAATTATCGGTTTTTGAAGGGAAAGATGCGTTCAAAAAACTGGCGCAGTGGTATCACGCAAAGAACGAGCCGGAAAGCCTCAAACGTGACGGGGTTGAGATCCTTGTCATCGATAAGGATAAAAAGGAAGAAAAAACGGCAGCAGAGGATATTTTCAAGCTCCATCCGGTCGAGGATATCCACAAGTATTACGCTGTGTTGATGATGGACGGGGACAGGATGGGCAAGCTCATCAATGGAGAGACGCTTGGTTCAAGATGGGAAACTGTCTTGCACTCTGAGCTGGTCAGGCGTCTAAAGGGCAGTTTTGATAAGAAATTCAAAGACTTTTGGAGCAAGTGGCTGAAAGAAGCGCGATTTGTCTCGCCTGCCGTTCATGCCGCCATCTCAGAGGCACTCGGTGATTTCTCCATTTATACTGTGCCTGCCATTATTGAGAAATATCATGGTCGACTGATCTATGCAGGAGGCGATGATGTCTGTGCTGTTTTGCCTGCCTCTCAAGCTCTGTCTGCTGCAAGGGGTATTGCAAAGGCTTATAGGCTTGGTTTTGTGTTATTGAAATCAGGAGAACAAGCATGCTCAGTTAACGAATCCTGGGAACTTCAACCTAATTGTAAGCTCGCTGTTCACCTTGGTAATAGTGATGGCATATCAATCTCTGCAGGAATCATGGTGGCTCACCATAAAAAGCCGTTGGGCAAGGTTATGGAAAGGGCACATAAACTTCTGGATATGGCAAAAGCTAAAGGTGGCAGAAACGCCTTTGCCCTTGAGGTGGATAAACGTGCAGGCGGAGGGAGGATTTTTATGGCTGGGTGGCAAGAGAAAATCAATAATATCTCTCTACTCGATCACTTTTTATCTGTAGCCAATGCCCTGCAAACTACTGAAAAGTCTGCCATGAGTTCGTCTCTTGCCTATCGTCTGGCTGCTTTTGAGGATGGTATAAAAGCCATGCTCAGATCTTACCCTGAGGAACTACCACGCTTTATTGTAAAACAGCTCGATCGTTCAGGGTTAAATAAAGATACGAAAGGGCTTACAGAGGATGAAAAGCAGGCAAAAAATAAGCAACTCACTGAACTTGCAATGCACATTGCAGCGATAATCAGCAGAAAGGATGAAGACGGCAAAATACCTTTGGAATCCATCATAGTGGCCAATTTTATCGGTCACTGCATGAAAGAGGCAAATGGCTATCAGGCCTGTGCAGAAAGAGGCGTAATATGAAATTCCGGTTTTGTCTGTCGTGCCTGCCAGAGGTCAAACGCAATTTGCATCCGCAGCCAGCTTTCAGCGGAAGGGCCGAATACCATTTCAAGACGCAATGCCATTTCGGGCGTAATCCTGCCCTTGCCATTGATGATTTTGGACAGTGTCTTGCGGCTTACCCCAAGATGTACGGCAGCTTCACTAACAGAAAGATGGAGTGGTTTTATTATATCCTCTTTCAAAATTTCGCCAGGATGACAGGGGTTATACATAGTTATTTAGACCTCCTTGTTTCAATGATAGTCTTCATAATTTACAAGTTCCACATCGCCTTCTACAAAGCGAAAGGTCACACGCCAGTTGGCTTGCACAGTTACAGACCACATTGTCTGCCTTTCACCTTGCAATTGATGGAGACGATAACCAGGCAGGTTTACATCCTTAGGCTGCATAGCACTGTCCAGCACAGTGAGGATACGACGAAGTTTGTCGGCATGTTTTGCCTGAATGCCAGCCTTGCTGCCTGTGTAGTAAAAGTTTTCAAGTCCCTTATGAATAAAACTTCGTATCATGCAATTAAATGTAACCTTAATGGTGTCATTTATCAAGATCTGAATGGAGTGACAATATGACAAAAATGACATGGATTGAGATAAATCCAATAGATACCCTCTTTTTTAAGGGGGCAGAATCTATGGTGGCAGGAGAAAATCATGAGGTGGATACTATGTTCCCGCCCATGCCTGATACAATCATCGGTGCCATAAGAACAGCAATCATGAAACAGAAGGGTGTAGAGCCTGCTGAGTATCTGACTTATCCAGAACAATTTTTGAAAGAGTATCCGATAGTTGGCAAACCTGACAACCCTGGTTTCAACCTTACAGGCCCTCTTTTTCAAACAGAGAGTGGGGTGTTGCTACTGCCTACGCCAGCCAATTGGTTCGCTGACCCACCTGATCAACACAAAAAAGAAGAGTGGGGGGAAAGCTCTCCTGTTCAGACCGCAGAACCATTGACAGGTTCACCGCTTGGGCTGGTCGGTTCTGTGGCCGCTCCATTTTGGGTGAAGTATCCCAAATGCAGTGATATGAAGTCTCTTTCAGGCTGGTGGGTCACGCCAGCAACTTTTGAAGCTGTGCGGAATGGCAAAGACATTTTGTTCATAAAAGACTTGGCAAAACTGCAATCCGATAAGCCAGCCATTCTACCCGCAAGTGCCTTGTTTTGCCGTGAAGAACGGGTCGGTATCGCCTTGACATCGGAGCGAACCGCCAGGGAAGGGCATCTTTACAGTACAACGCATGTGCGTCTGCGTGGAGACATAAACCTTTTAATCGGCATCAATTCAGATCATGGGCTTTGTTTATCTAATGAAGGCATCTTACAATTGGGTGGTGAGCAACGCATGTGCCGATATCGGATTATCGAATCCTTTGATTTGCCTGAAGATATCAATGGTCGTTATCAACTCGCATTGGGCCCCATAGCCATGTCCTCTTTGTCCCAAGATATGGCGCAATGTCCACGTGCGTCTGGCAAACTGCTTCGCGTCGGTGGGTGGGATATGGCAAAGGGATTTCACAAACCCATGAGCGCATGGCTGCCTCATGGCACTGTATTTTTCACGACCAATAAACAAAATTGTAGTCAACTTATGACCTTTTAGGAGGATAAAATTATGTATTTGAAACAACACAGCAAATTATGTGTCTTGCATGCCATCTCCCCTGTTCATGCAGGAGCAGGTTCTGCCTTAGGTGCGGTAGATCTGCCCATTCAGAGGGAGCGTCATACCGGCTGGCCCCACGTACAGGCATCAGGGGTTAAAGGTGCATTCCGTGACCATTGCGAACGCGTTTGGATGCTTCAAGGGGTGGAGCGTGACAATTTGGTTACCAAGGAGAATAGGCAACAGGCAGAAGAGCTTGCAAAGCGCATCTTTGGCAGGGCGGAATCAGATAATGCCCAGGCAGGTGCCATTGCCTTTTCCGATGCCAAGCTATTGGCCTTCCCCGTCCGTTCTAACCTTTCGCCCTTTGTGTGGGTGATCTGTCCTGCACTTTTGAAACGGCTGAGTCGTGATTTGGAGCTTGTCGGTATAGGGGCTACTGGGCTCGATGGGGTGTCAATCACTGGGGATCATTATGGATTGGTAAAGGGAGAGTTTAATGGGAATCTCATTTTGGAAGACATCTGTTTGGAGCCGAGGAATGGCGACAATTGGAATGTTGTTTCCGAAATATTTAATAAACTTGATCCAGACATAGATCGCCTTGTGATAATCCCCGACAATCATTTTTCTTTTCTGATGGAGGCAGCCACCGAGGTGCAGGCTCAGATCAAGATTAAAGCCGATACAGGTACAACCCAAGATGGCTCCCTTCGCTATCAGGAATTGCTGCCGGCAGAGTCCGTGCTTTATACAATGGTTTTCTTTGGTGAAGAACGGGTCGCTGATACCAACAAACTGCAATTGGATATGCTTAGAGATTGTGTGACAAAAGCTGTATCCAGCCATATCCAGATTGGCGGCGATATGACCCTGGGCAGAGGGATATTTGAAGTTATCTGGTTGCCAAAGGGAGGTGAAAAATGAGAACCTTAGGGCAGAAAAGGGCGGAGTACTGTCTGGAGATGTTGTCTAATCTGAATTGCGAGAGGAGTGAATTTAAGGCGTTGACTGCCGGGTTGCCTGCAATGATTCTACAGAATGGTTTTGGGCAGACCTTGGCGTTTTTATTGAATAAAGCAAGTGAAATAAAAGAGGTTAAGGAACAAGGTAAGACAATTAAAAAATTAAAATTTAAAGAAAAAGATAAACATTATGAAGCTTTTAGAATTATTACATTGTGGTTACAAAAAAAAGATATACTTATAACTGATAAATCTGAAAAAGATTATCTAATGACTATTTCAAAAATGGAACAAAAAAATTATCTACATGCTCAAAAAGAAACCCTTGCTATGCTTGAGTGGCTTAAACGTTATGCTAATGCCGCACTGTTTGAGGGAGAAGGAAGATGAGACTTATTTCCACGAATCTTTCAGATGCCTTCGTGAGTGGACAACCAATAAATTTTTCTCTCTATTTCAATAAGATGTTGTCTTATTGGGACGAGTTCAATTTTGAAGTGGTCAAATTTAATAAAAAGAAAAACACCACAGAAACAACTATTACAGAGACATTAAAACCTAAACAAGGTGACCAGAAAAAGAAGGATGAAGACCCATTACAAAGCCCCTTCATTCAACATTTTCCAGTTTATCAATCTTCGCATAAAAAAGCCGCCGACATCATCAAACAACGCCACATACATCAGGCAACCTATGGTAAGGCTATGGAAAAGGCTGGGTGGAAGTCGTTTGTCATCCATGCAAAATTAACAGCGCCGTTTGTATCCGGGCTTGGCATGTCACACCCCACAGAGACCGGGCTTGTTTTGGATCACACCAGTGGTGTGCCTTATATACCTGCTTCCAGCCAGAAAGGGGTTTTAAGAGTCGCACATATTATCGACACATTGTGTGATGAAAACAGGCAGTGGAAAGAAATTGAAGAACTTCTTGCCAATAACATCATCACACAAGATGAGGAGAAAAAATTATCTTGGAAGGAAGATGATGCCAGCAAGACTATCTTTGGTTTTTCTGATAAGCAAAGTGCCCTTGCGGGCCAACTGGTTGTGCTGGATGCCTATCCATTGAAAGTGCCAGAGCTGGGCGAGGAGATTCTGAACCCGCATTTCATGAAGTATTACGGCGGAGAACGGGGACCTACCGAAGATCAGAGCCCCATCCCCGTCAAGTTTCTGGTTGTAAAGCCCGGAGCGGAGTTCGTCTTCCGTGTGTTGTTGAGATTGCCCTTTGCCAAGGCGCTTGAAAAGGATCATGAGAAGTTGGAAGAGGTTATGAAAAATAATCTGAAGCGTGCCATCATAGAAGAAGGCATGGGGGCTAAGACATCCCTTGGTTTTGGCCGTTTCTCTATTATTCGTGAAGGTGAACCTTCTGAAATTCAAATCTGGCTCGATGAGCAGGAAAGACAACAGGAACAGAACTTATACCCATGGCGTCCTTTTTTGCAAAGGATTAAAGCTGCCAATGACTGGGGGCAATTAAAACAGTTGATGGAGAATAGTGCATTACTGGAGTATCAAGCAAATAAAGAAATTGCTGAAGCATTCAAGAATGTGGCTGACCATATACGAAAAAACAACCCCAAAAAATGGGATGCCGATAGGGATAAACTCGTGGCTGACTGGTTGCAGCCCTCAGGTATGAGCTGGGAGGCTGAAGGAAGTGTCGTTGGCAATTCGATGACTCAGGAGGAACAGTCAGAGATTGAACAAATTCAACAAATTAAGGATTGGGGGGCATGGAAAACTGCCGACATTGACATCAATAAGCTTTCGTCATCTGCGCTTAATACCCTGAAAAAACGTTTTGAGGAATGGGGGTGCAACAATAAAAAGGCAAAGAAGGACAAGATACAGGCGTGGGAACAACTAAATAAAGCTCTGAAAGCGAGAAGTTAAATGTCTAAATCCTTCCACATCCTCAGCACGGGCGTTTCCCTTATCACAAATCTTCAGCGCAGAAAGGCTGTGATTGCAGGGGTTGATGTGAGCACCATTAAGCTCTCGAATGATGCCAAGTGGCGTGAGCTTCTGAGCGATCAGGCATTTTTAGAGGCGTTTTATGGGCTTTTCGCTCAAGCGCCAGAGGAGAGTTTGCATCAGGCCTGTGCTGAGCTCAATACCTTTTTTAGGGCAGTTAAGGGGCAAAATCCATCTCATGTAGAGGTATATCTCTTTGGCACTAAAACCGCTGTGAATGAGCTGGTGCGCCGTGCGATCGAGCGGATTTTGGGAGAGCGAGGTTATTTGCTCTGCGCCCCATATGAGATAAGTGGTTATTTCGGTGAAAGGTCTCTAGGGGAAGAGGTTGCCGAAAATGCCTTTACGAAGGGCATAAAGGAGTTGATTGATCGACTGGTAACCTTAGCGAATCGCAAGAAGCAGGGTGGTTATCGGGTCTATTTCAATCCAACCGGTGGTCTCAAGGCACATGTGATGGCCACAGCCCTTGCTGCATATCTCACTTCGTCGGAGGTCTATTATATGAACGAGGAGTTTGGGGACATCGTGTTTCTGCCCTTTGCGGATCTTAGGATACAGCTATAGATTCGGGGTGACTTTTCGCTATAGCGAAAATAATGTGATTATTTTTGTTGTTTTTTCGATGTATCGAAATATAATGCCGATATGATAAGGCGTGACCTTTACATGCAAAAGATAGCTCCATTCATGAATACGCCCATGGTCAAGGTGCTTACTGGCATCCGTCGCTGTGGAAAATCTGTCATGCTGGAGTTAATTCAGGAAGAATTGCGGGGCCAGGGCATACCGAAAGATCGAATGCTTGCCTTTAATTTCGAATCCATTTCCGATTCGAGGGTTCAAAGTATCGATGCGGTGTTCAATGCTATCAAGGAACTGTCAGCCAAGGTCGGTGGCGGCCGTATCTATCTGTTTTTTGACGAAATTCAGGAACTGCCCCACTGGGAAAAATTGATCAATGCCTTCATGATCGATATCGATGCAGATATTTATATTACCGGCTCCAACGCCCATCTTTTGTCAGGTGAGCTTGCAACCTATCTTGCTGGTCGCTATGTGGAGATACGTCTGTACCCATTTTCCTTTTCCGAGATTATGACGCTTATGGCAAAACGTGGGATTGCTATTGGAGTTGTAGATGCCTTTCGTCTTTATATTGTTCGAGGTGGTTTTCCCTTTTTGTATAATTATTCATTTTCAGATGCAGATGCTAATCAGTATTTGAATGATCTATTTGATTCCACTATATTAAAAGACATCGCTCATCGTCATCGTGTTCGGGATATTGCACAGCTGCGTTATCTGATATTCTATTTTATTGCTAACATAGGGAATACCTTTTCTGCTACCTCCATAATGAATTATCTCAAAAGCCAACGCCGATCTATTTCAACAGAGACTATCTATAACTATATTGAATATTGCCGTTCTGTCTGTCTGCTTCATCTTGTGCAGCGTCAAGATATTATGGGAAAGGCACTGCTTTCCACCCAAGCAAAGATATATCTGGTCGATCATGGCATCCGTGAAGCCATTTATGGCAATAATCAGCGGGATATTCATCAGATATTGGAAAATATTGTGTATATGGAACTTCTACGTCGTGGCTATGAAGTTACAGTAGGAAAAACCAAGAACCTGGAGGTGGATTTTTGTGCCAAGAAAGGTGATGAGATTATGTATTTTCAGGTCTGTTATCTCCTGGCCAGCGATGATACAATCCAGAGGGAATTCGGCGCCCTTGCCACGATATCCGACAATTACCCTAAGTATGTGCTCTCTATGGATGATATAAACATGAGCCGAAATGGCATCCAACACAAAAATATTCGAGATTTTTTGTTGGAGCGTGGTTTTGAAGGCGTATAATGATATAAGAGGTCAAACATGTCACGACATATACATATCTGCTTGATTTCTGCACAAACCGTTCCCAATATCTTGGGCTTATTACATTTTCAGCCAGTGGATAAGATAATTTTTATTACAACTGAACAAATGCAGAAGCGACAGAAAATAGAAGCCATATTAAATACTCTTAAATTAAGAAATATGGTTTATCCATATGAGTCTGTGATTGTAAATCAGGATTGTTTTGATGACTGTTTGATGAAACTTTCTACGATGTCATTTAAAGATGACGATGAGATCACAGTGAATGTTACTGGTGGAAATAAATTAATGAGCATAGCGGCATATAAAGTATTCAGTAGTGATCGATATAAAAACATAAAAATAATCTATACGCCATTTCCTGAAAATGAATTTAACGTTATATTCCCTGTATCGTCAGAATGTAAAGAGCCAATAAAATGTAATATTAGATTAAAGATTAAAGAGTATATAACTGCTTACGGCTTAAAAATAAATAATGATTCTGAAATATCTAATAATAGAGCCCAGCAAAACAAAAAAATAGCTGAGTTTATTGCTATAAATTATGAACAACTATCTTATCTTTTAAACCAATTTTACAAGCATTTATGTGTGTATAGAAAGGCAAAACAGCCAATTGATTGTATCATTAATTATCCTTTAACTCATCATAACAATATTGCAGAAGAGCTTTTAAAATTACTAAATTTTTCAATCGAATTTAAAGATAGTGCTGTTATTGTGCATAAAACAATAAATAAATACAATGCACGGTTTTTGACTGGCGATTGGCTTTCAGATTATTGTTATAATAGCATTAAGTCATTAGTCGATGATTGTGTCACAGGTATCCATTTGCAGACATCTAAGGGTAATCAAAATGAGTTTGATATATTGTTTACAAAGGACAATGCATTATACATTATTGAGTGCAAAAGTTTACATCAGGAAGCAGATAAAGGCACTGATATTCTATATAAAATTTATTCATTACAACAAGAATTCGGTCTAAAGGTTAAGGGATTTCTTGTTAGCACTGCTCGAAAAAATTTAGTCTCTGAGAAAGACAACCAAATCAAACAACATCTTGCTGCTCGTGCTAAGGCTTGTAATACTGAAATAATTCATCCTGATAAGATTGGAGAGCTGTCGGAGTGGTTTAAGGAGAAATTTCCTACAAAAGAATAAGAGGTAATGCTGTGAGTATAATTGGCCCCCGTCATTTTCCTCGCGATTTTTCCGAGGATGACATTCACTGTTTTTCAGAGCTATTTGCCGGCCGTGAGCAGGGATTTGCTGAATACAGCATGGGAGGGCCTGCAATTGGAATGGTTGGTTCTGATAGTGGGTGTAAATCTTCGGCTCTAACCGTTAGTTATCGGGAGGGCACTCTTGGCAGGGATGTCGTGCTGGCTCACCTGCTGGGCGAGACCATGCTGGGCTATTTTCCCATCAGAGAGGACCTGTCTGTCTCCGTCATCATCCTGTCCTATTCTACAGGTAAGCCAGACGGCAGTTGCGCGGATTACCAGAAGGAACTGTTGATTTCTGCCGCGTGTGGCCATGTAACCACGTTAAATCGCAGAATGATTCCTGCCGTGCTTGAATGGTTTAGCGATACGGTCTCGAGGGTTTGGTTCTTTCTGCAAGAGCCCGTTCATTTTCTGGAGGCTCGAAGCACGGCCAAAAAACTGGTGGATGTCATGGGCCCTTCAAAACCTGAGGTGCATCTTATTCCGCTTATGCTCACAGAGCCGGATGGGCTGGAGTGGGTGGAAAAGGCCATTCCTTTGCCGTTGGGCATGAATCCTGTGAACGGTAAGAGGAGATTGTTTTTGGATCCATCTACGGGCAAGACATATCCGGATCAGATGTGGTTGCTGCGCAGGATTCAGCGCATCTCTATTGCGGATATCAAGGACTTCATCAAAACACAGCGAGAAGATACGATTCCATTGCGCGTCAAAGCCGGTCGCACCCAATCCTTGCCTGCGCAGTTGAGAAGCCGATGCAGTGTCTTTGACGCTCTATTGAAAAAGGCTGAAGCGGGCAGGAATTTTACGGATGAAGAGAAGAGGGTGGTGTTCTATACAGCCGGCTTTTTTGACAATGATGGGAAGGCAGTACATGAGATCATGCGGCAGTGCCCTGATTATAAAGAAAAATCAGTGAACAGACAGCTTGTCAATCTCTATCCCAGACCCATAAGTTGTATTCGTATTCGGGAGTTATTGCCTGCTTTGGTTGCATCTTTGGACTGTAACTGTATTTTTGATGCGAATCATATCAAAATAGGCCGTTATCCATCCCCACTTTTACATATGCAGCCCGGTCTTGTGCCTCCCATAGACGAGCGGTATTCAGCCGACTATGCTACAGCCAAGGAGATAGCGAGGCGGTATCTCTTTGAAAAACAGGAATTGGAGGCGAAATACAATGCGTTTAGGGCATTGGAGGGCGAGTTGATCGATGCCATTAAGAGAACTGGTAAAACTTCTGTATCGGTTGATGGTATGTGCTTCCGATTGGGTGAGGATGGAGGATTGTTGATCAATTGATGGTTTTATAAAAAAGTGTTTAAAATCAGGCAGATGTGCCTGTGCAAATGCTTTTTATGACGTAGTCAAGGTAAGGAGATGATGTGTGGCTACCCTTTATTTGCTTGAACCGCGTACAGTAGTTCACAGGGAAGGCGGCAGATTTCTCATCAAAAAGGACGGAGAAATCCTACAGAGCGTTCATGTCGCCAAGGTGGAGCAGGTGGTAGTGGCCGGTCCTGTGATGTTCACTCATGCGGCTATCAATACCCTGCTTATGGAAGATATTGATACGATCTTTACCAATCGGACCGGCAGGTATCTGGGAAGATTGGAGGGGCCTGAGGGTAAAAATGTCTTTTTGCGCAAGGCGCAGTTCAGGCGTCACGACGATGAGGCGTTTGGCTTGGCCTTTGCCCGCTCGGTGGTGTGCGGCAAGCTTAAGAATCAACGCACTGTGCTGGCCCGTATTCAAAAGAATCAGAAGATCGATCTGGCACAGCCTATAGCCATTTTATCCAGGCTTGCAGAGAGTGCGGCAAAAGCTGCTATCATCGATGAGCTTCGTGGATATGAAGGCCAGGGGTCTGCCATCTATTTCAAGGCATGGGGCCATGGGATTAAATCAGAGCATTTCACCTTTACCACGCGCACACGCAGGCCGCCCAAAGACCCTGTAAACGCCCTTTTGAGCCTGGGTTATACCTTTCTTTTGCATACAGTCGCGAGGGCGATCGGTATAGCCGGTCTTGATTCTTATCTCGGTTTCCTTCACACATTGGAATACGGCCGGCCAAGCCTTGCATTGGACCTGATGGAGGAGTGGAGACCTGCGCTCATAGACCCCTTGGTTTCCAGCGTATTCAATTTGAGTGTCATGCGACCGGAGGATTTTCAACAGTTGGAGATGGAAAATGATCAAGATAATGAGGTAGGAGGCGGCATATATCTCACGGCTGCCGGCTGGAGGAAATTTATCGGCCAATATGAGCGCCGTATGAATGAGAAGGCAACTTATCATCTGGATGGCATGGAACGTTCCTATCGAGATATAATTTTGTGTCAGGTAAGGCATTTCGTTCAGCATGTCAAGGGTGAGGCCAATGACTATGCGCCATTCTTAATTAGATGAGGCATGGTGTCAGCTATGTATCTTTTACTTTCTTATGATATTACTGATAATAAACGCAGACGGCATGTGGTAAGATTTTTGTTGAACTATGGCAGAAGACTGCAAAAAAGTGTCTTTGAGTGCCATGTGACCGAAAAGCAGGCACAGGCAATTATTGATGGCTTGGGGGAATTGATCGAGCGCAGGGAGGATAAATTGCGCTTTTGGCGTATCTGTAAGGATTGCCTTGAGAGGGTCGATGTGGTGGGCTGGGGCGATATATCTTTTGAAGACGACGAGTTCTGGGTGGTATAGATGAAGCCTCAAAAGTCATATTTTATTGTAAGCTATGATATTTCTGATACAAAACGTCTTGCAAAGATAGCAAAACGTGTTGAAAAATACCTGAATCGTGTGCTCTATAGTGTATTTGAGGGTGAACTTACTGACAGACAACTAAAGCAGTTGAGAGATGAGGTCGAGGATATAATAATGCTGGATGAGGATAGCGTGATCTATTTCAAGCTCTGTACGGAATGCGCTGAGCAGATTTGCACAAAAGGACTTAAGGTGCCTATCCAGAAGGATGAGGATTTTGTCATTGTTTAGATGGTGAGACAATTTTTGTTCGTTAGTGATAAGTTCTTTGAAAATCGAGATTACTTTCCGTTAACCTGTTCGTTTTTGTGGCTGCGCTGTAACTTATTGATTTTATTAGATGTTTTTTTAATGCTTAGCTTAAAAAAATAATAGTAATATCAATAAGTTAAAAAATGCCTTGTAATTTTAACTCAAAATGTTAAATTTGAATCAAGGTTAGCGCAAAGTATCGTCTATCTTTTGGTGTTTTCGAATAAAAATAAAGGCACTATTCGAATCACTTGACCCGATTAGAGGGGATTAAGACTTTTTAATTTGTCCCTCAACAATAAAAATCTTTATTCGAATCACTTGACCCGATTAGAGGGGATTAAGACTAAAAGACGCCGACGACGCACGATCAGGCGAGTATTCGAATCACTTGACCCGATTAGAGGGGATTAAGACTATAAAACAAAAAACGTTGTATAATTAGGCCTCTCATTCGAATCACTTGACCCGATTAGAGGGGATTAAGACCAATGCCTGTATCATCATTATCAAATCTTTCTCCCCATTCGAATCACTTGACCCGATTAGAGGGGATTAAGACCTCTATTTCATCCTGACTGTTGTCAGGTTTAGTATTCGAATCACTTGACCCGATTAGAGGGGATTAAGACCTTTCGTTTAAATTTCATAAGAGCCTTTTTAGTTCATTCGAATCACTTGACCCGATTAGAGGGGATTAAGACACCATCTGCTCGTTCACAAACAATCTCGCCTCGAATTCGAATCACTTGACCCGATTAGAGGGGATTAAGACACACTTCACCAAATTCACTGCATAGAGCTATAACGTCAATTCGAATCACTTGACCCGATTAGAGGGGATTAAGACTTTTCCATTTTTACCCTCTCTTTAATTTAGATTTATTCGAATCACTTGACCCGATTAGAGGGGATTAAGACAGCCCAAGAGCTTGCAGAGAATATTTTTTGCCTGCATTCGAATCACTTGACCCGATTAGAGGGGATTAAGACTTCTCGCCAAAATATCTCACCTCCAGCTTATCCAGCTGGATTCGAATCACTTGACCCGATTAGAGGGGATTAAGACAGTAAAACCTATAGTTACTATAAAGTGAGGCGTTGTCAATTCGAATCACTTGACCCGATTAGAGGGGATTAAGACAGTCTTTAGGTGTTATACCTTTGAAAAGGTATAACATTCGAATCACTTGACCCGATTAGAGGGGATTAAGACGTCGTATCTCCTTTGCTGTAAAAATCTGTGATTTATTATTCGAATCACTTGACCCGATTAGAGGGGATTAAGACGTCAACACCATGCTCAAGGCCTTGACGTATTTCATATTCGAATCACTTGACCCGATTAGAGGGGATTAAGACGTATTTCATACATCTTATCAGCGTCAAACTCTTTATTCGAATCACTTGACCCGATTAGAGGGGATTAAGACACAAATACGGCTTGCCCGTATCTGAGAATTCAGATAATTCGAATCACTTGACCCGATTAGAGGGGATTAAGACAATTCAGATACGGTCGAGACTGCATCTGACCAGATTCGAATCACTTGACCCGATTAGAGGGGATTAAGACGCTCTATCTGTAGATAGGTGGCGCTTGTAGTTATTATTCGAATCACTTGACCCGATTAGAGGGGATTAAGACCAAAAACCTCACCTCCAGCTTATCCAGCTGGCGGTGAATTCGAATCACTTGACCCGATTAGAGGGGATTAAGACAAATCTTTTGGGACGATTCCCTTAAAAACGTACAATTCGAATCACTTGACCCGATTAGAGGGGATTAAGACATACTTTTGACGGAACAGTGTAATAGATTGTTCCGTCATTCGAATCACTTGACCCGATTAGAGGGGATTAAGACTTAATCCTCGTTAGCCTTGCGTGCTGCGTGGTGTATTCATTCGAATCACTTGACCCGATTAGAGGGGATTAAGACCTGAAAAATTTTTTACACCATAAACAAAAAACGCCATTCGAATCACTTGACCCGATTAGAGGGGATTAAGACTACAATGGCGGGGTCGTGAATTGACAAATTAAACATTCGAATCACTTGACCCGATTAGAGGGGATTAAGACAAACTCGGATACGGTCGATACTGCATCCAACCAGGCATTCGAATCACTTGACCCGATTAGAGGGGATTAAGACTGCATCCAACCAGGCTGCCTCTCTGTGCGCCTGGTCATATTCGAATCACTTGACCCGATTAGAGGGGATTAAGACTTAACGCTGACCAATTGCGTCAGATACGTCAAGGCCTATTCGAATCACTTGACCCGATTAGAGGGGATTAAGACTCAAAATAAAGATACTGCCCTCGGATAGCCAAGAATTCGAATCACTTGACCCGATTAGAGGGGATTAAGACTGTCTACCAATTCCACCACCTTGGCATTTGAAAATATTCGAATCACTTGACCCGATTAGAGGGGATTAAGACATGGATGTTTTAAAACCATAAGGTGGGGCTGGTGCGAGGATTCGAATCACTTGACCCGATTAGAGGGGATTAAGACCCTTTCTTTGGGAAGGCCACCCGCCCGTCTATGATTCGAATCACTTGACCCGATTAGAGGGGATTAAGACTAATTACAGGTGTATAATACACAATTGAACCCTTATTCGAATCACTTGACCCGATTAGAGGGGATTAAGACTTAAAATGACTTTCTCTTAAAACATCAGTAACATCTATTCGAATCACTTGACCCGATTAGAGGGGATTAAGACTGTTTTTCAGAATTATTTTCAAACAAAATTAAAATTCGAATCACTTGACCCGATTAGAGGGGATTAAGACGAATAATTTTCTTTTAATACTTCATCTTCTATCTATTCGAATCACTTGACCCGATTAGAGGGGATTAAGACACCTATACTGGTCACCTTTATCAGACAAAGACAAATTCGAATCACTTGACCCGATTAGAGGGGATTAAGACCCGCTATCAGTGGCAATGGTAAGCCGTCGAGACTCGATTATTCGAATCACTTGACCCGATTAGAGGGGATTAAGACCCCTCAGTAGAGCTAACCAATTAAAAGCACTGTCATAGAATTCGAATCACTTGACCCGATTAGAGGGGATTAAGACGTTGGCGTAGCGCGGATGACATCGATTTGTTATTTTATTCGAATCACTTGACCCGATTAGAGGGGATTAAGACAGGTCTCAATCTTCTCTTTGATTTTCCTTGCCATCATTCGAATCACTTGACCCGATTAGAGGGGATTAAGACTTGTTTTAGATAACATCCTGGATTTAAGGCCCTATTCGAATCACTTGACCCGATTAGAGGGGATTAAGACAATCTTAATTAATGATTTCGCTGACTTAGCCTTATTCGAATCACTTGACCCGATTAGAGGGGATTAAGACTTTGGGAGGGATAACTTTAGTGTGCGTGCGACATTCGAATCACTTGACCCGATTAGAGGGGATTAAGACCTTTCTTTTGTGAGTGTCTTTATCTGTTCATCCAAAGACATTCGAATCACTTGACCCGATTAGAGGGGATTAAGACGACGCATGCGAGGCAAACTTATTTTTAGTTAGACATATTCGAATCACTTGACCCGATTAGAGGGGATTAAGACTGCCATATGCTTACCATCAGATACAATACACTTTTATTCGAATCACTTGACCCGATTAGAGGGGATTAAGACCCAACGACATCAGAAACTCTATATTTTTGTTTTCATTCGAATCACTTGACCCGATTAGAGGGGATTAAGACCATACTTACTGACAATCAATTCCGCTGTTTTCAAAATTCGAATCACTTGACCCGATTAGAGGGGATTAAGACACCCAAGTCCTTAACTCATTCAGAGAGCGGGGCACCTATTCGAATCACTTGACCCGATTAGAGGGGATTAAGACAGCCTGCACTCCGCCATTGTTGGACCCCAACAACTCTATTCGAATCACTTGACCCGATTAGAGGGGATTAAGACAATCCCTTCACCTAATTTATACGGAGAGCCCGTATAATTCGAATCACTTGACCCGATTAGAGGGGATTAAGACGGTGAGCCGACCCCTTATAAAGGGTCGTGCTCCTATTCGAATCACTTGACCCGATTAGAGGGGATTAAGACTTGGCCTTTGAGATGTCTATCCTATGATTGAGCTATTCGAATCACTTGACCCGATTAGAGGGGATTAAGACTTATTAACATTCTATGGTCTGAATCCTCAACATCGTTAGAATCCATTGACCCGATTAGAGAGGATTAAGACAATGTGTTCTTGGAGGAGCATTTTTTGCTCCTCCAGGTTAGAATCCATTGACCCGATTAGAGGGGATTAAGACTCAAGCGATATGTAATTGTCTGCTAATTCTTGGGCTAAAGTTAGAATCCATTGACCCGATTAGAGGGGATTAAGACCCATCATGCAGTTCAAAGAAGTAATTAAACGTAAGGCACTTGTTAGAATCCATTGACCCGATTAGAGGGGATTAAGACGCCAAAGAAAACTTTAGACCGATATCTCATATTCTCAAGTTAGAATCCATTGACCCGATTAGAGGGGATTAAGACCATATCTGACTGGTATATTAATTGACTTTCTTTCAGGGTTAGAATCCATTGACCCGATTAGAGGGGATTAAGACATCACTCATTTTTTACTCTCCTTTTTATTTATTCCGTTAGAATCCATTGACCCGATTAGAGGGGATTAAGACTGATACGTCCAATCTTTTTTCAAGACCAAGACGTGTTAGAATCCATTGACCCGATTAGAGGGGATTAAGACGCCGCCTGTTGTGATGTAGATTCCTTCATCATCTACTTTGTTAGAATCCATTGACCCGATTAGAGGGGATTAAGACCTTCTATAAGCGGAGCATTTGGGATTGTGTAACTGTTAGAATCCATTGACCCGATTAGAGGGGATTAAGACATCATCTGGTCTTTTGTAAACTGCATGCCATTGTGTTAGAATCCATTGACCCGATTAGAGGGGATTAAGACATCGAAGATAGGCTTGGCATAGATGGAGACGTCAAGGCCTGTTAGAATCCATTGACCCGATTAGAGGGGATTAAGACGATAGGTTGAGGTTCTGAGCCGCAGAGCGAAGAGGTTAGAATCCATTGACCCGATTAGAGGGGATTAAGACTCTGCCAGAAATCAAAATCTGGTCTGGCATAAATTGGTTAGAATCCATTGACCCGATTAGAGGGGATTAAGACCTGAAGCAGACCTATTCTTATCTGCTCCATCTGCCTCCGTTAGAATCCATTGACCCGATTAGAGGGGATTAAGACGCGGCGATCTCGGTTAGCGACTGACGGTGCACTGGCAGTCGAGAAAGCGACCTGGGAGGAGGAAGACAAGGCGGCGGTTGTGACTGGCAGTGCACTGGCGGTATCGACACGGGAATATTTTCTGTAGGGGTAATCTCGCGGCGATCGCCTTTGCCCCAAAGCTGCAAGGATGGGAATGGGAAGGAAATCAGGCGGTAGGGGATGCCTTCGACAACAAGGCGCCGGCTCTTCGCGACAGACTCGCGAATCAGCTCAGCCGCGAAGAGCTGCTCGAAGGTCAGGCACTCACGTGCGAGCTCGCAAAGCCCGGCAATTTCACCAAGGCCCTGAATGAGTATCTCGGCAAAGCCTTAAGAGCAGCCAAGGCGAAGAATGGACAGCCCGCCGCGACCAGCAACAAGCTCGGCCGTACCGTAGGCCAATGACCCTTATTTGCCCGCTTCGGCCAAGGTGCCTGGGCGAGTGTGGTGCAGCACGCGCTGCATCAATGCCAACTGCTGGCGCACCTATGACGACGGGCGCAAGGTCAAGCTGCGCGCGAAACAAAAATGGAAAACCTAAAAGGAGACAGGCATGAAAGCGAAACGATTCAGCGATGAGCAGATCATTGGCATTTTGAAACAGGCCCAGACGGAGAATGAAGGTTGTTGATCTTTGCAGAATGCACGGAATCAGCGACGTGACTTTTGATAAATAGCGCACCAAAATTTATAAACAAGCCCCTTGATTTCTGGGCATTGAAAACAAGGTCAATGTGTGAAGAACCCTTTTTTCGAAAAGGGTTTCTCCACACATAAAAATTGTCATTGCGAATCTGTCATAGGTAGGCGTGGCAATCTCAGAGTGACAGAGTTTCCCAACATTTTTCTCATTTTACATTCCTTTGGCCCGTTCTATCGCTCGTTTGAAGCCAGCCCTTGCCCCTTCGATTACTGCCTCGTCCACACAAAATGCCAGTCTCATGTGGCCAGGGCAGCCAAAACCCGTGCCAGGAACTGCAAGAATCAATTCATCCTGCAAAAGGGATACGAATTTTACGTCTTCAATGGGTGTTTTGGGAAAAAAATAAAAGGCGCCTTTGGGCAGAGTGAAATCATATCCTGCCTCACTTAAAATAGAAGCAAATAGGTCCCTGCGGCGCTGATAGATATTTACATTTACACTCTCATTTAAGACCTCTGCCACCACACGCTGCATCAAGGCAGGGGCGTTTACAAAGCCCAGAATGCGGTTGGCCAATGTCATGGCACCCAAAAGCTGTGACTTGCATGGGCAGTCAGGGTGGACTGCTACATAGCCGATGCGTTCACCTGGAATGGAGAGGTCTTTGGAAAAGGATGTGGTGATAATGGCATTTTCATAGAGTTCCAGAATAGCAGGGACTCGTATGCCGTCAAAGGCAAGCCTGCGATATGGTTCATCGGATATTAAAAAGATCGTATTCCCCATGGATTGCGAGGCATTTTTCAAAATTTGGATTAAATCTTTCAATTCGTTTTGAGCATATACTGCACCGGTTGGGTTATGAGGTGAGTTAATGAGTACGGCCTTGGTCTTGGGGGTTATGGCCCTTTCGATGGCCGAAAGGTTCAAGGAGAAGTCGGAGTTTGCCGAAACAGGGACCAGTTTTCCACCGTGGTTGTCCACATAAAAGCCGTATTCAACAAAGTATGGGGCAGGTGTGATGACCTCGTCTTTCGAATTCAAAATGGCCTTGAAGATGATGTTAAGACCGCCTGCAGCCCCGCAGGTCATGATGATTTCATCCTTGGTGATGGTTTCTGTGTTGTGATCCTCAGCGACTCTGGCTGCCACTCGTGCTTTTACCGAGTCCAGGCCTGCGTTGGGCATGTAGGCGTGTACCCCCGGCTGCGGATTGGAGGCGATGCGGGCCAATGCCTGCTCAAAGGCATCAGGAGGCGGAAGGTCAGGGTTTCCGAGGCTGAAGTCGAAGACCTTGTCTTGGCCATGCAGTTTCTTTAGTTTTATGCCCTCTTCGAACATCTTTCGTATCCAAGAGGATTTTTCCATGAAATTAAGCATTTTTTGAGATATTGCAGGTGGTTGTGTCATACAGCATCATCCTTTCCAAAAAGTAGATTATAGAATTCCTTTTTACTACCTTGACATTTATGGTTTTGGCAAGTAATTTTTACAAACTTTGGCTTGACCATAAGCCATTGGAGGGATGGCCGAGTGGTTTAAGGCGGCGGTCTTGAAAACCGTTGTACTGCAAGGTACCGTGGGTTCGAATCCTACTCCCTCCGCCAGACAATTAAATATGCAATCAAATTGGAGAGGTGACCGAGAGGCCGAAGGTGCTCGCCTGCTAAGCGAGTGTACTCCGTAAAGGGGTACCCAGGGTTCGAATCCCTGCCTCTCCGCCAATTTTTCTTTAAATAAGTCTCATCATCGCGTGTTGTTTCGATCGTTATTATCGCTCACCATTAAACTTGATGGCTAATCAAAAACTCGCTAACCGCACAAATAATGTTTAATTGTTAAGGATAAGGACAAAATTATTGGGCTGATTTTGCAATTATTGATGGGAAGTCCCAAATTTTTGGGACTTCCCTGATGTGTATCAATTCAGTAGGTTCTTTCGCCTTATAATTTTTTGCCGTTAGCGTGGAGATCTTGTTTATGATCTGCGGAGTTGATGACGGGCAGTCAATTAAATAAATTTTATGTAGTGCGCCAAGATACGTGCAGACCGGTGTTCTGTATCTGCACGCATCGATTTTAATTCCCAAATACCTTTTTGAGGAGATCTGTGGTGCGTGCAGCAGGATTCCGGCGAATCTGTGTCTCCTGTTGTCCAAGAAGGGTGAAGAGCCCGTTCAATGCGCCTTCGGTTACATAGTGATCCAGATCAAAGTTGCTGCCCTGTAAAAAAGGTTGAACTGCAGAGTTTGATACTATGGTTTTGTACTGCTGTGTAACTCCGACTTCATTTACACTTTTTTGAACAATGGGAAGGAATCGCTGATAAAGTGTATTCCATGTTTTGCGTTTGAAATAGGCTGTCGCCGCTGTGTCACCGCCTCTCAAAATCCCCATGGCATCCTCAAGGGTCATCTCCTGAATAGCGTTGGAAAACACAGCGAATGCCTCTTTTGCCGCCCGTTCGGCAGCCACATTCATGCTGCGCTCGAATTCATTCACCTGCTGTCCCATGCCCACGGTGCGCAGAATGCCCGCTGCATTCTTCAATATTCCAGGAAGAGGGATTTTGATCTGGGGATTGTTGAGAAAACCGTCCTGTTGGGATGCCATGCCCACTGCACTTCTTGATGCAACCATCAAGGCCTCTTTCAGGCCGCTTCCCACCTCTGGTTCACTGAGGGAAGAACGGTTTGAGCCGCCTGTAATGGCGCCGATACCTGGTTGATTGGCATTGATGCCCTTTACCACATCGCCCACATTCACGTTGTCCAGCAGCCCTGCATGAGAGATCGAATTCAGTAAGAGTGTGACAGTAGCCAGAATGGCAAAAGTCAATTTGTGCATTCCATATCTCCTTTAAGATTTTTTTATACAATTTACTTGTAATTAAAATGCGCTATGGAGTCAAGATAAATCTGTTTGTCTCTAAATGCTATTCTTATTGGATTGGTTTAAGAAAATTTACATTGCATTTTTTAGGCATAGTTGTTCTAGTGCTAAGTGACGTTGGTAATTGAAGTAGTAGAAATGAACGAGGAGGGGTTAATGGGCAGATTCTTCCTGCTGGTTATATTATCACTGCAACTTTTTGGCATTATTCCTGTTTTTGCCGAAAATGTTCCTCAACGAGCGGCCAAGGTGGCTGTGGTTGATTTTACGGTCTATAGCAAGGGTCTGGATGCTGATTTGGGTGCCATGGTCTCCGATTGGTTCATGGCCTCTTTTGCCAAGGATGCCAGATTTGAGGTGGTAGAGCGCGGGCTTCTCAAAAGGATTTTGGATGAGCAGGAACTGAGCATGTCGGGCCTTGTGGATGAACAGACTGCCGCAAAGGTCGGTAAAATGCTGGGTGTAAACGTCGTAATAACCGGTGCTGTTTCAAAGATTGGAAATGACCTCGAACTTGTCGCCCGCGCCATAGATGTAGAGACAGCCGCCGTGGTGGCTGCGGAGAGCGGCAAGACAGATGATATCAATAAATTGAGAGAGATGAGTGCATCTGTTTCTGCACGGCTTGCCAGATTGTTTTTGGCGAAACAGCAGAATCTGACAGCCCATGGCTCCAGGCCTCTTATGTATGTGAGAGGGCTCATTGCATCGGAAAAGATGGATATCTTCAATGATTCAAGGGTGTTGGGATTGTTGCAACAGCATGGGTTCGTGCTTTCCATAGCGCCTGCTGGTTCTCTCGAAATGATAGATAAGGCAAAGACAGGTGAGTACGACTTCGTATTTCCTTCCGGTGCCTACATAGCGGCTGAAATCTCTCGTGACCGTCATTTGGAGCAAACTTATAGTGTCTTTTATACTCCTATTGTCCTGACCTCCTGGAAGTCCGTAGCAGCCGTACTCGAAGCCAACGGTGTGGTGGAAGAAAGAGACGGTGTGTATTTTCTCAAGATGCAAAAGCTGTTGGAGCTTATCGTAAAGGGTACGAGGTGGAGTGATCTCAGAAAAAACAAGGCATATGCCTCTGAAAAGGCTGTATCTATCACATGCACCGACATAGCCACCTCCAATTCAGGGGCCATGTATCTGGCCATTGCAAGCTACATTCAAAACGGAAACAGGACGGTTGCAAGCGAAGACGAGATTCGAACCGTGGCGCCGTTTATCAAACAACTCTTTTCGTTACAGGCTGATCAATATCGTTCCTCACAGGAACCTTTTGACGACTATATGGCCATGGGTATGGGTGCGATCCCTCTGCTGTTCACCTATGAATCGGAGTTTCTTGAGGAACTGTACAAGGGCACTGTGACCGATGAAATGGTCATGTTGTATCTTGAACCTACTATTTATGTGAAAAGCGTGCTGGTACCTTTGAGCGAAGGCGGGCATACACTCGGTCAATTTCTGCAGAAAGACCCTGCTTTTTTAAAAATAACCGCTGAATACGGCTACCGCAGTCAGCCCAAGTTATTGAAAGATGTCTTTAAGGACAAGGCGGTAAAACTTCCGAATAGCCTTATAGAGATTATAAATCCACCGAGTATAAACGTCCTTAACGCTATGATAAAGGCTGTCAAAACCCAGTGAGCAAGGCTCGTTCATAACCAGAACTCGGGATATCTGCGGTTTTTGGGTATATTGTTGACCAGAAGCGCCACTATCAGCATAACCAATGCCCCCAGACCTATCGGAATAAATGCATATAGATAACCGAGATTATGAATATCGGTACCACCTATAACAGCGATCAAAGCGGTAGCGCCTCCAGGCGGATGCAGGGTTTTTGTGACATGCATTACGGCTATGGCCGTGGCTACTGCAATGGACGCGGCCAACCATATCTGGCCATGAAATATCTGATAGATAGCCACACCGATGAGGGCAGAGAATATATGCCCACCCAGCAGATTTCTTGGCTGTGCAAGGGGGCTTTTTGGCGCGCCATAGAGCAATACAGCGGAGGCACCAAATGAACCTACGAGCATTATCAAGCCGGTTGAGTTTTGAACACAGACACTGTGAATCAAGGCCACCAGAGAGATACCCATAAATGCGCCCACCCAGGACCAGAGGATTTCGCTTCCAGATACACCTGGTGGGCTTTTGGATGCCCCTCTCATTTTATTGAAATAATTGAATAGGGTGTTCATATCGTATATCCTTTCACGAGGTCTGCCCTGGATACTATACCTATGAGTTTGTTTTCTTCACTTATAACTGGTGCGCGGTTTATACCCTTTTCGTGAAACAGTCTTGATATTTCCAGAATTGGAGTATTGCCTTTTACTGTTATGGCAGGTGTGGTCATGATATCCTTGGCCAGACTCTTGCGGACACTTATGGCGTCCCAGCCTCCTTTGCCCAGACATGCGGCGACCACCTCCATAAAATTCGATGTCTGGCTTCCCATATTTCTCAAAAAATCCTTTTCAGAGATCATGCCCAATACTTCATCGTTTTCGTTTGTGACAGGTATGCCTGAGATGTGTTTTTTGCCCATAAGAGATGCCACCTGTGCCAGAGGCGTATTGGGCCCTACGCTTATCACCGTTCTGGTCATGATATCCTTTGCTTGAACGGCGGTTCTAATCCGTTCAATGGCATGCCGAAAAGCAGCCCTATAAAGCAGTGCGAAGTCATCAGGGGTTATATCAAGATATCCTGAAATGGTCTTCATGGCCTCATAGATATCCTCTTCCGATATCTTTGGCAAAGCCGATTCCATATAATCCAGATTATTCTTCATGATGGCAGCCTCCCTTTGTAATTTAAAACAACTATAATTCAAATGAGACAAATCTCCTTGATTTAAATCAATTAAACTCCAACTTCCGTGTGATATGTCCTCAAAACGGTCTTCTGGTCCTATTATCTTGTTGTGGGCTTTCCTTGTGCATTCATTTTTTGCCTTGACATTTTCAAATACTTGCATAATTATGCAAGTGTGAATTTATACAAATGTCCAATAAAGAGGCCCTGGTTGTGACTACCGACATCTTCAAATTACATGCAAGTTTTTGTGGCATTTTCTCCTCTGACATTCGGCTTCGTATCATGTGGCTGCTGGCTGAAGGGGAAAAGACAGTCACGGAGCTAGCCAATGCCCTGAGCATCACGGTGGCTAATGTGTCTCAGCACCTGTCCATAATGCGCAGTCTTGGGGCTGTAGCCAGCAGAAGGGAGGGCAGGGCTATTTATTATCATATCGCAAATCAGAAATTTTTTCAAGGGGCTGTGTTGATTCGAGAAGGGCTTTTGGAGGAGATGCAAAAACGTCTGAATGCAGTGCAATCACAACAAAATATGCAAGAAACGGAGGTGGAGCATGAGGAGATCATCGCTGATTAGAGGTATTTTAGCGGCTGGAGGCCTGGTTTGTGCTGTTTCGGTATGGGCCAATGTCAACGAGGCCATGCCTCAAGCGGAGCTTGCAAAACTTAAATCCACTGCTGACCACAAGAAATTCAAGGAGTTACAAGAGGATTTTCAGACAGCGCCTGAGGTGACCAAGGCCTGCCTCAAGTGCCATACAGAGGCTGCCAAGCAGATGCATCAATCCATTCACTGGCGGTGGGCATGGGAAAAGGCCGGAGGCATCGGCAAAAAAAACGCAGTAAACAATTTCTGAATCTCCGTGGTATCTAACTGGTGCAGGTGTACCAGTTGCCATGCGGGTTACGGTTGGAAGGACAACAACTTTGATTTTTCGTCTGAAGAGAATGTGGATTGCCTGGTCTGCCATGACAGCACAGGCACATACAAAAAATTCCCTACAGACTGTGGAAACCCCGTGTATGAGGAAAAAAAATTCGGAGACAAGGTTTTTCAGCCGGCGAATCTCAAGGAGGTGGCGCAACACATCTCCAGACCAAGCCGAAAGAACTGCGGTGCATGCCACTTCTTCGGCGGTGGAGGAGATGGTGTGAAGCATGGGGATATGGATTCGTCCCTTTTCGCGCCTCTCAAATCTTTGGATGTGCATATGGATAAGACAGGCCTGAATTATGCCTGCCAGCGCTGCCACACCACGGAGATGCACCACATTCAGGGCAGACACTACTCTGACCCGGCCCAGAACGACCACAAAGCAGCTATGCCCAAGGATACCCTAAATCGTATCGCCTGTGAGTCATGCCATACCAGCGCGCCGCACAAAAAGAATTGGAAGATGAACGATCACACGGACAAGGTGGCATGCCAATCCTGTCATATTCCTCTCTTTGCCCGTGAGAACCCAACTGTCATGTTCTGGGACTGGTCAAAGGCAGGAAAAAAGTCTGAAGATGGAAAGCCCATCGATACCAAAAACAAGGAGACCGGCATTGCCTACAGCACCATGAAGGGTGAGCTTCACTGGGCAAAAAATCAGGTGCCGGAATATTTTTGGTATAACGGCGCCATGCAGCACATGCGTGTAGGAGATAAGGTTACCGAGACAAACGGCCCGATTCAGCTCTATCGAGTGCTTGGCAGCCCTACTGACTCCAATTCCCGCATCGCTCCATTTAAGGTGCATCGAGGGATTCAGCCGTACGATGTGGAGAATCATCTCGTTGTAATCCCCAAGCTCTTTGGCAAACCTGGCACAGGCGCATATTGGGCTGACTACGACTGGATGAAGGCCGCTGAGACAGGTATGCAGGTGGCAGGATTGCCGTTTTCAGGCAAGATGGAGTTTAGAGAGACGGTAACCTATTGGCCTCTAAACCACATGGTGGCCCCAAAGGAGCAATCTTTGAAGTGCGAAGAGTGTCATGCACGAGCAGGCAGGCTGCAAAAACTTACCGGCTTTTACATGCCTGGCAGAGATAGAAGCACTGGCGTTGATCTTTTGGGATGGGTATTGGTGGCTGTTTCCGGCATAGGTGTGGGTATTCACGGGCTGTTGCGCATATTCAAACGATAGGAGGTCTGTCATGCAAGAGATATATCTATATACGAGATTTGAAAGGTTTTGGCATTGGACACAGGCCGCTTTGGTGATTTTATTGATTTTGAGCGGGTTTGAGATACATGGCACCTGGAGCATTTGGGGCTTTCAATATGCCCATACTATTCATTACTGGTCGGCCTGGGGGCTGGTGGTGCTCTTTGTATTTGCGGCCTTTTGGCACTTTACAACAGGCGAGTGGAGGCAATATGTGCCTACCACAACGCTTTTGAAGGAGGTCTTCTGTTATTATACAAGCGGTATCTTCTGCGGGTTTCCTCATCCATTTCAGAAGGCAAGGGATAGAAAGCTCAATCCCCTTCAAAGGCTGGCCTACTTCAATCTCAAGCTGGTGCTCTTTCCTCTTCAGTTTATAACAGGCTTTTTATATCTCTATTACAACGACTGGCCGAGGCTGGGCATAAACTGGCCTCTGGAGCCGGTGGCGCTGCTGCACACACTGGGTGGCTTTGCCTTTTTGGCATTTCTAATACTGCATGTCTATCTCACCACCACGGGTCATACAGTCTTCAGCCACTTGAAGGCCATGATCACAGGTTTTGAAGAGACCACCTAAAGACGATGACCTCGTAAAAAGCATCTTTGGTAACTGACTGTGGTAAATATCGCCGAATGCAACCTGCACAAATCAATGTTTAATGGTGAATGAAGGTGAATTGCACCACAATTTAGCATTAGGGAAGTCCCAAATTTTTGGGACTTTCCATTAACCATTAACAATCAAACATTATTTGTGCAGTTGGCGGGTTTTTGCGATGCCATCAAAGATAAATCACAAAGGGGGCGAATAGAAATCGCCTCCTGTCATTGTCCTTTCATCTCATTTCTTCCTACTTGAATTATATAGAGGGGCATTTTTTGCCGATAAGAACAAAAATGCCCTTTTTGTGGTGTAACTGTCCTGGAATACAGGCTCAATTCTCCCTTTTATTCAAGGCATCGTTTTTGCAAAGATAGTCTGCAAAGGCATTATACGAGCATCAGGAAGGAGCTGACGTAATGAATACTCATCAGAGTGAAACCACATATAATAATTACAATAACCGGCAGACCAGCATCGTCCTGCCACCCATGCCTGATTCTTTCTGGCGCAAGACAGATGAACTCATGGAGTTCTGGATGGGGCTTTCCATGTTGCTCGATCAGGAATGGGAGCAGATCAAAAGAAACGATCTGTTGAAGCTCTGGGATATTCAGGCCAAAAAACGCAAGATGGCCGAGATGATCGACCTGACCGAACGGAGATTTTCTTTGACCATCGAGACCTTGCTCAAGGCCTGTGGCGTTAAGACAGTGGAACATTACACTATGCTCGATGTGTTCAAACAATACATAGACCATGCCGATATAGACCGTTTTACTCGCTGGCTGGTTGCATACCGCATGATCAAACAAGAGGTTACAGATCGAAACAGGCGTCATGCCCTCTGGCTGGAGGATCAGGCCAGACTTACCAAGGACCTCGTAGCCATTCTCACCGCCAGACACAGAGAGGCAAAACCTACCTATACGCCTGCAGCCTATGGCAGGCCGACTCAGAGAATGCAGCCGGCCTACAAGAAGGAGGTGGTTTGAATGCCCGGAATCAGCAGCTTTTTGAATGTGGCCAAGGTTGGAATATTGGCCCATCAGAACAATCTGCATGTGGCGGCCAACAACGTGGCCAATGTGAATACCGAGGGATATTCCAAACAGAACGTCACACTTTCTCCTGCCTACATGACTCCGACCAGTTTCGGGCCGGTTGGAAACGGTGTGAATGTCACGGATGTCACTCGGGATTACGACCGCTTCATCACTACCACATTGTTCGACAAGACATCCGTAATGTCCGGGCTGCAGACTCGTCAGAGTGGCATGAAGCTCATAGAGGGCGTGGTAAACGAGGCGGACACCAACGGTCTCAACGAACTTTTGAGCCGGTTCTGGACATCCTGGGATGATGTGGCCAACAATGCCGAAGGTACGGCTGAGCGCACCAGTCTTTTGAATAATGCCCAGTTACTGGCTGGCGGGCTCAAGGATCGCTACAATCAGCTTTTGAAACTTTCGCAGGACGTGGACCAGAACATTCAGGCATCTGTGACTGAACTGAACAAATTGACGGATCAGGTGGCTGAACTGAATGTGCAGATCGTGGCCGCTGAATCCGGGCATCATGCAGCCAATGATCTGCGGGACCAGAGAGACAATCTCATTAAAAGGTTGTCAGAGATCGCGGATGTCAGTTATTTTGAGACACAACGAGGCACATATACTGTGCTCATAGGCCAGGGCAATCCTCTTGTGGAAGGTAATCGTTCATGGCATTTGGGTATCGAAGGCAATGGCGTCAAGTGGATCGGCCAGAACGGTCAGCGCGTGACATTGAGCAGCGAGGACGTGAAAAACGGCGAGCTGGGCGGCTGGATGGCCATAAAAGACATGGTAAAACCCCCTGATCCTGCGGTTCTTACCGGTTCACAAGTAAACACCGCCAGCGGTGCAAACATTAAATACTCCACTCGTTGGAATCAAATCGACGGAGTTACAGTCACCGGAGATTTCAGTATTCGCTATTCCGGCACGGATCAGAACGGCCTGCCCATCACAGGGCAGTTCGATTACCATGCCTCGCCTGAGAGCAATGCCACTGTGGGTGATTTTCTGGAATCCATTCGCACCGCATTTCAGCTTCCAGGCCCTCCTCCTGTGGATCGAGTGAGAGTGGACCTCACGAATGACGGTCGTATCCGCATTACGGATATTATGCCTGGCACTTCTCCCATTTCATTCAACATAGAATCCGTTCAGGGCGCTGTGTACGGCCTGAATCTGGGCCAGTTCGACAAGGCATATCCTCCGAATTATCTGGAGCAGATAAACACTCTGGGCACAGAGTTAATAAAACTGGTAAACGCCCAACATTCTCAGGGAGTTGGTCTTCTTCCTCTGAAAGAGACCACGGGTAACTTCGCTGCCCTCAATACCAATCAGCCCATCGGGCTCAAGGCATCCGGCCTGAAATTTTCCGATGAGGTCAAGAATGGCAGTTTTCAGATATGGCTGTATGACAAAAACGGGCAGGTGATCGATGCAGACCCTACGACTCCTGAGGTGAACGACCCTTTGACCATTCCCATCACCGCCGATACCACCTCCATGGAAACTATTCGAGATGCCATCAATAACGCGGTGTTTAGCGGTACGACCACGCCTCTTGGCCTGTCTGCCCGTATTTTGGACGGTAGATTGGTGATTCAGGCCGATGGCACCACACAGGTGGCTGGATTCGGTTTCTCGAATGACACATCCGGTGCCCTGCTTGCTCTTGGGCTGAACAGTTTTTTCACTGGATATGATGCAGCCACTATCGATGTGCATTCGGTGATTGCACGGGATGTGCGTTTCATAGCCGCTGCTCAAGTGAGCCCTCGGGGAACGGACAGCCTGACCAGCGCCAATATGACCAGGGAGCCCAATCGACCCCTTGGTTCTGTGGTGAAAGCCGGCAGTTTTTCCATATCCATCTACGACAAAGACGGCAAGATGGTGGATCTGGATGAAAATTCAGTGGGTGTTAATCCATTGAAAATTACCATCGATTCCACAAAACAGTCGTTGAACGATATCATTGCAGCGATAGATGCCATCGACGGCCTGCACGCCGAGATGGATAACGGCATTCTGCGAGTGCGTCTGGAGCAGGAACAACCCGAACCGGCAAATAATTCTCAGCATTGGGCATCAGTTGCCCTTGGCGATGACACTACAGGGCTTTTGGCATATCTGGGGGTTGGAGCTGGCTTTTCCAGTACACAGCCCATGAATGCCATCAACTCAGTTACTGATACAACTAAGCCTCTTGGCACAGCTGCATCCGGTCTTGCCCAGTTTCAGAAATTGAAAGTGGGTTCCTTTGTGGTGAATCACTTCGATGCAGACGGAAACAACATCGATTCTCGGCAGATTCAAGTGAATCCCAGTACAATGACCTTAAATGATCTGGTAACGGCTCTAAATGCCATACCAGGCGTGAGCGCTTCGCTTTCCACCGTTACCATTCAGGGTCAGACGCAGCATTATCTGTCATTGACCAATACAGCCACCGGCCAGACCATGAGCCTTTCCGAGGATACCAGCGGCATTCTGAACGCCCTTGGCCTGAATTATGTGCAGCCCGAGTTGGCCGGGTCATTCAAGACAGACAGAATGGCTGAGCCGCTCAATAATATAAAGTCAGACATGAATGCAGGCACTTTCAATATCTACCTGTATGACAACAACGGGCAGTTCATGGGTGTGCACAACATCGAGGTCAATCCTCAATACGACAGCCTCTCAGATATCGCCAAACGTTTGAACGATCTAAACGATGTGAAGGCATGGATAGAGCCTGACGGCAGACTGCACATAGAAACAGAGGGGCAGGCGGCCAAGTTTGTTTTGGCGGATGATACCACCGATGCCCCTGGAATTTCGGGATTTCTTGCTAAAACAGGGCTTTCCACTCCTCCTGGAGGCATTCTGGCCAGGGCCAACAACCTAAATGCCTTGACCATGCGTGACCTTTCTAAACATGCCGTAGTTAATCTGAGCGATGCGACCTTGAACGAGGCGTATCATGGAATAGTTGGAACCATAGGTATTCAGTCTCGCAGTTTTCAGCAGGATTACGACTTCAGCAAGGCACAGGTGGACGAGCTGCAACAGCGCCGCGACTCCGTGTCAGGCGTGTCTCTGGACGAGGAAATGGCCAATTTGATTCGTTTTCAGCAGGCATATACAGCGTCAGCCAAGCTCATAAAGATGGCGGACGAGATGTTCGTCACCATATTGGAAACCAAGTAACAGGAGGTGAATTAACATGAGAATCACTCTGAATAGTATCTACAGCAGAATCAATACCGATCTGAACCGGTTGACGGAGAGTCTGGACAAGACCAATGCCTCCATATCCTCGGGCAAGATATATAGACTACCATCGGACGAGCCCGTAGCCATGACCCATGCTCAGGCCATTCGCAACGCCATTTCTGACACAGATCAGTATCAGCGCAATATCACCTATGGCAAGGCATGGACCACTGCCACGGAAACCACGCTTACGCAGGTACAGGACCGGCTTTTGCGGGCCAAGTCTTTGGCGGTTCAGGGCATCAACGACAGTCAGAGCGCGGAAAGCAGAAAGGCCATTGCAGCTGAAATCAAGACGATAATGGAAGAAGTGGCGACTCTGGGCAACACCAAATTGGGCGGCAGATACATACTGGCCGGGTCCCGCACCACGGATTATCCGCCCGGTGTGACGCCTTTGATGCTGAACAAGGACGGCACAGTGGAATATAATGGCAATCAGGACGACCTGAAGATCACGGTGGCTGACGGCACCACGCAGAAGATCAATATCGACGGTCACAGCGCCTTTATGGCCACCGGTGTGTTCGATGGTCTGAAACTGCTAAACGACGGTCTGAACGCCAACAGCCGAGGAGACATAGAGGTTGCGCTGGGAGACATAGATACTGCCATAGAAAAGGTCAATTCTCTGATCTCTCAGATAGGCGCTCAGGACAACACCCTAACCAACAAAACGGATATGGCCTTCACACTCTCTCTTACCAACAAGGAAAGGTTGTCAAATATAGAAGAGACTGACATGGTCAAGGCCGTTACCGATCTTCAGACAAAACAGGTGAGTTATCAGGCAGCCCTTGGCGCCGCCTCCAAGGTGATGGGATTGAGCCTTGCAGACTATCTGAAATAAGACCATAATGGAAGCAGGGAGGCTGCCATGCTGATATTGACACGAAAGGTAGAGGAAAAGATTTGCATAGGTGATGACATAGAGATCAAGGTGCTGGAGATTCGAAACAACCAGGTGAAGTTGGGAATAATCGCTCCATCCAATACATCTATTTTGAGACACGAGATTTATCTTCGTATTCAGGAACAGAACAGATTGGCGGCCGATGCCCCAGCGGATATTCAGGCATTGGATGCCATCGTTTCCACAAAGGAGGAATGAAATGAAACTAGAAACAATGCGTTTTGGCACACTCGATATCACTGACCAGGACATCATTCTGTTCAAACACGGTATACTTGGTTTCCCTGAACAGAAGCGTTATGTGCTCATTCCGCACAGACAAGATTCTCCTTTTTTCTGGTTGCAGAGCGTGGACATGCCTGAACTGGCATTTGTGGCCATCACCCCTTCTGTGTGTCTGGCCGACTACGTGTTCGATATACCCGATAATGTTCAGGAGGAACTGGAAATGACAACTGCTGAACAGGCCGAGACATTGCTCATTGTAACCATTCCAAAGGACAACCCAAAATGCATCACGGCTAATCTGCTGGGCCCTGTGGTGATCAATACAGAAAAGCGGCTGGGCATGCAGGTGGTTTTGGATCCCAATAGTTATCCAGTACAGTATCCCCTGAATTCTGAGTGTCAGAAGGAAAAATGCGCCTGATTCTTTTCCTTATTTTCTTCTTATCCTCCTTTTATTTCGTAACTCGGTAAAGCGCAGAATGCAGAATCTGAGTATTCCCCTTCTTGTAGAGGGGTGCCCCATAGGGGCAGTGTGGTTTTCCTATTGCGCAATGTCATGATACGTATTAAAGAAATCTGTCAATGACTTTTTTTGTAAGGAGGAAGTGAATGCTCAGGCGTTTTTACTCTATTTCATTTCTGGTCCCGGCCCTGGTGGCCATCATGTTTGTGGCCACTATTGTCACCGTTTCCCTCAATTTTTTTCTCATTTATCTACATGGCTCGGATACCATAGCCATAAACATAGCTGGCCGTGAGCGCATGCTCTCTCAAAAGATGACCAAGGCCGCCAATGCCTACATGGTAACAGGCGATGCCTCACACCTGAACGAACTGAAGAATGCCTCGCAGCTCTTTGAAAAATCGTTACAAGGGCTCAAAAACGGCAGTTCAGAACTGGGGTTATCTGCTGTGACTGATGAGGCATTGTTTTCCGAGCTCAATAAACTGGAAGGGCTGTGGAAGCCGTTTTCAGCCCATATCGCTGTTGTTCTAAATGAAAAGCCAAATGCGGAAGATGTAAAAAAGGCAGTTTCAGCCATGAACGAGACCAACGGTACCCTTTTTAAGCAGGCGGATGCAGTGACCAAGGCATTTGAGGCATCTTCTCTTCAAAAAGACCGATACGCCCAATATTTTCAGTATGTCACTCTTGCAGGTGGTATATGTTTCATTATTTTGGTCACCTTTTTTGTAAGGCGTTTCATGATCGCCTCTCTGGAAAGGGTAGTGATCGCCATTCAGGAGGCAGGTCAGGGTAGGTTTCAGACCTGTCTGCCCGTAGAAGGGCCTTCGGAGGTGCAGCGTCTTGCATCTGCGTGTAACGCCCTTTCCTCCACCATGATCGGACAGTTCAACACCATGAATGCCCAAAATGCAGTGGTGGAGAGCGTGGCCTCTATTCTCAATAAAAATAAAGACCGGCTTATTCAATATGCGGATGAGATCCTGGCCGTCTCTCATAAGGTGAAGCAGTCGGCCCAGACCTCCTCCAGCAACCTCGAGACCATCGCTCAGGCCACCAAGGATATGTCCACCGCCACCAATGAGATAGCGCACAGCGTGGCAATTACAGCGCAGAAGGCCAACGACGCCCAGACTCAGACCGCCGAGGCGCAGTCGGCTATTCAGAGCCTGTCCACAAGTTCAGAAAAGATCGGTGATATCATTCGAGTTATCAACAACATAGCATCTCAGACCAATCTTTTGGCCCTGAATGCCACCATCGAGGCCGCTCGTGCAGGTGAGGCAGGCAAGGGTTTTGCGGTAGTGGCCAATGAGGTGAAGGAACTGGCCAAGCAGACGGCAGGGGCCACGGAGGAGATCACCCGTATGATCACCACGATACAAGCCGATACTCAGCACGCAGTGGATTCAGTGGAGCGTATTACACAGGCTGTAAGCGAGGTGAATGACCTGGCTAGCACCATTGCCAGCGCTACGGAGGAACAGACCGCCACTGTCTCTGAAATCACACACAATATCGAAAGGGCCGCTGAAGGCGCCAGAAGTGTGATGAAGGACTCTGAGGTGCTTTTGGAACAGGCCTCTCGTTTCTCGAGAATGCGCAGGGAGATAGAGGCCAATGCCTATGGTATGGAAAGCGTTGTAGCAGAGACCGCTGTGTTGATGTCTCAGATCAAAGTGGAGCCGAGTCTGCTTTCCTCATTGCTTGCAAGCCTGGCGGACAGCGCCCGTATAAAGGCCGTTATTTACCAGCACATGCAGTGGAGGGATAAGGTAATTGCAGGCGTGATCGAGTTTGTGCCCTTTGAGGTGGAGACCGATCCTCATCGCTGTGGCCTTGGACGTTTTCTGGACGGTTATAAGCCTGCATCTTCTCGCATAGCGGATGTAATATTGAAATTGCAGCCCGTGCATGACTCCATGCATCGCAATGTTGTGGAGTTGCAGCGCATGATCGCGGCGGGTGAACGGGATCGTATGTTGGATTATTTCAAAAACCAGATAGACCCATTTTTCCAGCAGACTATCTCTTTGTTACATTCATTGTTGACTATTCTTGAAGACCCAAAAAATGGCAGTGAAGGCGCAGGAGGTCATGCATTACAGGGTATGAAGGCCGAACCCACCTCAAGAAGGCGCACATCTTCAGCACAGCCGCAGGCGGAGAGGCAGTTACATAACCCTTCACAATCCGCTGAATTCATGCCGTGGAGTCCGAATTTGAGTGTGGGCATTCCTTCCATAGACGAACAGCACAAGAAGCTGGTGGCCATGGTGAACACCATTTATGCCGGTATAAAGCAAGGCATAGGAAAGGATGCCGCAGCCAAGGTCTTGAATGAACTGGCGGAATACACGGTCTTTCATTTCAAGACTGAAGAGGATTATTTCGACAAGCACGGCTATCCAGACACCGATGCCCACAAGGCCATTCACGCAGACCTGGTGCAAAAGGTGCTTGCCTTCAAGGAGAAGTTCGAGAAAGGTTACGCCACAGTGGATTTGGAGCTGCTGAATTTTCTCAAGAACTGGCTGCAGAACCATATCTGCATTACAGACAAAAAATACGGGCCGTTTCTGGCGGAAAAAGGTGTGAGGTAATAAATATAAAATGTAGTGAATCGTAAAAAGGCGGCTTGAGAGCCGCCTTTCTTATTGCGATGATGTATTTTCAATCACGTCGCGATGTATTTTAACATCATGCCTTCGATGATCTTTGTTCAATGCCCGCCTGGAAACAGGACCTGGGACAGCCAGTAGAGAAACAGCAGCCCACCTGCGCCTATGCCTATGCTCCAACGGATGAGCTGAATTTCCGCTGGAAGTAACGGCTCATATTCCATCTTTTTTATCTCTTCTACAAGTTTGGTATCCTCTGCCATATAGCTACTCCTTTCAAGAGAATTTTTGTGTGAGGTTAACACATATCATCTTATGTAGGGGCAGGCCATGTGCCTGCCCATTCCAGAATACCAGTCGGCTGCCCTGAAACGTTAGAAGTGTGAATCAGGTTATTACCGGCGGCTTCACTCCGTGGAAAAAGAGCCAGGAGATCAGCAGGGCGATCCAGATTATGAATCCGAACAGGCACACGGCGTAGACAGCTGCCAGTTTACCGATGCCTTCCTCCATGAGCTTCTTGAAGTTGGATACCAGGCCGATGGTGAAGAAGCAGAGCAGGAAGAAGAGCTTTCTGAAGGTATCTCCTTCCTCTGTGGAAAGCCTGGCTGTATCAAGGAGTTTTTTGGGTTCCTTGATGCTGGCCTCCATATCTTTTATCTTGGCCTTGGCATCGGTCAGTTTGGCCTCAAGGGCTGCCTTGTTCTCCGCCGCCGCGCCGCTCACCTGTTTTTCGATGCTCTGTATCTCCACCTTCAGTTTGTTCATCTGGTCAGTGGTAGGACCTACTGTCTTGGCTGCCGGCCAACATATAAAGAGCAGAATGAAGAATGTGAGTACATAGCCTATAACGAACTTGGGAAAGCGGTTCCATATCTCAATGGCGCTGGTCTTCTGGCCTGGTTTGCAATCGATCTTGGTGCACCAGATGATGGCCAGTACAAAGGCCCACACGCCTATGAAGATGTCGATGAACATCTTGACCGTGGTTGCGGTCATGGTGATCCATCCCTCTGCATAGTTGATGCCCGTCATATCCATGGCCTTGGCACGAATCAATGAGTCTGCGATGGCGCCGCTTGCAATGGCACCACCGTCGGATTTCACTGCCAGACCCATCCATGCGCCTGCCACCAATGGTTCTTTCCAAAGAAAGACCTGAGCGATAAACGGCAGGATGATCATTTCAATGGCCACGAAGATAACCACCAGGGAAGAGACCATGATGGGTACCACAGGCCTGGCTCGAATGGCTCCGCCTGTGGCTATGGCAGCCGAGACTCCGCAGATGGAGATGCCCGAGGCCAGTGGCGCCGACCATTCACGGCTGAATTTGAAGTATTTTCTGGCCACCCAGTAGGTGAATGCCCAGTAGATGAGATATGCCTCCACTATGGCGCAAAGCCCGCGAAACATGATGTTGGTGGCCAGACCGAAGGATTGAGCGGCTTTGAGTCCAAGTGTAGCGCCCATAATGACGATGGCTGTCTTGATGTAGAGTTCTGGACGCGCGGCCTCTTTCATAAAGTCGGCCAATTTTGGCACGAAATTGCCGATGATGAGGCCTGCAACCAGGGCGATGATGAAGCCGAACTCACCGGTCATGCTGAGTGACCATGGAATATTGAACTTGGCGAGATCCGCCTTGGTGGCTGCTATGTAGGCCCAGTGCCCCAAAACCCAACATAGATAGCTGATCCAGAAGACTGCTGTAAAGCCTATGAGAAAGCGAGACAGGTTTGCACCCAAGAGCAGGGCGCCAAAGCCCATCAAGACCAGCATGGCCAAAAAGGTGAGAAACAGGGCGGTATTGCCGGAGATACCGTCTTTTTCATACTTGTCCCCCACTTTATAGCGGGATACGTCTTCTACCGTTACCTTTTCCTCCTTGCCATCGGATTTTTTGATGACCAGGGTCTTGCCGTCTATCTTGGTTATTTCACCCTTGAGCGGCTGATAGACCTTGGAGACCACACCGTTTATTTTTCCTGGATTCGTCCACATCTTTGTTGTGACGCCCCAGCCAAGAATGTCCATGTTCTGAAAGACTCCAAGTGAGAGGACAAAGACGATGAGGCCCAGAATCAAGGACAGCCAATCTTCACTGATCAATCCCTTTTTTTCTTCGATTTCTGCCATGGAAACCTCCTCTGTGCAGTTGTGTCGATAATGAAAGGTGATGGTTTTGTAAAAAAATCTTGTCAAATTTATTTAAAAAACGCCGGAATGAAGTGAAATCTTATGCCATGGTCGCCCTCCTTTGCAATAGAAATGAAAACAGGCCGCAAGATGTCGCTGCATGGCTTCAAATTGCAACAGTTGTGCCTTGAACTAAAATTGGAAAATTATATGGAATATGATGGAAAATTGTGTGAAATGCCTTGAAAACCCCATGAAATCCGCTTGATTTCCAGTCAGATCTCAAAGGTTAGGGTGCTGTAACAGGGGTATTGCTGTATTTTTTTATTTGCAGTGCAAGATTTAGTTTGCAGTGTTTTTTATTTCGTCCACACTGATTCCATAGCGTCGAATGAGCTGTTGCAGGGACTGGCGTTCGAGGCCGCAGCGCTTGGCGGCCAGTGTGATGTTGCAGTTGGTGGACCTCAGTATTTGAGTGAGATACTGCGTTGTGAAGGTACGCATGACCGTTTCTTTGGCCTCATGATACTGCATGTTCACCAGGCCGTTTAAGTCTCCGCCGGCACAGCCGCGTTTGGCTGGAATCTGCAGGTCTTCCGGTAGAATCGTGTCACCTGAGCTGAAAATGGCAGCCCGTTTCACCAAGTTTTGAAGTTCCCTGACATTTCCAGGCCAATGCCAGGTGGAAAGCTGAATCAGGGCCTCTCTTGAAAAGGTTTTGGGAGGCATGCCGGTTTCCTTCAAAAATTGTTGCAAAAAGTGTTGCGCCAGGATGGGAATGTCTTCCCGCATCTCTCGCAATGGAGGCATCTGTATCTCGATGACATTGAGCCTGAAGAAGAGGTCCTGCCGGAATTCCTCTCGTTCCAACATGGTTTTGATGGGTTTATTTGTAGCAGCTATAACTCGAACATCCACCTTTCTGGTGTGGTTGTCTCCAATGGGACGAATCTCTCCCTCTTGCAGCACACGCAGTAGTTTGGCTTGAAGCGTAAGGGGCATATCTCCTATTTCATCGAGAAAGAGGGTACCCTTATCGGCAAGTTCGAAAAGCCCCTTTTTATCGGCTATGGCATGAGTGAATGCCCCTTTTTTGTGACCGAAGAGCTCGCTTTCCAGGAGTTCTGCGGGCATGGCGGCGCAGTTGATGGCAACAAATTCGTGGGCGCTGCGGTTACTCCATGAATGCAGGGCCTTTGCAGCCAGTTCTTTTCCTGTGCCGCTTTCGCCGGTTATGAGCACAGGGACATCGGTTCCGGCGGCAAGGGCGATGGTATCTATAGCCTTCTTGAGGGCAGGGCTGGTGCCGATGAATGTATCGGCAAGTCCTTTTCTTTGATGCAACTCTTTTTCCAGAAGCGAGGTCTTTTCCAGCAGTTGCTGGCGCTCCAGGGCCTTTTGCAGAGTGTGAACAAGCCTGTCTTCGTCCAATGGTTTGGTGAGAAAGTCATAGGCACCCTGCTTTAAGGCATCGATGGCCAGATCTATGGTGCCATAGGCGGTCATGAGCACTACGGTAGGAGGAGCTGCGTTCTTCTTCAGCATTTGAAGCAGGGCCATTCCATCCATGCCTGGCATACGAATATCGCTCAGTACTACATTCACGGTCTCATTTTTAATGAGTTCCAATGCGGTGTGAGGCGATTCGGCTGTCATTACCTGAACCTGCCTGAAATAAGGCTGCAACAGACGCTTCAGACCCAGCAACAGGTCCGGTTCGTCGTCAATTATCAATAGTTTTTGCGGAGTAACTGGCTCTGGTTTCATACGTCAGTTTGGTTTTCATATAATAGGCCGGGTAGTGTGATGAATATCTCCGTCCCTTGACCTTCTGTGCTCTTTAGAAGGATATCTCCCTTGTGTTCGCGAATGATACCATAGGACACGAAAAGTCCAAGCCCCGTCCCTTCACCGGGTGGCTTTGTGGTGAAGAATGGTTCGAACACATGATTCAGGTGCTGCGCTGAAATGCCGCAGCCAGTGTCTTTTATTGAGATATACACATCGTTCCGGTTTTCATCGAAACCGGTTGTGATGGTGATCTCGCCATGACTTGAGATGGCCTGTTCCGCGTTGAGTAGAATGTTGAGCAACACCTGTTTCAGCTTTTCACGGTCGCCGTAAATCATCGGAAGATTTTCTTGAAATCTTTTTGTGATAATGATGTTTTTCTTTTCGAATTGTATTTTAGTTATTGAAATGGTTTCGAATATAATGTTGTTTATATTAATTTGTTCGTAAATTGTTTTTTTGTGTCTTGAAAAATATAATAGATTTTCCACTATATTTTTTGATGAATTGATATGTTTCTCTATTATTTTGAGATCGTTTATTGTTTCCTGATCGTTTAGAAATTTCTTGATCAATAATTTTGTATAACACTGGATTATACTCAATGGATTGTTGATTTCATGAGCAAATCCTGCCGCCATCTGGCCGATTGTTGCCATTTTTTCAGCATGTGCCATCTGTAATTCCAATCTTTTTTGTTTCGTTATATCCTGAATATAATGTACTATTTTTATGACTTCATTTTGGTTGTTTTTGATTGGATATAAATGTATTAAATAATATTCATCATTTTCTGTTTTATACTCTTCAATAATTTCTTCTTTATTGTTTAATAGTCTTTTGATTTTTTGGCATGTTATTGTTTCTGAATTGCAATTTTGTTGTTCTTTTTCTATGGTATTTAACACTATTTTTTTGTTTTTGGATATCCATTCCTGATATGTGTTATTTGCGGCTATCATATTGCAATCTTTCCCTATCAGTGCAAGTGGATCACTTATTCCATTGATTATAGTCTGTAAAATTGTTGCATTTGATTTGATGTTTTCATAGGCTTGTTTGAGATTTTCTATCATTAGATTGAATGATTGTATCAATTCGCCTATTTCATCATGTTTCTTTACTTTTAAGGTTGCTGTGTCTAACAACATATTTTGACTGATATTAGTAAAGTGTTGGGCTATTTTTTTCAGTGGATGTCCTACAAGTCTGATAAAACCACCTTCAATAGCTATGAACAACAGAACTATTATTATAATGCCTATTGTACAGATATTTATGGTTGTCTGAATGATTTCATTCCATATTACATCCATGGAAATGGAAACCGCTTCCAGACCCATCAAATCATTTGTCTTGAACCTGAATCCGGCTTCACTTCCATATTTTGCAATAAGTCCGACAGGCGCTTGATTTGCATCGCCATGACATCTTAAACAATTTTCTTTTATATAGATCGGTTTCGCAAGGATAAAAAATCTATGTTTATCTATGGATTTTATGCCCTGCCATTCATTCATCTCTCGATTTTTTTGAAATACTGTCAGTATTTCGGCATATAATTCACTTAATCCATTATCCTTGTTGCGTGGATTTATAGACATCCTTTTATATGTGAATTGAAAATTTTCGAGTTTAGCCTTTTCGAGTACTATGTTTTTGATTTTAGTGGTGGAAAGTATCTCCGGAATGAATGCATGTGGATTTTCTTGTATGTCAGGCATCAGGTTCATAATTTTTGGCCTTAGAGTCTGATTGATATAGGCATCGATGCCGTTCATGATATCGAGAATGATATGTGCCTTTTCTGATCCCACGCGAAGGGTTTGTTCTTTTAAATAATTATAGCTCAACAATACGAATAATAGATAGAATAAACCGCATATTCCACCTGTTATAAGTGCGAATCTTGTGCTGAGTTGTAGATTTTTCATAATATCTGTCTGTTGTCAATTCAAAAAAATAGCGTATTCATGTCTGATATGAATACGCTATTGAATCAATGTTAATTTATCGTTGCGAATTGCACTATATAGCCTCTTTACCGCGTTCCTTTGTTCTCACCCTTATTACATCTTCTATGGGCATAACGAATATTTTGCCATCGCCTATGGTGCCTGTATTGGCCTCTGCGATGATCGTATCGATAATCATGGGAATCTGTGCAGCCTCGGCTACAATCTCAATCTTGATCTTCGGAATCAAATCAACTACATATTCAGTGCCGCGATAGACCTCTTTGTGACCTTTTTGTCTGCCATAGCCCTTTACTTCCGATACTGTCATGCCCTTTACGCCTATTTTGTTCAGGGCGTCCTTTACCTGCTCGAATCTGGATGGTTTTAGAATCGCTTCTATCTTTCTCATGATGCCTCATGTCTTTGTAATTTTACTTTAGAGGAAAAAATAGGCGGTTTTGCCGTGCTGTGTCTCGTCAAGCCCCTTGATCTCCTCTTCGTTTTCCACTCGAATGCCAATGGTCGCTTTTATAATTACCAGTATGACTAGGGTTGCTATGCCAGAATACACAAAAGTCGCGCCTGCTGCAAGAAATTGTGTAAGAAATTGACTACCATTTCCGTATATTACACCCTTACCTGCCTGGTTTATGGCTGGATTAGCCAAAATGCTCGTCAGTATCGCTCCCATAAAACCTGCCACACCGTGTATGCCAAAGGCATCCAGTGTGTCGTCATAGCCAAGTCGTGGTTTGATCTTTGCGATTATCAGAAACGGAATCACGCCTACCGCTATGCCGATTATAAAGGCTCCGGCTATGTCAACAAAACCTGCCGCAGGCGTGATGCCCACCAACCCTGCCACAGCGCCGGAGGCCATGCCCAGCACAGTGCATTTTTTATAGAAGAGCCAGTCCATAGCCATCCAGGCCAGGGCGGCTGCCGCAGCGGCTGTATTGGTGTTTAAGAAGGCCATTCCAGCCAGCCCGTTTGCGGCCAATGCGCTGCCTGCATTGAACCCGAACCATTCGAACCACAGAAGTCCTGTGCCCTTCGAGGGCTTCTCTATGCCCTGGGATGGAATCGCTTGTGCACCTCACGCAGGTGTTGCAGGTCGAGATGTGTGTATATCTGTGTGGTGGTGATGCTGGAATGGCCCAAAAGCATCTGCACAACGCGCAGATCGGCCCCGCCTTCCAGCAGGTGCGTGGCAAAGGAGTGGCGAAGGGAGTGAGGGGATAGCTCAGACTTCAGCCCTGCCTGTAACGCATGAGTCTTTAATATCTGCCAGAAGCGCTGGCGGGTGAGAGGCCGTCCGTTCCGGCTGGGAAACAGGAATTCACTGCCCGCTGTCCTTAGAAATTGCGGTCTGGCCTTCAGTAGATATTCCTTCAATATCTCAACGGCCACATCCCCAATGGGGGTGACCCTCTCCTTGTTTCCTTTTCCTATGACGCGTAGGTAGGCCAAATTCATGTCTATCTGATGGAGTTTCAAAGTTACGGCCTCGGATGCCCGAAGACCGCAGGCATAGGTGAGTTCCAGAATAGCCCTGTCACGCATGCCGAGGTGAGTATTGGTATTCGGTGCGTTCAGAAGCCTTTCCACCTCTTCCACGCTCAGGACATCCGGTAGATACAGGCCTATCTTCGGATTTTGAATGGTGGTGACTGGATTGGATGTGACTATGCGTTCAAGACGTAGAAAATTGAAAAATGACCTCAGACTGGAGAGACGTCTGGAGATGGTGCGGGCGTGCATGCCTTGCGTCTTTTGCCTGACGAGCCAAGAGAGGATGGCTGTGAGTGTGAGTTCAGCCGGTTCGTAAATGCCGATATCCGTCACATAAGTTACAAAGAAGTTCAAGTCTGTGGCGTAGGCCTCACTGGTATTGCCGGAAAGCCCTTTTTCAATGCGAAGATGGGCTATAAAGTCGTCTATGAGTCTGAACCAAGTGTTTGTATCGGATTTTATTGTGGAATCCATGGGAGTTCACATGGTCTTGAGGTATTCGTTGGCCTTGTCTCGAATGTCGGTATCCTCTGTGGTCATGCCCAGAAATCGGAGTTTGGCCTTGAGATTGTTGCGTTCTAGTGTATTTCTCTCGGCTGCCATGCCTACAAGGAGTTCCATGGCCTTGGTGACGATTTCCGATTGGTCCTTGAGGTCCAGAAACATCAAAAGCCCGCTCCAATCCTGTGGCAGGCCGTAAAGTTCGTGATATTTCAAGGCTGTCTCCTCAAAGGCAGCGCTGCCGTACAGTTCTCGAAGCGCTGTCAGGCTGCGTTCTTTTTCTGCATCCTTTGAACCGCTGAAGAGCTTTTCCACCTCCTGAAGGTAATATTTCTTCAGGGCAGGATTTTCCAGAGCCTTTTCCAAACGGCTCTTCATCCCTTTACTCGAAGAACCGGACTTGTTCTTGCGTTTATCGATTTCCCTCCAACTCGACTTCCGTTCTCCCATGCTCCTTGTATCCTCCATTAATTTTCATATAGATCAGATACTCTTCGTTGCCCTTCGCCCCATGAATGGGTGATGCAACCAGACCAGCTATCTCCAGCTTCAGTTCCTGACTGAAAAATGTCCGAAGCCCCTGTACCACTTCCTCCCGTACCTTTGCATCCCTGATCACACCTCCCTTTCCCACCTGTTCTCTGCCTGCCTCGAATTGCGGCTTGATCAGTGCGATCACGGCTCCGCAGGGTTTGAGAAAGGGCAGGGCAGGTGGCAGAGCCGTTTTCAAGGAGATGAAGGAGACGTCCATCACCAGCAGGTCTATGGGTTCCGGAATCGATGTGTGGTCTATGTTACGGATGTTCTGTTTTTCCAATACCACCACTCGGCTGTCGTTTCGGAGTTTCCAATCCAGTTGGCCGTAGCCCACATCCACTGCATACACCAGCATTGCCCCGTATTGCAGCAGACAGTCCGTAAAGCCGCCTGTGGATGCGCCCACATCCATGCAGACCATTCCCCTGACATTTATTTGAAAACACGACAGGGCGTGCGCCAGTTTCAATCCGCCTCTGCTCACATAAGGACATGGATTGCTTAAAAGACATATCTCTGCATTCTCCGGCACCTGCTGACCGCATTTGTCCAGGATTTGGCCGTTTACTTGTATTTGACCAGCCGTGATTATGGCCTGCGCCTTTGCTCGAGAGTCTGCAATACCTCGCTCTACCACCAGTACATCCAGACGTTTTTTGACGGTCATCTCAGAATGCGCAGGCTGATATCCACAGCCTTTACCGAATGTGTAATACTGCCGGTTGAGACCATATCCACACCTGTAAGGGCTATCTCCCTGACATTGTTGATGGTAACTCCACCCGATGCCTCGATTAGCACATTAGGTGCAGTCTTTCTTATGAATTCAACCGCTTTTTTTAATGCATCAGTGTCCATGTTGTCCAGCAACACCGCGTTAACGCCGGCATTCAAGGCCTCTTGCAGCTCCTTGATGTTTGAGACCTCACATTGAACGGCTATGGTATGCGGTGCATTTTCATACACCCGTCTTACCGCCTCGGTAATGGAACCGCAGGCGGCTATGTGGTTGTCCTTTATGAGTATTCCATCGGACAGGGAGAAACGGTGATTGTGGCCGCCTCCCACGCGCACGGCGTATTTTTCCAATACACGCAGACCAGGGGTGGTTTTGCGTGTATCCAGCACACGGCAGTTGGTGCCGGTCAGCGCCGTTACGAAGGCCGCAGTCAAAGTCGCTATGCCGCAGAGCCGTTGAATCAGGTTCAATGCAACCCGTTCTCCCATGAGAATGGAGGCAAGGCTGCCTTCAATCTCCATGAGTATTTCGCCGGTGTGAACCGCTGCCCCCTCATCGAACATGATATTACAGACGACGCGGTCATCCACATGCGCAAAGACCTCCTGGGCCACGAACAGCCCTGCCACCACACAGTCCTCCTTGGCCAGAATGACGGCCCTCCCCTGTGCATCGGGGTCCATAATGCAGGAGGTGGTGATGTCTCCAAAGGGCATATCTTCAGCCAGCGCCTGCCGAATCAGGTGGCTATAAGTGGAAGAGTGTGGACGGGATGGTTTCATGTCTCGATGGTGCTCAATGTGGCCTTATGATCTTTAATGCGTTTCAAACGGGTCTCTATATCAGTAAAGCGCTGTTGCTCCTTTTCTCTAATCTCCTGAGGCGCCCTGGCCATGAAGTCCGCATTGTTCAGCTTGGCCTGTGTCTTTTGCAGGTCATTCAGCAGCTTTTCTTCCTCTTTTTGCAGTTTTTTCAATTCGCCAGCCAGATCTATCACGTCCTTCAGGGGAATGAATATCTCTACGTCCTTTAGAATCACGGATGCGGCGTTTTTGGGCCTTGGCTGCGAGGTATCATAGAAATCTATGGTCTCAAGTTTAGCTAATGCTAACAGATGCGTTTTTTGTGCGGAAAACAGCTCACGGATACCATCATCATGAGGAAAAACCTGAACCTTGAGCCTGATACCAGGGTGTATGTTGAATTCGGAGCGCAGGTTGCGAATGCCGGTGATGATCTCGATGAGCTCCTGCATTTGCGCCTCAGCAGTCTCATTTTGCCAGGCAGGCACAGGTCTGGGAAATTCCGCTGTCATGATGTGGCCTGATGAACCCGGTAGGTTATGCCATAATTCCTCTGTTACAAAAGGAATAATGGGGTGGAGCAGTCTGAGACAGATATCGAGCACAGTGATGGCCGTCTGTTGCGTAATCCTTCTCTCCTGGTCGTTCAGGCTTTGAAATGCGGGTTTTGCCAGTTCCAGATACCAATCGCAGTATTCGTGCCAGAAGAAGTGATACAATCCTCGCGCAGCCTCGTCGAACTCGAAGTTGTCCAGATTGTGGCGTGTGCTTTGAATGAGTTTGCCGAGTCTGGCCAAGATCCACTTATCTTTCAAAGCTCTTGGAATTAATGATTCAGGGTCTTTCAACGGTTCAAATGAGTCATTTACATTCATGAGTACCAGACGAGTGGCGTTCCATATCTTGTTGATGAAGTGGCGGTAGCCTTCGATACGGTCCTCCGCCAGCTTGATGTCCCTGCCTTGAGCAGCCAGAGCGGTAAGGGTCATGCGCACCGCGTCTGTGCCGTATTTTTCCATGACCGTCAAGGGGTCTATGACATTGCCTTTGGATTTGCTCATCTTCTGCCCCTGGCTGTCTCTTACCAGGGCATGGAGATAGACATACCTGAACGGCACTTCCTCCATGAAATGAATGCCCATCATGAGCATGCGTGCCACCCAAAAAAAGAGGATATCGAAGCTGGTGATGAGCACGGAGGTTGGATAAAACATTTCCAGTTCCCTGGTTTTTTCAGGCCATCCCAGAGTGGAAAACGGCCAAAGTGCGGAACTGAACCAGGTGTCCAGCACGTCCGTCTCCTGTTCCAGGTCTGTGGAGTTGCATTTTGTGCAGGCAGTTGGAGTATCTTTGGCCACTATGGTCTCGCCGCAGGTCTTACATGTCCAGGCAGGAATGCGATGCCCCCACCAGATCTGACGGGAGATACACCAGTCCTTGATGTTGGTCATCCATTCCTCGTAGGTCTTTTCCCAGGATGCAGGCAGTATGACCGTCTCTTTCTCTCTTACTGCCGCCAATGCCTTTTGGGCCAGGGGTTGAGTGCGCACGAACCACTGTTTGGAGATACGAGGCTCCACCACTGTCTTGCAGCGGTAACATCCGCCGATGGCAAGGCTATGTTTTTCCTCTGCTTCCAACAGACCAATGGCCGACATGTCTTCCAAAATGCGTTTTCTGGCCTCGTAGCGGTCCATCCCCTGGTATTTGCCGCCGTTTTCATTGACGTGTGCAGAGGTGTCAAAGATGTTGATCACAGGCAGATTGTGGCGCAGTCCTGTTTCAAAGTCATTGAAGTCATGGGCCGGTGTGATCTTCACGGCACCTGTTCCGAATTCCATGTCCACCGTATCGTCGGCTATGATGGGAATGGGCCTGTTGACAAGAGGCAGCATCAGCTCTTTACCGATGAGATGAGCATACCTGGCATCGTTGGGATTTACCGCCACAGCGGTGTCTCCCAGCATGGTCTCTGGCCGAGTGGTGGCCACTACCACATAGCCGGTCTCATCCTTGAGAGGGTATTTGAGGCGCCAGATGCAGCCTTCCTGTGGTTCGTGTTCCACTTCTATATCCGCCAAGGCCGTGTGGCAACGGGGGCACCAGTTGATTATGTAATCTCCTTTATAAATGAGGCCTTCTTCGTAGAGCCGCACAAAGACCTCTTTTACGGCTAATGACAGACCTTCGTCAAAGGTGAAGCGCTCGCGTGACCAGTCGCAGGAACAGCCCAGTCGCTTGAGCTGTTCGAGAATGCGTCCTCCACTTTTGGCCTTCCATTCCCAGACCCGCTGAATGAAGGCCTCTCTACCCAATTTATGACGAGAAAGACCTTCCTGAGCCAGCTGCCGTTCTACGACGTTTTGAGTGGCGATACCTGCATGGTCGGTCCCTGGTACCCAGAGGGTATTATATCCATCCATGCGCTTGTAGCGAATCAAGATATCCTGAAGCGTGTTGTTCAGGGCATGCCCGATGTGCAGCACACCTGTGACGTTGGGAGGTGGAATGACCATGGAAAAACAGGGTTTGGTTGAGTCCATGGTGGCTATCGAGAGCCCTGCCTGAGCCCAGTCATTCAGCCACTTGGCCTCAACTTCCTGAAATTCATAAGATTTATCAATAGGAGCGGTTTGGAGTGCAGTGGGTTTAGAGGAATTTGTTTGTGTGTCCGTTGTTGTCAAGTCAGTTGAGAGTGACATATTTTTGATACAGTTCCTTTCAAAATCATTGAAAATCAGGCGTTGTTCAGCCGCTCCAGATCGGTATTGGAGCCTATGACCACCAGAATGTCCTCAGGTTGAATGATGTCTGTTGGCGCCGGATTGACATTCCATTCAGTGAGGCCAGTCTCTGATTTCCTGCGACGAATCGCTATGAGGTTTATGCCATATTTGTTGCGCAGCCCAGTGTCTCTCAGCATGCGGCCGGCTACAAAGGAAGGGGCTGGAATCTCGATGATACTGTATTCAGGAGAAAGTTCCAAGTGTTCCAAAATGGTGGGCCTGGCCAGTTGCTGTGCTACACGCACGGCCATGTCTCTTTCAGGATATACGATGCGAGTTACGTTCAAATTTTCGAGCACCTTGCCATGCAGGGATGTGACCGCCTTGGCTATGATGTTTTGCACACCCATCTCCTTGAGAATCATTACTACTAAAATGCTGGCCTCTATATTTTCACCGATGCTGACTACGGCCACATCCACGTTCTGTAAACCGATGGAGCGCAATGCCTTTTCATCCAGGGCGTCCATCACCACCGATTCGGTTACAAAATCGGCTATCTTTCGCACTCGCTCCTCGTTGTTGTCTATGGCAATCACGTCTTCACCGAGTTCTGTCAGGGTCTTTGCAACGGAATAACCGAAACGCCCCAACCCGATGACTGCGTATTGTTTTTTCATCCTATGGCAATCCTTCCTTTCGGATATCGATATCGTTTGCCTTTTTGTTCAAAAAAGGCGCATGCAAGTGTCAAGGGTCCGATTCTACCTGCAAGCATGATAAATGAGATTATCATTTTTCCAAGTGGAGAAAATGTGGCCGAAAGGCTGCGCACACCTCCATCCCCCACGGAAAGTCCCACAGTGCCTATGGCCGATGTCACTTCAAAGAGAATGGAAAGGTAGCGGCTGTTTTCAAAGTGCAGAATCAAGATAGATGCAACGATTACAAAGATGGCCCCCAGTACCACTATAAGCATGGATTTTGAGATAACACTTGAAGGAACAGCCCTTTTGAAGAGTACTGTCTGTTCCTCTCCTCGAATGGTGGCGAACATGCTTGTCAGCACCACGGCAATAGTGGTGGTCTTGACACCTCCACCTGTGCCACCAGGAGAGGCGCCTATGAACATAAGAACTATGGTGAGAAATAGAGTCTCCGGTGTAAGGGAGGCATAGTCCAATGTGTTGAAACCAGCGGTTCGCGCCGTAATTGAAGCAAAAAATGCGGCAAGAAATTGATACGGCAGAGAAAGGCCGGCCATGGAGTCTGGATTATTGCGTTCGAAAAGCAGAATCAGCACAGCGCCGGCGAGAATCAGCAGGCCGGTGGTGCCCAAAACGGTTTTGGCGTGCATGGAGAGCAGTTCTCTGTCCTTTGCTCGAAGATTCCATCTGTTTTTGAGTTCCCATAGCACTAAAAAGCCTATTCCACCTGCAATGATGAGCAGCGAGATAATCAGATTTATGCTCATACTTGTTTTGAATTTCATTAAATTGTCGGGAAATAGGCTGAATCCGGCGTTGTTGAAGGCGGATATGGAATGGAATAGGCCGTAATAAACTGCTTTTCGCCAAGGCATGTAGGGTAGAAAGCAAAAAGAGAGTAGAAGTACACGAAGTTCTATGATTAAGGTAACGGTCAGCACATGCTTTACGAATTTGACCACGCCTTCCATGCTTATGAGATTCATGGATTCCTTTAGGAGAAAACGGTCTTTGATGTCGATTTTCTTTCCCATCATCAAAAAAATCAGGGTGGTGGAGGTCATGTATCCGAGGCCGCCTATCTGAATGAGCAGCAGTATCACTATCTGGCCAAACAGAGTGAAGTCTACAGGCGTGTTCTTGACTATAAGTCCAGTGACACAGACAGCAGAGGTTGCAGTAAAAAGGGCATCCACAGTTGAGATACCGTGTCGAGTGGAAATCGGCAATTTAAGAAGAATGGCACCTACTCCGATGATGGTTGTAAAGCCCAACAGTAGTATCTGGGATGGGTTGAACCGGCTTTTGAGCATCACTGATGGGTTGAGGAATTATGTCCTTGGAAGGCTGAAATAAAAGACCACGCCCGAGTCCCGGCCTGGAACAGGTGAAATGACGCCTAATTCGCCGTCGTGGAGTTTTATGATCTCATGGCAGAAACATAGGCCAAGGCCGGCGCCCTTGAGTCCGTATTTTTGCTCGGATCCGGCATGCTGCTGTTCAAAGGGCTTGAAGATACGTCTCTGATCTTCTTGAGATATTACAGGCGCCTCATTGGAGATGCTGAACCAGATATGATCGTTCGCTGGCAGGCGCCGCAGGAATGGATTGTCATTTTGCTCGCCCAGATGTATCTCTATGGGAGTGTTCGGTTCTCCATATTTGATGGAATTCATGATCAGATTGGCTATGACGCGTTTTATGAGTCTGCGGTCCGCCTTGACCATACATGCGCCTTTCGATATCTCTGTGTGCAGGGCCATGCCCTTTTGCATGGCCGCTCCTTGCTGCATAAAGACGTTTTCCTTCAATACATCACAAAGGGAAAAGGTTTCCTTTTCCAGGCTGAGCCTGCCGAATTTGGCTGCGGCCAGGGAAAGCATGTCCTGAAGCATCTCCGTCTGCTGTTGTAATGCCACCTGTATCTTCTGAATGAGATTGCGCTGTTTGGGTGTGATGTCAGGGTCCATGGCCAGAAGGGTCAGATAACCGCTTGCACCTGTAAGCGGGTTTTTGAGGTCATGGATTAGCATGCGGGTGCTCCATTCCTGAGAGGTCAGGGCCTGATCCTTTTCTTCATAGGCCCCCTTCCAGAAGTCTATAGTCTTTTTGGTTTCCAGGATTCGCTTGATGCGTTTAAGCAGCAGATCAGGGTTGATGGGACGGGTAAGATAATCCTCCGCGCCTGCCTCACGGCCTTTGATTTCGTCTTTTTCGTCCAGACAAAGGGACGTGATGAGCATCACCGGTATATGGGATGAGGCAACATCCGTCTTGATGGTCTCGCAGAGCATTATGCCGGAGATGCCTGGCATCATGATGTCGGAGAGTACGAGATCTATCTCTTCGCGTGAATTGCGAATCTTTTCCAGGGCCTCTTCGCCGGTTCTCGCTGTTATGACCTGAAAGTTGCCGCGTTCCAGCACCTCTTTTAGAATAAACAGATTGTCCGGTTGGTCTTCCACCACCAGAATACAGGGGCGCTTTTGGGCGGTATTGATATTAGATAGCGAGGGTGTAAGAATACTTTCCATTTCTTGTCCTGTGTTTTTATTGCTCTAGGTTCAACCAGTAACTGATAGTGCGCAGAAGAGAATTTGGAGTGAATGGTTTGGATATATAATCATTACACCCGGCCTCTATAATCTGTTCACGGTCGCCCTTCATGGCCTTTGCCGTCAGGGCGATAATGGGGGTCTTGAGGCCGTTTTCTCTTATGGCCTTTGTGGCGTCCAGTCCATTCAGTTCCGGCATTTGAATGTCCATGAGAATGAGATCAGGCCGCTGAGTCATAGCCATCTGCACCGCCTCATTGCCGTTTACGGCATGTAACACCATATAACCTCTTGGCGTCAAGAGTTCTTTTAATAAAAACATATTGTCTGGATTGTCTTCAGCGATCAATATCTTTTTACTGTTTTGTTTGCAGTCAGTCGTTACCGGATCATCGGCTGATTTGTTCGCCTCTGTCTGCTTTTCATCGCTGCACAATGTATTCTGTAGGAAGGTCATGAGTTCCTGACTCTTTATGTTGCCTTTTTGCAAAACACCCTTGACGTTTGGCGGAAACAGTTTTTCCATATCACTGTCTATGTCCGCCGCACTCAGGATTATCACAGGGATTTCAGATACATCCGGCAGTTTCTGCATCTCGTGCAGGAACGAAAATCCGTCCATGACCGGCATGGTAAGATCTAGCAGGACAAGCCCTGGTTTTTCATCCAAAAGGAGTTTCAGCCCCAGATTGCCGTCAAATGCATAGGATACCTCATAGCCGTATGACTTGAGCCGAGTCCCCAATTCCTTCAGTACCAGCATATCATCGTCCACCAGTAAGATTCTTTGGCCGTTCGTGTCCTTTGTGATGGCCGATGTTACAGGCCGTTCAGTGGTTTTTGCAGTCTGCAGAGATGAAACGTCCGCTCCAGAAGGGATTGGAGCAGTCGTTGCCTTTGTTGCATTCGTAGTATCAGGAGTGGTGGAAGGTGTTGCAGACGATTTGTTTATATTGGGCAGCAGGGCTGCCTTCAGTCGTTTTTTCCAGACCTCGTCGGGCAATCTGTTCTTGCTGCGTCTGTCCACAGGCAGTGTGAGTGTAAAGCTGCTGCCTTTGCCCAGTTCACTGAAGACGGATATCTCACCTCCCAGCATCTGAGCCAGTTTCTGTGATATGCTCAGTCCGAGTCCTGTTCCGCCGTATTTGCGTGTATATGATCCGTCCACCTGTTTGAAGGGCTCGAAGATGAGTTTTTCATATCCCTTGGGAATGCCTATGCCTGTATCTATCACCGAAAAGACGATATAATCCCTATCTTCCGCTGTTTTTTTCGTGCATTTCAGGGTTATTTTGCCTTTTTCCGTGAATTTGACGGCATTCCCCAGGAGATTTGTCAGTATTTGGTTGAGCCTCCGCTGGTCTGTCACGATGGTTTCAGGCGCTTCGTCCGTCTGTATTTCAAAGGCGAGTTCCTTTTTCTGGGCCAATGGAGCCATGGAAAGCCCCAGCTTTTCTATGAGGTCTCTGGTTTTGACCGGAGTGAAGCGCATCTCTTCTCTACCTGATTCGATGCGTGTGAGGTCCAGGATATCGTTTATAAGCTCCAGCAGATTTTCGCCGTTTCTGAGTATGATATTCAGGTATTCCTTGTGACGCTGGTCCTGCGTGACCTGATAGTCGTCCAGCATGAGACGAGCCAGACCGAGAATGGAATTGAGAGGTGTGCGCAGCTCGTGGGACATGTTGGAGAGAAATATAGACTTCATGCGATTGGCCTCTTCGGCCTCCTTGGTCTTCTTTTCCAGGGCGTCCCTCTGAGCCATGAGTTCCTCTGTCTGGGCCTGAATCTCTTCGCTTTGCGCCAGCAGTTCTTCGCTCTGCGCCTGCAATTCCTCGTTCTGGGCGTTCAGTTGTTCGTTTTGCTGCTTCATGGTGTTGGAGAGTTGAAGAATCTCCTGTGTGTTAAGGGCGTTCTGAATGGCAAGACAGGTCTGAGGCAGTATGTTTTCCAGATAGTCCTTATGAAGGGAGAGGTCGTTGAAGGAGCCCAGCTCCATTACTCCCAGTAGTTTGTCCTGCAGAAACATTGGAATACAGATGATGGAGAATGGCTGTGCATCCATGGCGCCGGTTTTCAGCTTGAGATGGTCAGCCGGCAGATTCTGCAGCAGAAGGGTGTGTTTTGACTGGGCGGCCTGACCTGGCATGCCCTGGCCCATGCTAAATTCAGGCGGATTTGTGAATAAGGCGTAAGAGGCCAGAGGGGTCAGAACTTCACGCTTATGGTTCCATATATAAAACACACCCGTTGCAGATGATGTATTTTCGATGAGAATAGTTAAAAGCCGCTGTGCCATTTCTGAAAGTTCATTGGCCTCGTGAAGAAGCCTTATGATCTTATAGTGATTTTCCAGTGTCTGATAGTTGGCGGCCAGTTCCTGATTTTTTCGTTCAAGGGCGTTTGCCATGGCCACATAATGGCTGTCGTCTTGAATGGTCTGCACTATGCCAGCCAGATGGCCGTTCTGATCGTAGAAGGGCGATGAAATGACTCTGGCCGGAAATTGTGTTCCATTCCAGAGTTCACATTCATAGAACAAAAGGAGATTTTTGTTCTCTCCGCAGGCTATCTGCCGAAGAGGGCAGTTTTCCGTGTGGCATAAGCCCGCTGCATGAGTGATCTCAAAACATTTTTTACCAAGGCTTTCCGGATTGCTCATATCCACCATGGCATCCATGGCAGGATTCTGAGTGAGCACATGACAGTTTATGTCCATCATGCGAATGGGTGTGGGTGCGCGCATGTAGAGCTGATAAACCGCTTCATAGGCAAGAACATGGTCGTCGTATATCTGAAATGGGCTGTTATCCATGTGCAGCCAATCCTTTTTTATAGATTTTTATTCCATGTTTCACAGGGACAAGGCATTTCAAAAGTTCATCCGGCATGCTTTCCGCTTTCCCCAGCACCAGATAACCGTCTGGATTCAGGCATTCATAAAGTCTGTGCAGTGTATCGAATTTCTGCTGATAATCATAATAGATGAGCACGTTTCTGCAATAGATGATGTCGTACTCGGTGAAGATGCCGACGGGTGGTGCAAGATATTTCACTGTGGTGATATCGAAACATACAAACTGCGCCATGGCCTGAATCTCTGGAATGACCTGTATGTGTTCAGGCATACCGATGATGCGCTGAAAGGCGTTTGGGTGTGCTGAGATAACATCTTCCATGGATTTGATGTTATAAACGGCTTCCCTGGCCTTTTCTACGGCCATTTGGTCTATATCCGTGCCCAGTAGTGTGATATTCCATTTTTTTCTTTCCTGCTCCTCCATACGCTGAAGGTATTCAAAGAGCAGAATGGCTGTGGAATACACCTCCTCTCCATAGGCGCAGGCAGTGCTCCAGATACGGATGTTGCGATCGTTTTGCTGGGCGTGTCTTTCAAAGATTTCAGGTATGATATGCTGTTCGATGTGATTGAAAATCTCGGTGTCCCTGAAAAATTCGCTGACCTTTATGGTGAGGGAGTGAAGAAGTGTCTGGTATTCAGAAGGATTTTTTTGCAAATAGGCCTCGTAAGCGTCTATGTCGTGTATGCCGAGGGCGGACATGCGCCGCAAAAGCCTTCTTTGAAATGTCCCTGGATTGTAGCTGGAAAACCTGCAACCCGTGCGTTGTTCTACAAGATGTTTAAGATGATTGATGCGATCAGGTTCCATGTCCGTTATGAGTGTGCATGGATTATGCGCGGGACAGCGGAAAGGATGTCCTCTATCGCCCCTTCATCAAGGGCCAGGGCTGTGATGGCCCTTTGGCTCAGTCCGTTGATCATGGAATCGTTGGAAAGTCCTATTCCGGCTATATTGCAGATGTGGTCAGCGATATGAACTATACAGGGAAGAGGTGAGATTACATTCATGTTTTCGGGCTCATGATGAAATGCTATCGCCTCCTCCAGTGCCATCGGAAGTTGCCAGTTTCGAGCGATATACTGGCCTATGGCCGCATGGTCCAGGCCGAACACGTCTTTTTCGGCCTGCACGAAGGATTCGTTTTTCAACAGCACCCTGCTCGTAACCTGTGTGAACAGATCTGTACCGTAACGTTCGATCACGATCTTGCCGATGTCATGCAGCAGACCGGCCAGATACGCTGTCTCCGGCTCCACGCGACCCGTTACTTTGGCTATAGTCTCGCTTATGCGGGCACATGTAACGGAGTGATAGAAAAACGCCCCTTCTTCCATATCATAGGTATTTATACACCTGGCGTACATGTCAGCAAGACATGTATCCATAACTATTTTTTTGAAGGTCCTCATGCCAAGGTATGCGATGGCCTGAGAGATGGTATGTACCTGTCTGGAAAGTCCGTAGTAGGCGGAATTGGCCTCCTTGAGTATGTTGGCAGCCAGCACCTGGTCATGAAGAATGAGCTGTTCCAGTTCAATAATGCTGGTGTCCTCGCCATTGGCGAGTTGAAGGGCGCGAATGGCCACATTGGAACTGGGCCTGATGTCTTCAGCGCCCTGCAGGATTGAGGCGCACAAGGCGTTGGCATTCCATTTTTCATTTATCTGCCTCCCTGCCTCTTCTGGTGTGGGCATTCTGGATGTGCGAACGTGAATCTGGCCGTTTCGCATATACAGGCGCATCACACGCCCCAGATTACCTGCCACGTGTTCATATGAAATCTTGATACCTGCATGTCTCAGGCCTTCCATTACAGCGAGCAGATTCCGCTGACCTATCTTGAGGTCTGCGCCTGAATGCTTTGTCATTATGGATGCGCCGCCCGCAATGGCAGTGACGGCTGTTTTTCTCTCGCCTCCCAGCTCTTCAAAGGCGTTCAGCAGGAATGGAACCGCTGTAGTGGCATAGGCGGTGGGATTGGCATGTTTCTTTTCAGCAGGGCCATCAGGCAGCAGAATGTGGCACATGCCGCCGACACGCCTGACTGCGTCGTATATGGCTATGCCTACACACGAGCCAAGACATGTCTCGAGTATGGTATCAGGGTCTTTAGTGACTTGGCAGTCACCTATATGTACAAGTCGAATCTCTTCCATTGAGTGTTTTGGTATAGTGCAGTTAACGTATATGAAATGTCTTCAGCAGGGCTGCAAGGCCTTAGCGCTGCGGGGCAAGTGCCTTAGCGCTTTTACGAGCTCGTTTAGCCGCCATTTGTCTTCTATTTAGCATACAGCCGTATTCGCGCCTTTCTGATGATAGTGCATCTGTCCCAGTAAGCTAAACCTATTACTGCCGCTGTAAGGGTGGTCTCTATCCTCCTATGTAAGGTGGATATCCCTGGACTCGACTGCTTCAATGCCGGTGTAGAGTAAAAAGAGAAATATGTATAACAATCCGATGGATTTCATCTTTTGTCTCCAAATATATCCTGAAATTTAAGATATCAAAGACACCACATATAGTCAAACAAATATTGTGTCTATGACAATGCTAATTTTTTGTGTATTGTTCTAATTATTTCATGCTTTTGTAAGGACCAGACAGGGGCGAGCAGGACGTTTGCGGAATGGTCGGCTGTCAGTCTGTGTATCACACATTCGCTGCCGAGGTGTCTTACGGCCCATGTCACCAGGTCTGTGTAGAGCTCTTGAGAAATGGGCCGGTATATGCCCCGCTCCCACAGTCTTTGAAGCGGTGTGCCCTTCAATACCGAGAGTTGATGAAATTTTATGCCATCCACCTTCAATTCACGCACTCGTTCTATGGTGTATTGCATATCCTCTTGTGTTTCACCTGGCAGCCCGAAGATCACGTGGCAACAAACGGGTATTCCGAGTTCGTGGGTGATGGTTACCGCATGCACGAAGTCTTCAAATGTGTGTCCGCGGTTTATGCGCCTCAATGTGGCGTTGCTGGCGCTCTGAAGCCCATACTCCATCCAGACCATCTTTCGGCCGGCTATCTCCTTTATGAGCATCAGGCATTTCTTGTCGATGCAGTCAGGTCTTGTAGCTATACTCATTCCCACCACCTCGTCCGGCGTTAAGGCAGCGCGATATATATCGGCCAGATGTTCCATAGACGCATATGTATTTGAAAATGATTGAAGATATGCCAAGAACATTTGGGCATTGTAACGTCTCTTGGCCCATTTCATGCCGTCTTCCATCTGTTGGTGTAAGTCTTTACCCATGGAAAAGGCCCCTGTACCTGAGCCTGTCTCGTTGCAATATATACAGCCGCCCTTTCCCTTGGTACCATCTCTGTTTGGGCAGGTGAGGCCTGCATCCAGCGGGATCTTCTGAACACGACCTCCAAATATATTTTTTAGATATTCATTCAGCGTGAGATACATACCAGTCTTTCAACCAGTTCGATGCCTGCTCACGAGTCGTTATCCTGCCTTCCAACTCCGCTATCTCCAGTTCATTCAGCGCCTTGCCTATTTCAGGGCCTGGCGAAATCCGTAGAATTTCTTGTATGTCCTTTCCTGTCAACAGCCGTTTGCGGGTTTGAAGGGGATGCAGTTCCTTTACATAGAAGTGATGCACTATGCACCAGAGTCTGGAGAGTCGTTCGTCCAGATCAGCTGGCTTCAGAGGGCCGCAGCCTGCCATGCTGTCCGCCATGGCCAGAAGAAACAGGGCTGGATAGTCCTGCTTCATATGGTTCAAGAGTCTGCGCATGGCCCGTTTGGTGGGATGAGTCTTACGGCGCTCCATATCCGTAAGCAGATGAAATGGTCTCATATGCAGGGCGGCAAGTGTGGATGCCATGAGCGTGGTGTGCCTTGGCCAGCGCAGTCGGGCTGCTATCCCCTTGATCATGCTGTTGCCATGACTGTCGTGCTGGTAAAAGGTGGTCCTGCCGTTTTTTTCAGACCTGCACACGGGCTTGGCCACATCGTGTAGAAGGGCAGCCCATTTCAATGCCTCTATGAGGGATGGATTGGTATCGAGCCATGCTGTTATAGGCTCGGATGGTGAAAATTTATGTGTCGGGTCTTGAATTACGGATTCCAGGCATTTCAGGGTCTCGAGGCTGTGGCTCAGCACATCCAGGTGGTGAAAGCCGGGCTGTTCCATTCCTTTTCCTGCCTCGAGTTCCGGCAGGATATGAAAAAGGATGCCGTCATCGGCCATTTGGTGAATTGTGGAGTGTGCATCAGGCACACCAAGAATCAGGCTCATCTCTCGTTGTATACGTTCACATGCAACATTGTCCAGGTGGTGCATGGCCTCGTGTATCCAGTTTCTTGTTTGTGGCTCAATAACAATGCCCAGTTGTGCGGTGAATCTGTAGGCCCTGATACAACGCAACGGGTCTGAAAACAGGTTTTTTCGATCTATCGCACGAATGATGCCTTGATTCAGGTCATGCAGGCCGTTCAATGGATCTATGAGGAGATTTGGTGTGTCGGCCTTCATGGTTTCATTCAAGCTTTCAAGATTCCCCACAGACGATGAACAAATCAATGCCATGGCGTTCTCAAAGGGTGTGGCCATGGCATTGATGGTGAAATCGCGGGCATTCAGGTCTTCGATGATGCTTGCAGCGCCATCGCGAAAGGAGCTTAAATCTGCAACCAGTTCTCTGGAGACCACTACTCGCGCCGTGTCTGTTTCCACATCCAAAGGCACGAAGGCGGCGTTCAGGCGGGCCGAAATCTCACGGGCCAGTTGCATGGCATTGCTTCTGACGGTTATATCCATGTCCTTTATCGGCCTTTTCAGCAGCAGGTCTCTGACAGCCCCGCCTGCCAGATATGGTTCATGGTTTTTAATGACTTCATAAATTACTTCAAGTATGTATTGCATTTAACGGTATTTCCTTCATTTTATAAAAAGTTCCCATAACAGATCGTGTATGGCCGGTCTGAATTCACGCATGGCATCTAAGTTTTGTGTATTGTCTGCACGAGGAAACGGTCTGTTGCATAAAAAAATAATTATAACTTCTTGTTTCAGATCCATCCAGAAGGAAACGCCTGTCCAGCCCAGATGCCCCACTGTATGTCTGGAAAAATATCTGCCCGATGCGGAGTGCATGGAGGGTGTATCGAAGCCAAGCGCCCTGGTATGCGAGCCTGAAACCGGTGTGAAAAATGTCTTCAGCCAAGTGCGAGGAATACGCTTCGAATCGATGCGGCCGTTATGAATGCCCATAAGCTGCACAAGGGCCTTAAGCAGGCCGTGTGTATTTCCGAAGATGCCGGCATGTCCTGCCACACCACCAAGCCACCAGGCATTTAGGTCGTTTACCTGGGCAGTGACCATGGTCTTTCTCACTGGACAGTAGCCCGTAGGAGCAAAGGCCGTATTTCGGTGGGGGGCCGTCTCATTCCGTTTCCCTTTGATGGGTAAAAAAAACAATTGGTCTGTTTCGAGTTCAGGGCATATCCGTTCTTCAAAAAACACATTCAGCGGCGTTTCGGTCAGTTCTTCCAGCAGAATACCCAGCAGAATGAATCCGAGGTCGCTGTATGTGGGGACCGGCGCATTCAGGGCAAGGGAGGAGATCAGTTTCAGGCAGGCGTCCTTCCTTTGAGCCGGTTCAATATCTGCCAATATCTCGTATAAGTTCAGATGGGCGGCAAGGCCTGAAGAGTGGCAGAGCAGGTATTTCAGCGGAATATCAGCCAGGTTTCCGGAACGACGACCCAATACCTTTTTAATGGGCCATTCCAGTTGAATCTGATTTGTACTGCACAGATACAACACGGAAAGACTTGTAACCAGTGGCTTGGTCAGGGATGCCAGGTCGTAATATGTATTTGAAGTTACTTGCGGAGAGCTTCCATTGTAGGTGAGCCTGCCGTGATTCACGAATGTTGTTTCATTCCGATGCCATACTGCGATGGAGCAGCCCGGAAAGAGCCTGGCCTCAACGGCCCTGTTCAACATGGGAAAAACATCTCGAGACTGTTGCATGTTTATATCATAGCAAGGCCCTTTGAAAATAACAGAGGGGTTTTGCAAGAGTTTTTAAAAGACGGGCAAAATAATAATGAGCTAAGACATAACAACTAGAAAAACTTCAAAAAAATGAGAAAATAGGAGAAAATAGAATGTTGAAAACTTGTCCAAAAATTATGCTATTGTAACTAACTTGATTTATTTGATTTTTTGTTAACAAAAAAGGCTTGGATTTTAGGAAGTTATCAAAATCTATTTCAAATAGCTAAATAAAACAAATCGTTATGTCCTATTCTGCAGTGCTGTTTCTTTTTTTCTGATAAGTGATTTTATAACAAGCACCATTGTTTGACAGTTAAGTGACGGTCTTGTATGAATCTGAAGCATCATTTTTGAATAAGACATAGTGACTTCATGCTGACGGCGAACGCCGTTTAGGGAAGTTTTGAAAATGGGAGAGATATCTATATGAAGAGTGTCTGGAATACTGTCAAGGACTATCTGCGTTCCCATGTTTCTGAAAGCAGCTTCGAGGTCTGGATAGAACCTATACAGGTAGTGGACGTAAAGGAAGACACCCTGATTCTCGGATGTCCCAACCGTTTTTTCGCCTCGTGGGTGCAGGAACACTATCTGCCTCTGCTCTCTCGCTGCCCTGAGCTCGAAAATCGTATGATCCGTCTGACCTGTGATTATAAAAAGGAAAATTCTGCGGAGGCATTCCTGAAACAGCCGGAAAATCAAGCACAGCAGGCCATCTTACCGGATTTCAACCCCAGAAAACCTGCGGCCCTGCGTTTCAGCAGACATTATTCATTCGATGAATTCGTGGTCGGAGAATGTAACAGATATGCCCATGACGTCTGCAAGGCCATTGCAAGCGGTGAAATAAGCCAGGGACACATACTGTATCTGCATTCGCCTTCAGGTCTTGGCAAAAGCCATCTGTCTCAGGCTACCGGCCAGTTTATTCTTGAAAACAGGCCGTCCATGCGCATAGCCTATCTTTCCGCCAATGAATTGACCAATCAGGTGGTGCGGGCTGCAAAGGACGGACAATTCGATGGTTTTAAGCAGAAATATCAGCAGGAATGCGATATCCTGTTATTGGAAGAGGTGCATTGCCTCTCTGGAAGGCAGCGCACGCAGGCAGAACTGTCTCTGATAATAGACACACTCATGGAGAGCGGAAAGACCATTGTCATGACCGCCAATCAGCCTCCGGTACAGCTTGCAAATCTACATGAAGGGCTGGGCTCCCGTCTCAATGCCGCCATAATGGCCAATATAGATGAGCCCGATCAGCAAACAAGACGCAACATATTGGCGGTAAAGGCATTGAGAAACGGTCTTGTTGTGCCTGACATTGTGCTGGATTATCTGGCTGAACGCCTGTTCGGGGATGTGAGGCGGCTGGAAGGGGCTGTGGCGGGGCTTTTGACTCGCACCACCTTGATGAAACAAGAGGTCACGCTTCAATTGGCACAGGAGGTGCTTGGAGATATGGTGGGGCAGCCCCTTGACCTGAATATTCAGGCCATTCAGGAGATGTTGTGTCGTTTTTATAAACTGACTACGGCTGAACTCACATCCAAAAGCAGAAAGAGAAGCGTGCTGTGGCCGCGGCAGTTGGGCATGTATCTGGCCAGGCAATATACATGTGAATCCCTCGAGATAATAGGCAAGACATTCGGCAGGGACCATGCCACGGTTATACATGCGGTCAAACAGGTGCAGCAAATTATTAAAGACGGCGGGAAATTAAAGGCTGAGATCGATTTTCTTTCCACTCAACTGGAGAAGATGAGGTGGCGTGGAAAATGACAGCGCCTTTTGAATCGCTGTATGAATACCCTTAAACCCTACTTTCTCGATGCCCTGAAGCAGGCCGTAGGTCCTGAAAATCTTTACTGCGATCCCTTTAGTCTCTCCTGTTATTCTTATGATTCCAGCGGAATAACCTCATATCCAGCCTGTGTACTGACCCCTGTTTCCACAGAGCAGATAGCCCGTTGTCTGAAACTGGCCTATGAAGAAGGGGTGCCTGTGTTTTCACGAGGGGCCGGAAGCGGCAGGACAGGCGCCAGTGTACCTCACAATGGAATCGCCCTGGCGCTTACACGCATGAATCGCATCGTTTCCGTATCCAACGAGGATTTGCTGGCAGAGGTGGAGCCTGGCGTGGTCACAGGTGAATTTCAGAGAGTAGTTGAGGGCCGTGGGCTTTTCTATCCGCCGGATCCCGCAAGCCTGGCCTTTTGCACGCTGGGAGGAAATGCCGCCACCTGTGCAGGAGGGCCTCGTGCCGTGAAATACGGCGTAACTAGAGATTATGTGCGGGGAATGGAGGTGGTACTGGCAAACGGTGATGTCGTAAATATCGGTGTAAGGACCGCAAAGGGCGTAGCAGGCTATGACTTGACCAGGCTTCTGGTGGGCTCCGAAGGGACCTTGGCCGTGTTCTCCAGGCTGTTTCTGCGCCTGATTCCAAGACCTCAGCGAGTCGGCACATTGCTCGCCTTTTTTTCAGACACCTCTTCAGCGATGAATGCCGTGCTTGCCATATTTAATGTCGGAATACTGCCTCGCGCCGCCGAATTTTTGGACGAAGTCTCCCTTCGGTGTGTATCAAAGGATATGCCCGATTCAGTGCCTGCCGACGCAAAGGCCATGCTGCTTCTGGAGGTGGACGGTACTCAGGATGGAGTCGCATACGAGCTTGCAACAGTGCTGGAGTGTTGTAAGTTAAACAGGGCCGTCTATTACAAATCGGCTGAAAGTCAGCAGGACGTGCAGAAAATCTGGTCCGTTCGTCGAGGCATATCTCCTGCCATAAAAAGATTGGCGTATTGCAGTCGAATCAGCGAGGATATCTGTGTTCCACGGCATGCCCTGCCAGAGACAATTAAACGTCTTCATGCCCTGGGAGAGAAATACGATGTGTATATTCTGAGCTTCGGCCATGCTGGAGACGGCAATCTTCACGTCAACTGTCTGTTTCAAGAAGGGCCTGAAAGCCCTAAGATTCAACAGGTTATGACAGAAATATTTCAGACCGCCCTTGATTTGGGTGGCACCATCTCCGGAGAACACGGAATAGGGCTTACCAAAAAGGCATTTCTTGAAAAGGAACTGGGCAAAGAGGTCGTGTCTCTTATGAAAAATATAAAAAAGGTCTTCGATGTCAAAGGGATATTAAATCCTGATAAGATTTTTGATATCTGATGGTAGATAGGGGGTAGTATGAGGGTTTCCGGAATAGTCGCGGCGGCAGGCATGGGAGTGCGTTTTGGCTCTGTGGTGCCCAAGCAGTTTTTGCCCCTAAATGGCAGACCTGTGCTCTATCACAGCGTCAATGCCATGCTTTTGGCTGATTTCATTCAAGAGGTGGTAGTGGCTGTGCATACAGATTACATGGAACAGGCGACCCTTGCCATGCAGGACCTCATGTCAGTAAAGCCTGTGAGGCTGGTGGAGGGAGGGGCTTCCCGTCAGGAGTCTGTAAAAAACGCCCTGCTTGCCACTGACCCTGCTCTGAATTGGGTGGCGGTGCACGACGGTGCAAGGCCTCTTGTAACACCTGATGTCATAGAAGAACTATGTATTCTGGCCAAGGATTTGGGCGCTGCCCTGCTTGCAGCCCCTGTGATGGATACTGTTAAAGAGACAGACGAAGACGGCTTGATACTTCGCACTATTCCTCGTGATCGGCTTTTTCTGGCTCAGACCCCTCAGGTTTGCAAAAAGGCAGACCTGCTTCGAGCCTATGAAGAGGCGGACAAAAAAGGACTTTCTTTTACGGATGAGGCAGGGCTTTTGGAGCTCATAGGTGTTCCAGTTGCGGTTATGAGCTCTGATTGGACCAATCTCAAGATAACGGAGCCGGTTGACCTTCAACTGGCTGAATTGATTCTACAGGCCCGTAATAGCGAAAAAACGAAAGACACCACTAAATTCCCAAGTACAGCCCAAGTGCGTGCTCACCTTTCATTTCCTGCACACAAGGCAGCGAGCCCTTGCGAAATGCCAAGAATACGAGTGGGCATGGGCTACGATGCCCATCGTTTGACAGCAGGCAGAAGGCTGGTTCTGGGCGGAGTGGAGATACCCTTTGATTTTGGTCTGGACGGCCATTCTGATGCGGATGTGCTGACTCACGCCCTGTGCGACGCCATATTGGGCGCCATGGGAGAAGGGGATATAGGCTGTCATTTCCCTGATTCCGATATGCGATATAAAGACATCTCCAGTCTTCTGCTTTTAAAAGAGGTGGTGAAACTGGCCCATGCACGAGGTTTTTCTGTGGAAAACGCAGATATCACTCTGGTGGCCCAGGCCCCCAAGCTGGCCCCTTATTTTCAAGAAATGCGAGGCAATATAGCTGAAATCTGCGCTGCACCTGCCGCATGTATAAACATAAAGGCCACTACCACTGAGGGCATGGGATTTGCTGGAAAAGGCGAGGGAATGGCTTGTTATGCCACAGTGCTTGTGGCAAAACAGGTGTCTTAAACGGCCCTGATTCACGTATTATGGGATTTTTGAAAAAACGTGTAAATCATCTGGTGGGCCAGGCCATACACCAATACGGGTTGCTGCAGGACGGCGACCGCATTCTCGTGGCTGTTTCCGGCGGCTCGGACAGCCTTCTGCTTCTATGGTTTCTGCGCCACTGGCTTCAGAAGGCGCCCATTTCATACACTATCATTCCTGTATATCTGGATATGGGGTTTCAATCCCAGGCCAGAAGGCTACTTTTGGACTTTTTTCGCAAAATGGGCCTTTCTTTTCACATGGAGGATACGGACTACGGCATTCTGGCGCATTCTGCATTTAATCGAGGCAAAAGCCCGTGCTTTCTCTGTTCCCTATGGCGCAGAAAGCGGCTGTTTCAGTTGACTGCCGCTCTCGGTTGCAACAAACTGGCCCTGGGGCACAATCAGGATGACCTCATAGAAACATTTTTCCTGAACCTCTGTTATGCCGGTGAGATGAGCACCATGGTTCCAAAACAGGAGATGTTTCAAGGACGTCTCACTCTCATTCGTCCTTTGGCACTGGTTTCCAAGGACAAGATTGAACGCATGGCAATGGAATTGTGTTTGCCTGTGTCACAAAATCCTTGCCCGTCCGCTGGTAAAACACGCCGCGAGGGTATAAAATCCTTGCTGACGAATCTATATGAAACTGATCGCCGCATTCGAGACAACATCTTCAAGGGGCTATCCAACGTGAGAAAGGAATATTTGCTATGAGGGGCAGATGCCCAGATTCAAGGCGATACCGTGGATATGGGTCATATCGGTTATTCTTTCTGGCCATCGGCATTTTTCTGGCTATATTGCCTCTTATCGATGCTGCGAGTTATGGCGAGCGCTCCTCCATAACCGTGGTCTTGGACGACAACTATCCGCCTTATGTCTTTAGAAATGAACAGGGCAAATTGGTGGGCAAGCTGGTGGACGAATGGAAACTGTGGCAGGAGAAGACCGGCATCACCGTTGTGCTCACAGGCATGGATTGGGCCGATTGTCTGCGGGCTATGGCTGAAGGAAAGGCTGATGTGATAGATACCACCTTTAGAACGCAGCAAAGAGAGACCTTTTTAGACTTTTTGCCGCCTCATGAGCCCATACCTGTGGCCATCTATATATACAGAGATATTGCAGGCATTACGGACCTCACCAGCCTACGGGGTTTTGTGGTCGGGGTCAAGGCAGGCGATGCCTGTGTGGATTGGCTTAATGACCATGGTATAAAGGACATTCGTCTTTACTCCAGTTATGAGGCCATAATAAATGAGGCTGTGGAGAAAAGGCTGAAGGTGTTCTGTATGGATGAACCGCCTGCCAATTTTCTGATTTATAAGAAAAAGGCGAAGGATGACTTTCGATATGCCTTTCCTCTATATAGCGGTGAGTTTCACAGGGCAGTCAGAAAGGGAGACAAAGAGCTTTTCAATACGGTTCAAAAGGGTTTTGCAGCCATTACTTCGCAGGAATATGAGCAGATTCGAAACAAATGGATGGGAAGACCCATAGCAACGCCCTTGAACGACAGACTCTTGCTGCTCATGTGGATTGGAGCAGGAACGGTCGTTATCCTGTGCATGATGGTGCTTGTCCTGCGTTACATGGTAGTCCGCCGCACGCGAGAATTGACAGGTATCAAAAACCATCTGGAGGCCACACTGAATGCACTTCCAGACCTGCTGTTCGAGGTGGACATCTCGGGCCGTTTTTATGACTTTCACTCCTCGAGTCCTGAACTTCTTTTGGTTCCCAAAGAAGATTTTATAGGAAAGACCCTTGTGGATTGCCTGCCTGCCGAAGCGGCGGAGGCCGGTATGAGGGGACTTCAAACAGCCTTGACCCTTGGCCGCTCCACAGGTGAATATTCACTGGAGGTGCATGGGAACCTGAGATGGTTCGAGTTCAATGTGGTACCCAAAAAGATGCCTAAAGGACAGCAGCCTCATTTCATCATTCTGTCTCGAGATATCACGGACAAGAAAAGGGCATTGAATCAGGCCATGGAGATTCAACGACAACTGATGCAGGCTCATAAACTGGAGGCAGTTGGCAGGCTTGCGGGCGGTATAGCCCATAACCTCAACAATTTTCTCATGCCGGTGCTTGGATATGCTGAGATGGGGCTTCAGATGGTATCCACCCATGAAAAAATGCATGCCTATCTGCTGGAGATCAAGAAGGCTGCGAAGCGGGCTGCCGAAATAGTAAAACAGATATTGGCCTTCGGCAAAAGAACGGAATCAGAGCCGAAAAAAATAGATTTGAATTCCGTGATCATGGAGCTTAAAAACGGTCTGTTTCATCTTTTGGGAGAAAATATACGGATTGAAACGAAATTGGCTTCAAATCTCTTTTCTGTACTGGCGGACAAAGGGCAGATGGAACAGATACTTATGAACCTGCTTCTGAATGCAAGGGATGCCATGCCTGAAGGCGGGACAGTCACCATAGAGACCAGAAACGAGGAGATACAGTCTCATGAGGGCAGTTGCAGACGTGTGATTTTGCAAGTGAGCGATACGGGCTGTGGTATGAGCATGGCGGTTCAGGAGCGCATATTCGACCCGTTTTTCACCACAAAGGGGCCTGAACACGGAACCGGCCTGGGCCTATTCACTGTCTATGGCATTGTGAAACAGCATAGCGGAGAGATAAGCGTAAAGAGCGAGGTAGGAAAGGGCACAGTTTTCACCATTACATTTCCTGCGATGGACTCAGACAGCGCATGTAACTCCGCTGAGGCTCCTGCTCAGTTGCAACCAGACAAGCAGGTCAGCGAGGAAAAAGGTTTGAACCTTCTGGTGGTGGACGACGACGAACACATAGTCTCCATGGTTTCCATGGTGCTTTCAGCCCACGGCCATAAAGTCAAGACTTACACTGATCCGAAGGAGTGTCTGCGAGTCATAAATGAAGAAAGGCCTGAAGTGGATATAGTCGTTACAGACATTGCAATGCCAGGCATCAGCGGCATAGAACTTTGGAGAGAACTCTCATCCGTATATGGTGACATTAAGGCCATATTCATGTCAGGCTTTGCCATTGAAGAAAGGGATATGGCGGTATTGCAGCAGAAAAACATTGCATTTCTGCAAAAGCCCTTTGGAATTACAGATCTCATCGAGGCCATAGCATCTCTGATGAAAAGGGGCTAAATCTTCATAAAGTCTGTTCAAGGCTGTATGTATCTTCACTCCAGACTTTTGCTTGATCCCTGCCCGCGTTTTTGGCCTTATAAAGGGCGTCGTCCGCCCGCTTGAGCAGCTCCGTGATGTCTTGCACGCCGTCTTGTAGCCCTGCTATGCCCAGAGAGATGGTAAAGGGGATGTTCGTCTCTCCGCACACTACAGCTTTGTCTTTCATGGCCTTTCTCAGCCTTTCCGCCAGGATATAAGCCTCGTTTGGCAGGGCCCTGCATATCACAGCGAACTCCTCTCCACCCAGTCTGCCGGCGAAATCGGTCTCACGCAGAGTTTGTTTTACTCGTCTTGCCAGTTCTCGCAGGACTTCATCACCTATGGCATGGCCAAAGGAGTCGTTTATACGCTTGAAGTGGTCTATATCGAACATGATCATGGATAGAGGATTTTTGTAACGCAGGGCTATGTGTATCTCTTTTTCGGCCAGTTCAAGAAAATGTCTGCGATTGAATAGCCCTGTAAGCCCATCCGTAGTGGCCAGATGCACCATCTGTTTTTCGAATCTGAATTTGTAAAGGGCATTGGTAACAATGTCCGTAGCAAAAAGCATACGGGTTATGAAGTTTTCTGTAAATTTGTACGGCCTATTGTATTCAAAGACGTAGCAGCCTGTGGTGATGGCATTATCCATGACAGGCAAAAGCACAAGGGCGTTTATTTGGCCCTTGATCATGGAATCCCGTTCACAGTAGGCGGTTGCAGGCAGCTCATCTATATTTGAGACATATACCGGCTGATGACGAAATAGCTTGTCCACGAACCAGCCGCACTTCTTGACGGCCTCCAGGCAGGAAACTCCAGTGTCACTTAACCCTTCTCGATGCCAGCTATAGGTGGATGTGAGAAACTCATAGTCCTCAGAAAAGTGGCAGAGGTAGCAGCGGTCTGCCTCAAAAAAACGGGCTATCTGCCCGATGGCATAGACGATGGTTTCGTCCATGCGTTTGTGGTCGTTGGTGAGAAACAGGGTGGTGATATCCATGAGCATGGCGTAAAATCCGGCGCTTTCCTGTAATTCGCGACGGGCAGCGTTCTGAGAGGATATATCCCGAAAGACCATTACGGTATTTTTATGGCGTTTGTTGCCCTGTTGAAACATACTGCACGAGACGTGCATGGAAACAATCTTGCCGTTTTTGGTCTTTAACTCTGTTTCCCCAGTATAACTACCTATTTCCATTACTATTTTATAAATCGGGCAGTCCTTCTGGGCGATGGTGTGGCCTTCATAATAGTGCAGAAGATAGTGGGGGTTCTGTCCAACCAGTTCCTCTCTCGAGTACCCAAGAATGCGGCAGGCGGTTTCATTGGATTCCTGTATTCTCCATTCGGAGTCTATCACCAGAAGACCATCAGGTATGTTACTCACCAGGGCGGAAAGAAAATTGGTGGTCTTACGCTGTTTTTGGTATGAAAAGGCCGTTAAATACGCAAGAAATGCAAACAGCATGGCAAAGGCGCAGAGAAAGATAAGCCTTGTTTTGTAGTCATCTTGTAATTTCATGTATTCCAAATCCCTTGGAATGAAAATGACTGTATACGCCTGAAGTTCGTCCTGTATGCCCAGAATGGGAAGAAATATGAGGGATGCCGCGCCGTTACCGAATGGGGCATGAATGGCGAATGGTTTGGCCTCAGTCAATCTGCGCTGTAATTCATTTCCGTGGCCGGCGGCAAAGACTGCATTCGACAGGTCGTCTAAGGTGGTGCCGTACTCTCTGAATGAATCTGAATCGTTTCGACGCATGAGCCAGTCCGGCATGCGAAAAGCTTCTTTATATTCCTGAGGTTTTTTACGTTTCTGCCAAGCAGCAGACAGACCCTTTTTTATAATGATGTCATAATCTGTGCGTACTGCAAAGCCTGCATTGATATCTTTGAGTTGTTTCAGAATATAATCGTGAGAAAATATGAACTCAGCATGGCCGATGAGACTGTTGTCGAGCAGAATGGGAAAGATATTGCACAGCATCACTCCGCTTTCCCATGTCCTGAAACAGGTTACCGGCCTTTTCTCCATGTCTGCCCGCACCATTTCAGGTCGTTCGGCGGCGGGCGGTTTCGTATCGACTACTGTGTCCTCATGGAGTTGCAGCATGTGCATGGAGTGCGCGTCGTATATGTACAGACCTTTCATGCCCATGGGTTTGAGCAGCGCATAGACCGGTTTCAGCAGCTCCTGTAAATCCTGTTGCAGCGCCTGTCTGTCAGCTATATCTGCAGTTGCAGCGTGTTTCATGCGTTCAATGACCTCATTGCGCAGCACAAAGAGATGAAAGTGAATTTCGGCGTCTTTTCGTAATTTGGCCGCTATGGTGTCCAGCAGGCCTTTTTGAAGGGTGATGTGCGTATGTTCGTGCAGTGCGATTTCCTGTTGAAGTTCGTTGTCGAGATATATGTATCCAAGCAAAAAGATGCAAAGGCCTGATACAAGGGCCAGAGACAATGGATGTTTCATATTGATTCCGTTTATTGTTTTTGAAATAAGTTCGTTATTATTACAAAAACCCAAAAAGTCAATTGAAGCTTAGGTTAAATCGCCATTGCTTCAGTTTTGCGTTCGATAAATTTTCTGGACAAGTTTTGGTGTTTATGCTTAAAATCACAAAAAGTGTGAACAGCCTGATTGAACGAATTTTATTTATACTTTTTTGAATTTTCAATAGATAACAGGGCGGGAAAGATGCAACTCAAGCGTGTTATAGGCATATTTTTCGATCAATATCCCAATGAGCGCATGAATCTGTTTCAGGTCTTTCCTGCCGTCAAGCATGTTCTGCAACGCAGAAAACTGCATGCCTCCATTAGGACAGTGGGCGACCTGGTCTTTGCCTTCATTATCCTGGCAGGTCTGTTCGGCCCTCAAAATCCTCGAGAAAATGTGGTCATTTTTCTCTCATGGGGTCTATGGTGGCCCAGCATGGTCTTGAGCTGGTTTTTTGTGGGGCGCATGTGGTGTGGTTTCTGTCCTTTCCCCGGGCTTGGAAGGGTCTTTCAGCGTCTGGGCTGGGTTAAATACAGGCCTATTCCCAGTTGGCTGCAAAAATACGGTATATATTGGGCGGTCTTTTTGTTTGCCGTCATTATCTGGCTGGAAGAGAGTATGGGCATAAAGGAGTCTCCTCGAGCCACGGCCTTGCTGATTCTGGCCATTTTGGGAGGCGCCACGTTTTTTTCCATATTGTACCCGCTTCAGGCCTGGTGCCGCTATCTCTGCCCCATGGGACGCATCACAGGCGTGGCCTCCACCATGTCCATGACGGAGTTCAGGCCTGACCACAACATCTGCAGAGAATGCAAGACCTTTGCATGCAAGAAGGGTAGGGACGGACAGCGTGGATGCCCTGTGTATCTGGGCGCATTTGGTGTGGTCAATAACCTGGATTGCCTCATCTGCGGTCGATGCGTGTCGTTATGTGACAAAAATTCCCCACGTATCAATTTCAGAAGCCCGTTTGCCGAGTTGATTACGAGTAAAGGTCGCTACATCACCTGTTCTTATATCATCCCCCTGCTGATAGCCTCACAGCTGGCTCGTTTTATGGATTATGGCCTTCTCAAGGCATTTACGCCTGCAACGGAGACCCTGGTGTATAGAATGCTCATGTTTTCCGCCCTGCTGTTTTTCTGGTTCGTGATTGCCATGCTGTTTTTGAAACTTGGGGCGCGCATCTTTGGCACTACAGAAGACGAACTCTTCGGCAAATTCTCTCCCATGGTGCCGGTGTTCGTACCCACGGCCTTTGCCGGCGAACTGGTCTGTCGTCTGAACTATGCAGTATACGAGTCTCAGTTCTTTTTTCCGACTTTGGGCAGACAGTTTGGATTTGACCTCTCGCATTGGGAATTTCATGTGCCTTCCTGGTTTTATCCTGGCATGGACCTGTTTCTGGTTATAAGCAGTGTGGTGGCAGGCCTTCATGTGCTGCACCGGCTGGTATATGGGGATTTTTATGGGCTTGTCAGCCCGCTCAGGCACAGGCTGTGCGAACTCCTGGTCTATGGCATGGGCGCCACTTACATCATTTTGCTGCCATTCTGGTATGAGCCTATAGGATAGGTCTAACCTTCTTCGTTTTCAAACAGGGCGGTTACGAAGTCTCTGGCGTCAAATGGCCTTAAGTCGTGCATCTTCTCTCCTATGCCGATGAAACGGATGGGAAGTCTCATTTGATGGGCAACGGCCGCCACTATGCCGCCTTTGGCGGTCCCGTCCAGCTTGGTGAGCACTATGCCAGTAAGATCTGTGGCCTCCTGAAAGAGTTTGGCTTGAGATAGGGCGTTCTGACCTGTGGTGGCGTCCAGCACAAGAAAGGTCTCGTGAGGCGCATTTGCAATCTTTTTGGCAATGACACGGCGTATCTTCTTGAGCTCCTCCATGAGATTGGTCTTGGTGTGAAGTCTGCCGGCCGTATCTATAATAACCACATTCACTTTGCGTTTTATGCCTGCCTCTATGGCATCGAAGGCCACAGCCGATGGATCGGCTCCATGTTTGTGTTTGATTACAGGGACATTAAGGCGCTGTCCCCATGTGTCAAGCTGTTCTATGGCAGCAGCCCTGAAGGTGTCGGCGGCGGCCAGAAGGCAGGTCTTACCTTGTTCCTGCAGAAAATGAGTCAGTTTGGCTATGGTTGTAGTTTTTCCCACGCCGTTTACACCCACTATCAACACTACACAGGGGTCGCCGTGCCAGGTGAGTGGAGGTGCATTCACACGCAACAACTCTAAAAGTTTCGACTTGATGCGGTCTCGCAACGCATCCACGTCATTCAATTCTTTGCGTTTTACCTCAGCGCGAATCTGCTCAAATATCTCTTCCGCTGTCTTCACTCCTACATCAGCGGTGACCAGAATCTCCTCCAGTTCGTCTAATATCTCTGGTGAGATCTCCTTTTTGCCCAAAAGCAGTTCGTCCATGCGGCGGACAAACCCCTCTTTGCTTTTGGTGAGCTGTTTCTTCAATCTTGCAAAAAAACCTTCGGGCTCCGGCTCATCTTCTATTTGCTGTTCAATCGGTTGTTTCAGGGATTGTTCTTGTTCACAAATCTCTTTCAATGGAATCTGTTCGACTGGTACGATTGCCTGAGCCTGGCCTTCATTTGAATGAATCGAGGTATCAGGTGCAGATGAAGCCGCTGAAGAAGCCTGTTCTTTCACCTGTTCGGCGTTTTGAGCGCCTTCCTGCGTAAGTGTTTCCTCGGAGTCCGTCTGGCCGGGCCACTTGAGCTTTTGTAGTAATTTTTTAAACATATATCAGCTCCTTTTCATGCCTGATTTCATAACTCCATGCGAGCAAACCGAATTCGGCGGACTCCCTTCTGAAATGGCTCTCGAACACCGGTTTACGGGGATTTCGAATTATAACATCACGGCAATTGAATTGTCCAGAAAATCAGGATAATAATCCTTCTTCAAAGGCTCATGGGACTGAAACCACCCATTGCTCAGGCCGCATATCTCAGCAAATTTCAAGACGTCCTCATATTCCTGCGGCAGGAGATGTCTGCCGAGCATCGCATCTTCTTTGGCTCGAAAGGCAGGAAAATACTGAGACATGAGACTGACATGCACATTCCCACCATAGCGGAAGGCTATGTACTCCAATATATCCTTGGAGTCCTCCGTACAACCCGGCAGCACTAGATGCCTAATGATTATACCTTGTCTTGCGATGCCGGAGGAGTCCATCACGAGTTCCGCTCCTATCTGCCGTATCATTTCGTTCAGGGCGGTTCGATTTATTGCTGGATAATCCGGTGCTTTTGAAAAGTTGACGCCGTATCTGCGGTTTCCATATTTGGCATCAGGCAGATATATGTCAACTATACCTTCCAGAAGTCTCAGGGTGTCTTCAGATTCGTAGCCACCCGAGTTCATGACTACCGGCAGATCAAGTCCGTTTTTCATGCACTCCGCCAAGGCAAGGACTGCATGAGGCAGAAAATGGGTGACAGAGACCCATTCTATGTTGTGACAGCCTCTTTGAGCCAGTTTCCACATGAGTCCTGCCAGTTCTTCTACACTTACCTCTCTGCCATGGTGAAGATGGCTGATCTGGTAATTCTGGCAGTAGATACAGGCCATGTGACAATGGGAAAAGAAGATGGTCCCAGCCCCTCGTGTCCCTGAAATGGGAGGCTCTTCTCCCATGTGCGGCACACTTCTGGCCACTTTGGCAGCAGCTCCGGCCCTGCAGAATCCCAGTTTGCCCTTCAGTCTGTTCACTCCGCACTGCCTTGGACATAGTCTGCACTCCTTCAGGCCGTCATAGAGCAGTCGGCCGATTTTTTCTATTTCCTGCCAGGTCTTTTGAGGCATATCAGCGGTGAATGGCCTTTCTCTGTGCCTGAATGCGCCGCCATTTTTCCAGACGTTCCTTTATTACCTGCTCATGGCCTCGTGTCGTGGGACGATAGTAGATACGTTCTCGCAGTTCACGCGGCAGATGTTCTTGCGTGACCACAGCATCCTCCATGTCGTGGGCATATTGATAGCCTTCTCCATACCCCAATTCCTTCATGAGTCGAGTAGGGGCATTTCTGAGATGTAACGGAACAGACAGTGTGCCGAATTTTCTGGTATCTGCCATAGCTTCGCCAAAGGCTGTGTATGTGGCGTTGCTTTTAGGGGCCGTGGCCAGATAGACTGCCACTTGGGCCAGGGCCAGCTCCCCCTCGGGTGAACCCAAAAAATCAAAGGCATGCAGCCCTGATATGGCCAGTGTCAGGGCATTGGGGTCCGCATTGCCGATATCCTCAGATGCAAAGCGAATCATGCGTCTTGCGATGTAGTGGGGGTCTTCGCCTGCGGCCAGCATTCTGGCCAGCCAGTAGAGGGCTGCATCAGGGTCGCTTCCTCGAAGACTTTTGTGCAGGGCGGAGATGAGATTGTAGTGCTCTTCACCTGACTTGTCATAGCGCAGGGCCTTTTGTTGCAAGGCCTCCTTCAGCAACTCTATATCTATTTCTTTGGTATCACTGGAGATAGCGAGTTCAGCAGCCACTTCCAAACTATTCAAAAGGTTACGTGCATCTCCATCGGCTGTGCCCACCAGATAGTCTGCAGCCCGTGCCGTTATTGTGAGTCCCACTTTGCCAAGCCCACGTTCGGTGTCGGTCAGCGTCCTGTTCAGAAGTATATGCAGATCAGAGGTCTCCATGGGCTGAAGTGTCAGCACTCGACATCTGGAAAGAAGAGGGGCTATAATTTCGAAGGATGGATTTTCTGTGGTGGCGCCTATGAGGGTGATGAGCCCGCTTTCCACATGAGGCAGAAAGGCATCCTGCTGGGCCTTGTTGAAACGGTGTATCTCGTCCACAAAAAGGGTGGTTCCAATACCTCTTTCAGCCCTTTTCTTGGCATCTTCAACGATGGAGCGCAGCTCTTTTACGCCGGATAGGACGGCGGAAAATGCAACAAAATGCATTCCTGAGACACTTGATAGCAATCTGGCCAGAGTGGTCTTGCCGCAGCCCGGCGGCCCCCATAAAATCAGCGATGGCAGTTTACCGCGCTCCAGCAGACCTGTCAGGAGCTTGCCTGGCCCGATGAGGTGTTTCTGCCCAAGAAATTCATCGATATGTCGCGGCCTCATGCGCTCAGCGAGGGGTGAATTGTGCATATTCTAACTTTTTATGTCTCCTTGCTTCTCAAGTGGCTTATCTGTATTATAATAAATCCATTTAATGGCAATTATGATAGCGTCGTAAAAAGTTGCCGGCTGCTACCTTTCACAATGTTTAGTTTTTAATGTTGAGTGTTAACTTGTGACAAATCCACCATAATTCAACATTCAGCATTCAATATTCAAAATTAATTTGTGCACCTTGCATTCGGCGTTTTTGCCGCAGCCATACTCTACTTTTTACGATACCATCAATTTTTATAGGGGAATCACAATGCAGCAAAAACAATCAAATTCTTCCATACCTATTGGAATACAGACTGCCATAAAAAATATCAAGCCCATTTCGCCTTATGTGCTCGAAATAGTGACCAATACCTCTCTTGAAGACCTTTCTCTTCTGGACCTGGCCAGAAAACTCAGCTTTGAACCTGTGTTGTCCGCCAAGCTACTTGATGCCACTCGGGCTGCCGCCTATGGTCTCAACAAGGAGATTGAATCAGTATTTCAGGCTGTTTCCATTCTGGGCAGCAGAAGGGTGCTGGATATCATCGTGGCGTCATCCTTGCAGGAATCCTTTGGCAAGACATTCTCGACAGTTGAATACGACATCTGGGAGCATAGTCTGCAGGTGGCATACGCCATGCAGACTATGCTTCGAGAACTGAACATATTCATCACACCCATGGCTCGTGCTTTTACCACAGGGCTTATACACGACATAGGCAAGCTCGTTCTGCTGCAATATCTGAAAAACGAGAAAAAAGAGGCTGAACTGGCCGAGTTCTCAAAGAATGCCGTAAATGGCGGAGACAGAGCCCTTGCGTATGAAGGTATCAGGTTCAAGGTAACTCACGTCGATATAGGCGCATATCTGGCCAAAAGCTGGTCTATGCCGAATGAGATGGTTACAGCCATAGCGAATCACCACATGAAGGACAAGAGACGATTTCCCAACGGCCTGACTCGGCTTCTGATCTGGGCGCATACGCTTGTGGACAAAAATCTCACACCTGACCAAAAGAGAAGCATGCTTCCGTTTTCGATAATCGACAAACAGGAAGAGATAATGGGCTCCATTCAGCGGGAGGTGGACAATATAATCTTCTTTTTTGAAAAGTAGCTGTTTTTATTGCATTTTTACCAACAGCCTGTCACCGTCAGGCCTGTTATTGATTTGCCTGTTCAGCCGCTCTGTATTGATCCACCAGTTCCTGAATCAGCTCGTGCACATGTACTATTTTGTCCACCCGCCAAACATTTGAACCACAGAACACAAAACCCGCGTCGATGTTTCCGCGCTGTGCATTGATGAGGGCGGTGCTTATGCAATACGGCGCTGTTTTGTAGTCACATGGAGCGAGACATTTGTTGGGGCACTTAAATGGCCTTTTTTTTCCTTCAGCCATCATCTCGATGAACTTACCCTTGAGGGCCCTACCCGGCAGACCCACCGGGCTCTTGATGATGGTGATGTCTTCCTTTCTGGCCTTGAGATACGCCTCCTTGAAGGCATCGGAGGCATCACACTCGTATGTGGCCACAAAGCGAGTGGCCATCTGCACTCCGGCTGCGCCGATATCATGAATGAAATGATAGATATCGGCCCCTGTATATACACCGCCTGCCGCCACAACTGGAATAGGCTTGCCATTCCGAGTGAATTGAGTAAAAGGCTCAACAGCCTGTATGACATCCGTCACCAGGTTTTCCAGTCGGTTTTTGGGTGCGTTCAACTCATCCTTCTTGAAACCGAGGTGCCCTCCGGCCTCAGGGCCCTCGACTATAATGAGGTCAGGAAGCCTGGAATAGTGTTCCTTCCATCTGCGGCAGATGAGTTGCGCCGCCCTTCCGGATGAGACGATGGGGGCCAGGTTGGTTGTAGAACCTGAGGGTAACAGGCCTGGCAGTTTTAGAGGCAGTCCTGCGCCGCTGATTATGAGGTCGGCGCCTGCATCGGCAGCGATTTTTACCAGTTCATCATAATCCTGAAGGGCCACCATGATATTTACGCCTATGACACCACCCTTGGCCTGTTCTTTGGCAAGGGCTATCTGTTTTGCCAGAGCGGTCCGGGTTGTGCCCATGGGGTCCTGCTGCCAATGGGGTTCGGTTATACCTATCATGACAGCGGCTATAACTCCGATACCGCCGGAACGGGCTACGGCGGATGCCAATCCTGCCATGGAAATACCTATGCCCATACCGCCTTGTATTATGGGAACCGGAACGGAGATGTCACCGATTTCAAGAGGCGGCATGGTATTGTTTCGAATAATTTCAGATAGTTCGTTCATATTTGAAAAATGGATCAGCAAGTTGTATATCTTATTGATTTTCTTCCAGCAATACCTTGCGGCTTAGCTTTATTTTGCCTTGTTTGTCTATTTCAATCACTTTGACACGCACGGTGTCGCCTTCCTTGAGATAATCCTGCACTGAATTGACTCGTTTGGTATCTATCTGTGAAATATGCAGCAAGCCGTCCGTGCCTGGCATTATCTCAACAAAGGCGCCGAATTCCATAATCTTCTTAACAACACCGTCATAGATCACGCCGACTTCAGGTTCGGCTGTAAGCTGTTTGATCATCTGTATGGCCTTTTGTGCGGAATCCCCTGATGATGCAAATATCTTGACCTTGCCTGCATTGTCAACATCGACCTTGGCACCAGATGCAGCCACCACCGCTTTGATGTTCTTGCCGCCAGGACCTATGAGGTCTTTTATCTTTTCAGGATTAATCTGTATGGAAAAGACCTTTGGTGCATATTGACTCAATTCGGTTTTAGGCGTTGAGATGACCTCTTTCATCTTACCGAGAATGAATTTTCGGCCCTCTCTGGCTTGAAGCATGGCTTTTTGCATTATTTCAGGTGTGAGGCCTGATATTTTAATGTCCATCTGAATGGAGGTCACGCCCTCATGGGTACCGACCACCTTGAAGTCCATGTCCCCGAGATGGTCCTCGTCTCCGAGAATATCGGACAGGATTATCACCTCGTCGCCTTCTTTTATAAGGCCCATGGCCACACCTGCCACCATATCACGAATAGGCACGCCTGCATCCATGAGGGCCAAAGTGGCGCCGCATACGGTCGCCATGGAGGAGGAACCGTTGGATTCCATTACCTCAGATACGACACGAATGGTATATACAAAGTCCTCAGGAGGAGGAATGACTGCCGCTATACCGCGTTCAGCCAGGGCTCCATGACCTATATCGCGTCTGGCCGGACCCCTGAGGGGTCTGACCTCACCCACACAAAATGGAGGAAAATTGTAATGCAGCATGAAGTGCTTGAAAAATTCGCCGCCGATGGCATCGATACGCTGTTCATCGTCAGCACTGCCCAGAGTGGCCACAGCAAGTACCTGGGTCTCTCCACGTGTAAAGACCGCTGAGCCATGAGTGCGAGGCAGTTCGCCGATGGAGCATGAAATGGGCCGTATCTCATCGAATTTTCTGGCGTCTATACGGCGTTTCTCATGGACTATCATGGAACGCATCATGTTTTTTTCCATTTCTTTGAGAGCGGTCTTAAAGACCTTTTCATAGCCGGTCAGCTCATCAGCAAATCTGGAGAGAAACTCCTGTTCGATGGCATCTTTCAGTTTGCCTCGCTGCTGTTTGTCAGGAGTGGTGATTACCTGACGCATGGCGGCTTCATACTCCTGAAGGGCCTTTTGCAGGGGTTCAGGCAATTCCTTTTCAGGGGCGAGGTCGAACTTTGGTTTGCCAAGCTCTTTGGCCAGCTCCTCTTGAAGGACTATCAGGGGCTGCATCTCTTTGTGTGCAAAGAAGATGGCCTCCAGTATGTCTTCTTCAGGCAGAACGGCCGCTCCGCCCTCTACCATCACCACTGCATCCCTACTGCCGGCCACTATGATATTCAATTCCGATTCCGCAAGCTGAGTCTTTGTGGGGTTTATGACCAGCTGACCGTTTATCTTGCCCACACGAACGCCTGCAATAGGGCCATTGAAAGGAATATCAGAAATGGAAAGGGCGGCAGAGGCGCCGGTGATGGCCAAGACATCAGGGTCTATCTCAGGGTCCATGGAGAGGACGGTGGCTATAATCTGCGTGTCATGATGATAGTTCGCCGGAAACAGCGGGCGAATGGGCCTGTCGATACATCGAGAGGTCAGCACTTCCTTTTCGCTGGGCCGTCCTATCTCTCTGCGAAAGTAACTGCCCGGTATCTTGCCTGCTGCATAAAACATCTCCTGATAGTCCACCATGAGTGGCAGAAAATCCATGTCTTCCCTGGGCTGCTTGGAGGCTACGGCAGTTATAACAACCACTGTATCTCCGGCCCTGACTATTACCGATCCATTTGCCTGTTTGGCTATTCGGCCTGTTTCCAGACTGATCGTATGTCCTCCCAGTATCGCCTCTTTTCGAGTCATTTCCATTACTCCATTCATTTGCATAGATTATTTACGCAGGCCCAATTCAGAGATAAGGGTTCTGTATCTGTCCATATCCTTGTTTCTGAGGTAGTCCAGCAAACTCTTTCTCTGTCCGACCAGCTTGAGCAGACCTCTTCTGGAGCTATGGTCCTTTTTGTGGGACTTGAAGTGCTCATTCAGACTGTTGATACGAGCTGTCAAAAGCGCAACCTGCACCTCAGGCGAGCCTGTGTCCGCGTCGCTGCGTTTGTATTTCTCGATGAGTTCCTTTTTGAGTTCTGGTTGTAATGACACCTTGGTAAACCTCCTTTGATTGTTTTTTATGATGATTACCCTGAAAGTTCAGGGGTAATGTCCAACAGTTCTTTTGGAATCAGCAGTCCTTCCATGGTATCGGTATTCACAGCCTTTCTGATGTCATCCATGGAAACGGCATGGTCCATGTGAAATATACCGTTTTGAGTGCGGTGAAGCCTTGTAAGGCAGGCGCCGCATCCTGCTTTTTGGCCGAAATCATGGGCCAGGGTCCTGACATATGTGCCCTTGGAACAGTGTAGTGAAAAACCCATTACGGGCGGTTCCCATGATGTCACGACAAAGGAAAATATCTCTATCTCACGAGCGTCTTTTTGAACGAATATCCCTTTTCTGGCCAGTTTATATAAGGGTTGTCCCTTGTGTTTTACAGCGGAAAAGGCCGGAGGTACCTGAAACAGTCTGCCGATGAAGGTATCGGCGAGTTGTTGTAGCCTTTCCAGGGTCAGATGAGGAGGAACTGGTTGTTCCGATACAATGTCACCCTCTTTGTCGTAAGTGGTTGTCTCCATACCAAGCTGCATCAAGCCGTCATAGCGTTTGTGACCTTGCATGAGCTTTTCGGAGAGTTTTGTGGCCTTGCCTATGCACAGGGTCAATATACCCGTGGCCAATGGGTCAAGGGTGCCTGTATGCCCGATCTTTTTGATGTTCAGAAGCCTTCTGGTCAGCTTTATCACCTGAAAAGAGGTCATTCCCAGGGGTTTGTCTATCACTAAAACGCCGTTCAATTCCATATCATTGCCACGTTACGTCAGCCAGCTTTGCGAGCAGCATGTCTTTGATCTCCGCTATGGGTTTGTTCATTCGAAACCCTGCTGCATGAAAATGACCACCTCCTCCAAACGAGGCAGCCAACTCAGCCGCATTGAAATAGCTTTTAGAGCGCAGACTCACACTGCTCTGACCGTTGCTGGTCTCTTTGATAAAAACCGCCAGTTCCACTGTATCTATTGATCTGATATAACCCACAAAATCATGAGCATCCTCTTCATTGGCGCCGCTTCGTATGAACATATCAGGCGATACATGCATAAAACCCACTCTGCCTTCATGCTTGAGCTCAAGGGTATTTAAGGCCATGGCCAGCAACCTGTGTCTGGATACAGGATATTGCTGAAAAAGTTGTGATGAAATCCTGTGTGGATTTGCCCCTGCCCTCACCAGGGCCGCAGCCATTTCCAATGCCTCCGCATTGGTGTTGCTGTGACAGAAAGAACCGGTATCAGTGACCACCCCAGTATAGATATTGGTGGCTATCTCCGGAGTTAGAGGGCGATTCATGGTCTCCAGCAGCCAATAGACCAGAGCGGCCGTTGAAAATACCTCTGTGTCGATATAGAGGAGAGGAGCCTTTGAAAAGATGTCTGTAAACTCCGAAAGTGGGTTCGACCTGGCTATGTGGTGATCGAGTACAACGGCTGTCTCAAATAGATGCTCGGGTAAAAATGGAAGGATACCGGTGCGTTGCAGCTCGTTGCAATCCAGCACGATCAGGATCGTATCCCGTGAAAGGGTAGGGGCCTGATGGGCTGTTTGATGGGTTATCAATTTACTGGAAGCCAGTTCCGAAGCAGATATAATGGAGCCGCTTTCCGGTAAAAAGAGCAGGTGCTGCGGCACTGGGTCGGCGAGACATGGTGTGACAGTCTTGCCTGCCTGAGTCAGGGCCAGATAAAGGGCCAGCAGCGAACCTACGGCGTCTCCATCCGGTTTCTGATGTGCCGTAATCAGGAAATTTTGAGCGCTGTCTATAAGTTTCGCTATCTTTTTAAGCTGCTGATCGTTTTTTATCATATATAATCATAGGTCAAAAATATCATTTGCCGTTATTTTCGATATGATTCGGTGCACTGGTTTCATCAGGAGGTGTCTCAATGGCCTCCGCAAGAGTGGATGAGTGCGGAATGGTCGCCAAAACATCCTCCAGATGCAGCTGCCGTTCAAGGGTGGTATCGAGCAAGAAATGCAATTCTGGTATCTGTCGCATCTCTATACGATGGGCCAACATGGTTCTGATGAAGCCCTTGGCCTGTTTGAACCCTTTAAGCACCTCTTTTTTGTCCTGATTCGAGCCTGCGACCGCCACAAATATCTTCGCATACTTGAGATCGGTGGATACCTCTACATTCATGACAGTAACGAGTCCGTGTATGCGAGGGTCTTTTATCTCGCCAAGCAGCAGATATGCCAGTTCCTTCTTGATCATATCCGCTATTCTGTATGCCCTTGGGAATCTATGCGCCATATTATTATATACCTAAATGATTTTTTATGAGCACATCATCTGTTGCTGCGAATTTCATGTCTGCCCATGTTGATGATTTCCATCTCTGCATTCACAAGATCGGCGATACCGATACTTTCAACAAAATCTATTATCTTATTCAGCACCGAATCCAGTACGCTTGCACTGTTTCCCACGACTGCAACCCCGAGTTCAGCAGTCTGCCATAAATCGTGATGGTCTGTCTCCGATGCAGCGGCTTCGAAACGGTTTTTTATCTGCTGTAAAATACTCTTTACCACTCGGCGTTTTTCCTTCAACGAATGATTTTCAGGTAAACTCAAAGTGATACGCAATATTCCAGTAAACATCCTGTAATCAGCTTGCAAGCACGGGTTTGGTCTCTTCCATGACAAACGACTCTATCACATCGCCTTCTTTGATGTCATTGAAACGTTCCAGCCCGATACCGCATTCGTAACCGGTACCGACCTCTTTGACGTCTTCCTTGAATCTGCGTAACGAGATAATCTTGCCCGTATATACCACTACATTGTCCCGCAGAAGCCGAGCCTTGGAGTTTCTCTGCACCACTCCATCGGTTACGGCGCAGCCGGCCACAGCACCTACCTTGGGTACCATGAAAACCTGCCTTACCAGTGCCCTGCCAAGGGTCTTTTCCCTGAACACAGGTTCGAGCAGGCCGGTCATGGCGTTTTTGATATCATCCAGGAGATTGAAGATGACATCATAAAAACGTATGTCGACCTTTTCCTGCTCCGCCAGACTTCTGGCCTGCGGATTGGGTTTCACGTTAAAACCGATAACTATGGCATTGGAGGCGGATGCCAACAGTACATCCGATTCGGAGATAGCGCCTATGCCGCTTGCAACTATTTTCAGCGTGACATCCGGTGTGCTGAGCTTGTTGAGTGCGTCCGATATGGCCTCAACCGAGCCCTGGACATCGGTCTTCAGGACGATACTCAGTTCCTTCATGTCCTGGGCCTTTATACGGTCGAAGACATTGTCGAGACTTACTTTATGAAAACCTTTGGCAAGTTCTGCCTCACGGTGTTTTCTCTGACGGTATTCCGCCACCTCTCTCGCCTTTTTCTCGTCAGGCAGCACAACGAATTCATCTCCGGCAGAAGGCACTCCGGAGAGGCCTAGCACCTCCACTGGTATGGATGGCCCTGCTGACTTGATGGGCAATCCCTTGTCGTTGTTCATGGCCCGAATCTTTCCATAGTGCATGCCGCAGACCAGGCTGTCTCCCACACGAAGCGTACCGTTGGATATGAGCAGGGTTGCCACAGGGCCTCGGCCCTTGTCCAGCTTGCTCTCCACCACATGACCCTTGGCAGGCCTGTTGGGATCGGCTTTCAATTCCATCACCTCGGATTGCAGAGCCAGCATCTCCAGAAATTCCTCTATGCCTATACGTTTTTTGGCAGAGATATTGACGAATATGGTGTCTCCACCCCATTCCTCCGGCACAAGACCGTATTCCGCCAGCTCTCTTTTGACGCGATCGATGTTAGCGTTGGGTTTGTCGATCTTGTTGATGGCCACGATGATGGGCACCTTCGCTGCCTTTGCGTGGTCGATGGCCTCTTTTGTCTGGGCCATAACCCCATCGTCAGCCGCCACTACCAGTATCACGATATCGGTTACTTGAGCACCCCTGGCCCTCATGGCTGTAAAGGCCTCATGGCCTGGTGTGTCCAGAAAGACCACATCGTGTCCGGATGACAGGGTTACATGATATGCGCCTATGTGCTGAGTGATGCCTCCGGCCTCTTTGGATACCACATCCGCCTCGCGAATCGCATCCAGAAGTGAGGTCTTACCGTGATCCACGTGACCCATGACCGTTACCACAGGCGGACGCAATACCTGTTCGCCTGAACCCTGAGGTTCAAATTCCATCAACATATCCTCTGCGACAGTGCGTTTCTCCACTTCGAAATTGAACTCGGATGCGAGAAGCGCGGCAGTGTCATAATCTATGGTTTGGTTGATGGTGGCCATAACCCCCATGCCCATGAGCTTACCGATGACATCTCCAATCTTTACACCCATTTTTTTAGCAAGGTCACCCAGTTGTATGGCCTCATTGAGTATGAGCCTTCTTCTGCCGGCCTGTGCATCGAAGGCCCCAGAAGCTGCTTCGGATTGAGGCGCGGAAATCGGTCTGGTTGTTTTTTTTCTGCCGGTTCCTGACTTACTTGGTACGGTCTTGAAAACAACAGGCTCAAGGACTGCTTCATAAACGGATGTTTCAGGCAGCAGGGCATCCGTAACATTTAAATCGCTGTCCAGTTCCTCGGACAGCAACTTGGTTATCGGCTTGAGCTTTTCGATCTTTTTGGCTGCGGCCTTGCGTCTCCTGGCAACCTCTTCCATTTCGGAGACCTGTACCACCCGCTTGGACATGTCTTTCTTTTTGGTCTTTTTATCCAGTTCGAGTACTGGGACCGTCATGTCAATGCGCGGCACAGTTCTGTCAGGAAAGGAGGAGGCCGGCTGTGGTGTTTCAGGTCTACGGCCTTTTCCTGAATAAGCGCCGGGCGCCCCGGCTCCACCGTGCGAAGAGGGCTTTGGCTGCTGTTTTGATGCAGGAAGTTGGGGTTGCGGCAGAACGATACGTGGTCTATCCACTATTTTTACATAACTTTTGGGCTGCTGGGCGGTTTTTTGAGGGGATGTTTCATGTCTTTCATGACCTTTTTCACGCTTGCCCATTACAACCTCTCGAAGAGGGTGTTTCTTCTCTTCCTTGCTCTCGGTCTTTTCGGCCGTATGCGCTTCGACCGGCGACATAGTTCCGGCAAGCGTCTCTTGCGGCCCTGCTGTCTTTTCCGATACAGCAGGCTTTGTCACAGGCACATCAGAAGGTTTTTCAGAGGATGTTTCAGGCTGTCTGACGGTCTCCTCTTTTTTTGGAGGAGGTTGCATTTTGATTGTCTCTGGTTCCGCCTTGGCTCTCACAACGGTTTTGTCAGTGGATTCAGGGGGCGCAGAAGACGGAATCTTCTTAGGCGCAACCACCGGAGTCTCTTTTTTAATGACCTTTACATAGGATTTGGGAGGCGCTGGCTGCACATGTTTTAGGCTCGGTTCGCCTGTGGCGGCAGGCCTGGCCTCCGGCCTTTCAGAAATAAATGATTCTTCCGTGATTTCAGCCTGTTCTTCATGGCCTGTGAAAGCGGTCTCTTTCAATGGTTCTTGTGTGGTCGTCTCATCGTTGTGAGTGATCTTGGTGAGTCTGATGCCAGGGCGGCGTCTGATGACGGTTGTTGCCCTGGCGGATATGTTGTCAGCCGTGTTATCCGATGTCTTATTCGGGCGTTTGGAGTCGGAATTTTCACCTGTAACCGCCGAAGATGCAGACTGTACGGCCCGTTCTTCACGAAATTTCATTCTTATTTCCTGGACCTCATGGTCCTCAAGCGTGCTGCTGTAATTTTTTATGGGATAGCCATGGTTTTTAATCCATGTCTCCATCTCTTTTGGAGCAATGGAAAACTCCTTTGCCAACTCATGTACCCGAATTTTACTCATATTATTACCTCAAGAGACCGTATATTCATTTGATTGATTCATAACTGTCAGAGGAGATACCGCCCTTAGCCTCCTCGATAACCGCCTTGGCCATATCCCTTTTCATGTGGGAGATATGTGCCAGTTCCACAGCGTCCATCTGCGCTATCTTTTCCACGGTATCTATACCGGCGGCAAACAGTTTATCGGCGATATTTTCCGTGACTCCACTCAGCTTCAGGAGTTTATGGTATTCTGGGTTTTCGAGGTTGGCATGTCTGGTTTCAGTCTTGACATCTATCTTCCAGCCCAGGAGTTTGCCTGCCAGCCTGACGTTCTGCCCTTGCTTACCGATGGCCAGGGAGAGCTGATCGTCAGGAACGATGATTTCAAGGACATGATTGTCCTCATCCACAATCACCTTGGAACATTCAGCGGGTGCAAGGGCATTATAGACATATCTGGCGGGGTCCGGATTCCAGAGCACGATATCTATACGTTCACCCCTGAGTTCCTGAACCACTGCCTGCACTCTGGAGCCGCGCATACCCACACATGCTCCGATGGGGTCCACGTCCGAAAGGTTGGATGAAACAGATATCTTCGACCTGCTGCCAGGGTCCCTTGCCACCGCCATGATCTTGATGGTGCCGTCAGCGATTTCAGGCACCTCCAATTCGAACAGTTTGACCAAGAATTCCGGACATGTGCGTGACAGTATGACCTGCGGGTCCTTGGCGCCCTTTCGAATCTCCATGATATATGCTCGAATGCGCTCGCCTCTTCTGAGATTTTCGTGAGGAAGCTGTTCGGATACAGGAAGCAAGGCGTCCGTCCTTCCGAGATTGATGATGGCACCCGAAGAATCCACACGCTGAATGATGCCATTGACGATTTCACCGACACGGTCCTTGAATTCCTCATAGATGAGGTCGCGTTCCGCTGTTCTGAGTTTCTGCATAATTACTTGACGGGCTGATTGTGCAGCTATGCGGCCGAAGGCGGATATGTCCAGCTTGATGCCGATACTGTCACCCAGTTGGCTTTCAGGATCCAGCCGCTGAGCCTCTTCAAGGGATATCTCCATATCTTTATTGGAAATCTTTTCTACAACAGTTCGATATTGAAATACATCTATCTCTCCGTCATCGGGATTGTATTTGATCTCTATATCCATTGGATTGGCGGCCTGTTTCTTGATGGCTGACATAATGGCATCCTCGATGGTAGAAATCAGGATGTTCTTATCGAGCCCTTTTTCCTTGCTGACCTGATCTATGATTCGTTTCAATTCTAAAGACATATCTCTTTGCCCTTTATATATTATAAAATATCCAATCTGGCCTTTCTGATCTGTTCGATTGGTATACAGTGATCGGCTCCATCGACAGAAATAACGACGTTTTCATTCTCAACCCCTGCAAGCAGTCCTTTGTATCTCTTGCGGCCCGAGATGGGGATTTTGGTCTCTATCAGGGCCTTCTGACCTACAAATCTCTGAAAGTCCGCCAGCTTCTTGAGCGGACGGTTTATGCCAGGAGAGGAGACTTCCAGAATATAATGACTCGATATGGGGTCATACACATCGAGTATATCCCCTGCCAAACGACTTATTCTTTCGCAGTCAGCCAATGTCACTCCCTCCGGCTTATCTATAAAAATACGCAGGGTAATGCCGCCTTGGGCCTTTACAAGAGTGAGGTCAACTAATTCATATCCTGAATTGTCGATAACCGGCTGTAATAATTTTATCAGTCTTTCTTCCAGCGTTTCTTTTTCGATCATATAAAATAAAAAAGTGGGCATAAGCCCACTTCAAATAGCAGAGAGTGTATTTTTTTTGAATTTTTCACAATTCATTCACTATACATTTCTCCACTAATCGAAGTAATGGCCAAGCCCAGGCCGATGGGCTATGATACAAAAGACCAACCTCAAATAGGGTGATTACAGGCCGTTTTTCTGGAGCGGGCGACGGGGTTCGAACCCGCGACCCCAAGCTTGGGAAGCTTGTGCTCTACCAGCTGAGCTACGCCCGCAAAAAAAACCTTTTATTTAATAAGGGATTTTGGATATAATGTCAAGGAACATTGAGCTCTAATTTCAATCAAAGGGATTCTGAAAGACAATCACATGATGCTTACGACATTTCAAGAGTTTGAGGCCGTCGCTCATGACGCCAATCTGGCGCCTGTAACCGACACAGTTTCAGTGGATATGGATACGCCCATCTCCATTTATCTCAAGGTGGCGTCAGGTTCGTACTCCTTTCTGCTGGAAAGCCTTGAAGGTGGTGAAAAATGGGGACGTTACAGTTTTATCGGCCTTTCTCCCATTCTTGTCTTTGGTTCAAAAGGCAAACAAGTATTTCAGGAATACGCTGGAGAGGAGAGGCAATGGCATGATTCCACCGATCCCTTGAAGGATTTTCAGAGGATACTGGCGCAGTTCAAGCCGGCACACATACCTCTGGCCGAGCCGCCTCGATTTTCAGGCGGGGCCGTGGGGTATCTTGGTTATGATATGGTGCGTTTCATAGAGCGGTTGCCGGAACGTCTCACAAACAACACCGGTTTCAACGACAGTGTATTCATGGTGCCACGATTGGTGCTTGCCCATGATAATATCAAGCATACCCTTCAAATAATCTGCTGGTCCCGAATCGACGGCTCTCCGTTAAATAAGATATATGAAAAGGCCGTGGAAGAGGTAAGGCAGGTTCGAGAGCGTCTGTTACAGGGCTGCCCATATCCCTCTGATTCCGTTACAAAAAAGACTTATCTCACACCTGAGGTGGAACAGTCTGTGTTCGAAGCGAATGTCAAAAAGGCCAAGGAATACATTCGCGCTGGAGACATCATTCAGGTAGTGCTGTCCCAGCGTTTTTCCGGTAGGAATCATATACCTATTTTTAATATATACAGGACGTTGAGGTGTATCAACCCATCTCCTTATCTGTATTTTTTTCAGATGGGCGATGAATCCATGGCAGGTTCTTCCCCTGAGATACTGGTCAGGCTCACTAACAGACAAATCGAGCTGCGGCCCATTGCAGGGACACGCCCAAGGGGAAGGGACGACGCTGAGGACAAACAGCTGGAAAAGGAACTGCTGGCCGATTCCAAAGAAAGGGCTGAACACCTCATGCTGGTGGATCTGGCCAGAAACGATGTGGGCCGTGTGGCAAAGATCGGCACAGTGAAGGTGAGCGAGCTCATGCATATAGAGCGATATTCCCATGTGATGCACATAGTTTCCAATGTTACAGGAGAACTCCGGAATGGTTTGGATATGTTTCATGTCCTGAAGGCATGTTTCCCTGCTGGAACCGTATCCGGGGCACCAAAGATTCGGGCCATGGAGATCATAGAAGAGCTGGAACACGCAAGACGCGGCCCCTATGCCGGAGCCGTGGGATACTTAGATTTTTCAGGCAATATGGACATGGCCATCACCATTCGCACCCTCTGCCAGAAAGGAAATAAACTCTATCTTCAGGCCGGAGCAGGGATAGTCGCCGATTCAGATCCCACAAAGGAATGGGAGGAGACCATCAACAAAGGCAAGGCCCTGATGAAGGCCATAGATAAAGCACAGGATGAAATACTTGATAAAGGAAATTAAATAATGTTGTTAGTAATCGATAATTACGATTCTTTTACCTACAATCTCGTACAGATGCTGGGCATGCTTGGAGCCGATATGAAGGTCATCAGAAACGACGAGTTGACCTTGGAACAGGTTATCTCTCTGAACCCGGACCGGTTGCTCGTATCGCCAGGTCCTTGTACACCCAATGAGGCCGGCATATCTGTGGCCGCTATTCAGCACTTTGCCGGAAAGATTCCCATTCTTGGAGTGTGTTTGGGGCATCAATCCATTGGAGCTGCCTTTGGCGGCAGGGTGATTCGGGCTGACAGACTCATGCACGGCAAGACCTCCATGATACGGCATGACGGTAAGGGCGTATTCAAAGAGATGCCCAATCCATTCGAGGCCATGCGCTATCATTCCTTGCTGGTGGAGGAGTCTTCCCTGCCTCCGTGCCTTGAGGCCAGTGCATGGTCTGAAAACGATGAGCTCATGGGTATGAGGCATAGAGAATTTCTCATTGAGGGTGTGCAATTTCATCCCGAATCCATCATGACTCAAGACGGCCTTAAACTTTTGAATAATTTTTTGAAGTTAGGGAAATAACTATGCAAAATTCCTTAAAGAATGCCTTGTTAAAGGTCATGGAGCAAAAGGACCTGGCTCAAGAGGAGATGGCTGAGGTCATGGAGGTTATCATGTCAGGCCAGGCCACTCCTGCTCAGATCGCTGGTTTTTTGGTGGCCTTACGCATGAAGGGAGAGACAGTAAACGAGATCATCGGAGCAGCCCGTGTAATGCGCAGACACTCTCAGTCCATTTCAGTCCAGCTTTCCAAAGATGAGGTGCTGTTGGATACCTGTGGAACAGGCGGGGATGGCGCATCTACCTTCAATATCTCCACTACCGCTGCCTTTGTAGTGGCTGCATCCGGCATAAAGGTGGCAAAGCATGGAAATCGTGCTGTCTCCAGCCGTTCTGGAAGTGCTGATGTGCTGGAGGCATTGGGAGTAAATATCGCCATGTCTCCTGAGCAAGTGGCAGAGTGTATTCAAACCATTGGCATTGGTTTTCTTTTTGCCCAGGCCCTACATCCCTCCATGAGGCATGCAGCTGTGCCCAGGCGTGAGCTGGGCATTCGCACGCTCTTCAATCTCTTGGGTCCACTGACCAATCCAGCAAGTGCCAATGTGCAGCTCGTGGGTGTCTATGACTCAAGCCTATGTATGCCCATTGCAAGGGCATTGGCAGGCCTTGGGGCAAGACGTGCCTGGGTGGTACATGGCCCCAATGGCATGGATGAACTGGGGCTTTCAGGCTCAAATACCGTTGCAGAGTGGAATGGAACTGATTGCCGTGATTTCCAATTTTCTTGTGAGGAAGTGGGGTTGAATAAGGCACCATTGGATGCCATAAAAGGCGGGGATGCCCAGGAAAATGCAGATATATGCCGGGCAGTATTGAGTGGCCAAAGGGGGCCTGCTGCAGATGTGGTGGCACTGAATGCGGGTGCAGCCATCTATTTGGGGGGTAAGGCGGCTGATCTCAAAAAGGGAATCGCCTTGGCTCAAGAGATATTGGCCTCTGGAAAAGGCCTCGAAAAATTGAATGAACTCATAGCAGCAGGAAGGGGATAGTAATATGTCCATACTGAATGTCATACTGCAACACAAACAAGAAGAGATTGAAGCCATTAAAAAAAGAGGGGTTACCGAGCCGGCTATCCATGTGGATTCACCACGCGGGTTTATCAAGGCGTTGTTGCAAGAGGATGAGGTCTCCATCATTGCAGAGGTCAAAAAGGCATCTCCATCCAAGGGGCTCATTTGCCCTAATTTCGATTCAGTGAAGATGGCCCGGGATTACGAAGAAGGTGGTGCAAGGGCTATCTCAGTCTTGACCGATGAGCGCTTCTTTCAGGGAAGCATCTCCTTTCTTCCACTTATTCGTAGCCAGGTCAGCCTGCCTCTCTTGCGCAAGGACTTCATCATCGACCACATTCAGATAGAACAGGCCAAAATCTGGGGCGCTGATGCCATTTTACTCATCGTTGCTGCCCTGAGCGACATGCAGCTTCAGGAGTTTATGGCGCATGCAAAGGAATTGGGCATGGATTGCCTCACCGAGGTGCACGACGAGGAGGAACTGGAGCGCGCCATCAAATCCGATGCAGAGCTCATAGGGGTAAACAACCGCAATCTTAAGGACTTCACGGTATCCCTTGAGACCACCTTTCGCCTCAGAAAAATAGCACCAGCGTCCATACCAATGGTAAGCGAAAGCGGTATCGCCACTTTTGACCACATGCAGCAATTAAAAAATGCCGGCATTGTGGCCGCTCTCATAGGCGAAACATTAGTAAAAAGCCCTGATAGAAGGGACATGCTGAAAACCTTGAGAGGAAAATAATTATTGGTTACCTGCTATATGTCCCTATCAAAACTGCCTCAGCTATCACATGGCCATTCATGGCCTCAAGTAGTGTGGATTTGGTGGGGGCTTTCATGTTCGAAAGCACGGTATCCAGTGCATAGAGCTTGAAAAAATAGCGATGTCTGCCTATGGGCGGTGCCGGCCCTCCATAACCAGTGCGCTTCCAGTCGTTCAAGCCTTCCAAAGTGCCTGAAGGCAGGTCTTGAGGTTTAATACCTTCTGAAAGTCCCTGAACGTTTGGTGGAATGTTGTAAAGCACCCAGTGCACCCAGACCATGCGTGGTGCCTTGGGGTCCGGGGCATCAGGGTCATCCACAATGAGCACCAAGGACTTGGCCTTGCTGGGCACTCCTTCCCAAAACAGGGGAGGAGAGATGTCTTGGCCATCGGCAGTGTAACGCTTGGGAATCCCCTTTTCGTTTTCAAAGGCTGGTGAAAAGAGCTTCATACCTTCCTCCTTTTGGCCTGTAATGCCAATTTGAGTTACACACGAGATAAAAAGGCATAAAGTCGCACAGCAAAAAAGGGCTTTCATGACCTGCCTCCTTTTAAAAAGGCTCTTCGTTAAATTCATACATATTGTCACAAAATGTGCAAGTCCTCTATGCAAGTCATACCTGTCTCTTTCATATATTTTTTTATGCCATCGATGACCTCAACCGCTGCTTTGGGATTGACCAGTGTGGCAGTGCCTATCTGTATGGCCTTGGCACCTGCCAGAAAAAACTCCAGTGCATCCGAGGCGGTTGTTATGCCGCCTATGCCCATAACAGGTATGGAGACAGCCCGCACCGTCTGCCAGACCATGCGCAGGGCCACTGGTTTTATGGCAGGGCCTGAAAGGCCTCCAAATACATTGGCCAGCACGGGTTTCCTCCTATGAATGTCTATGGCCATGCCCAAAAGTGTGTTAATAAGGGATACGGCGTTTGCACCAGCCTTTTCCACAGCCTTTGCAATGGCTGTGATGTCCGTGACATTTGGCGAAAGCTTTACTATTACAGGTAGTTGCGTGCAGTCCTTGACCGCTTGCGTCACCTCGGCAGCTGCAACAGGGTCTGTGCCAAAGGCAACCCCTCCGCTTTTGACGTTAGGGCAGGAGATATTGACCTCCAGAGCGCTTATTCCAGGTTCTTTGTTCAATGTCCTGGCAAGCTCTGCATATTCTTCAACAGTATCTCCCAAGATGTTTACGAGAATGTGTGTATTTAACGTGCGAAGCCAAGGCAGTTTGTGGCGTATAAATGCCTCGAGCCCTACATTTTCAAGTCCGATGGAATTGAGTAGTCCACTGGCAGTCTCAAAAATGCGAGGCGGTGGATTTCCTGGTTTGGGACGAAGCGAGATTCCTTTTACGATTATGCCGCCCAGAGAGTCAAGATTTATTAAGTCTGCTATCTCTGCTCCATAGCCGCAGGTGCCAGATGCCAAAAGTATTGGATTTTTAAGGTGTAAGCCGCAGAATTTTATGGAAAGGTCAGGGGATTTCATTTTGTCAGCTCCAGTCCACCAGTTTTGAGTTTACCACCGGGCCATCCTTGCACACATGTAGATACCCCTCGCCAGCGGCCTTTATGGCACATCCCAGACAGGCTCCGACTCCGCAGGCCATGTGCGCCTCCAAAGAAACCTCACAAGAAATGTTGTGTTGTTGAGCAGAGGCATTTACTGCCTTTAACATGGGCCATGGGCCGCAGCTCAGCACTGCATCAGGCATTTTTTGTCTCAAAAGACCGATAAGACTCGTTGTCACCAAACCTTTTTCACCCAAACTTCCATCTTCTGTGGTGATGTGTAGTCCCTTGGCACAGTCTTCAAATGCCTTTAACACCACCGAGGGCAGTTCCAAGGCACTTCTGGCACCAATTAAGACTATAGGCATCTTGTTTTGTGCCGTTAGGGCCTGAGCGGTGAAAAGTAGAGGGGCAATACCCATACCTCCACCCACAAGGATGTAACTCTTCCTCGTAAGGTCAAAACCGTGACCAAGGGGGCCTATGAGCTCCAAATCTTCCCCTATCTTTTTTGTGGACAGTAGATGAGTGCCGCTTCCCATGCATCTATATAAAAAAGACACGGTATCTTTGTTCACAGAGTGAATGGAAAGGGGGCGTTTGAGCAGTGGGTCAGTGCTGTGTTCACGAGCCAAAGGGGTAAGCATACAGAATTGCCCTGGAGTGGCGGTTTGAGCAATGGCTGGGGCTGCCACCTTCAAAAGAAATATATTGGCTGCCTGTTCCTTGTGTTCCAATATCTCTGCTTTGAGAATTATTCTCATGGTCTTTCCTTGCTTTAAAATAGTAACGATACCGCGGTAAACACAAAAAGCACGATACTTATGGCTCCATTAAAGGTAAAAAATGCGAGATTCAGGCAGGATAGGTCGTCAGGCGCGACCACCCTTCGCTGGGCGAAGAGCAACGATCCGGTGAGCGTTAAGCCGATATAATAAATCCAATTAAGATGTCCAAGAATCCCCACACCTAAAAAGGCCAGGAATGCCGCCAGATGCAGCCCGCTTGAGATGCGAAAGGCATTTTGAAGCCCGAAACGGGATGGAATGGAGTACAACCCCATCTTTTGATCAAATTCTGCATCCATACAGGCGTAAAGGATGTCAAAACCAGCTACCCAACACAATACTCCACATCCCAGCACCACCGGAAGCAACTGAATGTCACTCCTGACAGCGATCCACCCAGCTATGGGAGAAAGGCCGAGGGCCAAGCCCAAAAAGATATGACAAAGGGCTGTAAATCTCTTTGTATAGGAATAAAGCAGCAGCACAGCCAAAAAGAAGGGAGAAACCATCAGGGCCAGGCGATTGAGCATGAAGGCCGCTCCAAAATAGAGCAGAATAGAAAAAAACACCAATATGTATGCTTCTTTGTGGCCTATTAACCCCTTGGGCAGTGCCCTGTCCTGAGTGCGTGGATTTTGCATATCATATTGCATATCAACTATGCGATTAAAGCCCATGGCAGCGGTTCTGCCACCCACCATGCCCATCAATATCCAAAATGCCTGCCATAGAGTTGGAGCGCCATTTGCCGCCAGAAACGCCCCCATGTAGGCAAAAGGCAGGGCGAAGATGGTGTGTTCAAATTTTATCATTTCAAAAAAAATACGGATTTTAGAAAAGATAGATATCATATTTCAAACCTTTTCTGAAATACCTTGCCATCTTTTGAGCCCAGGTGGCTCCAGTCCCAAAAATGCTGCAACTCGCGCTGCAAAGAAATAGGCAAGGTCCTGAATGGACTCGGGCGCATGATAAAAACTTGGCATGGCCGGATATATGACTGCCCCGGCATCATGGACGAACAGGAGATTTTTAAGGTGAGTGGCATTTAATGGTGTTTCTCGAGGACATAGAATCAATGGTCTGCGTTCTTTCAGAAAACAGTCCGCCGCCCGATGAATCAGGTTCTGACTCATGCCATGTGCTATGGCTGCCAGCGTTCCCATGGAGCAGGGCATGACCACCATGGCCTTCCATCGGCTCGACCCGCTGGCCGGAGCAGCCGTGAAGTCGTTCGCATCATAAATCGCTCCTGCAAGGGAAAGAAGCCGGGCGCTGCCTTTCTCTCCAAGCTCCAATGACGCCACCTGTTTTCCGGCACTTGACATGATAAGGTGAGTCTCCTGGTGTAGTTTGGCAAGTATTTCAATGAATTGCAAGGCGTAAATGGAGCCGCTCGCTCCTGTGACACAGAGAAGGACCGGGGCCGCAATATCGTGATGCATTAAGTGTCTCCATTTCGGGTTGTTTTGGAATATCCAGGGTTTTCAGTTTTTCAAGGTTTCCGTATGTTATACGAAATAAAAGAATCATGTCAAACAGTTTGTATCGTACTACGTTATTTCAACCAGATCATTATCCTTCTAACTTTTCCTTTTTACTTGCCTTTTTATGCCTGAATTGCTATTTTTATTCGTTCATTTTCATTTTTCCCTATTTTACTAAAAGGAAATTCTCCAATGCAAATAACCGGCGTGATACATTCGACTGCCATAATAGATAAAAATGCTCAAATAGCCTCGGACGTCAACATCGGACCCTATTCCATCATCGGCCCCCATGTCACTATCGGCTCAAACACTACGATAGGCCCTCATGTGGTGCTCGATGGTCATACCGTAATAGGTGAGGGCGTCGATATCTTTCAATTTGCATCCATTGGTGCTGCACCACAGGATTTGAAATACAAAAACGAGCCGACTCAAGTCGAGATCGGCAACAATACCATCATTCGAGAATTTGTGACCATTCATCGAGGCACAGCACATGGCAGAGGACTGACAAAGATCGGGCAGAACTGCATGTTGATGGCCTATTGTCACATAGCCCATGACTGTGATGTGGGTGATCAGGTCATAATGGCCAATGGCGCAACCCTTGGAGGGCATGTAACTGTAGGAAACAATGTCGTGATTGGCGGACTTACCGCCATACATCAGTTTTGCAGAGTGGGGGATTTCGCCTTTCTGGGTGGCATGTCCGGTGTGGACAAGGACATTCCGCCTTATGTGAAATACTGGGGCGCACGAGGCAAGATATATGGCGTGAATGTAGTTGGGCTGCGCCGGAACGGTTTTACCAAGGATGTAATAGGCGCTGTCAAGACCGCATATCGAATCGTGTTTCATCGCCTGCTTGACGAAGGCGTCACAATCGCAAAGGCGATACAGGAAGCGCACGAAAAAACCGGTCATGTGCCGGAGGTGCGGTTGTTTCTGGATTTTATAGCTTCGTCTCAGCGCGGGGTGCCTTTGGCCAGACAAGAAGAGGAAGCGGAGGAATGATGCATTGCCACAAGGAGGGTGATTTCACATCCCTGGGGCTGATAGCCGGAGGTGGTAAATTCCCTATTCTCTGCGCTGAAGAGGCCAAAAAAAAGGGCTATAAAGTGGTGGCGATAGCCCATACAGGAGAGACCGACATGGCCCTGGAAAAATTGGCCGACAGAATAATCTGGGTGCACCTGGGTCAGTTAAATAAACTCATAGATTTCTTGAAGACGAATGACGCAAGACACGTCATATTTGCCGGCACCATCACCAAAAAACGTATCTTTTTCGATGTAAGGCCCGATATGCGGGCATTGGGACTCTGGAAACGCATGGACAGTCGGCTGGACGACCGTTTATTGAGGGCCATAGCCTCCGAACTGGAGAGCGAAGGGATTCATGTCCTGTCGTCCACACTTTTTTTAACGCAATTATCCATGCCTGCCGGCTGTATCACCATCAAGAAACCCTCGCCGGATCAGGAAGAGGACATTCGATTTGGGGTTACTATTGCAAAGGAGATCGGAAGACTGGATATAGGCCAGTGTATAGTGGTGAAAGACAAGACCGTTCTGGCGGTGGAGGCCATAGAAGGCACTGACCAGACCATTCTGCGCGGGGGCAAACTGGGAGGTCCTGGGAGTGTGGTCATAAAGATATGCAAGCCCGAACAGGACACTCGCTTCGACCTGCCATCGGTGGGTCTAAGGACTCTTCAGACCATGGCCGAGATAAAGGCGGAGGTGCTGGCTGTGGAGGCAGGAAACGCATTGCTTTTCGATATGCCTGAAACAGTAAAATTTGCCGATAAAAACAATATATCCATAATCGGAATCAAAGATGAAACCCATTAAAGTCGCAGTTGTCGGTGTAGGATATCTAGGCAGGTTTCATGCCCAGAAATACAAGGCCATGCCAAATGTGGAACTGGTATGTGTGGTTGAACCTAATCCTGAGCGTGGCAGCGAGATAGCACAGGAACTTCAGGTGCCTGTGTATAATTCCATTTTACCCATTATCGGGCAAATCGACGCTGTATCCGTGGCTTGTCCCACTGTTTCACATTTTCATATAACGCGTGAACTATTGAATGCATCTATCCATTGTTTCGTTGAAAAGCCCATCACAACCACCCTTGACGAGGCGAATGAGCTGATAGCCCTGGCCTCGCAAAAGGGATTGATCCTTCAGGTGGGTCATATAGAGCGTTTCAATCCTGCCATTGCCTTTCTCTTGCAGCACGTTACAAGACCCATGTTCATAGAGGCCCACAGATTGAGTGTCTTCAAACAGCGGGCCATCGACGTGGATGTGGTGTTGGACCTGATGATTCACGACCTAGACCTGGTATTAGCCTTGATGAAAACCATGCCAAGGGAACTGCATGCTGTAGGAACCCCTGTCCTGACTCCAAATGTGGACATAGCCAACGCACGACTCGTCTTTGCCAACGGCTGTGTAGCCAATCTGACAGCGAGCCGTATCTCTCTGGCCCCTATGAGAAAATTCCGTGTATTCGAGCCAGGCAGATATATATCCGCAGATTCCATTGAACAGAAAAATGTCATGGTGTCTGTTCAGGCATCGGCACAGAAAGCAGAGCAGAGATTATTGCCGACGGTCATCGAACACGACAAACAGGATAGCTTATTGAATGAATTGAACTCGTTTATTGAAGGTATAAGAAGCAGTTCCAGACCGCCGGTGACCGGAGAGGATGGAAGGCTTGCCCTTGCACTTGCTATGGAAGTAAAGGCAAGTATTGAAATGAATCGTTCAAAGGCCGAATTCGGACAATAATTCATCCACCAGGTCTTGTTTGCTGTTTCTGGCGGCATAAACCGGCTGTTGCGATGTCTGCTGAATTGACTGAAGCAATTCTTGCTGCTGCTGGCGTTCTTCCAGTGGAATATCTTGTTTCAGTTTCAATATAACCAATAATTTTATCAACAGATCCCGCATCTCTTCAAGGGCATTTTCCAGCTTATCAAGCTCCTGTCTGGCCACATCCTGAGACGATTGTGTCGCTATGATATCGTATGCCGATTCTTTTATGGTGGTCAGTAACTTTGTCTGGTTTTGGCTTATATTCTCTGTTGTAATGGCCTGTTCATATTTAGAAACGGCATTCAGGATATTGTCTGCGCTGTCCAGAGTGCGTTGAGCTGCAACGACCATCAGGTCCTGAATGCTCTGGGCCATATCGGCCAATTCCGGTGTATCCTCGGCAATACGGGTAAGAGTGGGCTTGGCATGTCTGAGAGACCTGACGAGCTGGTTAATGGAGGCAGCAAGATGGCCCAGAATGCCTTCAGCATCGAATTGAACCTCCTGATCCCAATTCCCAGCCGCAATGGCATCAGTTATCTCTATTAATATATTCAATTGTTTTTCAAATTCCATATCCCCTCATTAAAAACAGCGATTGATTTCTTCTAATTACATAAGTTCATTAATATAAATTTATAGTTAAAATTAAGATACATGATTTTGTCAATATCGCAAATCTATTGTAACCTTGTTTTCTTCAATGGTATTAGTTATGGGAAGTCCCAAAAATTGTTCTTTTGCCTGATAGCTGCGTTGCTTGTCAGCGAAAAATGCTCACATACGAAGAGTATGCTTAGCTTTTTCGCCTTCTCGCGCCTTGCTATTCAACAAAACTCCTAATTTTTGGGACTTCCCTTATATTTCTTTCTCTTATAGGTTATCCAAACCGAATTATTGACATAAAGTTCTGAGTGCGCTATTTTGAGTAATATTAAAATAATAAAAATATAATTATAGTCGGTGGACTTTTGCGCGGCCATCAATTTTGCGTTAAAAAAGCCGCTGATATACGTGGCACGAAAATATGAGTTACATAGAGAGGTTATGTAATAGGCGTAACTGGCTTGAGGCGTTGGGGCTTTGCCTTCTGTTCCATCTCTGTATAGGCATTTTACTGTCTGGCATTACATACCATTCCACGAAAATCAATACCTTTGAACAATTCATCTCTATAACCCCTGTAACGACGACAATTGAGGAACCGCAAGTGGATTATGGGGTGGTGAAACAGCCAGAGTCGTCGCTCACTGCCTCTAATAACGTTTTCAAAAAAAATCAGGCTACAGCGCCAGTCTCTCGCATAGCGGTTGGAAATACTGCACACAAACCCCAGCCCATCACCAACGCTCAGGGCATTGAACCTCAGAAACAGTCTGAAGTGGCCATTGCCTCCATTGCCACGGAAAAAGAAAATATTTCCACCATTCCATCAACCCCCTTCAAACAGGACGATTCCCAGACTGAATCCATAGCTGAGGATATACGTTCTGCTGAGAATGCAGGAGGTTCCGAACATACAGTGAGTTCTCTGCATGAAAACGGGAGCGAGACAAATGTAGCTGTCGGAGAAAATAAAAGGGCGACTTCAGCCGATATACTGTCTGATTATAAAAAATACCTAAAGGCATCTATCGAATGCGCTAAACAATATCCTCTGATAGCGAGAAGGCGGGGGGAAGAGGGCCGAGTGGGTGTAGTCTTTGAATTGGATAGATTTGGAAGACTCCTGACCTCCAGAATAGAAATGTCCTCAGGAATCGCCGTGTTGGATGAAGCCGCAATTCGTGCTGTCATGAACGCAGCCCCATTTTCAAGACCGCCTGTTGAGGATGCATCACTGTCTTTCATGGTGGTACTGGATTTCAAATTGTCCAACATGTCTTGATGGATTTTGATGGGTTCGATGCACCGCTTAAAAGTTTGCGTTTGACTCCGGCTATTTTTTTCTGTATATAGTTGCGAGGAAATCGCTTATGAAAGAACGGATTCTCATCGCAAACAGGGGCGAAATAGCCATTCGAATCATACAGGCATGTGAGGAACTGGGTCTGGAGCATGTTGTTGTCTATACCCCCGAAGACCGGTATTCCATGCATGTCCGCATGGCGGGCAAGGCCTTTCAGATCGCCAGTTATAAGGACCCGAACGAGATATTCGAGGTGGCCGATCATGCCAAATGCACTGCCATTCACCCAGGCTACGGTTTTTTTTCGGAGAATTTCCGATTTGCCAGAAGGGCGGTGGTGCGCAGCAGGCCTATAAGATTCATCGGCCCGCGCTGGGAGGTTATACGTGACCTTGGCAGTAAAATCAACACAAAAAAAATAGCCAAGGCTCTGGACATTCCCGTGATACCAGGCACGGACAGACCTATATATAATGAAATAGAGGCGGAGGGTATAGCCGAATGGCTCTTTCTCTTACAGAAGGAACAGGGGATTGTACATCCATCCATTCTTGTCAAGGCCTCTGCCGGCGGCGGCGGCATGGGCATAGAAGAGGTGAATCACCTCGATACATTCCGCCGAGTCTATCGTCGCATTCAAAGTTATTCCAAGCGTCAGTTCGGTGACGAAGGTGTGTTGATAGAGCAGTGTCTCAGGGATTATCATCACCTGGAGGTACAGCTCGTATGCAGCCAGCACTCCGAGATCACCCATTTCGGAACACGGAATTGCACTATTCAGAGCACAGGAAGGCAAAAACGTGTGGAGATAGCCCCTGGCTTCGACCCTGATTACTGCACATATCCCTTCGATGCCCAAAAGGTCTTGGATCGCATCGTCGCATATTCCGTAAAACTGGCAAGGCATGTGCAATACGATAACGTAGGCACATGGGAGTGGGTTGTGACCAGGGATGGAAACCCCTATCTGCTGGAGGTAAACACACGCATTCAGGTGGAAAACGGCATCTCTGCCAGAATAGCCAGAATAAGTGGAACAGAAGGGTATCCAAATATCGTAAAGGAACAGATACGAGTGGCCTTTGGTGACAGATTGGGATATTCACAGGAAGATATCTCTTTCAGCGGCACGAGTATAGAGTTACGAATCGTTGCAGAGGATGCCAAACGTGGTTTCAAACCCTGGTGTGGCACCATAACTCGATTTGCGCCGCATCAAGCTGATTGGGTCAGTGTTCATACACACATTCCGCCCGACCTGTCCTACTTTATTCCAACTGAATACGATCCGAATCTGGCCCTGGCTATTATTTGGGGGCAAAATACCGCCGAGGCCGTAGCGAGGGCTCGCATCTTTATCGAAAATACGCAAATCGAGGGTAAGGACAGCCATGATCAACCAATCATTACAAATTTGCCTTACTTGCAGGAAAAATTGAACGATGTACTTAAATTTTGATTGCAATCACCCCGTTGATTTCATAAACAATACGCCATGCCTGCAAAAAACAAGACAATGATGGACAGTGGTAAACTCATAACACAATTATACGATAGGGCTACTTATCTTATAGATATAAAAAAGAGCCAGGATTGGGGCAACATAGGAGAAATCCTCAATACCCTACATCAAGTCAGGCAATCCATTTTTGACCTTGAAGAGCAGGTCGTTTTCGAGCAGTTGGAACAGATCGACATGCAGCTATCCGAACTCGAAGGTCGCTTGGCTCGTTCCATCACTCCAGCGGATATCGTCAACATCGTGCGAAGCCCTCAACGATTCACTCTCATGGATATACTTGAAAATGTTTATGATTCCTTTACTGAACTGGGAGGGAACGGGGATTGCAACGTAGACCCTGCCGTGGTGGCTGCAAGGGCGACTGTCTCCAGGCGCGTCAAGGATAAGCTCTATACCCACCAGATAATGGTGATAGGTCACGAGAAGGGCAGGGGAGAGGAATTCAGAAACGGGGGCTGCGCCAAGCCGTGGGGCAATGAAAAGGCCTTGCGTTACATGCATGTCGCCGAGACAGAAGGTATTCCCATTCATTTTTATATATTCACACCGGGTTCGTATCCCATAGAAGATTACCCAGGCGCAGCCCAGCAGATCGCCCGTAATCTATATGCCATGGCCAAACTGCGCACCCCTATGATATCCTTCATATCGGAAGGGGGTTCCGGAGGCGCGGAGGCCATCGGGCTCGCCGACATGCGTCTCATGGCATCCCATGGTTACTATTCCGTTATCTCACCCGAAGGTGCCGCAGCCATCGAAGGCAAGATCAGGGAAGGCCATAAAGTGCCTAAAGAACTTATAGAGCACTGTGCCGCCCAGCTCAAAATAACGGCTCGCGACAACCTCGAGCTTGGCACAATAGACCGAGTGGTGCAGGAACCGCCATTGGGCGCAAAACGTGAGGATTACGCATTTTTCAGAAGGCTCAGGTATGAGATGATTCGGGCCACCGACGAGGTGGTATTGCAGGCCAAGAGTTTCAGGGCGATGCGCACCTATGCCCTCAAAATGAACGACAGCGGCTCTGTTGAAGAATTCCCTGTGGGTGTTCATTGGGAAATGGATCGTGCGGAGATCAGAAGGCTTCTGGACCTGCGCTCGGAAAAATACAGACGCATGGGGCAGGGTTTTGGAATTGAAGAAAAGAAAGGCCTGTTGGCCGGCCTGTCAAAGGCGAAGGAACTGGCCGAAGCCGGATATTACGAACTGAGATATGGTCTCATTCGCCCCCATGAGAAAAATGTAAAGAAGGTTATAGCCGAGGTTTCAAGCGAAGGTTCCACTTTTTTGCGAAAGGTGACGGAACCGGTCAGGGCCATGTATGAATTTGTCCTGCCTAAAACAGAAGACTTCAGGAACGGCCCCAGGGAGGGCATGGAAAGGCGTTCCATATTCATAGAGGAATGGGAACCTTATGTCAGCCCATTGGCCAACGAAGACCGTACCATCACATGTCCAAATGCAGAAAAATCAGGTTGTCAGGACCTGTGGATTCCTGATCTCTATGGAGAGTTCTGCGGTGTATGTCCCACATGTGGTCATCATTTTCCATTGGAATATCAATGGTATCTGGAAAATCTATTCGATAAAAAGACCCTCAAAGAATTCAACACGCATATCGTTTCCCAAAACCCATTGCGCTTTCAGGGATTCGATGCCCGTTTGGAAAAGGATATCAAAAAGACAGGCCGCAGATCCAGCATCATCACCTTCGATGCAAGCGTAAACGGCATAAAACTGGTGGCCGTGATGCTCTTCAGCGACTTTAGAAACGGCACCGTTGGATCGGCTGAAGGCGAGAAATTTGTCAGGGCATGTGACAAAGCCCGAATCACCAGAAGGCCTTTTTTGGCATACATTCACACCACAGGGGGTATTCGCATAAATGAAGGCACACTTGGCGTGATTCAGATGCCCAAATGCACCATGGCCGTCAGGGAATATATCGACAGTGGCGGATTATATATCGTGGTCTACGATAACAACTCCTATGCAGGGCCTGTGGCGAGTTTTCTTGGATGCTCTCCATATCAATTTGCCATCCGTTCCAGCCGGATAGGTTTTGCAGGCCCGCGTGTCATTCGAGAAACCACAGGACAGGATGTGCCACCTGATTATCACAGCGCCCAAAATGCCCTGAAACGGGGTCATATTCAGGGAATATGGGATAGGCGTGAGTTCAGAAAAAGACTGTACGAGGCCCTCATCACCATGGGTGGCCCGAATCTTTATTATAAATAGGATTGGCTATGAATATTGATCTGAACGCATTGCTGGAGACATATCGCAACAATCCATTTGAGGACTATGTGCTGCAAAGCGTACATACGGGCATTATCAACTTCAAGGTACAGGAAGATCAGGAGGTGCACGGTCCTGAAGGCAAGTGGCATCAAAAACCAGGCACTCTGCTTTATACTCTTGAGCGTGAAAACAATATAAAGAAGATTTATTCGCCATGCAGCGGCACAATAATTGATCTGCGCAGGGACTTGAACGGCAGTTTTACCGAGGCTGGCGTGGACTTGATGTCTATTCGGCACCGGCTCGACAAGGATGAAGTGATAGACAGAATACTTAAGGATGTGCTTATTCTTTTTACAGCACCCCAGCGCGCAAGATATCTGCTGTCACCGGAGTTTGCTGTAAAGATCGAAAAACAGAGTCAACCATTCATTCATGCAGGAGATGAGCCTATCATAATGTCTCTCATGAAAAGAGATACCAATCTCGTGTACAGCAACACACCAGGCGTGATCTACAAGGTCTATTTTCAGCAGGGTGCGTTGGTGGAAGAGGGGGCGCCTCTTCTGGGTGTATGTCAAGAAGAAAACCTTTCCTACATTCAGCAAGTCGTCAATAAAATCAAAACCGAATGGGAGTAAGGCGATCAAGACCTTTCTCATCGCTCTGCAATTTTTGACGAGCATTACCATATCCCGCCGTTTTTTCGTTGAATTCAAGGAACTGACAGCGAGTCTTGCATATTTCCCATCAATCGGTCTGATTATCGGAGGTCTTTTATTCGGTTTCGACCGGCTTGTCGCCCTGTTCTGGCAGGCTGATATCAGGGCTGTATTGGACGTCATAGCTCTGATTCTTCTGACTCGCGGTCTGCATCTGGACGGCCTTTCGGATACCATGGATGCGTTGGGCAGCAATGCCCCTCGAGAAAATGCCCTGACAATCATGAAAGACAGCCGCATCGGTGCCTTCGGCGCCATGGCCCTGGTCATGTGTCTGCTTCTAAAGGTAAGATGCCTTGAAGCCATCTCCGGCAAAGGGCTGTGGCAGGCCATGGTCATGACACCCTGCCTTTCCCGATGGGGCCTGCACGTGCTGGCTTCTTTTTCAGTTTATGCCAGAAAAGAAGGCGGATTGGGTGAGGCATTCGTGGGCAGAAATACATTCGCAACACTTCCTTGGGCTGGTCTGACGGCTGCAATCGCATCTTTTGTCCTGTGTGACTGGCGTGGAATACTGTTGTTTCTCGGAACCAGTGTGTTCAGTTGGCTCATGGCAATATTTTTTCGGAAACGTCTTGGAGGAGTGACAGGGGATGTGCTCGGCGCACATCTCGAATGGACAGAGGCAGGTATATTCTGTATATTTGCAGGAATGATATGATACACACTTTATATTGATTCTTAGGTATTTAATTAACTTTCTCAAGATGAAAATCTTTCTTATTCGACATGCCAGACCCGCCATTTCGTCCAGCATATGTTACGGGCAGATGGATGTGCCGCTGAGCGAAGAAGGAAGGGCGCAGGCCGCAATGATAGGTAACTGGCTGAGGTCATCAAATTTTTCGCGCGTAATCAGTAGTGACCTGTCACGCTGCACGGAAACTGCCACAATAATATGCGACACAATCGAGCTGGACAAAAGGCTCGAAACCATGTCAGGTCTGCGTGAGGTTGATTTCGGCGATTGGACTGGTCTGACATGGGAACAGATAGAAGGGTCTTATCCTGGTGCATTTAAAAAAAGACTGGAGAACCTGCTGGAGTTCAGACCTCCAAATGGAGAAACCTTGTTGGAGGTAAGCGAGCGGGTATGGCAAATCATGACCGATGCCGTACAGAATGCCCAAGGTGATGTGCTTATGGTAGGGCATGGTGGCGTAAATCGCCTTCTCATCGCCAAGGCCATAGGGCTACCCCTGCAAAACATCTTCAATCTCGGTCAGGATTATGGTTGCGTAAATATCCTAGAACACTACGATGACGGAAAAATAGGCCTAATCGCATTGAATCTGCGCCACAGTCTATAAAAATAGAGACACAGTAGAGGCAGAACCTGATGAAAAATCAATATACCTTATCAACTATTACCGTAGCCCCCGCTTCCATATTGCCGTCCTTGTCATAAATCGCCAGGATGCCTGTCATGGTGCTGAGAGGAAAATGGATGCGGTATTCTTTTGTGCCGATTTTAAGCCCTATTCTCAATTCCTGGCCTGTAGCAGCGTTATAATAATGACCGCTCCCAATCAATGGCGTGCAGCTTACGCCGTTTTCTGAGCAGGCCGTCCCATAAAGATTGAGAAAGGCATAGCCGAAATCCACATCAAAGGATAAAATGGGCTGATTGATGATTATGGGTTGATTGTATATGTCGGTGGCATTGATGATTCGCAAATCAACACTTCCAACTGTTTGCGATGCCTCGACACTGCTGCACCAACCAGCCAATATGCTCAAAAGACAACCGAAGAAAAATACATAAAAAAATCTAAACATGGCGTAACTCCTTCCTTTGAGTTAAGATGTAAAAAATTTCGATACGCTTAAAGGCAAGTTTTAAGATTGGTCAAAAATAACATGATTTGAAAACAATTAACAGGGGGAAATATGGCGATAACCAAAGAAGATGTCTTGAAGGCTCTATTTCATGTGAATGATCCGGAATTGCACAAAAGCCTTGTAGAACTGGGCATGATCAAGGACATAGAGATTGCCGGTAATGCGGTCAAGGTCACCGTGGCCTTGACCATGGCAGGCTGTCCTTTGAAACATCAGATCAAGAGCGACGTGGAAGCAGCAGTGAGAAACATTCCTGGCGTGGAGCATGTGGAAGTAGTGCTCTCCACCATGACATCCGAGGAACGAGCCAAACTCTTTGGAAAGGGCCCGCAGGATGAGATGGAAGGCATCAAGCAGGTCAAGCATATCATAGCAGTAGGAAGCGGAAAGGGAGGAGTAGGAAAGACCACAGTTGCTGTAAATTTGGCCATTGCCTTGGCCAAAAAAGGTTTTCGAGTCGGCATTCTGGATGCGGATATGCACGGCCCTGACATCCCTATCATGCTTGGCGTCACAGAAAGGCCCTTGGGCTCGGAAGGTATGCTGCTTCCTCTGGAAGGCCATGGCATAAAGATGATGTCCACAGGCAGCCTTGCAGGCGAAGGAGTGCCCATTGTTTGGCGCGGCCCTCTGGTAAACAAGGCCATAAAGGAATTTTTAGGCAATGTAAAGTGGGGTGTCTTGGACTTTCTTGTGATAGATATGCCACCAGGCACTGGGGATGCAGCCATTACCTTGGCCAATTCCGTGCCACTTAAGGGCATAATTATAGTTACCACGCCTCAAAAAGTAGCGCTTTCGGATGTCAGGCGTGCCATTGGGCTTTTTAAGAGCACAAACATCCCTGTGCTTGGAATTGTGGAGAACATGTCCTATCTCAGAATACCAGGCAGTGATGAGATAATGGATGTCTTTGGCACAGGAGGTGGCGAAAAGATGGCCAATGCCTTTAAGGTGCCGCTTTTGGGCAAGATTCCTTTGGATGCATTCATTCGGCAGGGTGGAGACGAAGGCATGCCCATAGCCTTAAAAGATAGTGGCGAAGCAGCCGAGACATTTCAGCGAATTGCTGAGAAGGTGATAGAACAGTTGTGCTGATGCACAATAGCGGTCGATGACGCATGGACAAGATTCGACTGATAACAGGTGACATCACTACCCTGGCTGTGGATGCCATTGTCAACGCCGCCAACAACTCACTGTTGGGAGGAGGAGGCGTTGATGGAGCCATTCACCGTGCGGCAGGGCCTGAATTGCTCAAGGAATGTAAGACGCTTGGCGGATGTGCCACAGGTGACGCAAAGATAACAAAGGGTTACAGACTGCCGGCCAGATTTGTCATTCATACAGTAGGGCCTGTTTGGCGGGATGGAAAGGCAAATGAAACAGAGCTGTTGGCCAGTTGTTATAGAAGGTGCCTTCAGATTCTGGTGGAACACGGCCTCAAGACCATTGCATTTCCAGCCATCAGCACAGGGGCATACGGGTTTCCAAAGGAGCTGGCTGCACATATAGCTGTTTGTGAAACTCTTAAGGCGTTAAATGACAATCCATCTATAACTTGCGTTTATTTCGTTTGTTTTAATGAAGAAACCTTGTCGGCATATCAAAAGACTTTAATAAAAAGATTGTAAATTATTCTTTATAGAGCTATGAATGCTGTTGGCACCGTCAATAGAAAACTAGTCCTTTCTTTAAGGAGAAAAAATGCATGGGTCTTTTTGATACGATCAAACGACAGTTGCGGTCAGTTATTCAGTGGGAGAATCCGGCGCGCAGCCTTTATTTTACATAATATATCTTATACGACATTAAATCTATAAGTTTCTCAGAACACAGCACAGATGTTAGGCAACAGAGCGATTTTGAGAACCTTCCATGTTTTTTACACCAGAAATGATGTATAGCGCCGCATCGCTTTTATCGGATATCTTCAACGACACCTCTTCACCATAAACGCCCAGAAAATATTCCGAACGGATATCGAATAAGGCACCCATCGTTTCTTCAATGGGTTTGATATCCGGATGTTTTATTTTATTGACATAGGAATCCGGATTCTTTATTTTCGATTGGAAAAAATCGGACGCCGTATTAAGAAGCATCACAATGATCCTGCCTCCTGGTCGCAACACCTCTCTTGATTTCTCCAATGCCCTTTTATAATCGTCCACGAACTGCAAGGATGCCACATAGATCACGGCATCGAAGGAATTTATAGGAAAAGACATGTCTTCAGCGCGGCCTGCTACGGTTCTGACCATATCTGGCGCGCAACACAGCGCCTCTCTGGAGATATCCAGACCGGTTACACTGAACCCCCTTTCAGCCAGACGCCCTTCTATCATCGCCGGACCACACCCGACGCTTAAGATATTTTGGCAACCCTTCAGATGTTCAACAAGATATTCTGTCTCGAATTGAAAGACCCTCTGCCAGAAATCCCTTTTACATGAGGTGACATAAGGATTTTCATGACAGCAGGAATTATCGAAAGCACCGCTCATATCATATCTATTTCTTCTTTGCCCCGCAGCATTTTTTGTATTTTTTGCCGCTTCCGCATGGACAGGGGTCGTTTCTGCCGACCTTATCCTCGGTACGTTTCACTGTGGAAGGCTTGCTCTGTTTCTGCTCGTCACCATGACTCAGGATAAGACTCGCTTCCTGCCGTTTCCTGCGTTCTTCCTCCAACTCTTCCGCTGTCTGTTCGCGCATTGGCCGCACACGCAACAACAGACTCAATGTTTCGTCCTCATAAGATTGAAGCATGGAGACAAACATTGCAAAGCCTTCTTTTTTATACTCCTGCAGAGGGTCCTTCTGGCCGTAACCCCTAAGCCCTATGCCATCTCTCATGTGATCCATGTTCAGAAGGTGTTCACGCCACAGCGTGTCCAGGTTCTGAAGCATGAAATAGCGCGCTAATCCCATCATTTCATTTTGGCCGAAACGTTCCTTTTGGGCGTTAAATGCCTCGTTCAGCAGAGAAATTATCTGTTTTCGCATGGCATCCGGTGTAATAATCTGAGCCTGACTCAAATCGATCTGTATGCCAAACTGCCCTGCCAGCCTCTCCTGTAACGTCTTCAAATCCCATTCTTCCGGCGAGGCATGTTCATCGGCATACTCGCCGGTAAGCCGTTCCGCAACCGCCTGAATCATGTCTTCCAATTCCTCTTCGAGGTGTTCACCCCCTAATATCTGGCGCCTCTTGCCATATACCACCTCTCTCTGCTTGTTCATGACGTCGTCATACTCGAGCAGATGTTTACGAATCTCGAAATGATGGGCCTCCACCTTGCGTTGTGCATTCTCTATGGCCTTGGAGAGAAGATTGTGTTCGATAGGCTCGCCTTCCTTCATACCGAGTTTGTCCAGTATCCCTGAAATGCGGTCCGAGCCGAAGATGCGCAGCAGGTCGTCCTCCAGAGACAGATAAAATCTTGACGAACCAGGGTCTCCCTGACGCCCCGATCTTCCTCGCAGCTGATTATCGATTCGTCTGGACTCATGGCGTTCAGTACCAAGGATATGCAGCCCCCCCAGCTCTTTTACTCCAGGCCCCAGAACGATATCGGTACCTCGGCCTGCCATGTTGGTAGCTATGGTCACCTGCCCCAATTCACCGGCATGGGCTACGATCTCCGCCTCCCTTTCGTGGTGTTTGGCATTTAACACCTCGTGAGGTACACCCATTTTTTTAAGAAGATTCGAGAGATACTCGGATTTTTCTACACTGGTCGTGCCCACCAGCACAGGCTGACCTTTTTGATGTAACGCCTTAATATCCTTGGCTACTGCCTCGAATTTTTCCTTCGCTGTCTTGAATACCAGGTCAGGCATATCCTCTCGAATCATGGGTTTGTTAGTAGGAATGACCACAACAGGCAGCTTGTATATCTTCATGAGTTCCGAGGCCTCTGTCTCAGCGGTACCGGTCATGCCTGCCAGTTTTTTATACATCCTGAAATAGTTCTGAAAGGTGATGGATGCCAGGGTCTGATTCTCAGATTCTATCTTTACCCCTTCTTTTGCCTCCAATGCCTGATGAAGACCGTCGCTATAACGTCTGCCGGGCATGACACGGCCCGTAAATTCATCGACTATGATAACCTGACCGTCTTTTACAATGTAATCCACGTCCTTCTGAAACAGCACGTGGGCCTTCAAGGCCTGTTGAACATGGTGCAGCAATTCCGAGTTTGCCGGATCGTAGAGGTTGGAGACCCTCAAGAGCCTTTCACAGAACTGCACCCCTTCTTCTGTCAGGACTACATTTCTTGCCTTTTCATCCACGGTATAGTGGACATTCTTTTTCAACGGTGGAATAATGCGATCCACCTTGTAATAGAGGTCTGTAGCCTGTTCCGATTGCCCTGAGATTATAAGGGGCGTTCTGGCCTCGTCGATGAGTATGCTGTCCACTTCGTCCACTATGGCGTAATAAAATTCACGCTGCACCATCTCTTCGAGGGAAAACTTCATGTTGTCCCGCAGATAATCAAAACCGAATTCATTGTTGGTACCATAGGTGACATCTGCATTGTAAGCGGCCTTTCTCTGCACATCGTCCAGGCCATGGACTACCACGTCAACCGTCAGACCCAGAAAGCGATAAACCTGCCCCATCCATTCGGAGTCACGTTTCGCCAGATAGTCGTTGACCGTAACCACATGCACACCTTTCCCTGTTAGGGCGTTGAGGTAAACAGCGAGGGTGGCGACCAATGTCTTGCCCTCACCTGTTTTCATCTCCGCTATCTTGCCCTGATGCAGCACGATACCGCCAATAAGCTGAACATCGTAATGCCGCATACCCAACACACGCATGGAAGCCTCCCGCACCACGGCGAACGCCTCGGGCAACAGACTGTCAAGGGATTCGCCTTTTGAAAGGCGTTCTTTAAACTCAGATGTCTTTGCAACAAGCTGTTCATTCGAAAGGTTTGAAACACTCGATTCGAGGTCATTGATGGCATGCACCAGCGGCATGATCTTCTTTATCTCACGTTCATGTTGGGTGCCAAATATCTTGGTCAGTATTTTGTTAAACATCAGTAAATCAAAGCTCCATTATCAGGGCATATTCGTCACAGTCCGGAAACTTCGGACATCTTACGCAATCCGCCCATATTTTATGTGGTAATAACGACTTATCTATGGGTTTAAACCCAAGCTTCTTGAAAAAATCTTCCTGATAGGTCAGGGTAAAAACTCTCGTGATACCCAATGCCTTTGACTCGTTCAGGCAATACCGAACAAGCTCCCTGCCAAATCCTTTTTTTTGCTGGTCTTCTCTTACGGCAAGCGAACGTATCTCTGCAAGATTCTCCCAGCAGATATGCAGGGCGACCACTCCGATCAACTCCCCTTTGTCGTTTTCCAGCACCGCATAATCCCTGAGATGATCATACAGCTCGCTTAAAGAGCGAGGCAAAAGCAGACCCTTGGAGGCAAACGAGGCCAACAGACCATGAATGGTCTTGATGTCGGTGATTCTGCTCTTTCTGATCATGCAAGCAGCAACAGCATCATCGTGTGACGACAATATGAAAACGCCATCTCAATCCTGCAGCATTACGATATATGACGGTTTGGAATGGCCCTGAGAAGCCAGTTCACTCTGAGCCGCCTTCGCTTTTTCAATGGTTTCATACCTGCCGATATATACACGAGTCCATGTGCCCTTCTCGGGCCCGAGATCCACTGTGCGAATCTTGCCCTTCAGCCCCTTGCTTTCAAATTTTTTCAGCTCTGTTTCAGCCTGTGACTTATCCTTGAATGCAGCCACCTGCAAGGTGTAATAACTGCCTGAAGAAGCCGGTTTGGCCTCTGTTTTGAAGGCAACAGGGACGGATTTTGCAGGTTCAGCATGGGCTGTTCCTGCCTTTTTCTCCTCCAGTTTCTTTATCTTTTCTTCCACTTTGGCCGCATCACTGACAGAAGTCGAGGGTTTGACCTCTTTTTTGGCGGCTTCGTGGCCTGGCGCCGGCTTGGTCTCCTTTGCCGGCGGCGCAGAGACAGCAGCCTTGGGCTTCTCTGCGGCAGGTTTAGCAGCGACAACAGGCCCATGTTTTTCTTCTACGACAGATTGCGCAGGTTTGGCAGAAGGCTTTACATCAGGCTTTACCTCAGGCTTTACCGGTTTGATAGACTCGGCCGCTTCCGGCTTTATGGACTGTTCCTGAGCCAGCTGATCGGTGGTAGGTGCCACCTGTTCCAGTGGAACGGCTGAACTAGGGGCTGCGGTGCGGCTGTCTTCAGCCTGTTTAGGTTCCTGTGCAGATGGCGGTGAAGTAGAAGAAGGCGGGGCCGTTTCAGGGGTTACGGGTTGTGCCTGCTGCAGAAAAGCGCCCTGTGCATATTTCTTCTCGGCAATACGCTGTCCTGCCCAGAAACCCAGGACAAATATCCATAACAGCACACATACCGTAGAAAAAAAGATAGCGGCTATGCCACCCCAACCCATCTGGAATTGAAACTTTTTGCCATTGCTGGAAGAATCATTCCTTGCCATTTGAACCTCCTCTGCACTTTCTACATTTTTTCCAGGGCGGTTACACCCAGAAGCTCCAGACCGTTTTTGAGCACCTGTTTTATCGCCCTGGCCAGAAACAACCTTGCATTCATCAAAACAGAATCATCGTCTATGAAACGATGCTTTGTATAATACACATGAAACAACCCTGCAAGTTCAGTGAGGTAGTAACTGATTCTATGGGGTTCGAAATTCAAAGCACTGTCCTCTACCACCTCGGGGAATACTGCAAGATGTTTCATAATAACCACGTCCTCTTGAGTATTGAGTAGAGAAAGATCAGGGACATCGTTCGATGTCGGAAGTAAGCTATTTTCTTTTGCATTCCTTAAAATGCTGGCAAGTCTGGCATAGGCATACTGTACATAATAAACAGGGTTTTCCTGAGTCTGCTGCTTGGCCACCTCCAGATCGAAATCCAGGTGGCTGTCTGCCTTGCGCGTCAGAAACATGAACCGGCAGGCATCCTTTCCCACCTCGTCCAAAACCTCTCGAAGGGTTATAAATTCACCGGAACGCGTGGACATGGACTTCGGCATCCCGTTTTCAAGAAGGGTCACGAACTGTACCAGCAGGACCTTCAGCCGTTCGGGGTCCACGCCAAGCGCCTGAACCACCGACTTGATACGAGGGATATAGCCATGATGATCAGCACCCCAGATATCCACCATCATATCGTAATTACGGGATATCTTTTGCCTGTGATATGCCATGTCCGCTGCAAAATAGGTGAGAACACCGTTGGAACGCCTGACCACACGGTCTTTTTCGTCTCCAAATGCAGTGGTTTTGAACCAGAGGGCGCCGTCCTGTTCGTAAATAAAGCCCTTCTCCATCAACTCCTGAATGGTGGACTGCACCAGACCTGAGTCGTGCAGGGTTCTTTCACTGAACCAGTTCTCAAAACTTACATCAAAATCGGCCAGATCCTGTTTGATGCCGGTGAATATGTCATGGACGGCTCGATCTATAAAGAATTGCAGGCATTCCTCAAGAGGCGCATCTGCAAACATCTTTCCTTTCTCGTTCAGTATGCCGGCGGCAATCTCTTTTATATAATCACCCTGATAATAATCCTTGGGGAATTCAATGACGTTCCCTAGAAGCTCCTGGTACCTGAGATACACGGATGAACCCAGTGTCCGCATCTGGTTGCCCACATCGTTTATATAATATTCCCGTTCCACCTCAAAACCGGCATGACGAAGGATACGTGAAAGGGAATCGCCTACGGCTGCTCCCCTGCCATGCCCCACATGAAGCGGGCCGGTGGGATTGGCGCTTACAAACTCCACCAGCACCCGCCTGCCCTCGCCTGCCCTGCTTTTTCCATAATCTCCGGCCAGTCTGTTTATCTCCAGCAGATTTCCCTGCCAGTATGCCTCGGATATGAAAAAATTGATAAACCCCGGCCCCGCCACCTCGATTTTTGAAAATATAGGCTCGTCTTTAAGCAGATCGACCATGATGCCGGCTATGTTGCGAGGCGGCATTTTGGCCTGACCAGCCGATACCATTGCAATATTGCTGGCGATATCCCCGTGTTCCCGCTGTTTGGGATAGGAAATCTGATGGCCTTTCGGCAGCGACATCTCAGGCAATAAACCATTCTTGCAAGCGGTTTGAAAGGCCTGTGCAATAATTTCAGTAACCTTTTGACGCATATATCACAACTCCCCTGAATTGAATCAATGCAAAACCATGACAGTGGCGCATCTGCCTGTATTTCTCTCCCTGCGATAGGAAAAATATTCTTGAGAACAGACGGTACAGATATTTGAACTAATGATATTGGCTGCGGAAAGCCCTGCATCGATCAGGTCGTCCCGCGTAAGCCCCCAGAGATCGAAATATGCCGGTTTCACCATATAGGCCTTGAAACGGGGTGGAAATATCTCCTCCCACGACAGAAACTCTCCGCAGCAACTCCCCATGGAAGGGCTGATAAATGCCACAAGGGACGCCGGATCGCTGCCATAGGTCTTGATCAGCTCTTGCACTGTCTTTTCCACAATGCGGTTCACACAACCCCTCCATCCGCAGTGTATGTTGGCGATAACAGAATTCAGAGGGTCATAAAGCCCTACCGCCTGACAGTCAGCGTGCTGTATCATTATGGCCAAACCCCTTATATGAGTGATGAGACCGTCCACATTCAAAAGATGATCTTCCGGCACATACGAAGTTATATGTGCTATGCGGTCTCCGTGGGATTGACACGCCGAGACCAAAAAATCCGCACTCACGGCTCGCCGGATTATCTCCCTATTCTTCTGGACACAGCTCAGATCGTCACCCACATGAAAACCCGTATTGAGGCTGTCATAGGGTGCGGTGCTCACGCCGTTCATGCGATTGAAGGTACCAGCCCATACATGAGATCCCTGTGTGCCAGAAGTACCTTTGTTCGTAAAAACGCTGCATTCGTCCAGAGGATAGCGGAGTATGCCGTTGTGGGAAATGGGGTTAAAAGAAATCAATATATGGCGATCTCTTTCAGGATGTCTATGTTGTCAAGGGCCTTACCGGAACCCAGCGCAACGGAAGAAAGCGGGTCATCAGCTACTATGATAGGAAGTCCAGTCTCTTTTTCCAGTAATTTGTTGAGATTTTTCAGCAACGCTCCACCACCGGTGAGCACGACACCCCTGTCCACTATGTCTGCCGCCAGTTCAGGCGGAGTCTGCTCCAAAGCTATCTTGACCGCCTCGACGATGGCGGCCACCTGTTCTGTAATGGCGAGACTAATCTCATTGGCGTCTATCTTGACCGTCTTGGGAATGCCGGTCACGAAATCCCTGCCCTTTATCTCCATCTCTTCATAAGGCGGATCAGGCATGACGTTTCCTATCTGCATCTTTACGCTTTCAGCGGTGTATTCACCTATGAGCAGATTGTAGCGCCGTTTGATATGCTGCACGATGGCCTCGTCCATCTTGTCGCCTGCCACCCTGACGGATTTACTGTAAACGATGCCGGCCAGAGAGATGACAGCCACCTCTGTTGTACCGCCTCCGATATCCACCACGATGTTCGCCGCAGGGTCTGTAATGGGCAACCCTGCTCCGATGGCCGCTGCCATGGGTTCCTCTATGAGGTAGACCTCCCGTGCACCGGCTGATTCTGCGGATTCCCTTACAGCCCTTTTTTCTACCTGTGTGATGCCCGAGGGCACACTCACTATAACTCGAGGCCTGACCAGCGTACGGCGGTTGTGCACCCGTTGAATGAAATAGCGCAGCATGGCCTCCGTGATCTCGAAGTCCGCTATGACACCGTCTCTCATGGGACGGATGGCTGTGATATTGATAGGCGTTTTGCCCAGCATCTTTTTCGCCTCGTTGCCCACCGCCAGTACCTTGTTGATTCCCCTGCCGTCTTTTTTGACAGCCACGACGGAGGGTTCACAAAGCACTATACCCTTACCTTTCAGATATACCAGCGTGTTGGCTGTTCCAAGGTCTATTGCCAGGTCTTTTGAAAATAACCCTGTAAAAATATTGAAAAACATAGCTACTCCACAAAAAATATAGTATTTGTTACAGAAAAATTCTTAAAATGAACGTCAAAATACCATGCTATTCGGCTTTAGCGGGCAATGCTGACAATTTTGCATTGAGTCTTTCTTTGTCCGATGGATTCTTTGATAATTCCAATGCCTTTCCATACATTGTGCGGGCATCATCATACATGCCTTTGGCTGAAAACACATCCCCCAGATGTTCAATAATTGTTGAATCGTCCGGAATCAATTCATGTGCCCTTTGAAGATTAATCAGGGCCTTGTCAAATTCCTTCTTCTTGAAATATATCCAGCCCAGGCTGTCCGTGATATAGCCGTCATCAGGCTCCAAGACCATGGCGTTTTTTATGAGTTTTTCTGCCTCATCCAGGTTCACACCAGCTTCGGCGTAGGAATAACCGATATAATTCATGGCCATGGCGTTTTTCGAGTCAATTTCAAGGAGTCTTTTCGCCAGAGACAGCGCCTCTTCCTTTTGCCCTTTCTTGTCCAGAAGCATCACTTGTTGAAACATGACCTGTGCATCGTTTGGATGAAAATCGGCAGCCTTCTTGAGCCAGGCGTCAGCGTCATCCAGCTTGCCGGCCTCCTCGTATAAAAGGGAGATGGCCAAAATCCATTCCTTGACATTCGGTCTTTCCTTGAGTCTTTCTGTAAGAAGGTCTATGGCTGCATTTATGTCTCCATTTTTAGCTGTCAATACAGCCAGATAACGTTGGGAATCCACATAAAATTCATCGGATGGAGAGACACCTTTCAACAATTCCATGGCCGCGGAAGAATTCCCCAATTGCTCGTATGCCAGCGCCAGAGGAAATACAATCTGGCCGTTATCGGGGAATTGCCTTGCCAAATCCAATAATACATTCACCGCCTCGGAAAAATTGCCTTCATCCATATACAAAATGGCAAGCTGTATGGCCGCCTTAGGGTCCTGTTTCAACTCTTCGAGATAGGCGATGGCCTCCTGTTTTTTGCCTAATTGAACCAGTATCTTTACAATCTGCTCCTTTACTCGTGTATCGTCCGGTTCCAGAGACAGATATATCTTGTACTCGGTGATGGCCTTGTCTGCCTGAAACATCGCTTCATAGATACTGCCAAGGGCCAGATGAACGGATGCGGCGGCGGGGTTGATGTCCAGTATCTTTTCAAGACATTTGATGGCGTTCGAATAATCTTTCAGTTCCTTGTAAAAAAAAGCCAGGTAATAATTGGCGGTCACAGCCTCTTTGCCCGACATATCCGCAAGTCTCTTGAATACGTCTATGGCCCTTCCGTAATCCCGTTCCCTGGCATACACCATGCCTGCCATAAACAACGCCTCCTTGTCATCGGTTGCACCGTTCAACACGGACTCGAGGAGTGAAAGGGCCTCCAGATCGCGATTGGTGGAGGCATAGATGCGGGCGAGCATGGATTTTGCCTTCAGATTATCGGGTTCCTTCTGCAGAAGACGGTTCAGCCATGTCTCTGCGCCTTTGACATCGTTCAGCATAAATGCGGTATTCGCCAATTCCAGCAGTATGGATGAAGCGGTTTTGTCTTTGGAGAGGGCATCCTGCAGGTCCAAAATGGCATCTTCATGCCTGCCTGACGCATTTTCGATGATTGCCTGCATGAATCTGGCATAGGCCTCTACCTTGGCATTATCCGCTGCGAATGTGTTGCCGACATTGCACAACAGACTGAATAAAAAACAAAAAAATGCAGTCCGATATAATTTCATATTTTCAATTCCTTTCAAAAACACTTCCATACGTGCTGATATCAGGCATTCGTTCCTCGAGAAAGGCCTTGAATCTTTTTTTCAGCCTTGTTTCTATCTGCCGAATACGTTCTCGGGATACACCGAATTTTTCGCCAAGCTCCTGCAATGTATTGGATTCTTCCGACAACAACCTGTTTTCAAAGATAAAACGTTCTTTTTCGTCAAGGGAGTTCAAAAACTCCTGAAGATGCCTGTTCAATTGTTCCGATACCTCCATCTGACTGATGGCTGCATCCGGAAGTGGATCGGGACTTGGCAGGAAAGAAAGCTGCGTATCCTCGGAGTCACTGGTGATGGGCGCATCGAAAGAGACCTCCCATGCCCCCATGCGCTGTTCCATATCCACCACATCCTTTTCCGATACATCCAACCGTTCGGAAATGAGTTTGGGAACCGGTTCAAAGCCCAGTGCATGCAATTTGTTCTTTTCTTTATGCAGATTATAAAAGAGCTTGCGTTGGGCCTGAGTGGTGCCTATCTTGACCAACCGCCAGTTGTCCATGATGAATTTCAGAATATATGCCTTGATCCAGAACGAGGCATAGTATGAAAACTTGACGCCTTTGTATGGGTCGAATTTTCTGACCGCCTGCATAAGGCCGTAACTGCCTTCCTGCACCAGGTCAAGAAAATTCTGCATCCAGGCCTTTTGAAAATCAAGGGCGATCTTGACGACCAATCTCAGATTCGCCGTTACGATCTGAGAGGCGACAGCAGGGTCTTTGGTCTCATAATAGAGTTTGGTGAGCCTGTCTTCCTCTTCACGTGTGAGCAATGGATGTTTGGCGATCTCACTTAGATACCTTTTGAGCAGATCCATTTCGCTCAACACAATGGCCTCGCGCTCGCGTTCGGCAGGCACAGGCAGTGTCAGCGGCTTGGAATCGTGTTTTTTTTCGTTTTTTGTATTATTTTTGTTAGAATTCATGATTTCCAGTAATAACGGCGTTTTTCAATACCAGGGATAGGCGGATTCGTTCATTGCAACATACCCTTGTTTTACTGCCACCATTTATGTTAAATTATCAATGCGTTCTTATCAAGCTAAATACTCCATTCCTCAAAAATTGAACTCCATCCATGAATGAAAAAAAAACGAATTTTATCATAGCCCTCGTGGGTAGGCCCAATGTGGGCAAGTCCACTCTGTTCAATCGGCTGACGCGCACCCGTGACGCCCTGATCGATTCGACTCCTGGCATCACTCGTGACAGGCGATACGGTATATTCGATCTGAATGGCATTCCGGTCACTCTAGTGGACACAGGAGGATTGGAGGCTGAATACGCCAAAGCTCCTGACGTAATTCACAAAGCCATTATCGAACAGGCCATGAAGGCCGTCTCCGAGGCGGATCTCGTGCTCTTTGTAGTGGATGGCAGAGATGGCTTGATCTCAGATGACCAGGAGATATTCCATCGTCTGCGCACCACTGGCAAGCCGGTCCTGCTGGCGGCCAACAAGATGGACGCCTCCTCCCATTCAGTGGCGGAATTTTATGAACTCGGCGTAAATGAGGTCATTCCCATCTCATCTGCTCATGGGCTTGGCATTCCACAGCTCTTGGAGACCATTCACAGATACATCAAAAGGCTTGCTCCTGAGATGTTGACGGCAGTAGGGGCACGTGAGGATGTTGAGCCGGAAGAGGACGACACGCAACGCATAGAGGTTTGCGACGCCCATTTTCAAAAGGAACGCCCTGTACGCGTAGCCCTTGTGGGCCGACCCAATGTAGGCAAGTCCTCTCTGCTCAACCGTCTGGTGGGTTATGAACGCATGATAGTGAGCGACATTCCAGGCACCACAAGGGACGCCATCGATACCCTGGTACAACGCGATGGCAAACCAGATATCATTCTCACGGACACAGCAGGCATACGGAAAAAGGCCAGAGTCAAGGACAGGGTTGAAAAATTCAGTCTTCTCAAGTCGTTGGAGGCTGTCCGCACTGCGGATATCGTACTGGTTCTGCTGGACAGCACAGAGGGCATCACAGACCAGGACAAGCGGCTGATCGGTTATGTGGAGGAACACGGCCGCGGGTGCATAACCCTTTACAACAAATGGGATATGGTAAAAAATCAGCCTTCTCTGGTGAAACTCAGAAAAAACGAACTGGAGATAGCAAAAGGCTTCATTTCATATACCCCGCATCTGGACATCTCGGCCAAAACCGGCTGGCGGGTGGACCGCATCTACCCGCTGATCGACAGCATATTCGCGGAATTCAACGCCAAGTTCAAGACGGCTGCCGTCAATCAGGCACTCAGAGAGGCGATTGCCAGACGCTCTCCGCCCATCTCCAAGGGACATTATCTGAAGCTCTATTATACCACCCAGATCGGTTCTGCCCCACCCACCTTTCTCATCTTCGCCAACTATCCCGACATGCTGCCGGATTATTATATCCGTTTTCTGACCAACCAATTCAGGGAACATCTTGGAATCGACCACATTCCAATTCGTCTGAGATTTAAGCAGAGGGAAAGAAGGCAGTTAGATGAGGCGAGAGACGCTTATGAACGATCAAACCAGACGCACTGACGGCACCGTTGTAGTGGACGGCAAGGCCATAGGCATTATAGGCCTGGACGGCGTATTGAACGATGCCAAGAGGCGCATTGCCGAGGGTATGTCCGTAGAAAATGCAACAGATTTTGCCTTGAATCGCCTGGAGGCACGAAATTATATACCACTCACCAAAAAGGATGCCTATTTTAAGGCGATAATCAGGCTGCTGAGTGGGGAAACCAAAGACAGCCAGATTCCGATCTCGAACACACACCTAATTGTCCGCATACTAGGGCCTGGGTGTGTGAGCTGCAACAGGCTTGAAGAACTCGTGATGCTGGTGCTTCACCAGAGGAATATCATGGCTGACATCTTTCATGTTCGGGAACTGGATGAAATATGGCGCTACGGCGTCATATCCACTCCTGCCCTAATAGTGAACGAAAAGGTAAAATCCACAGGCAGGCTGCCGTCACAGGCTGAAGTGGAAAAATGGATACTTGAAGAAATCACAGAATGACACAAAGGAGCAACAGAAAATCATGGCACAATGTAACATAAATCCGAGTCCCATCGTTCCGGTACGCATGGATGAAAATACCGCTTTTTCCTTTCACTGCGACAGGGAGCTGGCCTGTTTCACCAAATGCTGCCACAATCTACACATCTATCTCACACCCTTTGACATTCTCCGCATGAAACATCGTCTGGAATTGTCTTCGGCGGAATTTCTCAATCTCTATACTGTGCCGGACGTGATTCCTGGCACGGAACTGCCCATTCCTGTGCTGAAAACTCTGGATGAACCCGAAAACCCCTGCCCTTTTGTGAGAAAAGACGGCTGCATCATCTATGAAGACAGACCGGTGAGTTGCAGATATTATCCCATCGGAGCCGGTATCTTTCACAATCGGGACGAGGCAGCGGACGAACGTTTTTTCGCCCTGATAAAGGAACCCCATTGCCTTGGCCACGGTATGGCGGCTGAACGTACCGTTGCCGACTGGCTGAAGGACCAGGGTGTAACGCCATACGAAGACAAGAACGCAGGCTGGGTGGACATCATTCTGCGCAGGAAATCCCTTGGGCCGTTCATCACTCTGCCGGACAAGACCCTGAAGATGTTTTTCATGGCATCTTACAACCTGGATATATTCAGAATTTTTGTGCTGGAAAGCGGATTTCTAAATGTTTACGAAGTGCCTGACGAGCGTCTGGAAAAACTGAAGACGAATGACGAGTGGTTGCTGTCCTTTGCATACGAATGGATGCAGACCACACTTCTCGGCGCGCAGAAGATTCCACTCAAAAAGAAGACGGCGAGTGTGATGGTATAGGCGAATATAGCTCGTCTATTTCAAAATCGCTGCGATGTCCACATGTCTTGCTATCAGGCCTTGCCTGAACATGATATCCTCGCTGTCCCTCCAGGCCGCCTTGTCGATAGTCCCGATGGGCAAGGCGCCTGAAACCACCAGTTCCCGTGTGGCGGCAAGCTGCTCTCGAATGAGTTCCACACTTACGGAACCGTCGAACTCATGCACCGCATCGGCCGCTGCCCGCTCGTTTTTTGCATCGAGCGCCTGTTTCCAGCCCTTCAGCACAGCCTGAGTGAATCTTTGCGCCAGCTCAGGCTGTTCATCGTAAATTCTGCGAGAGGTGATGAGGGAGTTGGCAACCAAGTGAATACCAAAGGCATCCGCATCGAAAAACATTGGCATTCGACCATGTTCCTTCATCTTTTTGGCAAGCACGATTCCCTCCACGTTGCTATAGACAGGCCACAGCTGTGCATCCCCGTTCCAGAAGGGCGTATAATCCTGACGTACCGCATAAAACCTTACATTCTCTTTGGAAAGACCGTATTTTGCCATCAATGCCCGAAAAATGGCCTCGTCATTTCCGCCGTAGGTGATGCCCACGGTCAACCCCTTCAGGTCCTCCGGCAGCTGAATGTGGAATCTTGAACCGTCATATATCCATTTGAGGGGGTTTTTTTGAAATATCTGAGCCAACACTACGATTTGAGCCCCTTTTTCCACGGCCCGAATAACCTGATCTGCGGATGCCACGCCGAACTGAACCCTGCCCAGCTCCAGGTCCTTGATGGCATTGTGCTCCAGTCCGCCTTCCTTGATCTCGACCTTCAACCCCTGATTTTCAAAAATACCTGTTTTGAGCGCCCAGATCTCACCTGCCGCACTCACATTTACAAGCCATTTAAGGCGCAATACCACGGGTTCTGCCCTTGTTCTGGGGCCTTCGGTCTTTTTTCCACCGGGTGAACAGCCTGTCAGCAAAACCAGGTTTGCCATTGAAAAAATACATAAAATCCTGAAGATATATTTCATCTCTCAACCTTTTTGTAATGCCCTTGAAAATGTCCTGCCAAGTATCTCGATCACTGCCAGATAAAAGGATGAGCAGATGCCTATGAGCAGCAATGCAAGCAGAATACGGGCGAGATTGTCCTGATACAAGGCGATTCTGATGGCATGACCTATTCCGGCTGTAGCGGCCAGGAACTCCGCAACGATGGTGCCCACCATCGCCAGCGTGGCACTGCCTGTGAGCACGGTCAGGAGCTTATCCAGATTTTCGAAGAGACGTATGGTAAGTCTCAGCCTGTGATTGATACTGCCTGTCTGCACAAAAAAGTGTTCCACGTCCTCCACAGGCTGTGAAAAGATGCCCAAAAGGCTCAACAGCAGTGGAAAATAACAGATAAGCGAGGCGATAAGCAGCCTGGACGCCAGCCCGTCGCCAAGAAATATGAAGATGATGGGACTCACCGCCACAATGGGATATGCCTGTAGATTGTAGGCTGCAACACGCGTCACGGCCCCCACAGTGGATTTTAGGCTGCCGATGACCGCTATCAACGATGCGAGCAGAATGGCAATGATATGGCCATAAACGGCCACGCCCAGCGTGTTTAGGCTGTAGATGACATAATTCGGGCCGTCTTCTCGAATGGCATGCAAAAACTCCGTGGGCGAGGGAATCAGATAATCGGAAAACCCCATACCGTATTTGGCAAGCCAGAGTAAGCCAACAAAACAGGTGTAAATGGCGCCGAACTGAAACAACCGACTCAGAAGGGCGTTCATGCCGCCTCTGCTCCGGCGCCTGCCGCCTTCAACAGCTCATAAAGTCTTGTCTGCACCATTTGTTCATTTGGAATCGCATCAGGAAGCTGGTCAAGACCCTGCATCTGAATCAGCCCTTCACTCCCTCTAAGGGTCTGTGGTAATACGAAGATATTTTTCGAAAAATGCACTACCTCTATGGCGTTATGGGAGATGTAAAGCACTATGCGATTTGAAAAAAGGGTCTTGATGGAGGACAAAATAGTATATCGAGTAGGTTCGTCCACATTGGCCAGCACCTCGTCCGTTATGAGCATGTCCCAGTCCTGAAGCAGATAACGAATGATATTTACACGGTTTTTCTGCCCCATGGAAAGAGAGGAGAAACGCTGATGTACAACATCGTTCAAACCGTATTCCTGAATGAGCCGCTTCAAGAGTCCATGATTTTTCGACGGGACCACTCCATAAAGGTGCCTTTCTATGGAAATCCAGCCCGGCAACCGCTCCGAGTCATGGGCATAGAGAATGGTTTGCATATCTGTCTGGATATTGCCTGACATAACCCCTGCTGTGCCGGTATGTTTCGACCCCAGCAGTCTTGCCAGCGTGCTCTTTCCTACGCCTGAAAGCCCAAACAGGGCATAAAAACCAGGGCCGTTCAAAAGGAGATGGACACCCCGAAAGACAGGGGGGGCATCGCTGGAATAGGTATAAGCGAGATCGTCGCATCGCAGATACATGTTTACGTGTTATCCTTCCATCTCAGACAGCCGTGGCCTCATCGATCTTCTTCAACAGGACATCGAGCTTGAACGGCTTTGAAAGAAAGCCTGTTGCTCCTTGAGAAATCACCATGTTTTCCATGCCCTTGTCCGAATACCCGCTTGCCACCAGCACTCGCGCATTTCTGTTCATCTCCAGAAGCCTTTGCAGACACTCATGCCCACTCATGCCTGGCATGTTCAAATCCAAAACCACTAAATCGATTTTCTGACTTTGGGTTTCATAGAGTTTCAAGGCCTTCTCTCCGTTTTCCGCCTCCAAAACTTTATATTCAGCGGATTCCAAAGCCTGTCTCACCAGGGATCGTATAGCATCCTCGTCATCCACAATCAAGATGGTCTTGCCTTTTATCTGTGCGTTCCATAAGACAGGCTCCATCGAAGCCGACGATCTGTCCTCGATGGGCAGGCTCTCTCTGCTGACAGCAGGGAGGTATATCGCAAAGCTGGTACCCCTGCCCAGTGTGCTCTCACAAAAGATATCTCCTCCATATGCCTTCACTATGCCATATACAGAAGAAAGCCCAAGCCCTGTGCCTTTGTTTATTTCTTTCGTAGTGAAGAACGGTTCGAAGACGTGCTCCAATGTCTCTTCACTCATGCCACAGCCGGTATCTGAAACCATCAGCAATACATAATCACCGGCAGCCAGTGAAGTCCTTGCACTCGAATGGATGGTATCATCGCGATCCTCAGGCTGCCCTTGAACAGAAACATTGCGTGTAGTTATGTGCAATACACCGCCATCAGGCATGGCATCCCGTGCATTGTTGGCCAGATTCAAAAGCACTGTCTGAAGTTGGGTTGCATCGGCCTTGATGGTCCAGAGGTTTTGTTCCAGATCGATATTTAGTTTTATGGTCTTGACAAGGGTATTTTTCAATATCTCCTGCACAGTTAGTATCTCGTTATTGAGATTTAATTCCGTGATCGCATATTCTATCTTGCGTGAAAAGGCCATGAGACTACGCACAAGCTCAGCAGCCCTCTCGCAGGATTGCCTTATCTGATTCAGGCCGCGTCTGGCAACTGCGTCCTCCGCAGGCATCCTCTGGGCAAGAAGCTGGGAATAACCCGTAATCACCTGAAGCAGATTGTTGAAGTTGTGGGCAATGCCTCCGGCCATGATGCCGATGGCCTCCATCTTGGCGCTCTGTTGCAGTCTTTTTTTCAGGAGTTCCTTTTCCCGTTCCAGTTCCTTGTCTTTCGTAATGTCTCGCGCAGAGCCCACTACCGCTATAATATCACCGTTTTCATCAAAAAACGGCATCTTTATCACATCCAGGCACAGATATTTTCCTCTCACATTGCCAAACTCCTCAAACCTACTCGGCTTGCCTGTGGATATGACGATGGAATCAGAATCCTGACAGATCTCACCAAAGGTATGCCAGGTCTTGTCATCGGGCCGTTCGGCGCGAATGCGCTCAGCAAAGAAGAGGTCTGTCTTGCCCAGAGGCTCATTGGTGTCTGATGCGCAAAGGAGTTTTTCACAGATGGCCTTGTTGGTAAACAGATAGCGTTTGTTCACATCCTTTACCCAAATCATGTCCTGCACAGTGTCCGCTATTTCTCGCAAAAAGCTTTGAGCCTCTTTAAGCCGTTTTTCTCGTTCTTTATACTCGGTTATGTCCACGAAATAGTGTAAAAATGTAGATGAGTCTATGGGCACCCACCAGGAATCCCAATAGTGATCGCGAATAAAAAGTTCCCTTCTCACAATTTTACCAGTGTCCAGGGCCTCATCGGACATGCAAAAGACACAGCACATCTTTGAGGAATGAAGTCCCTTTTTACATATTTCCTTTTGATCTTCTGGCAAGAACTCACAATGCCAAAGCTGTTCAAAGCAATACTTACTCTCTTCAGCCTGAAAAAACTCTCTGGCAGCGTCATTTATGGCCAAAATGCGATGTTCTCTGCTCACCAATAGCCCTGGATACGGTATGCCATTCAGCATGGCCCGAATGCGCTGCCTTTCTTCAGTTGTCTGCAACAGGGCAAGGCCCAAAAGTAAAATCAATACACATATAAGCAACAGACCGCCGATTATCAGGTATGCCTGCCACTTGTTTGTATGAATGAGGTCATTCCAGAAAAGCTCTACAGGGCTCAATTCAGGAAAGTTCAAGGTCATTACTATATTTTTTACACCTTCATAGCTCAAAGGCAGGGTATAGCCGGCCACATAAGAGGTAGTTTTATCAGACGGTGTGGCAGATTTGATTTTCAACAGAGCGATGGTAAGCAGGTTGCATATGGAATCGTTCACATGTGGCAGGGCAGCTATGGGCCACTCGGGATAAAGGCCTGTGGAGACAAGAAAGGGAAAGTCCGCATAGTGCTGTGAGTTTATGACGCGAATCTCCGATGGCTGCAAAGCACCATCTGCAAATAGGTCCTCCAGCACGCCTGTGCGCACAAAACCCGCATCCGCCTGGCCGTTTAACACGGCCTGAACCACTGCATAATGGTCGTGCAATTCCAGAATACTCCTTGCCCAGTCCGTGATCTTTATGCCTGCACGCAGGAGTTCATGGGCCTGAAGGGCAAAGCCGCCCAGAAAATATCTGCCTGGACATGCAATGGTGCGCGACATCAGGTCTTGTAGGTTGTTGATGTCCTGTCTGTCTGAGCGTGTAAAGATGACTCCACCCAGAAGGGGAGTCGCTTTGCCGTTTATTTCCTTGATCTGTGTTGCCAAAAGCCTTAGTGGATGATATCGATGTGACAAAAGAAAAAAGTGCACCGGATTGGTGGTAACCAGGTCTATGGTTTCATCTTCCACTGCGGTATTCAGCTCTTGCTGTGTGAGGACCTCCATTTGTATTTCGATGGAGGATAATTCTGTATTTAGGGCAGCGATCACCGGCTCATACTGCTTTTGAACTGCATTTTTGTCTTCATAGACAAGGACACCCAGCTTCAAAACCTCCTTTGCATGGGCAAAGGCAGCAAAGAAACAAAGCACACAGAACCAAAGAATGGCAATGGAGTTAATCCGCATTAAAAACCTATTTGCAATAAAATTCAAATTAGTAACAATTACCAACAAAAATATATTGTGAAAGGCATTGAGAGTCAAGATAAATTATCTTATAGCACGGACAATGCAAAGCAAAATGTCAGGAAATCGCCTGACCAAGATAAGAGCGTATGACTGCTGAATCAGATTGGAGTTTTTTTGAAGGCCCTTGCAAGACAACGTTACCGCTTTCTATCACATAGGCATAGGATGAGACCGATAGCGCAAGTCGAGCATTTTGCTCCACAAGTAAAATTGTCTGACCGCTGTTTTTCAGCTCACAGATCAGGTCAAATACATCCTTTACCACCAGAGGGGCAAGACCAAGAGAAGGTTCATCCAGAAGCAGAATCTTTGGTTTTGCCATCAACCCCCTTGCAATGGCGAGCATCTGTTGTTCGCCACCTGAAAGCGTACCTGCCATCGCATGCCTGCGTTCTCCCAGTATGGGAAAACGTTCCTCCATGTGTTTGATGGCAGTCAATACCTCGCTTCGTGGCCGGCAATATCCGCCCATTTCAAGATTTTCTCGCACAGTCATTCCTGCAAGCACAAGTCTGCCCTCAGGTACGTGTATAAGCCCAGCCTCAACACGGCGGTGCGCACTCATTTTAGTGATATCCTGACCACCCATCAGAATGCTACCGGATTTTACTGGCACAATTCCGCTAATGGCATTGAGTATAGTGGTTTTGCCAGCTCCATTGGGGCCGATCAGGGTAACCACAGAGCCTTCAGCCACTTTAAAAGAGATATCCCTTACGGCTTCAGCCGCACCATAACTAACCGCAATATTTATAGTTTCAAGCATAAACATTGGGGGCACCCAGATAGGCCTCGATTACATTCGGATGAGAACGCACTTCTTCAGACGAGCCTGTTATAATGGTTTGACCGAAATTGAGGACCGTAATGCGAGCACACAACTCCATCACAAATGGCATGTTATGTTCAATGAGAAGAATAGTCATTCCGTCAGCAACAAGGGATTTGATGAGCTCAGCCACTTGCACCAGTTCCTGTTGCCTCATGCCTGCCACTGGTTCATCCAGCAGCAGCAATTTGGGATTTGATGCAAGGGCACGGGCAATTTCAAGGCGTCGCCGCTCTCCATATGAGAGATTTTTGGCCTGAACATCAGCACGGTGTTCCAACTGGACTCGTGCCAGTGTCTCCATCGCCTTTTCACGATATTCCTGTTCTTCATGCCTTACAGAGGGCAAACGCAAAAGACGGGGTAAAAGCGGCCGTTTCGCTACCAGATGCTGGCCTGCAAGGACATTTTCAAGGCAAGTCATGGCAGAAAATAGCCGTATATTCTGAAAGGTCCTGGCTATTCCCAGAGCAGCCACTCGATGAATGGACAAGGACTGAATCTGCTGGCCTGCATAACGGACTTCGCCTGATGTTGGAGGTATGATTCCGCTCAAAATGTTTATGAGGGTGGTTTTCCCGGCACCGTTTGGCCCAATCAAGCCATGCACCTCTCCCTGCTTGACAGCAAAAGAAACCTCGTAAAGGGCACAGATGCCGCCAAACATGCGAGTTATATTTTTGATTTCCAGTAACATGGATTAGTTCTGTAAAGCCCCGGCTCTGTTTGTGCCAGAAGTGGCTGGCCGACTTTTTATGCGTGAAAAAAATGATGCCAAGCCATTGGGTAGAAACAGAATCACCAGCAGCAAAATGAGTCCGTTCACGAACAATCTCACAGGCCCTGCGGTTATGCCTGTTGCACGCAGTATCTCAGGAAGAGAGGTCAGAAGGGCCGCTCCTAAAATGGGACCGTACCAGATTCTGGTTCCTCCTACGATATTGTATATCAACAACTGGACGGCAGCAAAGAAACCAAACTCCCCTGGTGCAATGATATAAATTGAGATGTGCGTATAGAGCGCCAGCAAGACCGGCAATAGCTGCTCCTGTGGCAAATGCCAAAGTTTTATAAAATGTGGTGTTTATGCCTAACGCCGCTGCAGCTGTCTCATCCTCTCGAATACTTTCAAAACTCCATCCTATTTTGGATTGGCGAAGCGTTGCAACGAAATAGCTTACGATAGCAAGCACCACATAGATAAACCAAATCCTTGTGGAATTGGGTATACCTATAAGGCCTTCTGCGCCGCCTGTAATTTTGAGGTTCAAAACCACAATGCGCACCACTTCTCCAAAGCTCAAGGTTGCTATGGCCAGGAATACGCCTCGCAGGCGAAGCACAGGCAGTCCTATCAAAATACTGAACAATCCTGGCAGAATAGCTCCTGCTGCAATGGAGGCCAAATAGGGAAAACCAAAATGTACGGAAAGTATGCCAGATGTATAGCCACCAATACCTGCAAATGCTGCATTGCCAAGAGAGAGCTGGCCGGCAGACAGTGTCACATAGAGACTCAAGGCAAGTATGGCGTTAATGCCGATAAATCCCATCAGGCTGCCGTATATGTCGAAAAAATGATAGAAAGCTTCTGCCATCTGTTTATTAACAATTCGAGATCATAAAAAAAATTGATTTGTTAGCATGCCAGCTTCATATCTCGCGCACACGTCCTCGGCCCAAAATACCGGAAGGACGCAAAAGCAAAATGGTGAAGAGCAGAGTAAAGGCTACTGCATCACGCATATTCGATGTGCCAGTAATGGCCACTGTCAGCACCTCGCTCAATCCAAACGCCAGTCCACCAAGAATTGCTCCAGGAATACTTCCCATGCCTCCAAGTACAATGACTGCAAGGCCTTTGAGCTCGATGGAACGTCCCATATCAGGCGAAAGTGAATCAAAATACAGACCAAAAAGAATTCCAGCCGCACCTCCCAGGGCAGATGAAATGAAAAATGTCAATGCGATGATTCCATTCACATTGATGCCCAGTAAACGTGCTGCGCGGTCATTTTCAGCCACTGCCCGTATTGCCTTGCCTACTCGGCTTCGTTTCAAAAATTGTGTCAATAGCACCATCAGGATTGCAGCAGTCAAGACAATTCCAACCTGCAGAGATGTAATGGTGATACCGCCGAACTGCCAGATGTTTACCGGCACTGTTCCTTGAGGGAAACGTACTGTGCGGGCTCCAAACAGCCCCAATGCCACACTTTCAAAGATAATGGACAAGGCGATACTGGAGATCAGACCAGAAAAGTATGTATCCGGCCGATTGCGCAATGGCATAAAGGCGCAGGCATTTATAAGCAAGCCGAGCAGGCCTGCGCCCAACACCGCCAATGGAAAGGCCAGCCAGATGGTCATACCCAGGCTCTGAACCAGCCACAATGCACCAAGCCCGGCCAGTGTGAAAACAGCGGCATGGGCCATGTTCAGTATATCAAGCACTCCAAAGACAAGCGTATAGCCCAATGCAAAAAGGCCGTACACACTGCCTATAAAAAGACCGTTAATTAGTTGCTGTACAAACAGACTCATGGCCGCAGCACGTTTTTATTCGCCAAATACTACAAACTTACCGCCCTTGACCTGCTGAACAACGGGTGTGTGATCCGCATCGCGATTTGCAGTGAAGGAAAATTTGCCCAGTATAGTGTCCAGATTTTTGATTTGAGCCAGGGCATCGCGAATGGCCTTGCGATTATCAGGAGGACTGGCATTTTTGATGGCATGATATGCGATATAGACACCTGCATATGCCTGTGCTGCAAACTGGTCAGGTGGGCTGTTGTATTTGGCGGTAAATGCCTCCACAAACTTTCGATTAAGTGGATTGGCTGAGGCTGAATTCCATGCAGCGCCTACGATAACACCCTCCGCAGCCTCACCAGCATTCTTGATCAGGGCTGGAGAATTGAAGCCATTTCCGCCTATAATGGGCACACTCTTTGAAATACCCAGTTGTCTGGCCTGACTTACAATTCCAGAGGCCTCCTCCGCCAGGGCGGACACAACGATGGCATCAGGATTTTTGCTCTTGATCTGAGTCAATTGAGGCGAGAAATCCCGGTCACCCTTGGCAAAGGTCTGTTCGCTCAATATCTCTATGCCAGCCTTTGTTAGCGCTGACTTAAAGGCCTCGTAACCGCCTTTTGTAAAGGCATCATCATTTCCGTAGAGCAATGCAACCTTTGATATGTGCAATTTTTCCTTGACCATATTGATGGTATTTGGAATTACCACTGCCTCGGTAAGGGAATCTCTAAAGATATAGTCTCCGATATCAGTAATTCCTTTGGCTGTATTGCTGACAGCCAGGACCGGAACGCCTTCCTGCTGGGCTATACGATCCGTGACTTGAGCTGTATTACTCAATGTTGGGCCAATAATCAAGGAAACCTTGTCGCCCTTGATGAATTTATTGAAAACGTTGATACCCTGCTGAGGTGTGCTGGCATCATCTTCAAAAATGGGAACGATCTTTAGACCATCCTTGCCAGCAGCCACATTGATTTCGTCGATAGCTAACTGAGCACCATTTTTCTGAGTTGCGCCGTAAACAGCGCCGCCGCCGGTCATGCTCAGCACAAAACCGATTTTGACATCCTTTGCACTGGCTGGCACCGTTTGACACAATATTCCAAACAAAAACGCAAGGACAAGTGCAGCAATAACATCGAACTTAAAATTTTTTTACTACTTTCAACATAATCCCTCCTTTTCAATTCATTTGAAAACTCGGGTTGATTTTAACTAACATATGTCAAATATCAAGTTATTATGAATATAATATGATGAAGGGCTGCGAATATCAGATAAGGCCTGTGCAGGTTGGCAAAAAATGGCGCGAATTTGATGCTGTTATTATGTTGCAACAAAAATGTAATCAGATTAATTATAAAAACTCAAATAGCTGTACCTCTCATGGTCTCTGGTCTAATGTTATATAGGAGCGTTTATGAAATTGGACTCAAGTTTTTCTTTTGATTCATACGATTTCGATTCCCTGCTCGAGGAATCTGTGCGTGTGCATGGCCATCTGTGCGCAGGCCAGGTCTTGGGAGTGAGGCTTGCTATTTTAGGGCTTAAACTTTTGGGCATCACTGATTCCAAGGGCCGACAGCGCAAGGAGTTTCTGGTATATGTGGAGATAGATCGCTGCGCAACTGATGCCATTCAGTCCGTCACGGGCGCCACTCTGGGCAAACGCTCCCTCAAATTTCTGGACTTCGGCAAGATGGCTGCCACATTTGTGCGAGCTCGCGATGGTATAGGTTATCGCATTCTGGCCAGAGAAGAGGCACGAGAATTAGCCGATAGATATTGCCCTGAAATCGAAGACAAATATAAAAGACAGCTGGAGGCATACAAAAGAATGACGGATGAGGAGCTGTTTGAAGTGCGAAAAGTAAAGGTAAACGTGCCTTCTTGCGACCTTCCTGGCAGGCCTTTGCGGCGAGTGCAGTGCAGCCGCTGCGGCGAGTATGTTCAAGACTGTCGCGATGTGCAAAAAGACGGCACAATTTTGTGTAAAAACTGCTTAACTGGCAGTTATTATGAAATCCTGGAGGCATGAAATGAAAACCATTCCTGTGGAAGAGGCAGTGGGCATGGTGCTGCCTCACGACATCACCGAGATTGTAAGGGGTGAGAAAAAGGGGCCGGCCTTTCGAAAAGGCCATGTGATTCGGCCTGAAGATGTGGAACACCTGAAACGCCTTGGCAAAAATCATATCTATGTGCTTACGCTTTCTGATGACGAATACCATGAAAACGATGCGGCCATGCTTCTGGCAAAGGCCATAGCAGGCGAAAATATCACTTATGATGACCAGCCTTCAGAGGGCAAGGTTGGTTTCAAAAGCACCATTTCAGGACTTTTGCAAGTAGAACAGGAGGCGCTTTGCCGCTTCAATATGCTGGGCGAAGTAATGTTGGCCACTTTGCACGACAATACCGTTGTCACACCCCAAAAGACCGTGGCTGCGGGCAGGGCCATTCCTCTGGTAATAAAGAAAGACATCGTGCATGAGGCAGTTAAAATAGCAGAAGATGCACGAGGACTGGTGAAGGTGTTGCCGTGGCACATAAAAAAGGCAGCTATTGTGGTCACTGGCAGAGAGGTCTATGAGGGCCGCATAAAAGACGCCTTCTGCCCTGTGATGACGGAAAAGATGCAGCAATTCGGTATAGATGTGGTGTATCAGACTCTTGCGCCCGATGATATAGACATTATCACACGAGAGATACAGACCGCTGTTTCAAAGGGCGCTGAGATGGTGCTTTGCACAGGGGGCATGTCCGTTGACCCTGACGATGTAACTCGTGTGGCCATTGCCAGGGCAGGCGCCACGGACATCTGTTACGGCTCTCCTGTGCTTCCAGGCGCCATGTTCCTTGTAAGTTATCTGAACGATATTCCCATAGTCGGCATTCCGGCCTGCGGCATGTTCTTCAAGATCACTGTGTTCGATCTGGTTTTGCCTCGAATCCTGGCCGGTGAACGCATCACCCGCAGGGAGATTGCGGCAATGGGACATGGCGGCCTGTGCCTGTCATGTAAGACCTGTAGATATCCTGTATGCCCGTTCGGCAAGGGATAAAAGGAGAAAATATGTTCATTTTAGGGCATTTAATAAACGCAGTGGCTACCATTTTAGACCTGACTTTGAGCCTCTACATGTGGATACTCATAGCCAGGGCTGTAATCTCGTGGGTCAATCCCGATCCATACAACCCCATAGTGCGTTTTCTTTACAGTGTAACCGATCCTGTTCTCTACAGAATCAGGCGCATTCTCCCTCTGCATTTCGGCGGCATCGATTTTTCACCTATGGTCCTCATTCTTGCCATAGTGTTTGTGCAGAGCTTTCTTATAAACACCCTCAAATCCCTGGCCTTCAGGCTCATGTAAAGGAGAAAACTTCATGGCCATTGCACCCAACGACATACTGGAAAAGGAATTCAAGACCAAGCTGTTAGGCGTGGATCCGGATGAGGTGAGTGCGTTTCTCGAAGAGGTGGCTGAAGAGCTTACACAGGTCATAAAGGAAAGAAACGCCTTGAAGGCGCAACTGGCGCAAAACACCACAAAACTCGAGGAATACCGGGCCAAGGAAGAGGATTTCAAAGCCGTGCTCACAGCGGCCCAAAAGCTCTCCGACGAACTGCGCAAGCAGGCTGAGAAGGAGGCGGAAATACTGCTGGAAAAGGCAAGGCTTGAAGCCAGCCGAATTTTAAACGAGGCAGAAAAAAAGGGAGACCGAATTGCCGAGGAAAACAGGCGGCTTCTGCGTATTTACCGAGAAAATCTCAACAAACTACGCGACCAGATTCAGAATTTCATGCGCGCCATAGAAGAAGGGGCCGAGCTCAAAGAGGAGCTCAGCCATCAATTAAATTCCAATTAGGTAAATTTCGATTAGGTAAATTTCGATTAGGCTAATTAAAATCAGGCTGGCAGATTAAGGCCAGCCCAACTCAAACTATAATCAGTGGCATTCGTGATGACTACACGATATGCCAGAATCCTTCAGATTTCCCGCAAGCCATGAGTTAAGCACCGACCTTACGTCTCCTGAGCAGCCTCGAACCACTTGAATGCCGTTGCTTTCCAGCACGTTCTTGGCGCCTTCACCCATATTACCGGCCAGCATGACCTTAACGTCTTTCTTGGCCAAATCCACGGCCACACCCGATTTACAACCGCAGCCCGCGGGCGACTTGAGGGACTCCTCTGCCACCACCTCCCCGGCATCGTTGACAGTGAATATGGAAAAATAATCACAGTGCCCGAAGTGATCGTCCACGCGACCATCCCTTGATGGAATAGCTACTTTCATAAAAAAACCTCCTGAATCTGAAATGATAAGACTTTCATAATTATAAGCATATGCCCATAAAAAGCAAGGCATTTCATCTTATTTAGGGGGTCTCGAAAAAATCGTTAGTCGAGCTGAACGGGCGCAGGTGTGTTCTATGAAGGCGAAGCAGTAAGCGGCAATTCTATAACAAAGGTGCTGCCCCCGGCGTTGCCCTCATTCTCCACATAGATGCGGCCGCCATGGGCGGTTATTACCTCTTTTGCTATAGCCAGCCCCAGGCCGCTTCCAGCCGGTTGAGGACCTGATGCAATACGAAAAAAACGATCAAAGATAAGGCGTCGCATTTCTTGAGGAATACCAGGACCTTGATCGGTTATACTAAGTAACACACGCTGATGATTTGCAGCGGCCAATACCCTGACAGTGGAATTTGAGGGCGTGTATTTAATTGCGTTGTGTAATACATTGAATACCGCCTGTTCCATTAACGAAGATGCATAGATTACAACATCGTTACTCACTTTATTTTCCACATCGATTTTTACTCCCTTTGCCCTTGCCTCTTCCATGGTCATCTCTATTGCTGCAGCTAATAACTCAGCTATTTCCATGGGTTCTTTTTGAGTTATGCCTTTGTTGTCCAGCATAGAAATGGTCAAAATGTCTTCTATGAATCTAGATAACCTCTTGGAATTGCGAAGAATTACCTCGAGAAAACGCCTCAGTGCACTCTCATCGCAGGACTCGTTGTCCAGCAGGGTCTCCGCATAACCTCGAATGACGGTGATTGGAGTGCGCAGCTGATGAGCAACGTTTGCCACCAACTCCTTTCCATGGGCATCGGCCTTACGAACAGCAGTGATGTCTTGCCAGAGAAGCATTACAAGGGAATCGTCCATGATGCCGAATATCTCCACATTGAAGACGCCTTCCTGCATCTCCAGAACGACTGATTGTTTTTCTTTGGAATCCTGCCACTCCGAAACCCCTTTTTGCACAAGCCGATATCGGCATATTTCCAATAACGACCTGCCAAGCCATTTTTCCTGGCATCCAGGTATATTTAGCATCCTCATGAGCACAGGATTTATGAATAGGATCGTATCATTTCGCAGAATCAGAACACCATCGTGCGTGATTTTCGCTATCTCTTTGAGCAGATTGTGTTGAAAGGCAAATTGTTGAAGCCAGGCGTCAATCCTTGAAATTACGTCATCAGAGGCGGAAATGTCTTCTATACCAGCGATCCTCTTGAGCCTGTCAAGAAGGGATGTTACCTCTTTTGCAAGAGATATTTCTGCAGAAAAACGGTAAGTTGCAAGTCTGTATCCCAGAAATACGGCCAGGCATACAATGGCGGAATACAGGGCTTCATGCAACATTGAAACGATAACCCACGCCTCGTATGGTCTCTATATAGTCCATGGCAGGCCCCAATTTCTGGCGAAGTCTGCGGATATGGGTATCCACAGTGCGGGCATATCCATCAAATGAATAGCCCCATACTCGATCGAGCAGCACCTCTCGCGTCCTAACTCTGCCGATGTTGGTCATGAACTCGTGCAGCAGCTTGAATTCCGTTGCCGTTAATTCTATATCTTTACCATCCACCTGCACCATATGGCGTGAGACATCCATAAAAATGATGCCATGATTGATGACATCCAATGGAGACATGTCGGTGGTGGCAGAGAGGCGGGACAAAATGGCCTTGATGCGCAATACAAGCTCGCGTGTACTGAAGGGTTTGACGATGTAGTCGTCTGCCCCAAGCTCAAAGCCAACAATGCGGTCCATCTCCGTGCCTTTGGCGGTCAGCATAATCACTGGGATATGTAAAAGAGATGCATCTTTTTTAAGGGATTTACAGATGTCAAGGCCGTCTGCATCGGGCAACATGAGGTCCAACAGGATAATATCTGGTTTGAATTCCTGTATCTTTTTGATTGCATTGGTACCAGTGGGCAGTAGAAGCGTGTCGAATCTGGCCTGCTCCAGAGTGAAGCGAATGAGTTCGGCGATGTCTTCTTCGTCTTCTATAATGCAGATTCGCTGTTTGGCCATAACATTACCACCTGTAAGAATTTTGGCATTGAAAACTAAATGAAATATAACAGCCACAGTGTTACATATCCATTACATTTTTTGTAAAATCATGTGTCATTACAGGGGCAGACTTGTACACTCGGCCTGACTTCCACTTATTGGTTTAAGCATGTTACGAGCGTCCCTGAATTCCGCTACGAGCATCAGAAAAAATCCCAGAGGAAAGATGGAGAGAAGCGGAATGGCCAGAAATGTGGCGTGTTGCAGGGCGAATACAATGGGCAGGCAGCCGTAACAAAACAAAAAAAGATACAAAAGAAAACTGGAAATGCGCAGACTGGAATAGGTATAGATAGCCTTGAGAGGCATATCGCCCAATTTGGGAGTGCGCACAAAGACCCCGCCGAAACCATTGAGCCCCTCCAAGACACCCATGGTTACAGAAGGCGCAAGCCCCATGCCAAAGGCAGGCAGGAGAAAGAAGACCCAGAGGGTAGAGAAAAGGCCTCTTTTGCGGCCCAGGCGCTCGTGGAGATAAAAATACAGGAGCAGAAACACCGTTGCGCACAGAAAGAGTGGTATCTCCAGACGCAGCATCTGATAGGGCCCTATCTCAGTGCGTAAAATGAGGGCAGGATACAATGTGAGAAAGATAACCGCGCCCAGAATCCAACCGCAGTTACCCAGAAGGTGCATAGTTGCCTCTATCTTCTGCTCTAACCGGCATGAGGAACGCCAGATGGGAATCAGCAGCTTTTTAGCTGTCTGAATGGAACCCTTGGCCCAGCGCTTCTGCTGATTCTTCAGTGCCTGCACAGTCACTGGAAGCTCTGACGGCACCTCGAGGGAATCCAGATATACCGTCCGCCAGCCGGCCAAGTATGCTCGAAAACTCAACTCTAAGTCCTCTGTTACGGTATCGGAGCTCCATCCGCCGGCAGACTCTATGGCAGACCTGCGCCACACACCGGCAGTGCCGTTGAAGTTCATGAAAAGCCCTCGATGATAACGCAAAAACTGCTCCACCCCGAAATGAGCAGCCAAAAGCACGGCCTGTATCCGTGTGAACCAGGAGTTATTTTCGTTTAAAAATCCCCACCTCGCCTGCACAAAACCGATACCATCGTCATTAAAACATGGCATGGTGCGCATCAAGAAATCCCTTGGTGGAATGAAATCCGCATCGAATATGGCAATAAACGGCGCATCACTGAACTCCATGCCATATGCAAGGGCGCCTGCCTTGAAGCCGATGCGTTCCTTCCTGCGAATGACCTGTATATTAAGCCCACGAGCTCGCTGAAGCGCCACCTCCCTGTCCACCACTGTCTTCGTCTCATCGGTGGAGTCGTCCAGTACCTGTATCTCGAGCCTGTCTCTGGGCCAATCCAGTGCGCAGACCGCCTGAATGATGCGAAAGGCCACGAATCGCTCGTTGTAAAGGGGAATCTGCACCAAAACATGAGGAAAATGCAACATTTTTTCAGAGGAATGTCCGTGGGGCTGGTGGTAAACCCTGCGCCACAAAAGTATCTGTCGAAGACGATAGACTCCATAGACACTCATCAAGACCATGGCAGAAAAATGTATTACAACAAGGGGGAACAACAATGAGTTAACATTAAAACACGATTCCATGATAGAAATTAACTACGAGAAAGCCCGCCTGTAAAATAGCTATAATCTATCTTATTCTCAAAAATCATAGTTTTTTTCAATTTGACTCCATTCTTTTTCATAATTATAAGGCAAAAGTTAAATTATGTATGGAAACTATCATATTTTTGTGATCATACCTGCCCTGAACGAAGCGGAAAATCTACCGGGCATAATCGAGGCGATGCCCTCGTTTGTGGATCGGGTGGTGGTTGCCGACAACGGCTCCACTGATGGTACCGATGAAGTCGCTATGAAACTCGGCGCCATGGTCTCCCGTGCCGAAAGCCGTGGCTATGGCTCTGCATGTCTTGCAGCCATAGAACTGCTCGCCCACCATGAAAAAGCTATCATTATCTTCGTGTCAGGGGATGGAAGCGATGACCCCGCTGAGATGGAAACCCTGATAGCCACGATCGTCAATAACGGCTATCAGCTGGTTATTGGAAGTCGAAAGTCAGGGTATGTGGAACCAGGTGCAATGACCTTTGCACAGCGATTCGGCAACCTGTTAGCAACAAAACTCATGCGCCTTATCTGGAATGCACGGTTTACAGACTTAGGACCCTACAGGGCCATTGAGCTCGAAACGCTTTTATCGTTGCACATGCAGGATAAAGACTATGGCTGGACCGTTGAGATGCAACTCAAGGCACTACAGGCTGGAATAAAATATACTGAAGTTCCGGTTAGTTATAAACAAAGAAGGCATGGAAAGCCAAAAATTGCAGGAACAATCAAAGGAACACTACTTGCAGGCTACAAAATCCTGATGTGGATATTCCTATTTGTCGTGAAGGGTGGACATAAAAGCCGGAAGTCGGCAAACATGTGCGCACAACAGGCTTAAACACATGGATGCAAGAGGGCCGAGCAGCACCAGAGACGCCATAAACCAGTCATCGAACCATATCCTGTCTGAAACATAGAGAGACATGACACGATACAAAAGCAACAAACTGAATGAAAATACGATGCCATCAATACGCATAACAAACGGAAGAAATAATATCATATATAAACCATACCATGGATGAAGTGTTGGATAAAAGACAAGAAATGCAAATGAAATATAATAACAGGCTGAAATAAATGCATTCAATGAATAATTCAAAAGCAATGGAATAAATTTTTTATAAATTAAGACCAGACAAGCTACAAAAAAAATTACAAGTATAACGCGTGGTATCACGGCAGAATTGGAAATTGCATGCAATATCTTGAAGAGGATATTAGAGAATTCCCAGTTGGCGGTATAAATAGAAAGTGTGGTCAACATATTCATGATATCTGGATAGAAAACAGTTATCATGCCAATTATTGTGAACATGAAAACCAAAAAAAACAGCAAAAATAGCTTGATGGGCAATAAAAAGACAAATAACGGCAGAAATACCAGTGGAAACAGCTTGGTTAATACAGCAAAAGCAAACGATATACTAATAGCGGCAATTATTACAGTATATTTAAGAGAAAATTCGTAATTTATTTTTTTATCATTAGGCAAGACATGCCGGCTCAATAAAAACATACAGAATGCTAAAAAAAATACTCCCAATCCATCTATATGCCCCGAACCGCTTATTTCTATTACAACCAATGGATTAAAGGCATAAAGAAGACTGAATGATGTAGATCGATAAAATGATTTAAGCAATATATAAATAAAAAAACATGTGATAGCATCAAGTATGGAAAGCAATATCTTCATGCCAACTAAATTTTTGGAGATATAAGTAGAAATTCCAAAGAACAATTGGCTGACAGGCGGATAGATAGTAAAAAAATCATTATGATTGAGTTTATGAAATAACTCACCATATTCTGGCAATGATTTATATATATCTATAGGAGTAAAGGCATATGGATTGATACCATTATTAAAAATGATTCCATCCCATAAATAACGATAAATATCATCGGAAAGCTCCGGTGCTTTAAGCGCAAATGCAATGCGAAGTATGATAGCGATGCTTAAAACAATTCCAAAAGGCAGCTCGATACCATATCGCTCGAGCAAATATATCAGGATCAGCACATTGGAGAGGATGATTGCGCTACAGGTAACAAGGCATACAAAAGAATGCGGCAGAAATGTTATGAACAGAAAGGAGTAGCATAGAAGAATGAAAAAAATATTGACACATATCACAGATTTTATGCGGTTGGATATGTTGGCCATGCTGTTGATCTGCATGTTACTCTCCTCGTTTGCACAGGCGACAGGTGGCGTTTCACTTTTAGAGCCATCAGAATTACAACGCAATTTCAGTAACTACAATACCATTTTAGATGCCAGGCCCAAAAACGAGTATGAAAAAGGGCATATTCCAGGTGCCATTCCTTTTTCTTGGGAGGATTACACCGAAACCGATGCTCATGGTGTCAAATATCGCATATGGTCTGCAGATCGTCTGGCAATTGCCTTAAAAAACTTGGGAATTGATGAAAACACACCCATAGTGGCCTATGGCGACGCAGACAGGAGCTGGGGTGGTGAGGCATGGGTCTGCTGGATGTTTGCGTGGCTTGGACATAAAGGGGAAATCAGGCTGTTAAACAGTGGTATTCAGGGATGGAAGGCGATAAACGGTGCTATTGAACAGGGTGTTTTTCAGAATAAAAGACAAAAAAGTCAAGGATATGCTATAAAGCTCAACAGTGCCATAAATATCACAGCACAGGAGTTGAGGTCTGAAAAGGCCATAAACATCATAGATGTGCGCTCCAATCTTGAATGGCTCATGGGCCACATCCCCGGTGCGGTCCACATTCCATGGGAGCGCTTTTATAGAGGCCCAGAGCACCACATGATCACACATGAGGAATTCCAGAAACTCATGTCGGAATACAAAATCGATTCCACTAAAAAGACCGTATATTATTGCACGGGCGGAATCCGTTCCGCCTGGGCATGGTTGGCGCACACCATCTCCACAGGTCAGACTGCCGTAAATTTTGAAGGAGGTATCGAGGAATGGAACAAGCTAAAATAGTTGGCTATCCCCTTTCAGATTCTGGTCTGACACCAGATGCCCGAATATTTGCTGAAAAGATAGCCAAAGACTGTGTGGAATGCGGTCTCTGCCAGAAGGACTGTGCGTTCCTCAAAGGATTCAAGAGCCCCAGAGAGATGGCCGTGAATGCCCTTGTGGGCAAATTGGATGAGAGCACCGCCTTTGAGTGCAGCCTGTGCGGCCTATGTCAGGCACTATGCCCAAAAGGACTGGAGACAGACAGATGGATGCTGGAACTGCGCAGAATTGCCCATAAAAAAGGCATAATATTTTCTGAGCACAATGTGATTCGCGGCTATGAAAAGAGGGGTGTATCCCCACTTTTCACCTTTTATGCCCTGCCGGCCAACTGCGAGACCGTATTTTTTCCGGGGTGCAGTCTGCCGGGAACTCGTCCTGAACAGCTCAAGCACACCTTTTCCAAATTACAGGGCCTGATTCCCAACATAGGCATCGTTCTGGACTGCTGCACTAAACCTTCACACGATCTTGGAGAGCATGAGAGATTTTTGAAGTATTTTTCAGAACTCACGGATTTTTTGTCGAAAAATGGTATCAACCAAGTGGTTGTCGCCTGCCCGAATTGCTTCAAGGTCTTCAATACCTATGGGAGGGGGATTAGAACCCTTACCGTTTATGAGATATTTCGATACCATCTGAAACCGGCGGACCGAAAAGGAGATGAGGTCTTTACCGTGCACGATCCCTGTGTCATGCGTTGGGAGGCAGGGGTTCAGGATGTGGTGCGCGAGCTGGGTTCCGGTCTTGGTATCTCCATTCAGGAGATGAAGCACTCCCGCGAAAAGACCGTATGTTGTGGCGAAGGCGGCTCGGTCGGTTTTTTGAACGAAGAATTCGCGGAAAACTGGGGCGACATCCGCAAAAAAGACGCAGAGAGCAGAAAGATTCTCACCTATTGTGCTGGCTGCTCGGCAAGCCTGAATGCCAAAGGGCTTGCCAACCACCATATTTTAGATCTGCTTTATGAGGTTGATACCGGCAAGAGGGCAAAGGTCTCCAGAAGCCCTTTTACCTACCTGAATCGCCTGCGTTTGAAGAGTTATTTTCGCGATACGATTCAAGCATCGGTCACACGCTCCAGACCCAGATTAGAGCCTGCCGGTTACACGACCATGGTCAAACGCCTGTTGGTTCTGCTGATGCTGGTCCTGACGGCCTGGGGCATTCGCCATTTTCACCTCATGGATCACTTCACCACAGAAAATCTGAGGCAGACAATGCAGAACGCCGGCATCTACGCCCCAATTCTCTACATAGCCATCTACGCTGTGGCCCCTGCCCTGTTCTTGCCTGGCCTGCCCATTACACTGGCCGGTGGCATCCTTTTTGGTCCGTTTTATGGTGTGATCTACAGCATTACCGGGGCCACCATCGGTGCAACGATAGCGTTTCTGGTGGCTCGCTATCTGGCTGGAAACTGGATAATCTCTAAGCTCAAGGGCCCTAAATGGAGACACCTGCACGAACAGGTGCGGCGCCACGGATGGAAGGCCGTGGCATTTACAAGGCTTATTCCGCTTTTCCCATTTAATCTCCTGAATTACGCATTTGGGCTGACCCCCATTCCCATCAGCCACTATGTGATCACCAGCTTCTTCTGTATGCTCCCCGCATGTATCGCCTATGTGGTCTTTTCCAGCTCCCTTCTGAATGTGTTGAGCGGCAGATTTTCATGGGCCTTTGTGATAGGCATTCTGCTCATCGTGGCAGTATCATCGATACCCATCTGGCTCAAACGCCGCATGTCCAGGAAAACAGATATATAAGGCAATAGACCATGTCCTTCAATGCTGTGGCAATTTTCACCAAATATCCTTATCAAGGCCAGGTAAAGACCCGTTTGGCGGCAACCATCGGCGCGGAAAAGGCCTGCCAGCTTCACACAAAGATGACATACCATGCCCTAAACATGGTGATGCAACTGCAACGGGAAGGGGTTGCCGAATGCATTGTATTCTTTCATGGCGCCGACAGAGAACTGGCTCACATCTGGATCAAAAGCGGCCTTGACCGGCGCTTCTTTTATGACCCATTGATGTTGCTGAAACAATATGGGGAAGAATTGGGGGCACGTATGCACCATGCCTTTCAGCAGATGTCCGATATGGGCTATGAAAAGATGCTGCTCATGGGCACGGATTGCCCTGAACTCACGAAAGAAATCTTACAAGATGCACTATCAGCCCTTTCCGACAGGGATGTAGTCTTCGGCCCTGCCCTGGACGGCGGTTATTATCTCATAGGCATGAAGGCTCCGAATCCCATTCTATTTCAAGATATTCCATGGAGCAGAGAGGACACATTAGAGCAGACCCTCCGGCGCTGTAGATACCATAACATCTCTTATGCCATGCTTCCCACACTTCGCGACATAGACACAGGGGAGGACTTGGCTATTTTTACAAGATCCTATCATGAATTTGAGTGTCATCATCCCTGCCTTTAATGAAGAAATATACATAGCCAAATCCATAGCTTCTGCCCTTGCAAATTCACCATTGGAAGTATTGGTGATCGACGGCGGAAGTGGAGACCACACGGTGGAAATCTCCATGGCCATGGGGGCGCGAGTCATAAAGAGTCAGGGCCGAAGCCGTGCTATACAGATGAATTTGGGGGCAAGGAGTGCAAGGGGTGATGTTTTCCTCTTCTTGCATGCGGACACCATACTGCCACAGCACTATACCGATGCCGTTTTTCAGGCCATAACCAGCGGAAAGTATTGGGGGTTCTTCGATTTTGGACTGGACAACCTATGCATTCGCTTTCGTCTATTGGAACTGGGCGTGGCATTTCGCTCTCGGATTTTGGGGCTTTCTTATGGGGATCAGGGTATGTTCGTGACACGGGAGTTCTTCGAACGGCTCGGTGGTTTCGATGAAACAGCAGCCATGGAAGACTTAGATTTTCTGTTGCGAGCAAGACGCATATCAAAGCCATGTTTAATGCGGAAAAAGATTATGACATCTGCCAGACGCTGGGAAAAGGACGGATTCTGGAGAGTCACTTTGCAGAATCAGGTCAAACTCATTCGTTTTTTTTTATCGGAGCGTTAAATGAATATCGAACTGTTTTTATGTGAAACCATCGAAACATCCGGCGACAAATCCGCACGCTTGGCCATTCTGCCATCCGAGCCGGGCTGGGCGGTCTTGAACGGAAACGCAGTCTCCCTGCTCTCGAACAGCGCTTTCATCAAAGCATCGACGATAATTCACGGCCAGACCTACAGCCGTCTTCACCTGACTCAGGACAGCCTGGACAGGATGGTAAATCTTCTGCGAAGCGAAACAGGCCTTCCCTTTGCCGTATGTGAACAGAAAGCCCTTGCCCTGCTCTCTTCCCTTCCTAAAACGCATACACCACTTGCTTCCAGAAAACGACAGAAGGCCCCCGACACACTCAAAGAGCTCTGGTTTCACATTACGGATACCTGCAACCTGCGCTGCGGGCATTGCCTGTTCTCGGAACAGTTAGGGAGAGGTCGCAGCCTCTCGAGGCAAGTCATTTTGGAGACCATCAAGGATGCCTGCGATCTCGGTGCTCAACTTGTGGTTTTCACCGGCGGAGAGCCTTTCGCTTACCCCGAATTTCCAAACATGCTATCCTCTATCCTGATCAAATTTCCTGTCAATATCGCTGTGCTGACCAACGGTACTCTTATTGAACGGCATGAAAAGGCATTGAATGGCCTTGACCGCAGTCGTATTCACTTCCAGATCAGCTTAGATGGCCCACGGCACATCCATGATTCAATTCGTGGAAATGGAATGTTTGATGCCGCCATCAAAGGCATGGATGCACTGAAACGACTAAATATCCCCTTCAGCATCGCAACGGCCGTAAACTCGGTGAATATTTCGGAGATGGACGGGTTGCTCAAGCTTCTGGTGGAAAAAGACATCTATAATCTGCACCTGATGTGGCACTTTCCCCGTGGTAAAGGGGCTCAGCCGCACATCAATCCCCTTGCACCCAATGCATTTCAGGCGATTATGCTGCCCAAAATTTCAACTCTAATAAAAATGGCGCAGGAAATGAACATCTCCGTGGACAACCTGAATGCCGTGGGTTCCCAGGTGTTTTCGCCCATCGGAACCGCATTTGCCACGGGAAACGGCGGATGGGAGTCCCTGACCATAGGCCCCGATGCCAGTATCTATTCAACACCTACAGCAGTAGATGTGGAGTATTTAAGGGCTGGCCACATCTCCGATGGCCTGCGGCATGTCTGGCTCAACAGCCAGAGTTTAAATGAAATAAGGGCGATATCGTGGCAGGATATCCCTGGGCTCACGAAGGACCCGTGGCATCCCATTTTAGGCACAGGGGACCTGGATCATATGCTCTCAGGTAAAAACGAAAAAAATGGTTTTATCTTAAGCCAGGACCCATACTATCCCATTTACAAGGCCATGGCAGTCATAGCCATAACCAGTGAAATCCCCGAATCTGTTGCCGATGCAGGGGCCATTCCGGCTATCATCCTGCGCATGGGCGATATAACGAGCCAATGTCCGCCTTCCAGAGAGATCAATTTTACGCACTGTAACTGTCTTCTGTCCGTGGGCTCTCAGGACAGCCAGCAGTTAGTGGCGGAATTCTATGCAGAACGTGCCAAAAAACCGGACGAAAACATCAAAAACCCAGTAAAGCTCCAGGACGAGGCGCTGGCCTTCATTCCAGAGGAGGCACGAATACGCATGTACGGCTGCGGAAGCCCAGTGATGGATGCCCATTTAGAGCACGGGGAGATTGTCCTGGATCTGGGGTGCGGAACTGGTGTCGAATGCTTTTTGGCCGCAAAACAGGTGAAAAGAGCAGGCACTGTCTATGGATTGGACATGCTGAATGAGATGCTCGACATAGCCAGGAACGCCAAAACGCAGGTCACGGAGCATTTAGGATATGACAACATCACATTTCTAAAGGGGAATATGGAATCCATTCCACTTCCAAATGAGAGTGTTGATGTGGTCATATCCAACTGCGTGATCAATCTAACCCGCAACAAACGCCGAGTCTTTGGTGAGATATTTCGAATATTGAAGCCCGAAGGAAGGCTCGTTATCTCGGATGTAGTTACAGATAGTGAACCAAGCCTCGGCATTCGAGCGAATCACAGTCTTTCTGGAGAATGTATAGCAGGCGCCATGGTGCAGACATATCTCTTCAATGTGCTCAAGACAACTGGCTTTACCTGTTTTGAAATCATAAAACGTTTTCCATATCGAAGGATACAGGACCACTGGTTCCATTCCCTCACATTCAGGGCATTTAAGTCAAGATCTTCTTTCAAAGATGAACAACTCATCACCTGTGCAGGCCCTGGAGATGCCGTTATCCTACAAAACCATCTCGTGCCGACGGCAACAATTCAACGCCTTGCCATACGGCTACCCCTGAAACCAGAGGAGTTAGAAGCTAAAGGCATCTTGATGCTGGACGAAAACGGGGCCATCACCAACCTGTCAAAAAATGCTTCGTGCAATTGCTGCATTCCGGAGACTGATTCAGCTCCCTGCGACTGCACGGATGTCATTCAAGTCCAAAAGACGATTTACTCCAATGGCTGCCTCATTTGTGGCGCACCGTTAAATTACTTTCATACCCCCATCACCCTAACTTGCAATATCTGCCAGCAGAAATTTTTGGCCCATAATTGCTGTGAAAAAGGACATTTTGTATGTGATGCATGTCATATCGCAGATCCCCTGAAGGTCATACGCCAAACCTGTCTTATGTCCAGTGAAACGGATATGTTAGTCCTTATGCAGGCCATCCGTAGCCACAGGTGTTTCCCCATGCACGGCCCGGAACACCATGCCATGGTCCCTGCCATTATCGTGACCACCTATCGCAATCTTGGTGGCAATATAAGCGACGAGCACATACTTACCGCTTTGGAACGGGGTGGCAAGGTACCGGGAGGCGCCTGCGGTTACATGGGGGTCTGCGGGGCTGCCACAGGCGTGGGCATAGGGTTTTCCATTCTGCTTAAGGCATCTCCGCTGACCCCTGGTTCAAGGCAAAGGGTTCAGGGTATCGTAAGTCAGGTGTTACAGGATATCAGCCGGTTCGAGGCAGCCAGATGCTGTCAGAGGGACAGTTACCTCGCCCTCAAGGCAGCTAAACGCATCTCCGCGCAGCTTTTGCCCATTCCACTTCGAGCTCAGGAATCCTTTGTTTGCAAACAATATATGAAAAACAGGGAGTGCATAGGGAGGCAATGTCCTCTTCATAAAGGAAATGTTATGTCTTGAAAGGTTAAGATATGAAAGATTAAGATTATCATAACACAGGGATAACCATTGCAATAATCAGGATAGATGGAGTAACATAGCCGATCAAGTGTGATTTCAAAGATGAAAGGTAATTCTATGCGTCTCGTGGAAAACATAGCCCTTCCAAATGGTCTTGAAATAGAGATATACGATTATTCCAGAAAGGTGGCAGGTGACAGGTGGTTTGTGGGTTTTATGGCCCGTGTACCTGTGGAAGTGAAGGAGGAACACTTTTTGAACGCCTTGAGAAATGACAGTCAGTATGCCTCTCAACTCTCGGAGTTGTTTGACGAATTCAAAGACAAACATGGTGCTGTCACATATTTCGAGATAAAAAAGGAACGAAATTTTATAGATCAGAAGGAACGAGATGGGCTCTGGGAAAATATTTTCAACAATTTCAAAACCCATGTGCTGAATTACATGAAACATAAGGACTTCGAACAGCGCTTCATGAACAGACGCATCAAGGAATTTATGGAGAAACGGTTATGGTATCGTTAACGGATTCCACACGACAGACAGCTGCATGGAGCATCTTAATGCACGCCGTTTTTCAAAAAAAACAACCGATTACAATACCTGATTGGAAGATGTTTCCATGCAACGATGATGTGAAAACACCTCAAGACCACATTCCTGTTTCCTATTGCGAAGGGGCTGCGGACGAACCCCATCTTTTCTATCTGCCGTCCGAATACGACACATCAGAGGACCTCGCTGCCATGTTCGATGCCCTTAAGTCCTTGAAATTCAGTCTGTTCTGCTGCGATTACGGCTCATTGTGGCAAAAAAATGAGCATATAGCCATAGAGGCTGTTTGTGAAAGCACGACTGCCGCCTTACAGTCCGTATCCTCATGGATGGACGAACATGGTCGCAAAGGCCCTCTGGTCGTGATGGGCAGGTCCATAGGCTCCGCCCTTGCAATTCATACAGCTGCCTGTATGTGCCAGCGCACCGCGTGTCTTGTAGTGGAAAGCGGATTTGATAAGACCATCGAGCTGTTACAGAAGATGGGCAAGAATACCGAAGGACTCTCGGACCCCTTTTCCAACAGGGCAAAGATGCGCACCTACACCAAACCAGTCCTATTTTTACATAGCTCCAGAGATGAATATGTGAGCATTACGCAGGTGGAGTGGCTGGTCATGGAGAGCCGGTCCAAGACCACACAGTTTCAGGTGGTCCCAAGCCCCGGCCGCAACAATGTATTTTCATCCACATCCGAATTTTATTTGCAAGCGCTCAAGGATTTTATATACTTGCGAATGGGTAGGCGCCCAAAATTGAAAAGGCACATGAATGCCTCGTCCAACGGCATGGGCATTTGAATACAGGAAGGATTTAACCATGAGTACATTGAGTACATTTGACACGACAGAAAAAAAGCCGATTCCAGGGCTCATTCCTCAAAAGGACGGCTCTGTTGCCCTTACCATCGAATGCCTGAACGGCTGTATTTCCCCTGAGCAGCTCACCGAAATCGCGCACATCGCAAGAGACGCCAAGGCCATCATTCATCTGACTATGGCCCAGAAGGTCATGCTGCTGGGCATGAGCGAAGAGGCCGGCATAAAGGCATTACAGGTATTGGACGAAGCTGGTTTCTCTGTTAGAAAGGCGCGTGATCTGTCGCAGCCGCGCGTCTGTGTTGGCAAACCCTTTTGCAAGTTGGCACTTCAAGACACCTTCAGTCTGGGCGAATATCTCTACAAAGAACTGGCCCGCACGCCCATTCCACCAAAGCTCAAGGTAGCGGTCTCGGGTTGCCCTGCTGCATGTTCCTGGGCCAACTGTATGGACTTGGGCTTTGTAGGCATCAAAAGCGGCTATATCGTCATGATAGGCGGGCACGGAGGGGCCAAACCCAGGGCTGGAGTGGAGCTCTGCCGCATAACTACTCACGAAGAGGCGGCAAAGATACTGAAAAAATTAGCGGAGATATTCTCCAAGGAAGTGAAACTGAAGGCACGGGTGGACAAGCTGATACAAAAATTCGGGATGGACGGCCTCAAACAAGAGTTGGGGATATAATCAGTCGTTGTAAGCCCTACCCTTTTTTAGGGCTTGTAACGAGCAATCCATGAATCTTTTCAAGCAATACATGAGGCGAAATAGGTTTTGATATGAAGTCGCAACCATTTAAAAAGGTACCCTGTTCCTTCAAAAGTTCCTCACTGTAACCGCTCAAAAACACAGCCTTGATATTTGGATGTCTGGCTTTGATCGCCTCATAGGCAGCCCTGCCGTTCTTTCTGGGCATCAAAACATCCAGAATCAACAGGTCTACGCGATCGGCATTGGCCTCGAACAGACTCACAGCCTCCTCGCCGTCCTTGGCTGTCAGAACCTCATAGCCTGCCTCTTTGAGTACGGACAGTGCAATGTCCCTCACCATTTCCTCGTCATCTGCCAGTAGAATCACGCCTTTTCCCTTCAAAAATTCCTGCTTTTTTTGTGCCTCCTGTTTAGTTGAGTCCTCACTCACTTTATCCAGAGGTAGGTATATCTTAAAGGTGGTTCCCACTCCGGTTTCACTGTAAACAGTTATGAACCCTTTGTGTTGAGCGACTATGCCCTGCACTATGGCAAGCCCGAGACCTGTGCCTTTACCGAACTCCTTGGTGGTGAAGAACGGATCGAATACATGGGCCTTGATCTTGTCGTCCATGCCGCAGCCCGTATCGGAGATCGAAAGCAGCACGTAATCCCCTGGTTTCGTATCAGGGTATCTTTGGGCATATGCGCTGTCTATTTGCACAAGCCCTGTCTCGATAAATAAACTTCCTCCCGTAGGCATGGCGTCTCGGGCATTGGCCAAAAGGTTGATAAGAACCTGCTCCAGCTGCACACGATCCGCATAAACTGGAAGCCTTGAATCAAAGAGATGAATCTTCATTTCGATGTCGTCTCTTATGGTTTTATTGAGCAGCGGCTTTATGTCGGTTACCACATCGTTCATGTTCAGATGCTCCAGTTTCAGCATCTGTCTGCGGCCGAATGCCAGGAGATGGCGCACCAACTGCGCCGCCCTCTCAGAACCTTTCAAAATATGATCCACGAACTTGATAAGGTTGGAGTCGGTAAGCCGCATCTTGAGAAGCTCCGCATAACCCTGCATGGCCATGAGTATATTGTTGAAATCATGGGCAATACCCCCGGCAAGCTGGCCGACGGACTCCATCTTTTGAGCCTGGCGCAGGCGTTCCTCGGTCTGCTTCAGATCAGTTACATCCACTGAAACGACTATCAGATATTTTCTACTGCCGTCCTCGTTAAAGACAGGTACCTTGAATACATCGAAGGTGCGTTTTACTCCATCCGATGTAACAAACTCTTCATAGCCCCTCTGAAGCCCCTTGCACTGCCAGGCCGCCTCATTCAACGACTTGAGCTGTAACAATACCTCTCCCTTTGCAGAAAATGCTGCAATTTCAGCCTCGTCCTTTTGAAAGTAATCAAGGTCCGCCGGCAGGCCAAACATCTCAAGAACCTGTTTATTGGCCACCAGCCAACGGTCCCTGCCGTTCTTCAGACATACTCCCACCGGCAATGCGTCTATGAGATGCTTCAGCAGGTCTTTCTGTTCCGCCAGCTCCAGTTCCGTCAGCTTTTGCAAAGTGATGTCTATGAGGTTTCCACGATAACCAATGGCATCGCCCTGTTCGTTCAGAATGGTGGCACACTCATGGCGCAGCCAAAGGATTCTGCCTGTTCTATGGCGAATGCGAAACACTACAGCCTCACCCCTGCCATGGGCATGCTTCGTCCAGAGTTGCGTGTCTTCCGGCAGTATCAACTCCTCCAGCAATCCGGCATGTTCGTGAAATTCCGCATCCGTATAGCCGGTAAGTGCAAGGCAGTTGGGAGAGATATAGATGAGCTCATCATTCATGCCGCGCCAAAAGATTACATCAGTGGAAAATAGGGTGAGCGCCTTGAAGACCTCACGATTCTTTCGAAGTTCGTCGTATCTTACATCCAATTCCTGAATAAGGGCATTGAATGCCCCTGATACCTCCTGTATCTCATCTCTGCCCGTGTAATGGAAGTAGCGGTCCTTTTCTTTCTGCCACATAAGGCCGCGAATATGGGCGGCAAAGGCCTCCAGCGGCTCCAAAGAACGATTGGCAAGCCATAAAATAAAGACAATGCCTGTCAGAAGCACCACAACCGAACACAACAATATGAATTGCTGATACTTCTCTATGGGCTGCTCGACGTCCTTCATGGCAGAATGGGCCATTATCACCCAATCCTTATATTTCAGCCATTTTACAGTCACTAAATAGGCAGCATTGTTGTGCCCTTTTTGCTCATACAACGTGCCTTCAAAGTGTTCTTTGAGCACTCTATCCGCTATAGGGAAGGTGCCAGGTTCTATGTAAGTGTAGATACGAGCCTGGTTGGAATGTACTATTATACGGCGATCTGTTGATAACATTACCATAAAGCCGTGCTGGCCGATTTTCATGTCACGGATATGAGTGAGCCCGTTTTGACCGAAGAGATTCAGAGATGCTGCCAGAATAGCAGTTATGCCGCCATGTTCGTCCAGCACAGGGGCGCTGAACATGACCACAGGAGATTTATGGGCCTGAGATGTGATATAGGGATTGGATAGATATGGCGCTTTGAGCTCCAGTGTCTTTTGTATGTATTCACGAAAGGAAAAGTCCATGCCTCGGCGTTCCATGGAAATAAAAGGCGATTCCACGAAAAGCCTTCCATCAGGTGTAAAGATAAAGAGATGGTTGTCAAATACGCTGTGCAGGCCATGCTGCCCATTCAGCCATTCCTGGGCCTTTTGTGTATCGGACAGAATATCCTTTGTAAGCCCTTTTGCCTCTGCAACGAGCAGGTCGTGCATCATGGCAAGCCGCATATCCAGTTCATCTGCCAGCACCGAGACAGTCTCGGCCTGTTTTTGCGCTATCAGCTCCTCATTGGAGGTCTTGACCACATAAAAACCTATGACAGCCGACAGCAGTATGAATGCCATCCAGAATACGAGCATGCCACATACCAGCTTGAAACGAATGGAGCCCGGCCGAAGACCCTTGCACAGCCTGCATTTCATGGGTTTTCTCCTGTGTTCAATATGTTATTCTATAGCATTCTCTCAAAGATGGCCTCTGCCTCTTGAACCGGCCTCACATCATTTGCAAGGGTCAACAGAGAGCGCTGTGAGGTCTCGTATGCAAATATCTCAGGGCTTGCATGCACATAGCCTCCAAATATCAAATCGCTTTCTGCTACGCTTTCTTTGATGTGACTGTCCAAGGCAGGCGGAATCTCCTCAGGAGCACGATTGACTATCAAGACCTTTTTATTCACCTCCACTCCAAGGCTCTTGGTGAGGTCTGCTATGCGGCGTGCAGCGGTGACGCCTCGGGCCGAAGCATCCGACACCACAAAGAGCAGGCCGATTTTTCGCAGATTAAAACGGCTCAGATGCTCCATGCCGGCCTCGTTGTCCACCAGCATATAGCGATAGCTGAAAGAAAGCCGCTCCATAAGACCCGCCAGAATGGAATTGGCCATGCAGTAGCAGCCCGGCCCCTGTGGCTGCCCCATGACCAGGAGATCGAACCCCTCGGCCTCGATCATGGCCTTGTTGAACTCCATCTCCATAAAGTCGCTCTTGGTCATGCCCACCGGCGTCTCGGTCTTCATGCGGTCGCGAATGTCGCCAATGGTGACCTCGACCGGTATGCCCAGCAATTCATTTAGATTGGCATTGGCATCGGCATCCACTGCGAGCACGGGTGTTAGACGCCTTTTGAGCAGATAGCGAATCAACAGGGCGGACATGGTGGTCTTGCCTGTTCCGCCTTTGCCTGCCATAGCTATAATCTCGGCGGTTTTTGGAATGCCTGTCATGCGATACACCTCATAAACGTAATATTTTATGTTATCTGGAGGAGCCGACGATCAAATAACCACCGACCAAGGCATTCATATGCCGACGAGGCAAATGCAAACCGGCCATGGCATCCTTCAGCTCTTCATTCAATAGAAAAAAACCATATTCCTGCCGAAGATTCAAAATGGCATTGGCTGTCTTGAAACCCACACCTGGCAGAAGATCCAATTCCTCGAGCGTGGCTGAATTGACATTAACAGATTCAAAATACAACATGGCGTAACGGTTTACAATGCAGTTATTTGTATCACTGACTATGTGAATATGCTGTTTTTCAGTGCTCAAAAAATCATAAAACCAATGGAACAGCCAGAGGCACAGAAACAGAACTGCCAGGAGCAGAATGGATTGCAATTGTGCGCGGTGCACTTCACTTTCAATCATATTTCAGCTCATGTGGTTCTACCCTGGGCTGCCTGTGGTCTCGGGGCCTGAAGCTCAAACCATTTTGCCAGTACCTTCTGGGCGATGGGGGCTGCAGCGGAACCACCGTGTCCTCCGTGCTCAATGATAACAGCCACCGATATATCCGGATTTTCAGCAGGCGCATAACACACGAACCATGCGTGGTCCTTGTATTTCCATGCCATGGACTCGTCCTGTTTGCGCTTCTCCTGTTTGACTACCTGAGCCGTGCCGGTCTTGCCGGCCACGTGCACTCCAGGCACACGGGCCTTTTTACCCGTTCCACGTTCGTCTTCCACCACCCCCATCAGCCCGTTTCGCACCAGTTCCAGGTCCTTTTTGGCGATATTCAGAGAGGCATCTATTCGGGCATGAAAAGACCGACTCACCTCACCAGTGGGTCGCACTATCTTCTCAACAAACTGTGGATGATACAGAGTGCCGCCGTTGGCTATGGCAGCATAGGCCCTCGCCATCTGAAGGGGAGTGACCGATACATATCCCTGACCTATGGATACGCTCAATGTCTCGCCTTCATGCCATTTGTCTTTGTATCGCTTACGCTTCCAGGCCGAATCTGGAATCAACCCACTGGCCTCGTTGGGCAAGTCTATGCCTGTCTTTTCTCCAAGTCCCAAAAGCCTGGCGTATTTGGCGATGCGGTCCACTCCAAGTTTCAGCCCAACATTGTAAAAATATACGTCACATGACTCCACTATTGCCCGATATACACTCACGGAACCATGGCCGTGCTCGTTCCAGCAGCGAAAGGTATGACCGGCAAACTCCATGGAACCCTTACAGAAAAAGGCAGTGTTCTCGTTGACCACCCCCTCTTCTAAGGCGCCCAAAGCCAGAATGGGCTTGAAGGTGGAGCCAGGTGCGTATGTACCTTGTAACGGCCTGTTAAAAAGGGGACGGTAGATGGGATCGTTCAACTCCTTCCATTTTTGCTGCGACAGCCCGCCTTCGAACACAGTAGGATCGAACTTTGGGCTGCTCACTATGGCCAGAATACGGCCCGTACTGGTCTCCATGGCCACCACAGCCCCTACCTGACCTTCCATGGCCTCTTCTGCCGCCTTTTGAAGCTCAAGATCGATGGTGAGATAGACATCGTCTCCCACCACATAGGGCTTGCTTTCCAGTTCCCGTTCCATTCTGCCAACGGCATCCACCTCCAGCACACGGCTGCCGGCAACACCCATCAATTCTTGATTGTAGCGGGCCTCTACCCCCAGCTTACCCACAACATCCCCTGATTTGGCATTGCTGTAACCTTCTTTTTTCAATTCCTCCTCACTTACCTCTCCCAGATAACCAATAAAGTGAGGGGCCAGATTGCCGTTGGTGTATTCACGGGCCGGGGCTATCTCGATCATCACGCCCGGAAGCTCGGAGAGGTGCGCCTCTACATAGCAGAGGGTCTCCCAATCCAGGTTTCGAGCAAGCACTATAGGCAGATACCTGGGTTCGGAACGAGATACATGAAGTCTGCTGCGAATGGCCACCATATCCTCTTTGATTATGGGAGCCAGTTTTTCCAGAAGCGGCTCTATATCCTGCTCTTTTACCTCCTGGCGAATCAAACACAGGTTATAGCCAGGCCTGACGCCCGCTATCACCCTGCCAAAACGATCGAGTATCTTTCCGCGCGGCGGCTGAATCCGCAAGTATCTCACACGATTGCGCTCGGACTTGGCGCGCATCTCTTCGCCCTGCATCACCTGCAGATACCAAAGCCTGACCCCCAGAAGCACTACGGTCAGCATCAACAAGAAAGACAAGATATAACAGCGCTGACGATATACCCCCAGTTCATCGTCATTGAAAAATTTGGGCTTAGCAAAAGACTGTAGATGTGTTTTCTTCACCGTTTCTTCCTTACAAAACTCAGCATGAAGCCGGAAAATCCGTCAAAACACCAAAAAAGAAACGGGCTCAACACCGCGTTGATAACCGCCTGAAGCAGTGCCCACGGCCAGACCAGGTCAATTGCATCGGTCAGAAGCATCAGTGTTGCGATATGAGCGAAACTCAATCCCAGAACCAAAATCATTTTATGAGGTATAGGTGAAAAAAAGATATACTGTTTCAGGTATCTGACCGTTAAAAAAGTCAACAGAAAGACAATGAGATACAAAAATGACGCAACGATGGTAAAAATGCCGGATAAAAAACCGAGCACGATGGGGGCAAGAACCCCGTATGGAAATTCATAGCGCAGTGCATGCCAGGTCAAAAGCGCTACTATTCCATTGAACATCAAGAATTGTCCCATAAAAACCCCATGCCATACGGACTCCAGCACGAACAGAATTATACCCAATATAACGGTTATCAATGTCTTCATAAAAAATCCTTGAACAAGCCCTGCCAAAATATCAACCAAAACTCAAAAAAACAAGAGATAAAAGGCAGTTAGCCGTTAAATTGAAGCATTTTCGATTCATTTCAAAAAAAATGATGCACTCCATGCAAAAAAATGATTTTTTTTCTTGACAAACAGGCATATTAGACGTATTAACAACGCCTCAACAAGTAACTTTTACACCATTATGGCGTGGTTACGCTACTCCAAATTCCACTGTTAAAGGGGGGCACTGCGATGATGGAAGACATCGAGTATGGTTTTGGGCAGCACCTTATGATGGACGGCTATGGGTGCGATCGTGAAAAACTTATGGACATAGACGGCATCTACAATTTTCTGAGCAGTTATCCGGAAGAAATAGACATGACCAAGATTATGCCGCCTTATGTCTTCAAATATGCCGGTTTGGTACCTGAGGATTGGGGCATATCAGGTTTTGTCATAATAGCCGAGAGTCATATCAGCATACACACATTCCCAGACAAGTCATATCTGAGCGTGGACATCTTTTCCTGCAAGCAGTTCGACGGTCAGGCCGCTATCAATTATATCAGCAAACTTTTCGATATTCAAAAGGTCGAGGTAAAATTTCTGGACAGAGGCCTCGAGTTTCCAAAGGTCATTCGCAAGGTACATAATTTTATAAGCTCCGAACGCATGGGAATGACTGCATAGGCTTATTCTTTCAATGCCTTATCAGTTTTTGCCAATCACCTCTCAAGAAACAGACAGGGAGCACGCTAAAATCATAGTGCTCCCTGTTCCTTTTGATTACACCGCCTCCTATAAAACCGGTGCCAGAGATGGCCCGCAGGCCATTCTCGCTGCATCCAAAAACCTGGAACTCTATGACGAAGAAACCGGTACAGAGGTCTATACGCAGGGTTTTTATACCCTGGAGCCATTGGAGCCTGTTCTTCCTGTGGAGGAAATGGTAAGAAAAATTCAAACAACAGTGCTGAATGTGCTGCAACACGGGCAATTTCCTGTTGTATTGGGAGGGGATCACTCGGTATCCATAGGCGCCATCGAAGCCGCATGCAAGTACTTCGGACGCATAAACATCGTGCAATTCGATGCACATACAGATATGAGGGAATCATATCTGGGTACACCTTACAGCCATGCCTGCGTAATGCGCCGTGTATGGAAATCGGGCAACGTGATTCAGATAGGCCAGCGGGCCACTTCATGCGAGGAGATGGAGTTTCTGACCGCTCAAAACCGGTTGCCTATTTGGGCAAAGGATGTGATCTATGACCGCAAGCAGTCCATTTCCAAGTTGCTTGAACGCCTGGAATCCATACCTACTTACATCACAATTGATGTTGATTCAATGGACCCCTCCATCATGCCGGCCACAGGCACGCCTGAACCAGGCGGGCTCAGTTGGTTCCATCTGCTGGAATGCCTGAGGGCTGTAGTGGCTCACACTCAGATCATAGGCTTCGATGTAGTGGAACTCTCTCCAATTCCTGGCTATCATGCAGCCGATTTTCTGACGGCGAGACTCATCTACAAGCTGGCAAGCTACATCTTCTCCAAATAGCAACAGGCAGGCATAACTCACGGGTCTGTATTGCCACCCCCTCAAGGCATTTTGCCAAATGGATTTGAAATGCCTATTATTCGCATGATATCGTTATAAAATACCAGAAGCATCAACGCTCCGAGAAACGCCATTCCCACCCTTTGAGCCAATATCATCTGCTGCTGTGTAAAGGCCTTTCTACGCACGGCCTCCACTGTATAGAAGGCCAGATGTCCGCCGTCCAGGACAGGAACGGGCAGCAGATTCAATACTCCGAGATTTATACTGAGCATGGCCATGAAAAAAAAGAGATTCAACAGCCCGTGCTGCGCCTGTTCACCAGCCATCTGAGCGATCATGACCGGACCACCAAGAGTGGAAAGTGGTACAACCCCTTGAAAAAGCTTTACAAAGCCCTGCACCGTAAGACTGATCATCTCCCATGTACGTTTTGCGGAGATGGAAACAGCACTGAGTGGGCCAAGCCTGTCTATTTCCATGGCTCCTGAGGCGCTTATGCCCAGAATGGGAGTCATGACCTCTTCGCCAAAGAGATTTTTAACCTTCTGGAGTTCTGGGGTTATAAAGAGTTTAATGACCTCGTTTCCTCTCTTGATCTCCAATTTGACAGCCTGATTGCCGAATGTGCTGAATCCTGATGCGCGAATACCCGCAGCCACCTCGTCCCATGAATCGATATGTCTGTCATTGATGGATATGACTGTATCTTCCGGCATCAGACCAGCCTTTGCTGCCGGAGATTCAGGGTTGACATGACCTATAACTGGCAACAGACGCGGATTGCCGTGAGTCAGAAGAATGACAAAGATCACGAGCCAGGCAAAGATCAGATTGGATACAGGCCCTGCGACCACCACCAAGGCCCGCTGCCAAACAGGACGATGAGAAAAGGATTCCCTTTCATTCTGCGGAGCAACAGGTTCATCCGGATTTTCGCCCAGCATCTTGACGAAACCACCCAGGGGAAAGGCTGAAAGGCAATAATCCGTGCCGTTTCTGACCATACCCCACACGCGAGGCCCGAACCCAAGAGAGAACTTGAGCACCCTTATGCCGAAGAAACGGGCTACTAAAAAATGACCGGCCTCGTGCACCAGAATCAACAGACTCAATACAAATAAAAAAGACCATACTGTGGTCATGAAACGCTCCTTAATCGATAAACAGTCTATGGAACATCGGGCAAACGACTACATTAACCATTTAATATGATTGACTATTTCCTTAATTCAATATTTAATATTCAAAATTCAACATTATTTTTATAGATGCCCATTATTCATCAAACCATCTATGATACGATGGGCCTTGACACGGGCCAGGGCATCGGCACTCAATATATCCTCCAAACACGTGATCTCCTGAGGCACAAAATCCTCCAGCACACGACTAATGGTCTCCGCTATAAATGAAAAAGGGAGGCGATGCCTCAAAAATGCCTCCACAGCCACCTCGTTTGCGGCATTCAGGGCGGTGGTTGCCGTTCCTCCCATTCCAATGGCCTTATAGGCCAAAGCGAGACAAGGAAAGCGCTCTGTATCGGGTGTATTAAAACTCAAGGATGAAACAAGAGTCAAGTCCAGCCGGGGCAGGTCGAGGGGCATACGTTCAGGCCAGGAAAGGGCATAAGAAATGGGTATCTTCATGTCGGCTATGCCCAGATGCGCCAGTATGGAGCCATCCCAAAACTCCACCATGGAGTGCACGATACTCTGGGGATGAATCAAAACCTGTATCATCTCCGCTTCCACATCGAACAGCCATTTGGCCTCTATCACCTCGAATCCCTTGTTCATGAGGGTGGCGGAATCCACGGATATCTTTTGCCCCATGGACCAGTTGGGGTGTTTGACTGCCTCTTCAGGCGTGATGGATTCAAATCCATCCTGTTTCAGACGAAAAGGCCCTCCCGATGCAGTGAGTAGTATATGGCTCACCTCCCGCTTTCTATGGCCTGCCAGACATTGAAAGATGGCGGAATGCTCGCTGTCCACAGGAAGTATGTTGACACGTTTTTTATCCGCCAATTTGCGCACCAGAGGCCCTGCCGCCACCATAACCTCTTTATTGGCCAGAGCGATGTCCTTTCCGGCCTCTATGGCCGCCACTGTGGGCACGATTCCGGCAGCCCCCACCATGGCTGAAACCACCACGTCCGCCAGACGCATGGTCGCTATTTCGATATAGCCTTCCTTGCCATACACTATCTTTACATTAGGCAAAGGGCCCAGTCTTTCCTTCAATGTAGTTGCAGTTTCTTCAGTCATGACCGCCACTACGCGCGGCTGAAATTCCAGTATCTGCTGCATTAGGAGCTCGATATTCTGACCTGCGGTCAGTCCCACCACCTCGTAACGGCCTTTTGACATGCGAACTACATCCAGAGTGCTTCTGCCTATGGAACCTGTGGAACCCAGAATAGAAAGGCGTTTGGCGCGTATCATGGTATTATCATCCCTTTTGCCAAATATATGAGCCAGAAAAGGGCAGGCGCCGCCAGAAGCAGCGCATCTATGCGGTCGAAGATTCCGCCATGCCCTGGCAAAAGCGTGCCGGAATCCTTTACCTCCGCAAAACGTTTCATCACCGATTCGGTCAGGTCACCTATCTGTCCCACAGCACCGATAACGACAGCGACGGCAACAAGAAACCAGACATGCCATGCCGGCAAAAGAAGTATCCCAACACCTAAACCTGCCATGGCATTTGCCGCAAGACCGCCGACGGCGCCTTCTATGGTCTTGCCCTTGCTGACATTCGGGCACAGCTTGTGTCTGCCTATGGCATGACCTGCATAATATGCGCCGATGTCTCCGGCGAATATCACGGCCAGCAGATAGAAGAGCCATTCCCTGCCCATATCGAGCTGGCGCAACAACACTACATGAGCCATGCAGGTGGAGATATAAAAGACCCCTGTAAAGAACATGGCCCATGAGATAAATGGGGCACTCCATCTAGAATAGGTGATTATGAAAAAAAAGGCGCTGATAAACAGAATCAGATAGGTTTCACTTAGTATCAATGCGGCATCGTTTGATGTCAGTGCGGACATGACAGGCATGACTCCAAGCAAGACGCCGAACAATGCCAACAGCCCCTGTTCCCTGAACATGAAGGCAAAATATTCAAAGATACACAGGCCGGTAACCGCCACAGCAATCATGGAGAAGATCAGCAGGTCTCCCCACCAGAGCAATCCACCCAAAACAGGCCCTAATATCAATGCGGTCAACACTCGTGTCTTATGCATAATCTCTTATCAAAATCTCAATACGAAACCCTTCCAAATCGCCTGTCCCGCCTTTCATAGTCTGCAAGCGCCTTCATGAACTCATTTCTATCGAAGTCCGGCCACAGCACAGGCGTTACATAGAACTCTACATAAGCGGCTTGAAACAACAAAAAATTGCTCAAACGCATCTCACCGCTGGTGCGGACGATGAGATCTGGATCAGGCAGTCCGGCGGTCCAGAGGCTTTGGGAAAAGATATCCTCGTCTATTTGCTCCGGAGTCATCTCTCCGTCGAGACAGCGCCGAGCGAGTTTTCTGGCAGCCATTACAATCTCGGCACGGCCGCCGTAGCTCAGAGCCAGGTTCAGGATCATGCCCTGATTTCCTGATGTAACAGAAACGACATCCATCAGGCGTTTGAAGGCCTTTTGAGGCAATCTGGACATGTCTCCGATGGCCCTCAGGGAGATATCTTTTTGCATCAGCTCCTCACACTCCCTGCCCAGATAGTCGTGAAGGAGGTCCATAAGGGCATTCACCTCTTCCGGAGGCCTCTGCCAGTTCTCCTGTGAAAAGGCAAAGAGGGTAAGCACTTGAATCCCCACCTCTCTTGCCGCCTGAATAGTAGAACGGACGGCATGTACGCCCTGCCTGTGACCGAAGATACGAGGCAGGCCCTTCTGTTTCGCCCATCTGCCGTTGCCATCCATGATGATGGCCAGGTGATGTGGTATTTTGGAAAATGGAATGGACATTGAAGCGGAATCTATGGAGTATCAGAACTCCATTATTTCCCGTTCCTTTTTTGCCTGTATCTCGTCTGTTTTTTTGACAAACTGATCCGTCAGCTTCTGTATCTCGTCCTGTAATCTGAAGAGTTCATCTTCCGAGATGGACTTGTCCTTTTTTTTGGTCTTGAGATGCTCGATTATGTCCCTGCGAATGTTACGCACAGCGACCTTGCAGTCCTCGGCCATCTTCTTGACCGTCTTTGCCAGTTCTTTGCGCCTCTGCTCCGTAAGAGGCGGAACGTTTATGCGAATCATCTTGCCGTCGCTGTTGGGTGTCAGACCAAGGTCAGATTTCAGAATGGCCTTCTCTATGGCTGCAAGGGCTCCTGCATCCCATGGCTGTATAGTCATCAAACGGCTTTCCGGTACAGCTACTGTAGCCAATTGACTGAGAGGCATCTGATTGCCGTAATATTCCACTCGAATCCCTTCCAGCAGGGCTGGAGCAGCCCTTCCTGTGCGGATTCTGGAGAGCTCCTTTTCAAAGACATCCACTGTCTTGGACATCTTCTGTTTGGCTTCATTGGCAGCTTCGCTCATTTTTGTTCTCCTGTCACCAAACTTCCTATATCCCCGCCTCGTAACGCGGTTATGATGTTGTTTTTTATACGCATATTGAAAACACGAATAGACAACCCTGCATCCCTGGCCAGGGCAATGGCCGTGGCATCCATGAAACGCAACCCCTGCTCAAGCACGGACTGATGCGTGATGGTATCGTATCTGACGGCATTTGAATACTGCTTGGGATCCTGACTGTAAATCCCATCAACGCTGGTGCCCTTCATCAGGACATCCACCTTGAGTTCAAGCCCACGAAGTACCGCTGCAGTATCGGTGGTGAAATATGGATTGCCTGTACCAGCGGCCAAAATTACCACACGTCCCTTTTCAAGATGCCCTATGGCCCGCGCACGAATAAAGGGCTCGGTCATCTTGCCGACCTCCACAGCGGAAAGGGTTCTGGCTTCCACTCCTGCCCTCAAAAAGGCATCCTGAAGAGCCAAGGCATTCATGATGGTGGCCAACATGCCCATATGGTCGGCTGTAGCCCTGTCCATGCCCGATGCAGCTCCCTTCATGCCACGAAAGATGTTTCCGCCGCCCACCACCATGGCCACCTGTATGCCTTCAGACACAGCCAGCCCTATATCGACAGCCAGGTCATACAGCACAGGCGGAGAGATGCCGAAGGGCTCATCTCCCATCAACGCCTCTCCGCTCACTTTCAAGAGTATGCGGCTGTATCGATTCCCAGCCTTTGGCATATTATTCAGCGCCCACCTGGAATCGTACAAAACGTTTTACAGAGATATTCTCTCCCATTTTGGCGATGAGTTCGTTCAACATGTCCTGCACGGATACCTCGGGATTTTTGACGAACGCCTGTTCCATGAGGCAGACTTCTCTGTAAAACTTCTCTATCCGCCCTGTCACCATCTTTTCCGCTATTTGGGGTGGTTTACCTGAGTCTATGGCCTGTTTACGGTAGATGTCCTTCTCTTTTTCCAGAAGATCGGCAGAGACCTCCTCGCGCCGAATGGCGACCGGATTGGTGGCTGCGATCTGCATGGCTATGTCGTGGGCGAACTGAATGAACTGATCGGTCTTGGCCACGAAATCGGTCTCGCAGTTGACCTCCACCATGACACCAAGTTTGTTATTGGAGTGTATGTAGCACTGCACCACGCCTTCCGATGTGGAACGGCCAGCCCTTTTACCTGCCACAGCCAGCCCCTTCTGACGCAACCATGCAATAGCCTTTTCCATATCACCACCGGACTCCGCCAATGCCTTCTTGCAGTCCATCATTCCTGCGTTAGTGCGATCCCTCAATTCTTTTACTGTTGCAGCTGAAATATCTGCCATATATCCCCCTATAAAAATTGAAAAATAAAAAAACCGTGTTCATTGACTCATTGACCGGAAAATCGCCACAGGCCGTATTAAATGCCTTCTTTCAACAGGATGAACACGGGAAATCTATAATGAAAATTAATCCGTAACCTCTTCAACCAACTCTTCACTTGCGGCTTCGGCGAACATCTCCTCAGGTTTGCCTGTCTCATCCGCAGCAAAGGTGTTTTCATCTATGGCGGACTCGGACTTGTCCGTCATCGCCTGCTGTCTTTCGAGGTATTTCTGACGACCCTCGAGCACTGCATCGGCAATGCGTGAAGTGAGCAGACGAATGGCGCGTATGGCGTCGTCATTTCCGGGAATTATATAGTTTATTCCGTCAGGATCACAGTTGGTATCAACGACAGCCACTGTGGGAACTCCAAGACGGTTGGCCTCCCGCACACATATGGCCTCCTCGTTGGGGTCCACGATAAAGACAGCGTCCGGCACACCGGACATATCCTGAATACCGCCATAATTGAGATTCAACTTCTCCCGCTCCTTGTTCATGAGCAGCGCCTCTTTTTTGGGGAAACGCTCGATAGAGCCATCTTCGAACATGGTATTCAGTTTTTTGAGCCGTTCGATACCCTTTTTGATGGTCGTAAAGTTAGTAAGCATACCACCAAGCCATCTGTAGGCTACATAGGGCATGCCGCAACGCTTGGCCTCTTCCATAATGGAATCCTGAGCCTGTTTTTTGGTACCTACAAACAACACGGTTCCGCCATTGGCAGCCACCTGCTGGACTGCATCATAGGCTACACGAAACATCTTGACGGTTTCCTGAAGGTTGATGATGTGAATGCCGTTTCTGGCCCCGAATATATAGGGTTTCATCTTGGGATTCCATCTGCGGGTCTGATGTCCGAAATGGACGCCTGCCTCCAAAAGGTGCTTCATTGACAGATAAGACATGTGTTTCTCCTTCGTGTGGTTTTTCCTCCACTCCAAAGTCGCTGCTTCATACCACCATAAAAGGAGGCACCACAAAACAGTCTATTGGAGTGTGTGTTTTGAAAAGCTCTTTTTTTTAACATGTCATCAAGGTATTGACAAGATACTATTTATTCTTTCAAGACCTTCGAAAGCCAGGTGGCCGGCCCCGATTAAAAAAACACCAAAACCAAGCCGATCACCTGAAGTAGAACAAAAGGTATAATCCCTCGATATATCTCCGCTGGAGTGACTCCAGGTGGAGCCACCCCCCCCTTGAGATAAAACAAGGCAAAACCAAAGGGTGGAGTCAAAAACGAGGTCTGAAGATTGACGGCAAAGAGTATGAAAAACCATATGGAATCAAACCGATGTCACATGCCTGGTCTAATTTTCTAAGGTTATAGACTGAAATCACTAAGCTAACAATGGCTCAGTTTTCTGGAAAAAGGTCACTCAACGTGTACTCTAAATGATTTTTTAGTATATATCCTTTTTACTCAAAAATTACACCGTCATCCGTCCACCTGAATGTCTCACCATTCACCAAAAGCCTCTCTTTTGCAAACCAGATGGCCGGCTCTCCATTGTCCTTCTCTTGAGGTTCGGCTTTATCCTTCTTAACCACTGAATCCACAACTGTAGATTTAGTGAAAGGCTTGAACTTAGAATCCTTTGGCCGAGACAGAAGATAACCGGCATAATATTCGATCCTTGCGGCCTGCTGCCATTCTGGCATGATCTCAGCCTTGAATATCATTTCAATATCATAGGCCTCCTTATCGGTTTTATCGCCCGCAAGCTTTTCATGCTTCAAAGCAATTGCAATCTGAACAGACTGCTTCTTTTTAATAACTGTTTTGGATGACAAGACATTTTTGAAGGTCATCACCGTGATATCAGGGAAGTTGGGTAATGTAGTGATATCAGATGGCTTGATGACATGCTCGCCAGTTTTATCCTTCAGACGAAGTGTAATCAGGGTATTGTCCGCCATCCATCTGGTTGGCAGGAAAAGAGACAGGTCATCGGCCCTGAATATATTTAGGGGGTTCAAGAAAGATTTGTTCTCTGTAAGGAGCAGCACATGATCGAATTCCCCTTCTATTCTTTTTAATATATCGCGGTTGCGAAGCTGTCCATATAGCCATAACACATCGTAATTCTTGATCTTATCATTTTTGAGTACCGTATCCATAATGCGTGTGAAGACCTCTGGCCTGATATTCAACAACAATGCCGGACCCACTGTGCGGATCATCTCGGGGTCTTCGATAAATGTGAGATAACCATTGTCCAGATTGCGCATGATGAGCTTGCTTGCAGTATCCGAATCCCCGAGCCGTGCATACTGCAGGGCTGCAAAAAGTATATTGCCCCAATCGGAGTCCTCTGAGTTGGCCAAAATAATCTCTAGGTCTTTTTTGATATCAACCGGCGGAGTCTCCTCGGCCTCCAAAATCAGCATGGTCTTGCACATGGCTGTGGATGCGGCATAGGGGTCTTTTCTCAAAATACCCTGATGAATGGCCTGAAATTGACCAAAACAATAGAGGGCTTCCTTTTTGTTGCCGATTTCTTGAGCCGCCTGCCCCCGGTAGTACCAATATGGCGGGAATTTCTGGAAATTTTCCTCCAGCCGTGCCAGCTTGCGGTAACGAAGCCCAATATTGGGTTCTTTCAGAATATTGATGTAGTCGTTGAGTTGTTTCTCGTTCAAACGCCACTCATCGGGGAAATTATATTTTCGCATCAATTCCCAGGAATACTTAAGCAGCTTTTTGTAGAAATCATTGAGTTTTTGCAGGGTGTTGGCATCAATCTTCCAAACTGCCTCATCCCGCTCTTTTTTATAGTCATCCAGTTTATAGCGGTAATTGAAATAGAACGACCCTACGTTGAGCACGGCCTGTAAAACCGAGGAATATGGATTGATGAGCACATCGGTATCCAGCAGGCGCGTGCTCATGCGTTTCTTGAGCTCGTTTTGGACATTCTTCTCATAGGTGTGAGCAAGATATGCACGATCATGATCGTTGATCTTCGATGTAGTGAGCAGGTCCATGAGTTCCTGAAGAAGGGTGATTATGTCTTCATCAGGGATATTGCTCAGATTCAGGTTGTTGATGATGGTGTTGTACTCCTGATCCAAAACCACCTTGTCGTTGTAGGTTATGATGTGGGTTAAGGATACAGCAATCTGATTCAATGCCTGCAAGACTTGAAGCTGGGTCTGTGCCTTTTGTTGGTCTTCATTCCCTGTTCCGGCATTCTCCAAAGCGCCTGCGGGCAGCACACTCATGAACAATACGAAGAAGACGACCACAGCCTGCAATACAGTCATGACTTTTTTTTGAAGCATTTCCATAAAATTTTTCATATTGAATCTCAAACATGGACGAATTTCATATGCCCTTCATCCGTGAAACAGAATACAGCCCCTTACTTTCATTTCCAACGGCCTACAAATATGCCCTGCGGAACAACGGCTTCAAGGCATTCGACAGCCCAGGGAAGCGGCGGAAGCGCAGAGGCACGCAGCTATCATAATACGTAATCACGCTGTTTCAATTCAGCATAGCCTCATTCATGCAATCCCAGGGCAACCATGACGCCCATCACAAAAAATATACCTGCTGCCACAAATCGAATGGCCTTAAGGGGTAGTCGAGAGGCCATGGCGTTTCCTAAAAAGACCACAGGCACATTAGCAATAAGCATACCGATTGTTGTACCCAAAACCACAAGAGACAACTCATTATACCGCATGGCCAGGGCTATGGTGGCCACTTGCGTCTTGTCGCCCATCTCTGCCAGAAAAAAACTGATGAGGCTGGTGATGAAGGCACCATATCTTTTAGACGGACAGGCATCTTCATCACACCTGTCAGGCACCAGCACCCAGGCTGCGATAGCCCAGAAGGATACTGCCAGACCCCACTTCAGCCAAAATGGATGAAGGACACTTCCAAGAAGCTGACCTGCAAGGCCTGCGCCAGCATGATTTACAATGGTTGCCACAAAGATGCCCAGAATAATGGGGATTGGCCTTAAAAAGCGGCTGGCCAGCACTAAAGAGAGCAGTTGAGTCTTGTCGCCCATCTCTGCCATGGCCACTACGCCGGTGGAGACAAAAAGGGGTTCAAGCATTAAATGAAATCAAAACAAAATTAATATGACATACTTGCTGCATTTAAAATTCCTGCTACCACAGACATCATACCCAAAAACAGACCGTTGGACTCTACACCATCTCTGATGCCATTGGCAAGCCCCTTTAATACCAACATCATGACACGAAAGACCAACACCTGTACCACAAAGGCCACTATACTCCACATGAGCATATCCAGAAAACCCACGCTGTGCACTATGGCACTGGCCAGAGGAATGGCAAAACCCAGTATGGCGCCACTCATACTGTATGCAGCCGCCTTATTGCCTATGCGAATAAGCTCAAACTCCCTGTATGGCGTGATCATGGCATAAACAAAGGCAAAAAGGCAGGTCATCCCCACCGCAGAACCGAAATAGATCAAAAACGAAATCATACCATGTAATTGAGCCATGATGTCCATTGAGTACCTCCTATTCAAAATAATCTCGTGATGGCCCCAGGACTTACTTCAACTCCACACCTGCATCTGCTGCAGCATCGGACAGGGAACATAAATTCCCTGTCCTTTTTTTGCCCTTACTTCAACTCCACACCTGCATCTGCTGCAGCATCTCTCACACGCGAGACCACCATATCTCCAAATCCACTAAGACTGCCCAAGCCCCTGAGCTCGGCCTCCACCTTGAAACCATCCTTCTTCAAGATCGATTGAATGGAATCCGGCTCATCCCCTGCCATGTCGTTTTTGGCATGATCCCCTGCCACCACCATGAGGGGCCGCAGCACCACCTTCTTCGCCTTCACATGCTTGAGCTTCTTCCTCAAGACATCCAGGCCAGGAAAGCCCTCCACCATGGTGATGAAGGTATTCACATCGGGATACATCTGGTTCATGAGGTATTCAAACTCCATGTAGTAACCTGCCGGCATGTATTCGTTGCCATGGGCCATATATACCAGTACCTGCCCCTTTGCCCTTGCCTCATCTACATCAGGCTTCAAGAGGTTAGCCAATTCCTTCAAATCCTCGGTGTATTCATGCTTCAGATCATAGGCGCCCATGATGGGACGGCTCAGGATGATGCGCTTGAACGGCATGTTCTTGGGCTTCATCGTTCGAATACTGTTCAACCCATCCACATAAGAGGCAAGATCGGCATACTCCTCGCCGGCAGCCATGTGAACCGGCTGCACAATGATGTAATCCATTCCACTGTCCTGAAGCTCCGCAATACTTGCCAATACACCCTTCACATTCAAAATTATCTCAAGGACCTCAGGATGCGCCTTGCGATACTCAGGATCAGCAGCACGCTTCTGCCATATCCTGCGAATCATGTTGGATGTAAAGGCAAGCTTTACGGATGTATTTGGAAATGCCTTCACCACACTATCATAACTGTTCAAAATGGCATTCAGGGCCGTCTCATGACTGGTCCCAAACACAGCAAGTACAATGCCTGCTCTCAATTCTTTTTTCATGTCTCCCCTATCCTTCTCATCTGCCAGGGAATCAGAACCACACAAAACCAAACTCCAAAACAATACCATCAAACCCACCAACATGCCAAACCTTGTCATTGTTCATTCTCCTTATTGTTTTATATTTTCAGTATGAGAAAACCTTTTTTGAAAAAAGGGTTCTCTCCACACCTCTTTACAAAAACTTTAATAATCTCACCTCCGTTTCCTCATTCCAGATGCAATGAGCATCACAGCCAAGACCGCCAACACCGACGCCCACCACTGAATCCCAGATGAAGAAAGCTGTGTGGTCTTGTCCTCACTCCGCTTCTCCTCCATCTTGTAGCCCTTTACATTCTCACCTTCCTTACCGGGCTTTTCAGCCTGTTTCACACCGGCTTCCTTCATTTTTCCCTGTTCTTTCGATGTATCGGCCTGTTTTTGTTCATTTTTTATCTTAGATGCGGCATCGGCCGCCTTTTGCGCTGAAACCAACTCCTGTTGAGTCATGGCATTCAACAACTGGCTGCGCTCCTGCACAAAGTCCTCGAGCCGCTTGCCATTGGCCTTTTCGATGGCGATCTTGAAACGCTCCACCAGATCAGGTGCCAACACACCTGGCACAGAAAGGATGTTATAGACCATCTGATTGAGAAGGGGATTGTTACAGGTGTGATCGCAACAGGCAACACCCTTTTCTATGACATTCAGGGCGTATTCCACGGAAAGCTTCTTCTGAACCGCATCATCCGCCTTCCAGTAGCCATGCCGCACGGCCTCTAACATGCGGGCGGTCATAGCCTGATATGCCCAGGGGTTGTTGCGATCAAAGAACTTCTTGAGCTCCATGCCATATTTATCCTCCACATAGACCTCATAGGTCTCTTGCCACATCTCCGCTGTCACATCCTTAGGCGTAGTCACCTGCCAGCCCCACATGTTCTCCAAAAACTCGTTCATCTCGCGCGCACCGGCATAACCCTCTTGCTTCATTCCCTCTATCCACTTGGGATTCAGATAACGGGAACGCAGCTCACGACTCAGCGTAGCGGAAAGGGACTCCACCCTTCCCATGTTCTGACGATTTATCGAAACGAAGACATCAGGGGCCATGCCGGACTCCACTCGCACGGCCATGGAAAGCCCGCCCAAATACTGAAACACATCGTCGTTATCCATGGTGCCATAAAGGTTGGAGGATAGGGTGTGCACCGTGGCCTTGACATTCCTTAAATGCTGGCGATAGACAGATGTCATGGGCTCGCCCCAGAGCTCATCGGAGTAACCATGAGATTGCATGGCGATGAACCCCTGCTCCGCCACCATCCTGTCATCCTTCCAAAGCCCGCTCGCGCCAGCAAAATCATTCACCTTTGTGCCATAGGCGCCAGGCGGATCCCCGAATACACGGACAAGGGAGAGCTTTTTGGCCTGTTCAGTGGATTTTCCTTCATGAATCAGCCGCTTCTCGATGGCCTTTGAGTGCCGTGCAATGAAATTCTCCACATCCTGAAGGGTGGCAGCCTGCCTTACAGCCTTGTCCAACAGCCTGGCAACATTGGGAAATGTATCTCGAAAGAGCCCAGAGATCTGAAGCAGCACGTCTATACGGGGCCTGCCCAGAGCCTCCCCTGGTATAGGCACCACATCCTTGAGTTTGTCTCGCTTGTCCCACACCGGTTTCATGCCCATGAGATTAAGGGCAGTGGCCACATTTATGCCCTCGTCTCGAATGGTCTCCACAGACCACAAGACCAGTCCAACCTGCTCCGGCCACTCGCCATTGTGGGCATTTCGATAGGCATTCAGAAGCTCCTGGGCCCGCCTTTCTCCCACTGACCATGCCTCTCTGGATGGGACCTTTTCAGGGTCAAAGCCATAAAAATCCTTGCCCGTTGGAATACTTTCAGGATTGCGAATGGGGTCATTTCCTGAAGCAGGCGGCACATAACCGGCACTTAATGCTTTGATAAGGCTGGATATCTCATTGGGCCCGCTATCCTCTAGCCTCTTCTTGATGTCTTCAAACGCACCACCTTTGGAGACGATGGCCCTGGTGGTGTCATTCAATGCCTCTCCCGTCATGAAGACTCCGAAGGTATGAAGCCCGTATGGCATCATCTCGCTTTTTATCTCCATGAGATGGTGCTCCAACTGCTGAATATTCACTTCCTTGATGTCTGTAAGCCCCAAGTCCTTCTGAACGCCGATCTTCAAGGCAAGTTCTCGAATACGCTGAAATTTGCTCGGCTTAATCTCCTGACTTGCAGCATCGTATTCGCTTATGAGGCTTGCAAGTTTGGAATATTCCTCAAAGAGCCCGCTTACCCGAAGGGGTGGAGTGGCGTGATCGATGATCACTGCCCTGCCCCTGCGCTTGGCCTGAATGCCTTCTCCCACATCGTCCACGATATATGGATAGATACTGGGTATACCGCCCATCAGGACCTCGGGCGCGCACCGCCAGCTAAGCCCCGCCTGCTTGCCAGGAAGCCACTCATGTGTGCCATGAGTCCCTAAGCTGATCATGGCGTCAGGCCGCAGTTCCTTTTGAAGCCAGAGGTAAAAGGCGATGTACTGGTGGTGAGGAGGCAACGTGGTGCTATGATAGAGCTTCATGGGGTCATCGCTCCAGCCACGCACGGGCTGAGGCGCAAGGATCAGATTTCCGAGCCGCACCACAGGAAAAAAGAACCTGCCGTCTTTGGTCATGATCTTGGAGTCCTCAGGCCTTCCCCACTCCTTTATGACCCACTCTTGAAACTCAGGGGGTGTCTGGGCGAACCATTTTTTGTATTCCTCGATGGAAACAGAGGCCAATTCCGCACTGGCGAGCATCTGATTCAGCTCATCCGGTGCCCATGTGCCAATGTTTCTTCCCGATCTGAGCACCAGCTCCTTTACCCGCTCCTCCGTGAGGTTCTCATCGTCCTTTATGGTGTAACCCTGGTCCTTGAGGCGGGCAATGATCTCAGAGATGCTTCGAAACACATTGAGATAGCTGGCTCCGATATTCTGTTTGCCGGCACTGTGGTTGTAATAGATGAGCACGAGCTTTTTGTCCTTGTTGGGCTTGTCTTTGAGACGATGCCAGTTGGCCACTCGCTGGGCGAGCCTGTTCACATGTTCATCAATGGCCACATACCGATAGAGGTCCTGAGGGCGCTGTGCCATATTACCAGCATTTTTACTCTCAATCTTCTGGGCTGACTGTCGCTTCACCCCCTCCTTTGCACCGATCACTGTGGGCTCCACCAACCCCGAAAGCTCAGGAACAGCAAACTGCATGGATATTCCTAAGGAGGAAATCCCCTGCTGAGAGGCAAGCCACTGGTCTTTGGTCTCGAAAAACAGGGGCTGAGCATTGAAGACAGGAACATTAGCCTTTTCGAGCACCCTGTTCAAGTCATGAGATAGACTGGATGCGAATTTCAATGTGAAGGCGGTGATGGAGCCGAGCCGCGAATCAAGTGGCGGATATGAGACGATGCGATTTAAGTTTTTATCTAAATCCTTCATCTCCTGCATCCAGACCACCACATTTATTCCCTCCCGCTCATAAGCTGCTATCAGGGCATCCACCATCTCCTTTTTGCCCTCGATAGTGAAGGTAGGAAAGATGAGCATCAGGTCCCAGCGGCCATTCGGCCTGTAATGACCCGAAGACTTGTACCACGCCACATAATCCTCGAAGTTCGCAAAAAAATCGGCAGAATCCCAGTGATAAAAGCCGTTTTTCGGGGGATTTTGCGGCGGTTCTGCGGTCACCTTCAGCCCCAGGTCTCGATTCCCGATGAATTTTATGAGATTGGCCAAATTCTTTGCTGAATTATACTCATAATAGGCCCTCACATCCTCATCCATCAGAAATCCAGCATCCTCATACTCCTTGGGATTTGCCCCCTTGCGCACGGCATAGAGCCTGACTCCTGGTCTGAAGCTCTCTTTGTGTTCCAACAACCAATGGCCTGGCTCCCGCTGCATGATGTCCACCACAGCCACATCCATGCGCTTCACGAAGTCCTCCATGGCCTTAGAACCCGCATCGGCTTCCGTAAATACAGCCACATCCACGCCTGAAAGGCCAGCCAATTTCACTCCTTTCTCACAGGACATGGCATCCACATCACCAACGAAAAAACCGATGGTCCCGGCATGGGCATCAGGACTACATTCCAAAAATAAAAAAAACATCGAAAATAAAAGGACAATAAATGAATTTAGCGAGTTAAAATTTAATCTCATAGCCGATCTTGAAGAGCCTCCCCATCTCCTGATAAAAATAACGATTGATTGCATTGGGCGTCAGATCCCCTGCGATGATCTGATCCTCATTGAAGATATTGTCGATTGCAAAGGTAAGATAGCCTTTGGGCAATCTATATCTGGAATAGATGTTGAAGATGGCATAGTCGTCAAGATTGCGCTCTCGCGAGGCCAACATCTGACAGTTTAGATTGACTGTGAAATCGTCGGTCAGATAAGCAATTCCTACAGCGGAAGAGAATTTAGCCCCTATCTGCACTCGCTTGCCGCTTGAGTCATCAGCCTTTGGATCGGCCCAGTAACCCACCCAAGTAAAACTGACATTCTGAAGCGCACTCTTTGAGAACACAAATGGTGTGATTGCGAAATCCCACTCTATTCCCTTGCTTTCATAGTCTCCTGCATTGTAATAGGTTTGTGGATAACTTTTTGAACGATCTATTTCGATTTTGTCTGTATAATTCATACTGAACAATGCAATTGAGGCATTGAGATACTTGTTTTTCTCTTTAAATCCGAGTTCGTAAGTCCATCCCTTTTCTGGAGTCAAATTGGGATTACCAACCAGAAAGCTGCTGGAATAATAAAGCTGATTGTAAGTCGGTGCCCTGAATGCCCTTCCTGTATTGGTAAAAATACTTAAATTATCAGTCAGCTTATAAAACAAGCCAAGACTTGGAAGGAATGTGTCGTAATTTTTTGTCCCAGCCTCACCATCTATAATTTGCTCTCTACCACCAATTGTTACAGTCAATCTGTCCCATAATTCTCGTTTTATTTGCATAAATGCTGCATAATCATGCCTGTGATGCTTACCATATTGTAGATTATAATTCGCTTCTCTTGTAATCCAATCTATACCAGTTGTTAGATTATAATCAAATAAATTAAAGCGATAATCATATTCAAAGCCATAATTATCTATCTTATTCTTTTGTAATGTGCTCTTAGGATTGGTATATTCATCCCTCTGCATCTCCTCAAAATTACCAAATATCTTTGCCCTTGTATTAGTTGTTTCATATCTCAAATCTGTAAAGTGTTTGTAACTATTTTGGTCAACACCTTCATATGGTATCTTTGGATTGTCATATCGTTTAATAAAATCTGTGGTATATGTTGAACCCAAATAATCAAAAAACAGATTATCTGTTATGGCTGAATTGATATTCCATGCCACTTTATTGGTCTCACCTAAATCATATCGATACTTTTTGGTATAACTCCTTGATATCTCATCAATATCATTCAAATGCTGAAAATTGATTCCTAAAGTGGTGCGAAATGCCGTAAGTGAGATGGAATGATTGTTGTAATCACGGTTGCCGAATTCCACCTTGGCCCGTGCTTCCCTGGTATCAATTGGCCTCTTCGTAATGATGTTTATGACGCCGCTCATGGCATTGGAACCATAAAGAGTGGATGCGGCGCCTTTTAGTATCTCCACCCGCTCTATCTGATCGATGGGGATCACATCCAGGTCATAGGCATGAGATGCTGAGCTCTGAATGGGGACACCGTTTATGAGCACCAATTCTCCGTTTTGAATCCCCCGCATACTCAAAGAACTGTTCATGCCGCCGTGGGAAATGCCAAGCGGACCAAACGCCTTATAGGTAAAGGCGCCAGTCCTCTGCAGGGCGGTCACCAGGTTGTCTGCACCAGTCTCCTGTAACTCCTCAGACGAAATGACCGAAATCATACGGGCCGACTGCTGTACCTCTGTGGGAAAGCGCTCTGCGGTGACAGTAATTTCACCAAGTTGTTGTGTGGCCTCACTCAGAGCAAAGGCAATGGTTGAAGTGCATGCGGCAAAGATGCCAACAAATGAGACAGTGATTGGTTTGAACATAGATTCCTCCCTCGAGAATATTGAGGCTGAATCGGTCTTCCGGCTCAAGGGTATAAATATTATTCCTACTCGGCCACCTTCCCATCGCAAATCACGACAGTGGCTGTTGGCCTTTCGTTCCCTCTTACGGCTGCGGGGCAGCGGAGGATTCTCACCTCTCTTCCCATGCATTCAGCCTTTTTATATAAAAAGAACGTGTTATCAATATAGGGAAACCCTTTTTAAAAAAAGAGTTATCCCCATTGACCTTTCTAAAAACTTTGTAATGTCAGCCTTATCTCGCTGTCATTGCGAGCGCAGCGAAGCAATCCCAACATACTAACAAGTTTGCCCAGCTCCACCTTCAAATAGCCCAAATCTAATCAGGGACATAAACAAACGTCCCATCCTCCAATTTATAGGCAGAGCCCAGTCGTTCACCCCTCCCTGCCGCCTGTTCCTTGCTTATCTTCATGCTCTTCACCTTGTTTCCCTGCTTGGTTATAATCTCCAATTCACCATCTTTATTCTTTTTCATGATAGTGGTCTCGGCCTTGGGGTCGAAGAGTTCCTGCAGATTGTAAAGATTGAAGATAGTTAAAATCAGCCCCACGATAAACACCAGGCACAGGTCCAAGAGGTTTGCAAGCCCTGCCAGAGGATCATGCTCAAAACCCTGGCCGGCTAAGAATGCCTGCCTGTTTTTTCCATAAAACCGAAAACCCTTCACAACTCCTCCCTTCGATTTACGAGCAACTCTGTGATGAGTTCCATATGCCGAATGTCCTCCTCTATCCACCTACCCTTGACGGTCAGCATGAAATAGGAACTCATACCCTCGAAGAGTCCAACAACCGTTGCAGTGAAGGCCACCACCAACTCGGATGCCAGTTGAGTCATATCGCCCTTGGCTAAGGCGGCAAGACCCGTACCCATGGGGATCAGGGTGGCCATCAGCCCTAAACCAGGACCAATGCGCACCAGCATGCGCAGACCGTCCAGGGACTTGTTGGCCTTTTGAATGTGGGCTTGAAGCAATTCCTGAATCTGCAGCTCCTGCACATCGCCTTGCTTCAAGAGCATCAGCAGCTCACTTTTATACAGGCTAATCCTGTGAGGCAGATGCAGAAATTCGGCGTCCTTTTTTTCATTAAACAGGTCTTTCACCGAAGAAAACCAGAGACGCCTGCGCTCCAACCACTCGGCAAAGAATGCACCCATCTGCAGAAGCAGCCAGGCCACCAGGACGGCAAGCATCAGCAGCACCGGATAGAGAAGCGACGAGGCTACAAGATAAATGAAGGATGTGATAGCGGCGCGAATGTCCATACTATTTCATTATTGTCTTTTTCATTTTGTTTCGTTGCCAGAAAAAGCCTGCCACCACCGATGCCAAAAGGGTCAGAATACCCAACACATTTATGAAATTAAAGGAGATGTTCTCAGGTGTATCTACCATTGGAGTGGAGACATGCCGTCTGGCCACCAGCTCGTATACCTCTGTGATACCTTGAATCTGGGGTGAAATTACAAGTAACAGCACAAAATAACCGGACACTCCGAGCATGAGATAGGCAAGCAATGTCTCTGGAGAATTTTGTGAGTCTTTTATGCAATAAAAACCATAGGCAGTCAAAAAAACTGTAAGCATAAAGACTAAATACAGGCCTGAGGTAATAAGGAATGTACGTTCAGGGAAAAGAGCCTGCAAAAAAGCGAGGCTAAACAATATCACAGTCATACACACAGGGCACGGAACGGCCAACACAAGCCATGCCTGTGTGGAAACAGATTTACCGGTACGCAATTTCAAAAAACGGCCTCTATCCCCATGGATAGCGATGTCAATTCCGCGGTCGGAATATGCTTCGACGGCCTTATGACCTGCATTCTGTTTGCCGAGCAGATACACACCCCATATGGCCATCAATACACAAAGTATGATATGGATGGTGGTTCCTGTTCGAAGCATGGGAAGGAGTTTGCCCAGATAGACGGTCACATCCATTATTTGAACCAGATATGAAATACCTATAAATAACATTAAGTATGCTACACTACTTCCCATTAAAAGGTATTTTTTGTGGGCTTTATCAACGGTTGAAAGGCGATATGCGATCCCTATCCCAGCCTTGAAGGCAAAGATCAGAAGTCCAAAAATGACGCCTGCAAGAATACCGGTATGTTCCATACGTTTCCCCAAATAAAATAAACGACCATGCACAATAAATAAGCCATAAAATAAAAACGCCTCAAATGCCTGTGCCGTTTTGTGCACGGACATTCGAGGCGCCTGTTTACCCCAAAAGTCACACTCAAACGAGCCATTGCTTGCCACACAATGACTCATATTGAAACCATCAGGCAGGTCTTCTGGCTTTCGGCATCAGACCTACTATCGCGCCTTCCCGGAAAACAACCCAGTGACTTTATTGCGATTTCGTAGCCGATTACAGCGACGGGCCCGCTCAGGACTTGCACCTGATTCCCTATTAAGCCTTGCGGCACCTGAAGATTGTATAAATTTCGTATTTTTAATAACATATGCAACCACTCTTTGCAACTGAAAAGCAATAACCCATATAACAATAGAGGAATGTCTGCCCGATTCTCAATTGACTATTTTTTATGAGCTTTGTATTCTGTTTAGAAAAATTTAAGTTGGGAGGCATTCAATGGCTTGCAAAAAAAATTGTGCCAAAGGTTCGGAGAATAAGGGTAAAAAAGAAATAGCCGGTGCTATGGTGGCCATAGTCACGCCATTCAAAGACGGCAAGGTAGATGAAGAGGCACTGAAAAATCTCATAGAATGGCAGGTGACGTCAGGCACTCATTGTATAGTGCCATGCGGCACCACGGGTGAATCCGCTACCCTGAGCTATGAAGAGCATGAACGGGTGGTGGAACTCACCGTAGAGGTGGTAAACGGCCGAGTGCCTGTGATAGCCGGCACCGGCTCCAACTCCACAGAAGAGACCATAATGCTCACTCACCATGCAAAAAAGGCCGGTGCGGATGCAGCCCTGGTCATTACACCTTACTACAACAAACCCACACAGGAAGGCCTGTATCAGCACTTCAAAAAGGTTGCCGATGAATGCAAGTTTCCTATGGTGCTCTATAATGTGCCTGGCCGCACTAGCGTCAATATGTTGCCAGCCACCGTGGCCCGCTGTGCCGAAAACAAATATATCATAGGCATCAAGGAGGCTACGGGAAACCTGTCTCAGGTCTCGGAGGTGATTCGACTCTGTCCAAAGAATTTTATCGTGCTGTCAGGCGATGATTTCACAGCCTTTCCCACTATGACACTGGGCGGAAAGGGCGTCATCTCCGTGGCATCCAATGTCATGCCCAAGGAAATGGCGACGTTAATGAGCCACTGCCTGTCAGGAGAGTGGGAAAAGGCGAGACAGCTCCACTTCAAGCTCTTTCCCCTTTTTGATTCCATGTTCATCGAAACCAATCCGGCTCCGGCAAAGGAGGCCCTATATCAAATGGGCAGAATTCCGTCCAATGAATTGAGACTGCCCTTGGTAACCATGTCCGAGGCCAACAGGGCCAAACTCTCTTCCGTTTTGACCACTTATGGTCTGATAAAAAAATAAGAAAGGATTTCAAAGAGATGGTAAATATAATCGTAGCCGGGGCTGCAGGCCGCATGGGCGGACGCATCATAAACATGATCGATCAAACTGAGGGCGTTCAGCTTTCCGCTGCATTCGAACGCCAGGGCAGCCCTGCCATTGGGCAGGATGCCGGTGTAACGGCGGGCATCAAACCCCTTTCCATACCTGTTTCAGACAGTCTTGCAGCCGTTATCCACAAGGGAGATGTCATTATAGACTTCACATTTCACGAGGCCACCATGGCCCATGCCAGACTGGCTGCACAGCACAAAAAACCCATGGTGATTGGCACCACAGGGCTGACCAAAGAGAACTTGGAAGAGCTTAAGTCACTTACGGCCGATTTTCCTTGTGTGCAGGCCCCCAATATGAGCGTCGGCGTAAACCTGCTCTACAGGCTGGTTACCACCGCAGCTCAAGTGCTGGGTGATGACTACGACATAGAGATCATAGAGGCCCATCACCGCATGAAAAAAGACGCACCCAGCGGCACGGCCCTGCAACTGGCCCGTGTCATAGCCGAAGCCATGGGCAGAAATTTAGACGAAGTCGGCGTATATGCCAGACACGGCATGATCGGCGAAAGAACCAAAAAAGAGATCGGCATTCAGACCATTCGGGCCGGAGACATAGTCGGCGAACACACAGTGCTCTTCGGAACAGTGGGAGAGCGCATAGAGATCACACACAAGGCCTCCAGCCGCGACACCTTTGCCAAGGGCGCTGTTCGGGCCGCAAAATGGGTAGTCTCTCAACATCCAGGGCTCTACAACATGCAAGACGTACTTGGACTTAAATAGACAAGGAGAACCCATGAAACTGGCCCGTTTTATTACTCAACAAAACAAGGCCCAACGTTATGGTCTTCTGAAAGACGACTATGTGCGCGTAATTGTAGCGGACCCATTTGAGGGCATAATAGTCGGCACCTCCGAGACCTATCCCTTGGAGGAGATAACACTTCTTCCGCCGTGCCAGCCAACCAAGATCGTTGCAGTGGGTTTGAATTACAGGGATCACGCCAATGAACTGGGCATGCCCCTTCCGGAAGAGCCCCTTATCTTCTTGAAGCCGCCTTCGTCTTTAATAGGACCCGGCGATGCCATAAAGCTGCCTGTCATGAGCCAACGAGTGGACTACGAGGCGGAACTCGGCATCGTGATCGGCCAGAGGGCCAGAAATGTACCGCTTGAAAAGGCCAAAAAATACATTCTAGGCTATACATGTGTGAACGATGTTACCGCCAGGGATCTGCAACAAAAGGATATACAATTCACAAGGGCTAAATCCTTCGACACCTTTTGCCCCATCGGCCCCGTCATTCACATGGAATTCGATCCATTCGATGCCCGCATTCAGTGCATTGTAAACGGTGAGGTGCGCCAGGACTCCCGCACCAGCCAGCTCATTCACTCACCTGAAAGGCTGGTGAGCTTCATCTCTCAGATCATGACTCTGGAACCAGGTGACATCATCGCCACTGGCACTCCAAAGGGCATAGGACCGCTGAAAAACGGTGACGAGGTGATAGTTGCAATAGACGGGCTGGGAGAACTGAAAAACAGGGTGGAACAATAATCAAAACATACGGAGTTTGAAATATGCAATTTTCTTTTTCGGAAAGACTCAAACAACTGCCTCCATATCTGTTCGTGGAGCTGGACCGCAAAAAGGCGGAGGCCGTCAAAAAAGGTGTGGATGTCATAGACTTGGGCATAGGAGACCCTGATCTGCCCACACCTGATTTTATTCTCGACAGACTCAACCAAGCAGCCGCAAGACCTGCCAATCATCGCTATCCTTCTTCAGAGGGCATGCAGGCATTTAGAAATGCAAGCGCCGCCTGGTATAAACGCAGATTTGACATAGAACTGAACCCAAATACTGAAGTTGCCACTCTCATAGGCTCAAAGGAGGGTATCGCCCACTTTCCTTTTGCATTTCTGAACCCGGGCGATGTGGTTCTGGTGCCTTCTCCGGGCTATCCTGTCTATCACATCGGCACTCTCTTTGCCGGCGGTATCACTCATTTCATGCCACTTGTAGCAGAAAACGATTTTCTGCCAGATCTAAATGCCATTCCAGGGGATGTGCTTAAAAAGGCCCGCATATTATGGATCAACTACCCCAACAACCCCACGGCTGCCACTGCCGAGAGGCCGTTTTTTGAAAAGGTGGTGGCATTCGCCAGGGAACACGGGCTGATAGTCTGCCACGATGCGGCATACAGCGAGATGACCTATGACGGCTATCGTGCCATGAGCTTTCTGGAGGTGCCGGGCGCAAAGGATGTGGGCATAGAATTCCACTCTCTGTCCAAGACCTATAACATGACCGGCTGGCGCATAGGTTTTGCTGTAGGCAATGAAAACCTGATAGCAGGGCTTAAAAAGGTCAAATCCAATGTGGATTCAGGCCAGTTCAATGCCGTTCAGGAGGCAGGAATAGCGGCATTGGAAAGCGATCAGTCTTGTATCGAAAAGATGCGCAGGGTATATCAAGAACGCAGGGACGTACTGGTATCGGGCCTGCGCTCACTGGGTCTGAATGCTCCGAGCCCAAAGGCCACCTTTTATGTATGGCTTCCTGTGCCCAATGGTCACACCTCTCAAACATTCTCCTCCCTGCTTCTGGAAAGAGGCGGAATAGTGTGCACACCTGGAAACGGCTTCGGCGCACCAGGAGAAGGATATGTGCGCATGGCCCTCACTGTGTCCACAGAGCGGTTCAAAGAGGTTATATCGAGACTCAAGGGAATTCTATAGACATTGTCGAAGCATATCGCCTACATAGGGCTTGGATCTAATCTGAAACCGAGAGGCCTGCGTGTACTCGATGCCCTTCAGCGCATAAACGCGCTCGATGGCACGAGGATTACAGGTCTCTCCAATCTCTATGAAACAGAGCCTGTGGCAGCAGATACATCCAACTATTTCCTGAACGGCGTGGCAAGGGTGCAAACAACGCTGTCTGCAAGTGAACTTTTGCATGCCTTGCAAAAAATAGAACAGGAACTTGGCAGAAATAGGACTTATATCGACCGCACCATCGATCTGGACATCCTGCTCTTTGAAGAGATGCAGACACATGACAAAGACATGACCATTCCGCATTCACGCATGCACCTGCGTCTCTTCGTGCTGAAACCGCTTTTTGAGCTGGCTCCGGACCTTAACGTGCCAGGATTCAAAAAGACCGTCCGCTCACTGCTCCACGACCTGCAGCCACTGGTTGCAGACACACAGGGCATGGCGCTTTACCACGGCGATTCCATGAAGGATATCGCTGCATTTAGAAAGGCCATTGAGGCCGCTTACACCTGAACCATGCTGTTTCGACTCGTCTTTTTTCTTGTTTTGGCCGTATTGCTCTACAAATTGGCCAGGTTCATATGGGGAAGGCCCAAAAACATTCCTTACTCCGGTGCAAAGCCTCAGGTGCATGACGAGCTGGTAAAAGACCCTGTATGCGGTATCTATCTACCCAAAAGCCAGGCAAAACCCCTTTTCTTGAACGGCAAGACCTTTCATTTCTGCAGCGAGGAATGCAAACAGAAATTCTCTCTTGAAGAACATGGAAGAAACGTCTGACTCCAGGTCCACCCTCTCTATTGCCATTGTCCATTATCGCTCGAATGAAACCAGGCTGGCCCAGACCCTGCATTCTTGCATGAATGCCCTGTATTTTGCCAAAGACCATGGACTCATAACGAAAACCACGCTCTTTTTTGTTGAAAACAGCCGGGACGAATATGCTCAAAAAATCCTGGCCGAAATCCAGCCCCATTGGCCCGGCGATATCGCAATCCTCAGCCCTGATAAAAATCTTGGATTCGGCGCTGGTCACAATCTTGCCATCATGCAACTTCCAAAAGAAACAGGGCACAACTCCTTTCATCTGATTCTGAACCCGGATGTCATTCTGCAGAGAGATACCATTGCAGAGGCCGTTCATTTTATGCTCGAACACTCAACGACCGCCTGTCTCTCTCCGTTTTGCACCGATGAGCACGGCAAAAAAACATATCTCTGCAAACGGTATCCCTGCGTGCTGACACTTGCAGCCCGCGCCTTTTTCAAGGATACAAAGGTGCAGTCTTTACAAAGGAGAATGGCGGATTACGAGATGCGAGAGATAACAGAAAACGAGGTGGTAGATTCAGTTCCCATTGCAAGCGGCTGTTTCATGTTCTGGCGCACTCAAGTATTACAAGAGCTAAAAGGATTTGACGCGAATTTCTTTCTCTATTTCGAGGACTTCGATCTGTGTTTGCGCCTTTATAAAGATTGGCACATCTCCTATGCGCCTCAAGTGCGTATTACACATCTTGGCGGCAATACATTTCAAAAGGGCATATATCACACCTACCTGTTCTGTGAATCCGCCATAAAATTTTTTCAAAAACATGGCTGGAAATGGATTTAATACAAAGGGTCCCTTCTAAAAAAGAAAAGGGCGATGTGTTGCATCGCCCTTATATTATCACACGAAGGTTATAACAATCTCGAGCCATACTTGGCGCAAATGCCGTCCATGGTGGTCTTGGCAGAGTTGAAGGCCGCCATGATGGTGCCTGTCTTGGCCACCAGGTCACCCACCAAAAACAGACCCTTCACGTTGGTTTCGCCGTCCGGCTCGATAACCGGTTTATTGTCTTGAAATTCCACTCCGCAGCCCTCTAAAAAGACCTGAGGCGTCGAACCCCCAAGACAATAAAACACCATGTCGAACTCTATCTTGCGACCATCTTTGAACTTAACAATCACCCCAATCTCAGAGGGCTCCAATCCCTCTATATCTGTAGCCAACATGAGTTCCACAACACCCTTGTTTGCACATTCTTTGATATTACAGGCATTTATTTCATTGAGCCTAAAAAACTCCGGACGCCGGTAGGAAAGACAGACCTTGTTGTGCTCGGCAAGGAAACAAGCTGTCTCAACCGCCGTATCGCCGCCGCCCACCACCAGTACCTTTTTACCTTCAACAAGGGTCTTCGGCAGGCTGAACATTACCTTATCCTTCAATAAGGCAGCCGGAATGGGATAAGAAGGCTTTACAGGCTTACCGAATACTCCTATGGCCACTACAACCACGTCGGCCTGAAACTGCATTCCCTTTGTTGTGCCCACCACAAAGGAATTGCCCTGTTTTGTAATCTTGTTGACTTCCTGGCCTGTGTGCACCACCAACCCTTCTCTTTGAACAACGTCCTCCATGCGTTTCAGGAATTCCTCACGGGATTCCGTATCAAAGGAAAGGACGCCTATGGGTTCAACCTTTACTTTCCTGAACACCGAATCCACTCGTTTCCCTTCGTGATAAAGGCTCACAATGGTATCACATATATGTTTAGCCTTCTCGAGCACTACAACCTGCTGAATTCCAGCCCTTTTTGCCTCAACGGCGGCAGCGATGCCGGCCGGACCTGCACCAACCACAACGATCTTAACCTGCTCCATTTCTTAAATACTCCATTTCAAAAAGAAAATTATGAGAACATCGAAAAGAGATTCCCATCTATTTAATATAACATCTAATCTCACTGTTTTTTATGGAATACAACGAGGCGGCCTATCGCGCGCACAGGCTGATTACATTCCATCCTACAGTATCTTCTAAATATCCTGCTTCTTCAGACACCTGACGAATTCCACCACCTGTTTCACCAGATCAGAAGAAGGGCGACCTTCTGCAATACCCTGCTCTATGAGCCTTACAATGGCGCTTCCCACTATAACACCATCAGCCGCCTTTGAAAGCATGGCCACCTGTTCGGGCCTCGATATGCCGAATCCGACGGCAACGGGCAGATTGGCAATTTTACGGGCCATGGCAAGTTTTTGAGACAATTCAGCAGGCAATTCCTGTCTTGCGCCTGTGATGCCTGTCACCGAGACATAATACAGAAACCCTCGTGATCTTTTGGCGATGCGTTCCAGACGCTCCAGAGGTGTGGTAGGCGCTACAAGAAATATGGTGCATAGATTTGATTCTCTTGCTGCATCGATCCATTCATCCGCCTCTTCTACGGGCAGATCCGGAATAATGGCCCCGTCCAGCCCGGCAGACACTGCATCCTCAGCGAATTGCTTCAGGCCGTATTGATAAACCATGTTGTAATAACCCATGAACACCAGTGGAATCTGTACTGCTGAACCATCGAGCCGCTTGCGAATATTTCCGATTAGATTCAAATAATTATGAGTATTCATGCCCGCTTCAATGGCGCGCAGACTTGCGGCCTGTATCACAGGGCCGTCGGCCAGTGGATCCGAAAAAGGCATGCCTATCTCTATGATATCCGCGCCGTTTTGCGCCATGGCCGCCACCAGTTCCTCTGTAAAATCAGTGGATGGATCCCCCGCGGTCACAAAAGGGATCATGGCCGCCTCATTTTTCTGCTCAAGCCTGTTAAATGTATCCTGAATGCGATTTTGTGGAGTTTTCATGCATTATGCCCCTTGAATATTCCGGCCACAGCGGCCACGTCCTTATCGCCTCTACCTGACAGATTGATCACCACTACGCTGCCCCTGGCCAGTTTTGGCGCCAGCTTCTGGAGATATGCCACTGCATGGGCGCTCTCCAAGGCCGGTATGATACCTTCGAGTTCCGAAAGGAGTTTGAAGCCATTGTTTAATGCCTCGTTGTCGTCGATGGTGTCATAATGAACCCGGCCTGCATCCTTTAAGGCGCTGTGCTCCGGCCCTACTCCTGGATAGTCCAGGCCTGGTGCTACAGAATGCGCTCCCTGTATCTGACCCCAATTATCCTGCAGAAGATAGCTCATGGTGCCATGCAAAACCCCCGGCCTTCCCAATGTGAGGGTGGCCGAATGGTGCTGCGTATACAGACCTTCACCAGCGGCCTCCACACCGATGAGCTTGACCTCATTATCTTTGATAAACGGATAGAACATGCCCATGGCGTTGCTGCCGCCTCCGACACAAGCGATGATACAATCCGGAAGCCTACCAGCCGCCTTCAGAATCTGCCGCCTGGTCTCTTTTCCTATCACACTCTGAAAATCCCTGACCATCATGGGGTATGGATGGGGCCCCACGACAGAACCGATGATATAGTGCGTATTCTTGACATTTGAAACCCAGTCTCGAATCGCCTCGTTTGTGGCGTCTTTGAGGGTCTGAGTCCCTGACTCAACGGGAATGACTCGCGCTCCCGTAATCTCCATGCGAAAGACATTCATAGCCTGACGCACCATATCCTTTTTGCCCATATATATCTCACACTTAAGACCCATGAGGGCGCATACGGTGGCAGTGGCGACTCCATGCTGGCCTGCCCCTGTTTCAGCTATGATACGGGTCTTGCCCATGCGTTTAGCAAGAAGTATCTGGCCCAAAGTATTATTGATCTTGTGAGCACCTGTGTGCGTGAGGTCCTCACGCTTCAGAAATACACGAGCGCCTCCCAATGCCTCTCCGAGCCTTTTGGTCTCGTATAACGGCGTGGGCCTACCCACATAATCCTTCAAAACAGCCTTCAACTCCGCTTGAAAGGAGGTATCACGGCTGTATTTCCTGTATGCCGACTCCAGTTCCAAAAGGGCCGGCATCAGGGTCTCAGGCACGAACCTGCCGCCGAATAGCCCCCAATGCCCTCTTTTGTCAGGGCCTGAAAACGTTACATCGTTTTTCATTTTAAACTCCTGTTCTTTTATTATAAGGCCACTTGGTTCACTCGCTCCAAAAGCAGTCTGACCTTGCTCATGTCCTTTTTACCCGGAGCCTCTTCCACGCCGGAGCTCACATCCAGGGCCCACACACCTGTTTTTGCGGCCTCTCTACAGTTTTCAGGCGTAATTCCGCCTGCCAACATCACAGGCCTGTTCAAGGTCTGCATGGCATAGTCCACCAGCTTCCAGTCAAAGGTCTTGCCTGTGCCGCCATAACTGTCCTTTGACCAAGCATCCAGCAAAAACGCCCGTACAGCCGGCTCATATATCTTAAGATTTTGAATATCCTCGACAAATCTCACACGAGCGGCCTTGATTACTCGAGGGCATAATGCCTCGCATACAGACACAGGCTCTTCACCGTGGAGTTGTAACAGATCTATTCCGGCAACCTGAACCGCCCGCTGCATCTCTTCCAACGAGGCATTCACAAACACGCCCACGGTCTGCACCATGGAAGGGAGCGCCGATACTATGACCTTTGCCTGTTCCAGAGTAACCTGCCTAGGACTTTTGGCAAATACCAGCCCTATCGCACTTGCACCAGCCAAGGCGATTTCACGGGCCTGCAACGGGTCTGTAACACCACATATCTTGATTTTCAAGAGAGAATCCACCGATAATTAATGGTTTAATCTTTTGACATTTAACCTGATTCCATTTAGAATGACAACCATGGAACTGATGGGCATTCACATAACCGACGAAATTCATACAGTACGATTTGCCTCCAAATTCGGCAATCTGTCTCTGCTTAATAACACCCAATCACCAACACTGCAAACGGACAAGACTCCTCGTGACCAACTCAGAGAACGCCTCTCCGGCCTCAAACCATCACGCATGCGCTCCATCTGTCTGGTGATTCCCAGGCGCTGGGTATTTCTTCGTGAGATTTATTTCCCAAACCTTTCGCCCCAGGAGGCAGAATCCGCCCTGCGTCTGGGCGTCGACGCCCACTCACATCTTTCAAGGGACGAAATATATTTCGATTGTTTCGCACGAGAACAAAAAGACGGTTCAGAGGCAGTTCTATTTTACATTCCAAGAACAGCTATTGATCCATATATAGAAATCATCAAAGAAACTGGTCACTTAAAATCATTAAAATACATTCTCACTCAGGACATGGCCCTGGATACAGCCATTCGCTCCTATCCTGCGACCGTTACACTGCCTGCGGCATCCGTATCCTCCATCACAGAAAAAGATAGAGGTTATTTGCTGGTCACTCTACACGGCAAGGAAGGCTGGGAAGGCTCCCACCTTCTGAACATGGAACCGGTTCCATCCAATGAGCGAGTAGCCTCCGCCATAAAACAGCTCGCCGAAAGGCTCGAAACCCCTTGGAGGGATTTCGTGGAGGCTGCGGAATTGTCAATTGGACTGAAACATGACGCATTACCGGGCGCCGCACCTATTTTACATAGAATCCCCGCAATAAAAGATGCCGTTGACCGTGGTCTCGACCCCTTTGCCGTCTTCGGGGCTCTGGCCATGCGCTCATATGTTCAGATGTCTCTCTATGGCAAAAGAAAGAGACCAATACGCCTGCGCATTCAAAACTTCTACCTTATAACAGGCTGTACAATACTTGCCTGCCTGCTGGCCACTGGTTTTCTCGGCATTTCATACATAAAAGAGACCCAAAAACTCAATGACATACAGAAAAACATCACAGCCCTTGACAAACGCGCCACACCCCTGAGGGAGGTGGCCAAAAAGGCCGAAAACATAGAGCGTTCTGTAAAAATCCTTTGCGATTTCATAGAAGAAAGGCCTACCATGGAAGCCGTTCTCTCGGAACTGGCCGCACTGACACCCGATGACTCTTGGATAAAAAACCTCGATATCTCCGGAGACAAGATTCGCATCACAGCGGAAGGCAAATCTGCCCTGGATACCATGGCATCCTGGAGGACCGGCAAGAATTTCACCAACATTCAGCAGGTTTCACCTGTCACTAAGGATGCAAACGGCGTGGAATTCTTTACCGTAGAACTCACCATAACACCGAAAAAGGAGGGCAATAAATGACCTCCAAACCCATTATCAAATACGGCATTATAATTATCGGCGTCATACTCTGGTACGTGGTGGTCTGGTCAGGCCTAAACGACCTTATCTCTCAAAATGTTACAGAGCAGGAAAAACTCTCCATAAAACTACAAAATCTGCACAAAGAGATACAAAAACTGACTGATGCAGACAAGCGGCTAAAAAGAGCGGAAGATGAATTCGAAGCGCTCAAAGCCAGGCTTATGCAGGGTGAAAACAGCCAGGTGGTTGGGAATCTTCTGCAAGACCAGCTGTTCAAATTCTGTTCAGACAACAAGATAGAGGTCTTGAGCTACAAGACCGAACGGCCCGGCAAATGGCATGACAAGGAAACACCTACCGTAAATTTCACTCTCAAGACACAGTTGCCTGAGCTCCTAAAACTCATCTCCTACATCGAAAACCGTCAGCTTCACCTATGGCGCATTCGACAGCTTTATATCGTTTCCATGCGGGGAAATGACCCGCATTTGCGAGTGACCCTGGGCGTAGAAACCATCTTCTGGCCGTAATACAGCACGCGAATACATTTAACAAACCTAAAAATCTATCTCAGATGGCATTCGGCCAGGCCTTTCTACTGCGAATGGCCGAATATGCCTCTTCATATTCTTTAAGGCGCTGCCGCCATGCCTGCAATCCCTCATGCAATTCTATCCACTGGTCTAACACAGCCTTTTGTTTCAAGTCCAAATGGCCATCGGTTGTTGAAAATCCTTCAAGCCACTTATGCCGTTGCACCAGCTCAGAAATGGCCTTTTCAACCCGTTCTATTTGATTGCGACAGACCACAATTTCTCTTGAAATAGATATCTCATATTCGTCTGTATGCATAAGTTTCCTCAACTATTTCAATCAATGGCATTGACTAAAATTGATATAACTGATTGCTCGACCATGAAAAGCAAATTTCAATAAAAAGGGCGGCCCGCAAGCCGCCCCACGCAATTCATCGTTAAGGCTGTGTTCTTGACTGCCTATATCTCCTGAAGAGTGACAAATTTAAGGGCATGTGTGGCGCATTTGGTGACACAAGCAGGCTTCAGACCCGCATCCACCCTGTCCATACAGTAGTCACACTTGATGGCCTTTCCTGTCTCGGAATTGTATTGCGGAATACCCCACGGGCAGGCGCCTGCGCAGGCCATACACCCGATACACTTTTCCTGATCCACGAACACGATGCCGTCCTGACGCTTCTGCATGGCACCTGTTGGGCAAACAGGCACGCAATAGGGGTCCTCACAGTGATAGCACGACCTAAACTGAAACTCTGTTCTGGGCACGCCCCTCACGGCCTTCAATGGCTCATGGCTGATTTCGCACAGAATCGGACCGACCGGCAACTTCTTGTTGGTCTTGCAATGCACCTCGCAGCCATGACACCCTATACAACGTTTGGAATTGAGATATATCATGTACTTGTTCATAATTCCACGCTCCTTTTTGGATTCTTTGCGCTCCTTCTGACCTCCACAAAGGATTCGCAAAGGCACAGCCCACCTCCCGCCATATCCATCTCTTTCAACAAGCCGACTTGCAATTTCTGATCCGACATACCGGCGTGGTAGGCCCGAGTCTGCAAGGGTATCTGGCGGCCGAAACCATGAATCATGTAAACGGCATCCTGATGTATGAACTCGGTCACCTTAGCACGAATGGTGCCAGTGACTTCCTGTGGCTGAGAAATGACATCCACCCAGTCGCCATCGTTTATACCCAGCTTGGAGGCCTCACGTTTGTTGATCCAAAGGGTATTGTAAGGAAGCAACTCGTACAACAGCGGATTGTTTATGGTATGGCCATGGGCATTTACGGCGGTTCTGCCGAATACCAGCCTAAACATACCTTCAGGGGGTTTTATGGGCGAGACATACTGTTTAAACGAAGGCAGGCCTGATTCCTGCAACACAGTGCTGACCAGCTCGATCTTTCCCGAAGGCGTCTTGAACTTATCGTCCAGCTTATCTCTATCATACATAATGGGTTTATCGGTAAGTTCAATAAAGCCCTTGGCATTGAAGTCTTCTATTTTATAGCCCGTAGGCTCGAGCTGCCATGCCCACAACTCTTCTATGGTGTTGTATGGAAAATACTGACCGATACCGAGCCTGTCAGCCAATTGTTTGAATATCCACCATGAAGGTTTTGTGTCGAATTTGGGCTCTACAGCCCTCTGACGCACGATCAGACGAGGCTTCAATCCTTTTTGAAGGGCGATAGGGCTTTCTCTTTCCAAATAGGCGGACTCAGGCAAAATCACATCGCTGTACCAGCCGAATTCACTGTAATGCGTATCCACAGAGACCAGCAGTTCCATCTTGTCCAAGGCACGTTTTTGCGCTGCAGGGTCGGGGAAACAGTTGAATGGATCATGCCGATAACAGATCATGGCCTTCATGGGATACGGCTCTCCGGTTTCCATGGCATCATAAAATAGATGAAATAGTCCCGGTCCCTTGTCGAAATGCTTATATTTCCAGCCAACACCATCGGCACGCTTGTCCGCAGGCTTTTGTGTGATCAAGGATGAAAGATTACGGATACCCTTGACACCACAGTCAGCAGCGCCTTTTGAAAAGAGCTGACCGCCCTTGACCTCGATGTTGCCCATCAAAACATTCAATATTTGAAGGGCTCGGCTGGCATAAAAGGAATCGTTGTAACGGGCAAGCATCCATCCGGGGTGAAACACCACACGCGGTCTGTCTCCTGCCAATTCCTCCACGAACATCTGCAGCGGCTTGATCTTGACCTCGCACTCCTTGGCAGCCCATTCAAGGGTATAGGGCTGAATGAATGCAACGAGTTCGTCAAAACCTGTGACATATTTTTCGATGAATTCCTTGTCGTAGGCCTCTCGCTTTATAAGGGCGTTTATGAGTCCCAGGGCCAAGGCATAGTCGGTGCCTGGTCTGACCTGAAAGAATCTCGTGGCCTTGATGCCCGTTATGGTCTGCCTCACGTCCACATAGGTGAGCCTGCCGCCGGCATCCAGCATGTCGAGCACCTGATTAGCCTCTGCAATGCGCAGGGACTCCAGGATATTTCTACCGAACAACACAAGATGTTTGGCATTTTTGATATCGTAGATCAGGTCTTTTCTACCGAGGCCATAGATGGATTTGCTTGCATGATGGACGTTTCGTCCGCAGCCGCTGTCGTGGTTGGTGAAATTGGGAGAACCCAGACCATGAATGAATGTCTTGAAAAAATCCGCCCACGGACCACCACGACAGCTCAGCATAACGCTTTTCGCGCCGTATTGAGCAATGATCTTGTTTAGCTTTTCGCCGATATAGTCCATGGCCGTGTACCAGCTGACCGGCTCCCAACGCCCCGCACCTCTACCACCCTTGCGAATCAAGGGTTGCTGCGGCCTTTCGTCGTCTGCAATCAAGGCGACACCGGCTGAACCCTTGGCACATAGAGCGCCTTGCAGAATATAAGGATTGCCCTCGATCCATTCGATTTTGCCATTTTTCACTTCGACCTTGATGGGACATCGCACGGAACACATGCCGCACATACTCCATACCGTCTTTTTCATGGGTTTGGACCTCCTGTGAGCCAATATGGGATGAATGGTTACAAACATACTACCATTTGATATTATGATAAATACAGAACTCCTATTAAAAAGTCAATCAAAAACAACCATAAAAAGCAAGTGATAAACATCACAAAGTGAAACTCAAAAACTATTTATAAATATACCAAGACAAATAAAGAAATAAAAAATGGCACGAAACTGTGCCATTACTAAACCAATTACGAAATATCAGACAACACATGATCAAGCATCACGTTTATCCTTGGACAAAAAGGCATCGAAAGATATGCTGGAATTTTTCATGGCGCACATCTCTCCGCACATGGAACAACCACTGCCGTGCATGGAACTACGAGTTTCAAGTATGGCTCTGGCATCCTCAGGAAACAGAAGATTTTTGTATTGTTCCTGCCAGCGCAGGTCCCTGCGATTTTTGCTCAACTGTTTGTCGGGCAAGTCGGCTTTACCCTTTAATTTCACCACATCCCCGATATGTGCAGCCAACCGTGCGGTCTTTACGCCTATAACCACGTCCTCCACGTTAGGCAAGGCCAGGTGTTCGGCTGGCGTTATATAACAGATGAGATCAGCGCCATACATGGCTGAATGCGCTGCCCCTATTGCTGCTGTTATATGATCCATGCCTGCACCTATGTCAGTAGGCAGCGGACCAAGCATATAATAAGGTGCATCATTGGACATCTTTTTCTGCAACAATACCCTGGTTAGCGGCCATCAACTGATTCATGCACACTATGCTCACTTTCTGTAGTAATTTTTGGCAAAATCCTTGGCGAAATAGGTGATTATTATGTCGGCACCGGCCCGTTTGATACTCAAAAGACCTTCCTCCATCACACGTCTTTCATCGATCCAGCCTTGAGCAGCAGCAGCCTTGATCAAAGAATACTCGCCGCTCACCTGATATGCAGCTATGGGCAGCGTGAACTCCTGTTTTAGAAGACAAATGATGTCCAGATAGGGCATGGCAGGCTTGACCATAAGGATGTCCGCACCCTCTTCCACATCCAATGCAGCCTCCCTCAATGCCTCTCGTTGATTGGCAGGGTCCATCTGATATGAACGCCTGTCGCCGAACTGCGGCGCGCACTCAGCCGCCTCTCTAAATGGGCCGTAAAAGGAGGATGCATACTTGACCGCATAGGACATGATGGGAATATTGGAAAAATCGTTCTCGTCCAGGGCCTCTCTAATGGCGGCCACGCGGCCGTCCATCATATCCGAAGGGGCTACCATATCCGCACCGGCCCGAGCGTGAGAAAGTGCGATCTTGGCCAAACTCTCCAATGTAGCGTCGTTGTCCACGTCCCCTTTATGTAGAATGCCGCAGTGACCATGGGATGTATATTCGCACATACAGACATCCGTAACTACAAGCATGGATGGCAAAGCCTTTTTGATTGCTGTTATGGCCTTTTGCACCACTCCCTTGGCGCTCCAGGCCTCGGTCCCTCGTTCGTCCTTATGTTCAGGTATGCCAAAAAGGATTACGGAAGTGACACCAATATCTGAAAGCGCCTTAATCTCTTCAAGAATCTTATCCACAGACATCTGGGCGCAGCCCGGCATGGCGTCTATGTCCTTTTTTATGCCGCTGCCTTCCACAACAAAAAGTGGATATACGAGGTGCTCCGGGGTGAGAATATTTTCACGCACCAGGGCACGCAGTTGTTCCGTACGTCTGAGTCTTCTTGGTCTGTATTCTGGAAACATCATAGTTTTAACCACTCCTTTAACAGGGCTTTTATATCATGTGTTGAAAACGGAAGTTTTATGCAACCACTGCAACCGGCATCACAGAGTTTGTCCCGCTCCGGTTCCGAGTCCTCCGAATACAACACGAGCAGCGGAACCTCTTTATAACGCTCATCCTGGCGCATGAGCACACTGAAGGAAAAGGCATCCAGTACAGCGGCGCTCCTTCGAATGGCGACCATGTCACAGTGTCTGCCTTTCAGTATGTCAAGACCCTCCTGTCCATCCTCGGCTATGAAGAGTTGAATTCCACCCAGCTCGTTTATAGCCTCCTTGAAGCCCTTTCGAGTCTGTGCATCAGGATCGATCAGCAACAATATCCTATGTTCTTTCATAGGCTTTACCCTTCTCGTCTTCGCAAGCAATCCAGAAACGCTTCAACAGATCATGAATGAACACATCGGGTTGTTTCAAGGCGATAAGCGGCACGCCCACAACATCTTGCACCCTACCCTTCAGCATGGATAAACCCTCCTCCAATCTGTCACTCAGTTCCTCACAATCCGTGTAGATATATACTTCATCCTCAATGCCGCGTTCAAGCAAAAAATCTATCAGATCATCCTGAAAGATGATAGTCATGCCGAATTTAACCCGCAGATTTTGCTCATAGGAATGTATCTGTTTTATCCAAAACAACAGCAGTTCGGCCGCCGCCTCCGGTGACATTTCCTCTTGAGAAACGATTGCAGCCAACACATCCTTGCGGGCATCCGTAAGTTCAAAGCCGTTTTTTTCAAACATTATGGCCAATTCAGAGGAAATACCGCTTAGAAGGAGCTCATTATCCTGATGTTTGAGCCTATTATAGGCATCGCACATCTCCTGTGTCTCGCCTACGGACAGAAGATAGGCCAGATACTCACGAGGATTCTGCACCAATTCCCTTGTAACCACCAAAAAACGAAAATCATGAGATGGCAGCGTCTTTTCAAATGGCAAAAGGGCCTGTTCCAGAACGCTGACCAGTGCCCTTGCGCCAGTATGGGCTGCATGTGCCTGTTCGGCCAGCAGCATCAGGGCATCATCCTCGAAACGCAGGTCTATACCATAAGCAGCGAAGTCCTGTCTCTTGCTGGCGATTATGGGATTTTGTGAATTTTTCAAAATCAAATACAGGTCTTCCTCTGAAAGCTCTTCAAGCACGGCTATTACCGGCAATCGTCCTACGAACTCAGCCTCAAAACCGTATTCAATGAGGTCTTGTGGCGTTACAAAACGATGCCAGTAACACTCGTCCTGAGTGCCTATTTCGGCTGCGAACCCTATGGAATTCCTCTGAATCCGTTTTTTTATGATATCGGCAAGCCCGGCAAATGCACCGCTCACTATGAACAGAATATTTTTCGTGTTGATTACTCGACGCTCCTTCTTGCCCGTCAGCCTGAAATGCTCCATGGCTTCCATTTGGGATATGGGGTCGTGTTGAACGCGCATATCCACATCCGTCTCCTCCATGGGTTTCAAAAGCGCCCGCTGCACACCGGTGCGCGAGACATCAGGGCCATAACTGCCGTAGGAAGCGGCTATCTTATCTATCTCATCTATATAGACGATCCCCTGCTGCGCCATACGAATGTCGCCTTTGGCGACAGTTACCAATTCCCTCACCAGGTCCTCCACGTCGCCGCCCACATATCCAGTCTCGCTGAACTTGGTGGCGTCACCCTTTACAAACGGAACGCCCATTTTCTCCGCTATCAATTTTACAAGAAAGGTCTTGCCCACACCAGTAGGGCCGATCAGTATGATATTGTTCTTTATTCCACCGACAGATGACGATAGCCCGCTTCTATGGTGCAAATAATTCATTTTGTTGTAATGAGTGCACACCTTTGTGGCAAGCACTGCCTTTGCCGTGTCCTGCTTTATCACGAAACGATCGAGATAGGCCACCATCTCCTCGGGTTTTACCAGCGCAGGGGCTTTTTTCTTTTCAAAGGCCCTGTCTTTTTTATCAGTGGGTTCTGGCGCCCTAACGGCCACGCGAATTCTGTCGCCGTATTTGGAGAGCAGATATGACTCTATTTCTCGTTCCAGTTCTTGCGGAGTTGGATTGCCCATAATCTATTTTCCTATGGTGACGATGACATATCTGTCTTTGGTCAGGTATTTTCGGGCCACTTCCAATATCTTGGCCGCATTCACACGTTGAATCTCCCGCACATACTTTTCAGGGAAATCCCATCCAAGCCCATGAATCTCATTGAGTACCACATCCATAGCCTGGGCCTCATTGGTCTGCATGCCTATCTCGTAATTCCCTATAAGCCATGCCTTAGCCCGCTCCACTTCTTCCGTGGTAAGCGGCGTCTGTGAGACCTCATATATCTCTTTCCACATGGCGCTTATGGCCTGGTCCTTTTTTTCAGGTGCACAGGCGATATAAAAACCTATGGAACCATAATCCAGCCCAAGACCCACCATTGATGTCACGGCATAGGCAAGGCTGTCTTTATCCCTCAGGTTCAAAAACAACCTACCGCCCTGACCTGCCAAGGCCGCATTAAGTACCTCCAGGGCATAACGATCCGGATTCTTGAAATTGACGCCCGGAAAGCCAAGAACTATGTGGATCTGCTGTTTATCCTTGGGCAGATTGAAGGGTTTGGGCGACAGAAGGGGTGCGGGGGCCGGAGGGGCCGGAGGCATTCTGACGCACGGCACAGACCATGCACTCAGATACTCATGTATCTTTGTGAATAGTTCCTTTGCATTTACATCACCCACAACTCCAATGACCGCCTCATCAGGGGTCACATATTCCTTATAAAGATTGGAGAGATCCTCGGCCTGAATCGACTGCACCACGGACATGGAACCTATGGGGTTCAAGGCATAGGGATGTGGTTCAAAGAGAACACGGTTGAATTCCCTGAAGGCGACAGATGAAAGCGAATCTTCCTGTCGTTTGAGCTCTGCAAGAATAAGAGACCTTACCTTCTCCACCTCAGACTGCGAAAACACCGGAGAAAGCAATATCTCCATAAAGACATTCAGGCTGCTCTCCAGATTTTTACTGAGGAAGTGACCCGCCAGACCAAAGGTGTTCTTGCCCGAAAAACCATGAATGGACCCCCCGAGCCCCTCTATGATCTCCGACAATTCCTGATAGTTGTGTGTCTGCGTACCCCTTGTCCAGACCTCTTCCATGAAATGGAAGATACCATTCGTGTCCTTTGTTTCATATCGAAGCCCGCCCGGGAAAACGGCCTGAATGGCCACGGTCGGCACATCATGATTTTCTCTGACCAGCAAAATGACGCCGTTGGGCAGTCTATAACGTTCAACCGGCAACAACCTGATAGAGCCTATATCCTTGCCATTAAAATCCTTCAATCCAGTCCTTTTGATCAAGGCCTGAATCTCATCTTCTTTCAAAACACTCCGGAAATCCTGTGGAATTATGGTGACGATATTGATGTGCTGTGGTACGAAATAACGCTGAGCCGCCTGTCTGATGTCTTCAGGGGTCACCTCCCGAATGTGTTTGAGATACAGCAGGTCGGCGCGTGGATCACCAAACATGATCTCGAAACTCCCGAGCTTGTCCGCTTCGCCGTCCATGGTCTCCATGGCCTCGACAAATCCCTTTTCAACCGCCACCTTGGCCCGCTCCAGCTCTTCAGAAGTGACCAAACCCTGCTGTAACGCGGCTAATTCCTGTAAGATGTTGTAAATGGCATCACCGATCTTTTCTGAATCGAGCGTAGCAAACACCTCGAACATACCAGGGCCCTTTGGAGTGAAGGCAGAGGCCGAGATAGTATGCACCAATTGTTTTTCCTCTTTCAAAACTCGATTAAGACGAGATGAGGCGCCGTTTGCGAGCACTGAGCCCAGCACATCCAGCACAGGCATTGCAGGGTCGTGAAAACCTGGCAGGCCTGAAAAAGAGATGGCCAGATAACCTTCCTCAGTCTCCATTCTTTCCTGCCTTATACGCACCTTGTTTTGAGGCGGTTCAAAAATCTCGACCTCGGACTCAGAGGCCGCATGCCCCCTGGCATAGGAAGAGAATTTCTGTGTGATAACCTGCTGGGTCTGTTGTGGATTTACATCGCCTACCACAACGACTGTGATGTTTTCAGGCACATAGCGGCGTTTCATATAGTTTAGGATATCCTCTCTTGTGAAAGAGGAAACTGTATTTTCATAACCTATAACAGGACGCCTGTAGGGATGATTGACATAAGAGGTCTCCATCAGAATACGGGACATGCGGCTCATAGGCCGATCCTCTCTCATGTGCAGCTCTTCCAGAACGACCTTTTTCTCCCGTTCCAGTTCCATAGGATCGAAGACCGAATTGAAAACAGCATCTGCAAGCACATCCACTGCCTCTTCCATGGCGCTTCTGGGTACCTCACAGTGATAAACCGTGTAGTCGAGGGATGTATATGCATTGATACTGCCTCCCACCGCCTCGATCGCCCTGGCTATCTCACCAGGCCCACGTTTTTTCGTGCCTTTGAAGATCATATGCTCTATGAGATGGGTTATACCGGCCTCTGCATCGGTTTCATAGATACTTCCCGCCTTCACCCAGACCTGTACCGCCACCACCGGTGCCCGCTGGCTGGACTGCACCACACCCACTATGCCGTTGGAAAGAGTAAATTTCTGCAAACGCCCCATGGCATCCGATGCCCAGACAACGGCAGGTACCATAAAGAGACATAACACGGCCAAAAAACAGAATGCCGTCAGAATGGTTCTGTAACCGTCTAAAAAATCTGAAACCACCGCATGCTCCTCCTTCATAAAATAATAAAAAATGAACAGCAATTCATTATCCACTTGACATACTGCGTGAATTTTGTTACGACCTTATCAATTTCGCAGATAGCATATTTCATTTTGGCCAATCTGCAATACAATTTATGTCTTGTTTTCAACAACTCATTCATAAGGAGGGGTGAATGTCAATCGGAGAAAAATTCAACGAGGTCTATGATTCTTTCTTCAAAAAGACCTGGTCACCTATGACAGGAGGTATTCTGCTGGCGTTCCTGGCCATTCTGATGGTGGAGTGGAAAAGACCATGGGGCATCGTAGGCGGCATCCGCAACTGGGCGGACTGGTTTTTTTATGGAATTGGATTTTACACAGAGATGCCGGACCACCCGCTTTATCACTCTGGTTCCATGATGGACATGGGTCTTCTGGCAGGTGCATGGATATCTGCCGTTCTAGCAAGAGAATTCGCATTTCGTGTGCCTCCCATGCTGGAGATATGGAAGGGTTTGATAGCAGGCATATTCATGGGGCTTGGCGCCACACTGGCCTTTGGATGTAATGTGGGCGGGTTCTACAGCGCCATTCAAAACCTTTCGGCAAGCGGTTTCACCATGATGATAGGCCTGATCGCAGGCGTTGTAGTGGGGCTCAAATATATCTATTGGGAGATGGAACATTTTACTCCAGGCCCGGCTGGCCCCACATTTCTCGGCAATCTGCCTCCATTTCTGGGCTGGGTAGCCATAATCGGCCTCATAGCCGCAGGCTATGCCTATACCTCTTCAGAAGTAGAGGGGGCCAAGCTCATGCCCGGCTATCTACTCATCGGTGCAGGTATAGGCTTTGTCTTTCATCGCAGCCGCCTCTGTATGGTCAACGGCTTCCGTGAACCATTCATGACAGGCGAGGCCGCTATGGGTAAGGCAGTGGCCGTTAGCATCATTTTGGGCGCTTTAGGCATTGGTCTTCTCAAATTCACAGGCCTGCGCGGCACTGATCTCTATGTGGAGACCGCCTTTGGATGGGGCAGTCTGGTGGGCGGCTTCATCTTCGGAGCGGCCATGGTGGTGGCAGGCGGATGCGGCAGCGGTTCCCTCTGGCGTGTAGCCGAGGGACAGATCAAGCTCTGGGTGGTCATCATCTCGTTCGCCCTGAGCAACTCGCTGTTCAGACACTGGTTTGAGGCTAACGAATGGATGGGAAAACTGGGTTCCGCGGTATTTTTACCGGACATTCTGGGATATGGCGGTACATTCATGCTGGTGATTGCAGCCATGTTCATCTGGTATCTGGTGATAGACTGGAACGAAGACAGCAATGCATTGGTTATAGAAATGTAACACATCATTATCATATATTATTTCAATCAAATCTCAGGAGGAAATTATGAGCGACATCAAAAAGGCCCCGGACGGAATCACCGCCAACCACACACTGGATGCAAAGGGTTTAAGCTGCCCGATGCCTCTGCTGCGCACCAAAAAAGAGATCGAAAAGCTCAAGTCAGGCGAGATACTTGAGGTTCTCGGAACCGACCCTGGCTCCAGAAACGACATTCCAGGCTGGTGTTCCCGTTCAGGTCACGAGTACCTGGGCGAAAAGGAAGACGCTGGTTTTATTCGTTTCTATGTAAAAAAGAAGTAATCAACCCTGCTGAACTCACACTTTGGAGGAAAAAATGTCTGCTGATCCAAATAAATTAGGCATATTCGTGACATCTCCCCAGCACATGTCTCATGTCCTCGGGGTGGCTCAGGCAGCAGTCAGGGCCGGCAAGAAGGTGATGGTATTTTTTACCTACAAAGCCATTCATCTCACCAAAAGCCCTGATTTCATCAAGCTGGCCAATCTGTGCGATGTAGAAGATCTGGCTATCTGCGCCGACAGCTACACATGTGAAGGTTATGACCCTGAAACCGATATTCCACGCGGTCTTGTGCCGCGTCAGATGCGCACTCAGGCATTCCATGGCGCCGTTCTTGAAGAGTGCGGCAAGTATCTGGTTCTTTGATCAGAGGAGGAAATCATGTCGAAAAAGATATATTTTTTAGTGCAGAACAGGATGTATGGCGATGGCGTGCGCTCGGCATTGGGCCAGGCCGTGGAAAACCACTATGCCTATGCTGTATTTATGTATGGTGAATTTCCACGTTTTTCCGAATATATGCTGGAAAACATCAGCTGGATCAGGGACATGGAAGGCGATGTGTTGACCATGGGAGCAAATGCCCCTGAAGGTGTGGACGTGGAACTGACACCTGTCACTCTTGAGGAACTCGGTGAAAGATTGCGCGAGGCGGATGTCATCATTCCCTACGGCCTTCCGAAGCAGAAAAAGGCACCGCCGCCAGCATGTGCGGAATAAAGTAAAAGAGAGGACATGAACCATGAGCGAAAAAAAAATGAAGATACTTCATGTATATCGTTCCGAACCCACAGAAGATGTAAAAAAACTGGTGGAGATATTGAATCGCGACAGAGACGCCAGTGAGTTCAAACTCTATACATCCAATCCCAACTACGACATGTTGGTACAGATGATATTTGAAGCGGATCAAACCGTAAGCTGGTGGTAAGTTAGCACTCGCTTATATCCTTTTACAGTTTTCAAAACCCTCTTTAACTACTTGTTAGAGAGGGTTTTTTGTTGTTAACTGATATGACAATATGGCATGGCAAGAATGAATTTCAAAAACAGACAGGTCGTCCAAGGACAAGGCAGGTGGAAATATGTACGACAACGACTCCATTAATCTGACGTCTCCGGAATTCTGGAAAGGGCTGGTTAAAAAGAAAACGCGCCAAGGAAATGTCGACAAGGGCGCGGATTGCTGGGACAGGGCAGCCTCCACATATGATGACCTGGAGGCATGTTCTGACTATCTGAACCAGTTGAACGCCATAATCTCCACGTTGTTGAAGTCTGGGGCACTGCATACTGACGCGCGCGTCCTGGATGTGGCATGCGGTACCGGCAATTATGGCATTCGCATGGCGCCTCATTGTCTGGAATACACAGGCATTGATATCTCCAGCGCCATGCTCGAACAATTCAAGGCTAAAATCAAAAGATACAATCTGCACAACATTCGCATCATACATGCGGACTGGCTGCAACAACGTCTGCAAGAACGCTTTGATCTGGTCTTTTGCAGCCTTTCTCCAATCCTGCGTTATATGGAAAACATCGACACCCTGCTGAATGCATCTAACCGATTTGTGGGCATCGTTTCATGGGCCGGAGTTAAAGACAATCCTCTCTCAGCACGCATCTCGGAACGCATATTCGGCCAGCCTGACAGACGTTCTTGTATGGATGTGTTAACGCTTTTCAATTACCTCTACACACTGGGTTATGCCCCTGATCTACATTTCTTTCATGGAAATTGGCAACGCACTCGAAGAATAACAGACCAGATCGAAAGCATTTTATGGCAACTGGAGATGAAACGGCCTCTGACCAAGGAAGAAAAAAGCATAGTGGCGCAAGAGGTTGAAAATGAAGGTAAAGACGGCTATGTTTCTGTGGCCACACGAATTCGGCTTGCCTTTTTATTGCTGGACAAGACACAACGCATCACCATTTCAGAAGAATGCAGAATATAAAAACACAAAGGAGCGTATATGTTGAACTTTATTTATTGGAATCCTGTACAGATTGTATTCGGTCACAACAGCATCTCTGAACTGCCCAAGCTGGTGCCTGACAAAGCCAAGATACTCATGACCTACGGCACTGGCTCCATCAAAAAAAACGGTGTCTATGAGCAGGTAACGCAGGCCCTGAAGGGCTACAATCTCATAGAATTCGGTGGAATCGAACCCAATCCCTTTTATGAAACCTGTCTTAAGGCTGTAGATGTCTGCAAACGGGAAAAGGTGGATTTTCTGCTGGCGGTAGGCGGCGGCAGCGTACTGGACGCCACCAAATTCATAGCGGCCGCTGTGCCGTTCAAAGAAGGAGAGCCATGGAACATCCTGTCAGGCAAGGCCCAGGTCACACAGGCCCTGCCCATCGGAGCGGTCATGACCATACCGGCCTCTGGATCGGAGATGAACTGTCTGTCTGTGATATCCAGGGCTGAGACACAGGAGAAACTACACTTTGGCAGTCCGGCTGTATATCCCAAATTCTCGGTGCTCGATCCCGCTGTTACCTTCTCTCTGCCCAAAAAACAGCTGGTGAACGGCATCGTTGATGCATTCGTTCACGTTGTGGAACAGTATATCACCTATCCTGTCATCACACCGCTTCAGGACAGACAGGCAGAGGCCATTCTTCAGACTATTATCGAATCCGCGCCATCCGTGCTTGCAGACCGCATGGACTACAATGCCAGGGCGAACTTTGTATGGTGTGCCACGCAAGCCCTTAACGGTCACCTGTCCTGCGGCGTGGTGCCGGATTTTTCCACTCATATGATCGGCCACGAACTTACGGCATTTTTCGGCCTGGACCATGCCCAGACACTGGGAATCGTACTTTTCGGAGTATGGCAACATCAGATTCTGAATAAAACAGCCAAACTCGCTCAGTATGCCGAAAGGGTCTGGGGAATCACCTCCGGTTCTGATCTGGAAAAGGCGGAACTCGCCATAGAAAAGACAGAGGATTTCTTCAATGCCATAGGCATGGCCACACGGCTTAGAGATTACAATATAGACGAAAACGGCATCGACAAGGTGGTAAAACGCTTTATCGAAAGAAACACCGCCTTGGGTGAAAACAAGAACATCACCGCAAAAGAGGTGAAAGAGATTCTGTTGAGCCGCCTGTAATCATAACACTACCGTTCAGGGGGTTGCCTCTTAACCTCCTGAACAACGAATAGGCGCCTCTAAAAATTGTTATTTTGCCCGATGGCTGGACTCATTGTTCAAGACTGCTCACAACTTCCTGCATGAGCACTGTTGTTGTCCAATTTGCTTCTTAAAAGCCGGTAAAGCAGGTGTAACCAGCTGTTTTTTAGAGATGCCAAAATAAGTTTTCGAGGATTTCCATGGAATTTGAACTGAAATGGCTTGCCTGGGAGATCACCAGACGCTGCAATCTGCACTGTGTGCACTGCCGATCCCGCTCCGAGGAAGAGGTCAAAGGTCATCCTGACTTCTCCACAGAGGAAGGGTATCGCATTCTGAATGACATCGCTTCCTTTGCCAAACCTGTGGTGGTACTATCAGGCGGCGAACCGCTACTGCGCAAGGACTGCTTCGACCTGGCCGCATACGGCACACAGAAAGGTCTGCGCATGTGCCTTGCCACAAACGGCACTCTGGTGACTGACGATATCTGCAAAAATATAAAAGAAGCCGAAATCAGAATGGTTTCTTTAAGCCTGGACGGCTCGACAGCTCAGGTGCACGACGATTTCAGACAGCAGCCGGGTGCCTTTGACGGCGTGATGCGAGCGGCCGGGCTCTTTCGAAAACACGGCATTTCTTTTCTTATCAACTCCTCGTTCACAAAACGTAATCAGGCCGAAATACCGAAGGTATGCAAACTGGCCAAGGAGCTGGGGGCCACTGCATGGTACATGTTTATGATAGTGCCGACGGGCAGAGGAGAGGACATCATGTCGGAACTCATATCGCCCGAAGACTACGAAGCCCTTTTGAGATGGCACTATGAAATGGAAAAGACCGAACAAGACATGCTGGTGCGGCCTACTTGTGCCCCACATTACTATCGAGTGAGACTTCAGATGGCCAAAGAAGAAGGAGAGCGTGTGCAGCATCGCACATTGAAATTCTCCACAGGCGGTTCCAAAGGCTGTCTGGCAGGTCAACTCATAGCCCTTATCACAGTGGATGGAGATGTGCTTCCATGTAGCTATTTTCCTATTCCGGCAGGCAACATTCGCAGGCAATCCATGAAGGAAATCTGGGAAAACAGCCAGCTTTTCAAGGAGTTAAGGGACTTCAAGGGATACAAGGGCTCATGTGGACGATGTGAATATGTAAATGTTTGCGGCGGCTGCCGCGCCCGCGCCTACGCTGTCTCCGGAGACTATCTCGCAGAAGAACCCTTCTGCAACTATCAACCAAAGACATAGGGCGCTTCGAAATATCGTATAATTGCAGGGAAAGAGAGGACACGAATGAACGACATATTCCTGAAGGCATGCATGGGAGAAAAAACTCGTCCGGTGCCGGTCTGGATCATGAGACAGGCAGGCCGTTATCTGCCGGATTATCAAAGGGTACGTAGCAAGGTGGACTTTCTGACCCTGTGCAAAACGCCGGAACTGGCCGCCGAGGTCACGCTGCAACCTGTGGATGTGCTCGGCGTGGATGCAGCCATTCTCTTTTCGGACATACTGATCCCCTTGGAACCCATGGGCATACAATTGGCGTTTTCAGAGGGTAAAGGTCCCATCCTGACACCGCCAGTTCGCACCGCTGAGCAGGTGAAGGCATTGAAGTCCATAACCCCTGAACAGGATGTGCCTTTCGTTCTGGAGACCATTCGCATACTATGCAGGGAATTGACGAATAAATGCCCTCTCATAGGTTTCGGCGGCGCTCCGTTCACACTGGCCACCTATCTCATAGAAGGCGGAAGTTCCAGAAACTTTCTTAACACCAAGCGCATGATGTTTCAGACCCCTGAACTGTTTCACGATCTGATGTCAAGGCTTACGGATGTCACTACCTCCTATCTCTCCGCTCAAATACATGCCGGTGCTCAGGTCATTCAGCTCTTCGATACGTGGGGCGGCATTTTAAGTGTAACCGATTACGAGCATCTCGTGATGCCCTATGTGAAACGCATTTTGAACACACTCTCAAACCTTTCTACACCCACCATCTATTTCGTATATGACGGCTCACACCTATTGCACCTTTTGAAGGACATAAATGCGAATGTAATCGGACTGGACTGGCGTGCAGATATATCTCGAGCCGTCGCCTTACTTGGTGCTGAAAAATCCGTTCAGGGCAATCTGGACCCATGCGCCCTGCTTTTGCCTGAGCAACAGCTCAGGGAACGCGTGAAGGCCATTCTGCGGGCAGGACAGACCGCCAAAACCCATATCTTCAATCTTGGACACGGCATTCTACCTGAAATTCCATGGGAAAAGGCCAGAATGCTGGTGAATATGGTACACGAACTCTCCGCATGAAAGAACCATTCGGTGTAATATTTTTGAACATGGGCGGTCCAGACTCTCTGGAGGCGGTGCAACCATTTCTGTTCAATCTGTTTTCCGATCGAGAGATCATTCACCTGGGCCCCACCTTTCTACAACCCTTCATAGCCCGCTTCATAGCAGCCAAAAGGGCACCAAAAAGCGCAAAAAACTACGCACTAATCGGCGGTAAAACGCCCCTTACGGCCATCACGCAGGCACAGGCCGAGGCGGTCCAACAGGAACTGGCAAAACGTAATCTGACCGTGCCTTGTATGCCTGGCATGAGGTACTGGCATCCACGAACCACTGATGTCCTTAAGGAACTGGCCGGCAAAGGTATAAGGCGGGTCATCGGTCTGTCTCTTTACCCTCACTACAGCAAGGCCACCAGCGGGTCATCCATAGGGGATTTTCTGGAAAGCGCCATGGGACTGGGCATAGAGACCACCACAATAGAGTCTTTTTATGCGCATTCCGATTACATAAACGCCTTGAAGCAATCCATGGATGCAGCCCTGCAAGGGATTCGGTCCAAGTTTGGCGGTCTTCCAAAAGACCTGACCCTCCTCTACAGCGCGCACAGCCTGCCGGTCAAGTTCATTCAGGAAGGCGACCCATACCTTCAACACCTGGAAGAGACCATTCGATGTCTGGAGGCCAAAACAAATCTTTCGGGCATTCTGGCCTTTCAGAGCAGAAGCGGGCCGGTCAAATGGCTCACGCCGGCCACTGACCACATGCTGATGGAACTTGGGCAAAAAGGCATAAAAAACGTGCTGATTCTGCCCATCAGCTTTGTTTCGGACCACATCGAAACCCTTTATGAGATCGATATTCAGTACGCCGAGCTGGTCAAAAGATTTCACATGAATATCCATAGGGTTCCATCCCTGAACACACATCCCGATTTCATTCGCTGTCTCACCGACCTGATATTGAGGCAGGCGCAGGAGGTAAAATGGCTCGAGTAGTCGTCATAGGCGCCGGCATTTCAGGGCTGTCACTGGCCTGGTACCTCAAGGCCATAAAGCCGGAATGGGAGTGCCTGATTCTGGAGGCATCTTCCCGTGTAGGTGGCAAGGCCTGGACCATAGAGGAGAATGGTTTTTTGTGCGAAAAGGGGGTAAACGGCTTTCTGAACAACAAGCCTTCCTCTCTGGAACTGGCCGCTAACCTGAAGCTGCCGTTATATCCAGCCAATGAAAACAGCAAGAAACGTTTTGTGATAAAAAAGGGAAAACTCGTCAAACTCCCTGAAAAACCCCAGGAATTTCTGTTATCCTCCCTTCTTTCCCCTTTTGGGCGTCTGCGCGTCCTGATGGAACCCTTCATTGCAAAGGCCCCAGCCAATCAGGAAGAGAGCCTGGCCGGATTCGCCAGAAGACGGCTTGGAGAAGAGGCATTTCAAAATTTGATAGATCCTATGGCAAAAGGCATATACGCAGGGGATCCGGAACGTCTTTCCCTGAAATACTGTTTTCCGCGAATATTCGAACTGGAACAGACCTACGGAAGCCTCATAAAGGCCATGTTGTCCCTCAAAAAAAGGGCGGCCAAAGAGGGCAAAAAAGGGCCTGGAGCCGGGCCTGGTGGTCACCTGACGTCCTTTGAGATGGGGATGAGCCAATTGACGGATTGTCTGGGAGCCCTGCTGCAAGACCACATCAAACTCAATGCAGGGGCCGTCGAACTCTTCAAGGCCAATGCCTCAGACGAATGGCAGATCACCACAGAAAGAGGCGATACCATAAGCGCTACGCACGTGGTGATGGCATGCCCTGCCAAGACAGCGGCGTCCCTTACAGCCCCCTATGCACCAGCTCTGGCCTCTGCCCTGAAAAACATAGACTATCCGCCGGTGACGGTAGCCGCCCTGGGATTCCACAAAAAAAACCTGAAACACGACATGAACGGCTTCGGTTTTCTGATACCAGAAATAGAACGCCGCAGCATACTGGGTGTGCTGTGGGATTCTTCCATATTCCCCAATCGAGCGCCTGACGGCTATGCCCTGCTGCGTTGCCTGATCGGCGGCGCCAGGGCACGGGAACAGGCATGTCTGGACGACTCAGCGCTGCTCAATACCGTCAAAAAGGAATTGAAAGAGCTCATGGGCATAGATACTGCACCTGAATTTGTACGCATTTTCCGCTGGCAGGAGGCCATTCCACAATACAATACAGGCTATGGCGCACTGCTTTCATGCCTGCAACAGGAAGCGAAAAACCTCCCCAATATCTACATGCGCTGCAACTGGATAGGCGGCGTCAGCTTCAACGACTGCATCGCCAATTCACAGGCCATGGCAAAAAAAATGGCCACGCACTGAAACAGTAAACATGCATCGCCCGATCTTGATAACCTTATAAAAAATCATTTTTGCGACGCCATCGGCCTTCAATTTGTGAAATATTTCAAGATATTATCATAGATACGAACAGCAGTAATCGCACACGGATTTGACCTTCAGGGCAAACCTGGCATTTGCAGGCACCTCGAAGCTCTGGCCTGCGGTGATGGTGATCCACTCCTTCTCTTTTGGCAACAGCACATTCAGTTCGCCGGCCAGAATCTCCATAAGCTCCTTTTGCGCCGTGCCGAATTCATAGTCCCCCCGGCAGCATAACACCAAGGGTCTTTCTGGAACCATCCTCAAACAACACGGTTCGGCTCGTCACTTTACCACCGAAATAAACATTGGCATTTTTTACGACAGTTACATTCCTGAACTCAGACATAGACATCCTCCTGACTCAATATTATGTGGATACTGCTTTCATACTGTCATGGCTACTTAACGTTATAAATACAACAGGTTTGAGACAAACAACATTCGCCTGTTCTTTTGTATGTTTTTGACTGTTTTTCAAAATATATCAAGAAAGCGTTCGCTCAACGGATGTAGCCATACCCCGCAGTCCGACTGTTTTTCTCATTGACACGACACTTATTTTTAGCTATGATTTGCCCACGTCAAAACACCTCGATGCCGGAGTGGTGGAACTGGTAGACGCGCCGGACTCAAAATCCGGTGGGGGCAACTCCGTGTCGGTTCGATTCCGACCTCCGGCACCATATCTTTTCAAATACATGCAAGAAGTTATTTCTTCCCCTTCAGTTACAATCTGATTATTCATTACACGATGCAGTGATGTCAGTGACCGCCCAGATCATATCATTGCGTATCTCTTTCAGTACAATCTCCACGAATTGATTTCTGATATCCGTGGCATCGCTGCCAGGTAACACCACAGGCAGGTAGTTTTCCGTGTGTCCTTCCCAATATCCGGTTTCCTCATTCCTGCGCTCCACAAGGCAGATAGCTGAATTACCTATCTGTTTTTGCCAGAATTCCATCCTTTTTTGCATTCCAAGTTCCCGCAACACCCTGGCTCTGGCCGCCTTTTCCTCAGGTCTGACCTGATCTTTCATGGTCTCTGCCAGAGTACCTGGCCTTTTGGAAAAAGGGAATACATGCAGGTATGAAATGGGTAATTTTGAGATCATACGACAAGCGGACTCGAAATCCGCCGCTGTTTCAGTGGGAAAACCCACCATTACATCCGCGCCGATGGCGGCGTTCGGCATCACAACATGAATGCGCTGAATCAGTTCGGCATAATATTCCGCTGTATAGTGACGGTTCATGGCCTTCAACACCGAAGTCGAACCACTCTGCAAAGGTATATGCCAGTGCGGGCAAAAATTCGATGCAGATGCAGCCCATAACAAAAAATCATCGGAAAGTTCCGTGGGCTCCAGAGAACTCAAACGGAAACGCATTTCAGGAAAGGTATCGCAGAGCATTCGACAGAGAGAAAAGATGGTGTGCCGGCCTTCGAGATCCTGGCCGTACAGACCCACATGAATTCCGGTAATCACTACCTCACGAATACCTAATGCATGAGCTGAACGCACCTGCTCTATCACCAGCTCGGGTTCCAAACTGCGGCTCGGCCCGCGAGTGAAGGGCACGATACAATAAGCACAAAAGGCATTACAGCCATCCTGCACCCGCAAAAACAATCGAGTGCGCTCTAATGTTCTGGAAACACGAAGAGACGATATTCGCTGCACACGAGACATGTCACACAGATACATGCCCAGACAGCCAGGTGCATATTCTGTAGTAGACCAGACATATTCTGCAATCCGCTCCTTGAAGGCATTGCCAACCATACATATATCGTCGGAGATATCCAGAATCGCCTGAGGATCTGCCTGCACGAAACAGCCCGTGGCGATCACCCTGGCATTCTGATGCTTGAGGGCCCTTCTTACGGCCTGTCGTGACTGAAAGGCCGCCTTAGATGTAACTGCACAGGTATTGATAACGTAGGCATCCGCCTCTTCGTTAAAAGGCACTATCTCCGCTCCACGATCGATCAACAGTTCCGAAACTGCATCCGTCTCGAACTGATTGACCTTGCAGCCAAGGGTGTACAGGCCTATCCGCATATCTCACCCCCGCCCAACACCTGTTCATCCCTGTAAAAAACCGCGAATTGCCCTGGCGTAATGGCTGGCACAGGCTCATTGAACAACACCATCATCTCACCGGAAGCCGCAGGCTCCAACCTGGCTGTCACCCCTTTATGTCTGTAACGCAACCGCACCTCACATGGCATGGAAACGGCTTCCTCCAAAGAAACCAGCCAGTTGATACCTCGTACCATACAAAAACCGCTCATCAAATCCTCTTTTTTGCCGACTATCAACCTGTTTGTAGCCGCCTCCACAGCCAGGACATAGTAAGGTGTTGCATCGGAAATACCGAGCCCTTGCCTCTGCCCTATTGTATAGCCTGCTATGCCCGAGTGTCTTCCTATTACTACTCCATCCGCTGTCACCACATCCCCGGGCTGAAATGCAGAAATCGCGCCTTTGGACAGCAGGAATTCACGATAATCCCCCGAAATGAAACATAGCTCCTGACTTTCACGAGCGACAGCATCTCCTATACCATGCAAAACAGCCAGTTCCCGCACATGTTTTTTTGTCAAATCTCCAAGTGGGAACATAGTATGGTCCAGCAATTCAATCGGGACCTGATGCAGAAAATAGGACTGATCCTTTTTCACATCGAGGCCCTTCAGCAATCTTTTATGACAAACACCATCTAAAAGCCGGGCATAATGACCTGTTGCAAAATAACGAAGTCCGAGCCTTTCTCGAAGCTGATGACCAAGACGGAATTTGACCAGTGCATTACAGCGCACACATGGATTTGGAGTAAGGCCTGCGGTATAGTTTTGCATCAGATAATCCACTACTTCCTTTTGAAAAACCGCATTCACATTCAAAACGTGCAGATTTACACTCAACACGGCGGCCAGTTCACGGGCCTTTTCAACACCGGAACGGGATATCTCCATGTGAAACGCCTCTATATGGTATTTTGCCTCTTTCAGCAAAATGACAGCTACCGCACTGTCCACGCCGCCGCTCAGGGCTACCAATACAGAATGTTGATTGTTATGATGCAAGGAATGGAAGAAAAGGGTCAGGCCAGGATCTTTTCCTTGGCAAAACGTATCTCCATGGCCCTGACAGGGCAGATCATGAGACACATACCGCAAGCAGTGCATTTCTTAGGCTCAAAAAGTACACGAAATGTCCCTGGTTCCAGGCTCAAAGCCTGTGTAGGGCAGATACCAGTGCATGCACCGCACTGAATGCAGGTATCATCGTTTCTGCGTATTTCACGGGCCACGGACGTAATCACCACGCCCTGCGCCTTCAGATAGGCAAGCCCCTTGCTCATTTCCTTTTTTGGTCCGGATACCTCCAGTACCATCAATCCCTCACGACCAGGGAAGATTTCAGCCTTCAATATATTGAAATCCAGAGAAAAATCACGACTCAGACGACAGACTATGGGTTTATCGGTTACATTGTTAGGAAATCGTAAAACGAGCATTCTCTTGTCCATATCAGAATCCTCTATGATGTATTGGTTCAACTATTTTTATATTCATTCCAGAGAGTCATCACCCGTCTTATATATTCCTGAGTCTCCGGAATGGACGGCACACCGGCGGCCTTCTCCACAGTAGCAGGACCGGCATTATAGGCCGCAAGGGCCAGGGTTATATTACCGTTGAAACGATTCAGCATCTGTTTCAGATATTGCGCCCCTCCCCATATGTTGTAATGGGGATTGCGTGGATTGGAGATCAGGAGATCGGCGGCAGTGCCAGGCATCAATTGCATCAGGCCAATAGCACCCTTCGGAGACACGGCATCCATGATCCCTGCTGATTCCGCTGCAATGACCGCCTTTATCAGGGCTGGATCCAACGAATGGGCTCGCGCCGCAGCAAGAATGGTGTTTTCATACTCCAGAATGCGCCTCTGTATCTCCTTGGCATTGGGCTGTTTTCTGGAGACGCCGGATGCACGCACTACAAAGGTATTGGAATAACCCTTGAGCACCATGGGTTTGTAACGAGAATCGGCCGGCACATTGGTGAAGTGCATCACACCCTTTGAATCCGTAAACGTATAAATAATACCACCGGCGGATACAGACACCGGTGTCAGCCAGCCTGTCATACAAAACGCTGCAAGGATCAGAAAGCGTATCAACATATCCAACTTACTTCCCGTGCCGAACTGAATTCATTTATCATTTTTTCGGCAATTTTTCCCAATCACTTAAGAACTTGGCCAGACCGATATCTGTAAGCGGATGATGAGCCAACTGCGAGATGACCTTGTATGGAATCGTTGCAATATCAGCGCCAATCTTGGCTGCCTGTAGAATATGCACCGGATTTCGAACGCTGGCCACGATGACGCGAGTGTCCATGGCATAATTGTCGTAGATGGTCACTATGTCATCGACCAATGCCATACCGTCCTGAGAGATATCATCCAGCCTGCCCACAAACGGGCTGACGTATGTGGCCCCGGCCTTGGCCGCCAAAAGGGCCTGAAGCGGTGAAAAGATCAGGGTTACATTGGTCTTGATACCCAACCTGGAAAGCTCTTGTGCGGCCTTCAGACCCTCTGTGGTCATCGGTATCTTCACCACTACATTTAGGGCGATGGAGGCCAATTCCTGGGCCTCTTTTATCATTTCAGGCGCAGTAGTAGCGATCACCTCGGCACTTACAGGCCCGCTCACCAGTTCGCATATTTCACGAATCCGTGTCTTGAAGTCACACCCCTCCTTGGCAACAAGGGATGGATTTGTTGTGACCCCATCCACCAGGCCCAGTTCAGCTGCCCTTTTTATCTCATCAAGATTTGCGGTATCTATAAAAAAATCCATAAATTACTCCTTTAATCATATCTAGATTGCAATATACAGGAAACCTCATAAAATTAAAAGGCGTCTCGAAAAATTAAAAATGTTGCAGATGCCCTACAGATATTACGGCTGTCTTGCATCGATCACTTTTCCATTGCGGCCCAATTCTCCCCCCACGAGACATTCACCCTCAGAGGTATCCCCAGATTATATATCCCTTCCATAATCGAACGTACCTTTTCTGCCAGTTCCTGCACCGAGTCACGAGATACTTCAAATATCAATTCATCATGCACCTGAAGCAGCGGAAAAATAAGAACGCCAGTGTCCTGTATCCATTTGAATATCTCGACCATGGCGAGCTTTATTATGTCAGAGGAACTCCCCTGAATGGGCATATTGATGGCCATACGCTCGGCAGCCTCTCTTACCGCCTTGTTTTTATTATGTATTTCAGGCAGATATCTTCTCCTGCCAAGAATAGTGGTCACATATCCATATTCTCGAACTTGAGCTATGATCCTTTGCATATAATCTTTGACACCCGGATATCTCGCAAAATACCTCTCTATGAAATCATTCGCCTCTTTCTGGCTTATGCCCACACTCTTCGCCAGACCGAAGGGGCTCATGCCATATACGATGCCGAAATTAACGGTTTTGGCTATCCGCCGCATATCCGATGTAACATCTTCTATGGTAACACCGAACACCTCTGAAGCAGTATATGAATGTATGTCCAGACCTTTCCTGAACGCATTCAGCAACGCCTCGTCCTGAGAATAATAAGCCAGTACACGCAGATCAATCTGAGAATAATCGGCTGAAAGCAGGTAATACGGGGTATCGGCTATGAACAGCCTCCGTATCTTTCTGCCTTCCTCGGTTCTTATGGGAATGTTCTGCAAATTCGGATTACTCGAAGAGAGTCTTCCCGTTGTTGTAACGGTTTGATTGAACGACGTATGAATGCGATGCGTATCTGGATTTATTTCTTTCTGAATGCCATCGATGTATGTTGATTTCAATTTTGTGAGATTTCTATATTGCAAAATCAGATTCGGTAGAGGATGCATTTGAGCAAGTTCCGTCAGCACTTCGTTATCTGTGGAATATCCTGTTTTTTTAGCGGTCTTTTTCAGTTGAGGCAGACTTAACTTATTGAACAATATCTCCGCCAGTTGTTTTGTGGAATTGATATTGAAATGAGTGCCTGCCGCAGTATAAATATTTGTCTCAAGTTCATAAATTTTATTGATAAAATATCTATTCAATTTCTGCATTTCATCTGTATCTATCTTGATTCCTCTTTTTTCCATGTCCGCCAATATATAAACAAGTGGCATTTCTATATCAAAAAACAACTGCCATAATTTTTTCTCTTTTAATTCTGTCTTGAAGATATCGAATAATCTTTTTAATCGCTTGACCTTTTTGCATTGAAAATCAATTTTAGGTATTTCTTGTGTTTTTTTATTTTTAGCATCGAATAAATCATCATTCTTTTTGTTCAACAAATAAGCCGCTATCTTAACATCGAATATATTATTAAAAATAGGAATATTTTCTTCAGAATAAGCAAGCAGCTGCTGTTTTAAATTATAGACTATTTTTGTTATATTGCTTTTCTTCAATAACTCGATCATCTTCTCAAAAAATATCTTTTTAGCCTCCAAACTACCATAATTTTGAGTCAGGATATCATGATTGCTTATTTGATGAAATATGGGTCTTGAATGACCATCATACAGCATTACACTGTTGATATAAAAAACATGATTGGGCATATTCGATATGTCCACATCCAAAAAGATGGAATCCTTTTTCTCAAACGCATCCAGTTCCGCCAAAAAAGCCTGAACGGATGCCGTCTCATGCACTTCACAAGCACAATCTTCATCAGGGATATCTATTGTCTTCTCTTCCACACCGGCAGACTCATCATGTTTAACATGTCGGACGGCATCACCTTTTCCCTGTATATTTTTCAGCAAACTGTGCAACTCAAACCGTCTGAAAAGCTCTTCGAGCCGCGATGTATCCAATGGTCTCAGCCTGAAATCCTCAAGGCTGTAAGACAGAGGCAGTTCCATATTCAACTGAATAATACGCTTCCACAGAAGGATTTTGTCCCTGTTATTCAGAATCCTGTCCCTTGTTTTCTGAGGCAGTTCATTCGTGTTTTGCAACAGATTGTCAATACTCTTATATCTGCGCATCAAATCCAGGGCCGTTTTCCTGCCTATTCCAGGCACACCCGGTATGTTATCAGCGCTGTCACCGGCAAGCGCCAGCACATCTACAAAGATTTCAGGTTCTATACCGAGATCCTCTGTCACAGATGCAGATGTCAGATATTCATCCTTCATGGGATCCCATATAGCGACATGCGGCGAGAGCAGCTGCGTGAAATCCTTGTCTCCGGATATGATCAGAATGTCCGCCTGGCCCTGCATGTCATTGACGATGGATGCGATGACGTCATCCGCCTCATAGCCATCCAATTCCAGCTGTGATATCCCCATTGCGCTCATGATCTCTTTCACATGCGGCAGTTGCAATCCTATCTCTTCGGGTATAGGAGGTCTGTTGGCCTTGTAGTCAGGATAAAGTTCGTGCCTGAAATTCCTACCCTTTACATCCCAGACAGCAGCTATATAAGCCGGTTTTTTTTCTCTCAGGACACGCAGCAACATGTTGGTCACTCCGTAGATGACTCGCGTGGGCAGGCCATCCCTGGTGGTCAAATTGGCCTTTATGGCATAAAAGGCGCGATATGGATACGGACTGGCATCTACTATCAACAGAAGCGGACGATCGGCTGTCATATAACCCACTCTCTTCAGACACAAAAAAAATTGACTTTCATGCCAAAACTCATTATGTTTTTTTGAAATACAGCCTGCTTTGGAAAAAGATTTTTTGTCTGGAAAACCCAACAGGTTACAGCAAAATCCAGCAAAAAGATATTTCCAAAGGTATGCTGCAAAGTAACTTGGAGGGGGCTTTCATGTCAACTGTGGTAGTAATCGGCAGTCAATGGGGAGACGAGGGCAAGGGCAAAATTGTCGATCTTCTCACAGAATACTCTCATATAGTAGTCAGATTTCAGGGCGGCAACAATGCAGGTCACACTCTGGTGGTAAACGGTGACAAATTCATTTTTCACCTCATTCCATCCGGTATTCTCTACGAGGACAAGCTATGTCTCATAGGAAACGGCGTGGTATTGGACCCTGCCGTGCTCCTGGAAGAGATAGACAAACTGGCTCAAAGCGGCAGGAGCATAACGCCCGATCGTTTGAAGATCAGCGAAATGACTCACATCATCATGCCCTACCACAGACTGCTGGACCATGCGCGAGAGGCCGCCAAGGCAGGAGACAAAAAGATCGGCACCACTGGACGCGGTATCGGCCCCTGTTATGAAGACAAAATGGCCCGCACCGGCATTCGCGCCGTTGACTTTCTAAATGCCTCCATTCTGAAGGAAAAGATTGAAGAGGCCCTGAAGGAAAAAAATGCCCTGTTCAAACACTTCGGTGTCGATCTCATGAATGCAGACGACGTCTATTCCGAGTACATAAATTATGCGGACAAACTGGCGCCATACATAACTGATATCACAGCCATTTTACACAATGCACAGCGCAATGGAGAAAACATTCTCTGTGAAGGAGCTCAGGGCACGCTTCTGGACATCGATCATGGCACATACCCCTATGTCACCTCTTCCAATACAGTGGCAGGAGCGGCCTGCACCGGTGCCGGAATAGGCCCCACACGCATCGATTACGTGCTTGGAATCTGCAAGGCATACACCACTCGAGTCGGCGGAGGCCCCTTCCCCACAGAGCTTTTCGACGAAACAGGTGATACAATACAAAAAAACGGGCACGAATTCGGAGCGACCACAGGCAGGCGCAGACGATGCGGCTGGCTGGATGCCGTAGCCCTCAAAAATTCGGTTTATACCAACGGCATAGATGGTCTGGCCCTCACCAAACTGGATGTATTGAGCGGTCTTGAAACAATCAAAATCTGCGATGAATATCAATACAATGGCCAAAAATGTTCCACCATGCCCAAAAGCATCGCAAAATTGACCGCTATTAAACCATTATACAAAACCCTTGCAGGCTGGATGGAAGACCTCACAACTATTCGCAATTACGAGGACCTACCCCTCAACACCAGGCAATATCTAAAAGAAATAGAAGAATTGGCAGAGGCACCCCTGTCCGTCATCTCTGTAGGCCCAGGCAGGGAACAGACACTGCTTTTGAGGAATCCCTTTGAAAGCCAGAAGAAATGACATCTCAAGAAGAGAATGGCTGAACTGGAAATGGCAGTTCGGACAACGCATCAAGAGCGTTTCAGCCGCGATTCGGCAGCTTCCACTGCGCGCAGAGGAGTCCGCAGAACTCGCTGCCGTCGCCGCTATATATCCATTTGCCGTAACACCTTATTATCTCTCGCTGATAGACTGGTCAAATCCTGACGACCCCATCAAGAAACAATGCATTCCAAGTCGAAGAGAGATCGATTTTACGCTACCTGATTCACGGCCTGATCCATTGTGTGAAAAGGATTATACCCCTGTACCGAGTCTGATTCACCGCTATGACGACAGGGCTTTGCTTCTGACCTCCTCACGATGTGCTGTATATTGCAGGCACTGCAATCGCAAAAGATTCTGGGGAAAATCAAATCCATCCTTTTTACAAAATTGGCCTCAAATTCGAGAGTATCTTAGCAACAGGCCTCAAATTCGAGAGGTCATCCTTTCCGGAGGAGATCCACTGATCCTTCGCACGGACATACTTGAATATCTATTGAAATCAGTCAGGGCTGTAAAGCACATAGAGGTCATACGCATAGGCACTCGCACACCTGTAGTCATGCCCATGCGCATCACGGAAAAACTGTGCAGAATGCTGGAACGTTACAGACCCATGTGGATCAACACGCAATTCAATCATGCGCGCGAGATCACTGCTGAAGCAGCCAAGGCATGCGACCGCCTGCTGAAGGCTGGAATCCCCTTGTCAAACCAGACGGTCCTGCTGAAAGGCATAAACGACACATTGAACGATCTAAAAGAACTCTTTCAGGGTCTGCAACGGATAATGGTCAGGCCGTACTATCTGTTTCAGTGTGAGGCGGTAAAGGGAGCGGATCATTTCCGAACCCCATTGCAGATCGGCATCGACATCATGGAACAACTATGGTGCCGCACCGGTGGGCTTTGCCTGCCTGAATTCGTTGCAGATCTGCCCCAGGGGTATGGAAAGGCCAGATTATTACCGTCACATATCGTAAACAATACAAACAGTGAAACGATCTTTCGCACATTTGAAGGGAAAATTGTCCACTATCCAACTGTCGCAAACCCTACATAAAAAGGTAATGAAATGACTACAGAGCAACAGCCATCCAACAAAAGAAAGTTTGAACGAATAACGGTGCAATTGTTACTTGACTATTCAGATGGCGTCAATTTCTATTCAGCTACCTTAAGGGATATCAGTATAGGTGGCCTGCGAATAGAGAGCCTACGCGGTCTACCAACAGGCACTCAACTGACACTGACGCTTCCCACATCACCGCCAAGCAAGGTCAAAGGTGAGATTATGTGGTCAACGAAGAAAGGTATCCGCCACAATATGGGCATTAAGTTCATTGGTCTCAAACAAGAACAGGAGTGGCAGATCAAAGAAATTATAAGGGCCCGCGCCATGGAAAATATAATACTATAACAAAAATCAGATGGTCTCCGAAGGACAGGCCACAACATCGTCGATAACCATGGCGTCCGTCAACACCATCACCAGCCTGTCCAGACCCATCGCCATTCCGGCGCAAGGTAAAAGCCGTTTAATACTCTTCAAGAAAGCCGCAGGCCATGGGTATGGTCTGCGGCCTATTTTCGACATTCTTGCAAAATCCTGCTGAAATCTTTTTGTCTGCTCCTCAGCATCCGTCAACTCGGAATAACCATTGGCCAGTTCCAGGCCGCCTGCATATAATTCCACCCGTTCCGCCAATCGTCCATCTCTTTTAGAACGTCTGGCCAGCGCCGCGCACTGAATAGGGTAATCAAACAAAAAAACCGGCCGATCCACCGGCAAATTCGGCTCCACTTGTTCGACCATATCCAGGTCAAATCTATAGGCATCGTAATCTAAGACCGGATCCCAGCCGGCCCATTTAGCAAAGGCCTCCTGTATGGAAATCCGGTAAAAAGGCTCATCAAGTCTGATTTTTATACCGCCATACTGAATAACAGGCCAATTACCCGCCACACTGGCTACGTAGCGAATCAGCTCCTCGCAATACTCCATCAACCAGATATAATCCTTCTGAACCGAATACCACTCCAGAAGTGTGAATTCGATCAAATGTTTTGTCCCACGTTCATTTTTACGAAAGGCCGGAGTAATCTGAAAGATGTGGTCGAGGCCTTCAGCCACAAGCCGTTTGAGATTTAATTCAGGGGAAGTGATGAGATAACGGACATCGTTATTGCCAAAAGGCACTTCTATGGCCTCTATATAAGGTTCCGGTGCCAGAGTTGAGACCAGCACCGGAGTCTGAACCTCCAGAAAATCGTGCGAAATAAAAAAATTACGAACGGCCTGAAGGATCAGTGCCCTTTGACGCAATCTCTTCATTCATGAATTATCTTTTGACACGTTCCACATACTCGCCGGTACGAGTGTCTATCTTCAAGACCTCACCTTCCTCGATAAAAAGTGGTACCTGAATCACATAACCTGTCTCCAGAGTGGCAGGCTTGGTGGCGCCGGTTGCCGTATCCCCCCTTACACCTGGATCGGATTTGGTGACCTGAAGTTCCACAAAAATGGGAAGCGTGATGTCGATGGGAGTGGCGTCGAAGAACAACACCGTGACCTCCATGTTTTCCTTCAAAAAATTCTTGGCCTCACCCACCTGTTCTTCCGTAAGAGTGACCTGTTCATACTTCTGAGTATCCATAAAATGAAACCCGTCACCGTCTTTATAAAGAAATTGCATCTTGACCTCGTCCAGATTGGCGGGATCGAATTTTTCACCAGAACGGTATGTCCTGTCCATGGTGTAGCCGGTCATCATATTTTTGAGTTTGCAACGATAAAGGGCCTGGCCCTTACCCGGCTTGGAAAACTGAAAATCCGTAACTATGTATGGGTTTCCATCTATGACTATTTTTAGACCCTTTCTAAGGTCTGATGAATCATACATGCCTTTCTCCTGGTATTAAGTTGATTTTTATCGAAAAAAAACGACCAGTCGCCGTATTCGACAGGCCATCTTTATATCAAATTGTAAAGCTCATTGCAACGGCAAGTAAAATTCGATATACGCCGAAAACAAACATGCCGTGCCGTGTGAGATAGAGCAGAAATGCCTTGACAGCCAACCATGCCACGACCCATGAGACCAAAACACCGGCAAACAGACCATCCATGCCGCTTACATGAATTATATCCCCACCGTGTTTGTAAAGGTCATAGAGCGTGGCAGCACCAAGTGTGGGAAGCGCCAGCAAAAAACTAAATTCCGCTGCAGCCTTTGGAGAAAAGCCCAACAACATGGCGGCCACCATGGTGACCATGGAACGGCTTGTGCCGGGCCAAAGCGCAAGACATTGGGCAAGCCCTATGATAAAAGCGTTTCTGATGTCCATATCCTCCAGACTCAAAAATACCGACGCGTTTCTTCTTTTCCTGATGTATTCCGCCCCCATCATCAAGATACCACCCGCAATCAGGGCGAAAAGAACCGGCCCGATACCGAAGAGCCTTTCCTTGATTCCATGGCTAAAGAGATATCCCATCACAAGCGCAGGCACTACGGCAACAAAAAGCTGCTGAAGGAGTTTAAGCCCATCTGAATCCCTGCCAAAGATACCATTCCATATACGATAAATGTAATGAGTATAGATGGAAAATACTGCAAGAAGCGCCCCTGACTGAATCACAACCTCGAATGCATCCAATCCTGTCTTGCCGTCACCGACATCCAAGCCCAAAAGATGCGATGTAAGTATGAGATGACCGGTTGAGGATACGGGAAGAAATTCTGTCACACCCTCGACTATTCCTAAAATAATTGCTTCTTTTATATTGATTATCATGCTATTTTATTTTAGAAAAGAATTATATAAAATTAGAGGAACGAAACTTAACACGGAACCATCTGATTTGCAACTCAAAGCCAGCAAATCAAAGTCTTTAAGGAGGGCTGGAGTATATGCCTATTTATGTATGGGAAGGCATTAACGCGGCAGGAGAAAAAACCAAGGGAGAGCTAAATGCTGTTGACGGAACCACCGCCAAAACAATGCTTCAGAAAAAACGCATCAATGTCACCAAGCTCAAACCAAAACCCAAAGACATCTCCGAATACATTCCGTTTTTAGCACCCAAGGTCAAACAAACCGACGTTGTCATCTTCACGCGACAGATGTCCACCCTGATCGATTCCGGCTTGCCGCTAATTCAAGGCCTGGATGCCCTGGCCCGACAGCAGGAAAACCCGAAATTTGCGGAGATTCTTACACAGATCAAGACAGATGTGGAGACCGGCTCCACCTTTGCAGAGGCATTGAAAAAGCATTCCAACCTGTTCGACCGTCTATATACCAACATGGTGGCTGCAGGAGAGATGGGCGGCGTACTGGACAGTGTCATGGCAAGATTGGCAGCCTACATGGAAAAGGCTCAGAGACTCAAGAGAAAGGTCAAAGGCGCCATGACATACCCTGCCATAGTATTGGGAATCTCTGTGGCGGTACTGTCCATCATCCTGATCTTCGTAATACCGGTCTTTGAAAAGATGTTCAAGGAATTCGGGCATGCCCTGCCAGCTCCCACACAGATGGTCATAGACGTCAGTAACTTCGTGAAATCCTATATCTTGCTCATTTTACTTGTCCTGGCCGGCCTGGTCTTTCTGTTCAAACGCTTCTACAACACGGAAAAGGGACGAACTCAAGTGGACAGACTCCTGTTGCGCGCCCCTGTGTTCGGCCCCTTGTTACGCAAGGTGGCTGTGGCCAAACTCACTCGCACGCTTGGCACCCTGATCGTGAGCGGGGTTCCCATCATAGAGGCATTGAATGTCGCAGCAGGGACGGCAGGCAACAAGATCGTGGAAAACGCCATTATAAAGGTAAAAACCAGCGTAACCGAAGGTAAAACCATAGCCCAGCCACTGGAGGAATCCGGCATCTTTCCAGCTATGGTGGTGCAGATGATCTCCGTTGGAGAGACAAGCGGCGCCCTGGACAAGATGCTCACAAAGGTGGCGGATTTTTATGACGAAGAGGTGGATACCGCTGTCGATGCCCTTACCAGCATGATAGAGCCTTTGATGATAGTGTTCCTGGGCGGCACCATAGGTACCATAATAATCGCCATGTACCTGCCCATATTCAAGATGGCCGGAGCTGTAAGCGGCTAACCAGCAGCCATTTTTATGCAGTGAGGTCCCATCAAATCTTTATTTTGAGGGACCTCACTTTAACAGGCCTGCACTGCCAGCACTCGATCCCTTCCGCTATAATCCCGAATAATCCTCGCCTGTTGATCAAAATAAATACCGGCTATCTCAATGACCTTTTCACCTTGTTTCCAGCCTATCTCACATAAAAGATGACCATTCTGCCGCAAAAACCTACCAGCATTTGAAACAATGAGTCTGATGGCCCTCAGACCGTCTTCATCGGAGAAAAGCGCTAATGCAGGCTCGTAGTCCAGCACCTCCGATGGCAATTCATTGCGCTCTTCATGGGATATATAAGGTGGATTGGACAAAATAATATGGAACTGATTGCAGGCCTTCAGCCCACACATACAATCGGCACAGACAAATTTCATACGGCTCCTTACACCATGTCTGACCGCATTTTCACAGGCCACCTTCAACGCATCAAAAGAAATATCTGTGGCAACGGCGCGAATATTGGGTCGTTCATGAGTGAGGGCAACGGCTATAGCCCCTGAGCCAGTACCGATATCCAGAATATCTATAAAATTTTCGTTCGGGAAATGGAGATCGATGATCTGCAGGGCTGTTTCCACCAGCAATTCAGTCTCTGGACGGGGGATCAGTGTATTTGGCGTGACCTTGAATTCCAGTGACCAGAACTCCTTTCTGCCAGTAATATAGGCAATCGGCTCACCGGAGCGCCTGCGATGGATCTTTTCCTTGTATGTTGCCAATTGTTCCGCTGTGAGTAGATGGTCGGAATGCGCATAAAGCCAGGCCCGTTCCACAGACAGAGTATCACACAGCAATATCTCGGCCTCGAGTCTGGGATTTTCAATAAAAGAATCTCGCGGCCAGAACAAAACAGCCTGGCTTAAAACATGTTTGATGTCAATCGGTTGAATTTCCTGCAAGGAGAAGCGCCTGTTGATGCATGGCCAGAGCGTCTATTATCTCGTCTATATCGCCGTCCATTATGCTGTCCAAACGATAAAGGGTCAGACCGATGCGGTGATCGGTGACACGGCCCTGGGGAAAATTGTATGTACGGATGCGACCGCTTCGATCACCTGTGCCCACCATGCTGCGCCGCTCTTCCGTGATATTGGCCTCCTGCTCAGCGGTCTTCATATCCAGCAATCTGGCGGCCAAAACCTTCATGGCCTTGGCCCTGTTTTTGTGCTGGGAACGTTCATCCTGACACTGTACTACCAGACCAGTGGGAATATGCGTGATGCGGACAGCTGACTCTGTCTTGTTGACATGCTGGCCCCCTGCTCCGGATGCACGAAAGACATCTATGCGAAGCTCTGAAGGATCTATCTGAATGTCCACATCATCAGCCTCAGGAAGCACCGCGACCGTTATGGCGGATGTATGAATACGCCCCTGGGCCTCTGTCTCCGGAACCCTTTGCACACGATGTGTGCCTATCTCATATTTAAGCCGACTATACACCTTGTCACCGGATATGAGCGCTATGATCTCCTTAAAACCACCCATACCACTGGGACTCTCGCTTAAAATCTCCAGTTTCCAATGTTTACGCTCGACATAACGGCTGTACATTCTAAAGAGATCGGCAACAAAAAGGGCCGCCTCTTCTCCACCGGTGCCGGCACGTATCTCAAGGATGGTATTTTTTTCGTCCCGTAAATCCCTGGGCAAAAGCAGTAGTTTAAGTCTCTGCTCAACACCCTTTTTTTTCTGATCAAGCTCTCTTACTTCAGCCTCAGCCATAGACTTTATGTCTGAATCAGCATCATTACAAAGGAGCCTTGCATCTTCTATCTGGGACAATATGTCTTTGTATTCCCGATATGCACTGACTATGGGTTGAAGATCGGCGTGTTCCTTGGCCACCTGCTGAAACCGCCTGATATCCTGTAAGGTTTCCGGATTACCCAGTTCAGCCTCAAGAGACAAAAATTTTTCTTCTATTCCCTGTAATCTGGAGAACATACGAATTGGCTGAAACCTTGAAAAAGGTTCAATGCGATCGCTGAAAAGCGGACTCCAGCTTCAGGACACGCGACAGGGATTCCATCGCGATCTGAACCTGTTCATCGGAGGGTATTCGAGTGGTCAGACGCTGCATGAGCAATCCAGGTAGTAAAAGCCCTTGAAGCAACCATTGAAACGGCCTGTATCCTGAACTGGCGTTCAGCCCGGCAGAAAATTTGATGATCTCGTACGAGATGCTCGCGATTGGCAGCATCAACAATATCTTAACCGCAATTGACAGGGGAATATCCACCCATTTGAAAGCGAAATGAGGCAAAAGCGGCAAAATGAATGTAAACACCAATATGCTCACCAGCAACAGTACCATCAGAAACGCGGTGCCGCATCTTGTATGAAGCGTGTCGTAATCTCTCGCATTTTCCACGACCAGGTCCCTGCCCGCCTCATAGACATGTATGGCCTTATGTTCGGCTCCATGATATTCAAATACCCTGCGAATCTCCGGCATGAAACCGATAGCCGATATGTAAATGACAAAAAGGCCAATCTTGATCGCGCCGTCGATAACATGAAACCATATGGAATCCATGCCGTTATTCAGGCTCATGGCGCGCAGCACACCCATACTGGCCATATGCGGCAATGCCACAAAAAACAACAACCCGAGGCCAATGGAGGCCAATAAAGTCAGGGCGATCGTCCACTTGGAGATCGGCTGGCCCTCCTGCACTCCGGCGACAACAGACTCCTCAGCCGCCACCTGGGCAGAGAAATTTAGGGCCTGCAGACCGTTCACAAGGGATTCCACCATCACCACCACACCCCGCAGAAACGGCCGTTTCAACCACGGCATTCTCTGCGTAAAGGAAGCCCATTTGTCCTCCTTTATAGCCACAGTGCCGTCACTACGCCTTACCACCACACTCAACGCGTTTGGAGAACGCATCATGACACCTTCCAGCACAGCCTGGCCCCCCACATTCATGGAAGCACTCAATGCCCCTGACATGAGGGTCAACGGCGTCATGCACAGCATGTGGAAAAACGTCTTATTTTTTGATGACATTCGCATACTTTTTCTGAAATTTCTCCACACGGCCGGCCGTATCGATCAGTTTTTGCTGACCGGTAAAAAATGGATGGCACTTGGAGCAGATCTCCACACGAATTTCAGGTATCGTCGAACCTACCTCGAACTCGTTGCCGCATGCGCAGCGGACCTTTACCTGCTGATACTTGGGATGTATACCTTCTTTCATGATTACCTCCTAGTTTATTGGTTGGCTATTTTCCAAACAAAAAATAAAATCACTTTTACAACATTAAGTCAAGGGCACCTGAAAAAAAACCGTAATAATTCATCGATTCATATTACCCAGAAACTCCTCGTTGTTTTTTGTACCCTGCATCTTGTTCAACAGAAACTCCATGCTGTCTATGGGATTCAGCGGAGACAGCAGTTTACGCAGAATCCAGACCTTGTTCATGACATCCTTGGACATCAACAGGTCTTCTTTACGTGTCCCTGAAAGATTGATGTCTATGGCAGGAAATACCCGTTTGTCAGCAAGTTTTCTATCGAGATGTATCTCCATGTTGCCTGTTCCCTTGAATTCCTCGAAGATCACCTCGTCCATACGGCTGCCGGTATCTATGAGGGCGGTGGCTATGATCGTCAGACTCCCGCCTTCTTCTATGTTTCTTGCAGCTCCAAAAAATCTTTTCGGTCTCTGCAGCGCATTTGCATCCACACCACCGGAAAGTATCTTGCCGCTGGGAGGTACCACGGTATTGTAGGCCCGAGCCAGACGCGTGATGCTGTCCAGCAATATGACCACATCTCTTTTGTGCTCCACAAGACGCTTGGCCTTTTCAATGACCATCTCCGAAACCTGAATGTGTCTTTGAGCCGGCTCGTCGAAGGTGGAGCTGACCACCTCCGCCCTGACCATTCTCTGCATGTCGGTGACTTCTTCGGGCCGTTCATCTATAAGCAGCACGATGAGAACCGCCTCTGGATGGTTGGTAGCTATGCTGTTTGCAATATTTTGTAACAACATGGTCTTGCCCGTACGTGGAGGGGCGACGATCAGGCCGCGCTGGCCCTTGCCTATAGGGGTCAGAAGATCGATGATGCGAGCCGAGTAGTTATCGCTTGTTGTCTCGAGCATAAACTTCTGGTCAGGATACAGGGGTGTAAGATCATCGAAGATGATACGGTTTATCGCCTTGTCAACCGTATCGTCATTGACCGTCTCGACCTTCAACAGGGCAAAATATCGCTCCCCTTCTTTGGGGGATCGAATCTGACCCGAAATAGTGTCACCTGTATTCAGATTAAAACGGCGTATCTGCGATGGCGAGACATATATGTCGTCTGGGCCAGGCAGATAACTGTAATCCGGACTCCTCAAAAAGCCAAAACCATCCTGCAATACCTCCAGAACACCCTCACCGCACACTCCGCCGTTGCCATCTGTCATGGCCTTGAGTATGGCAAAGATGAGTTCCTGTTTACGTAGAGAACCAGGGGCTTCGACACCCAATTCCTTGGCCATGGCATGTAATTCGGCTATGGTTTTTTTCTTTAGTGTACCTATGTGTAAAATGGTCTTGGAGGAATCAGAAAGGTCGTACTGAGACAAGGCTCCAGCTATGTCCTCTACATTGGGCATATTTTGTTCTTTTTTCCTTCTGGGCATGATAAAACTATCCTTAACGCGATGATATAAATGAATAAAAAATAGAATATTTATTGGAAAACAGCATTGAAACCTTAAAATGGGGATTCAGAAATTTCTATAGGATTTGACGTGCGGAACTCTGAATTGATTTTTATTTAACATAGCGAACAATAAGTCTGGTTGTCAAGAAAAAAGAACGGCTTGACATGGAAAATGGTTTTTATTAGATAGTCCAAGAACATTTACATAATTTTAAACACACAACTACAATCAGGAGGCAATAAATATGTCGGTAAAAGAATGGATGACCACCGACCCGATAACAGTGGATGAGAACACCTCTATCATGAAAGTAAGCCAGCTCATGAAAGAACATGGCATAAGACGTGTGCCTGTTCTCAAAAACATGAAACTGGTAGGCATAGTGACCGACCGTGACATCAAAGAAGCGGCGCCCTCAAAGGCCACATCATTGGACGTCCATGAGCTTTATTATCTACTCTCGGAAATCAAGGTAAAGGATATCATGACACCCAACCCGCTGACTCTGCATGATAACGATTCAGTGGAAAAAGCAGCGGCCATTATGCTGGAAAACAGGATATCGGGCCTGCCAGTGGTGGATAAAGACGGCAAAATCGTCGGCATGATCACTCAGACCGACATTTTCAAGGTACTTATCAGCATAACAGGCATATATAGAGCACCTATTCAGCTGGCTTGCGACATAGAAGACAAACCTGGCACACTGAATCAATTACTCAATTTTCTACGAGGCTATGATGCGAGAGTGATAAGCGTATTGACCTGCCAGGACCATGTCTCTTCCGACAGGAAAGAGGTCTATATCCGCATAAAGGAAATGGATGACGACCAACTGAACAATATGATCAACGAACTCAAAAAGGAATATAAGGTACTGTATGTTAATAAAGAATACATAACCGATATTCCAAGAAAATCTGCCAAGTTATAACTTTTTTTATGTTACGTGGTTGCCGGGTCGCCATTCAGGTATTCGGCAGCCGCTTTATTATTCAAACACTATTATTGATAGCCAATCAAAAATTTGCCCATTGCTATGTTGTGGTTCAATCTCTTGTAACTTCGGCGTAATTTAACTACCTTTTAATTCATCGATAGTTGTACACCCTGAATTTAGCGCTTTTTGTTCAACCCTCCCAAAACATGACCCTTCACAAGAGCATCATTATTGCAACTTGCTGTTTTAATTTGACCAGGACGGCAATTTCAATAACTCGTTTGCCGTAGGCGTCTTGACAAGTGGGTTGTCCTTTGCCGCACCTGCATGCGGTGATGCTGCACCGCCTTCCTCATCGATGGCATCGAACTCCTCGCCTGGAGCGGTGGTGGTTGCCGGCAGGTCATTTTTATTCATGGCCACCCACCTGGCATCGCGGCCTCCGCTTTCCGACTCAGGGAGAATGCGTCCGGTATTTTTATCTATGGCCACCAGCACCACTCCGGAAGGCATATCAAAATCCTTCTTTTTGAGCTCGGGCTTTGTAATCTCCATGAATGAAGTCCATACCGGACAGGAAACATGTCCGCCGGTCTCAAGCCTGCCCAGGCTTTTTTGGTCCTCTCTACCTATCCAAACCCCTGTCACCACCTCAGGGCTGAACCCCACAAACAGTGCATCCTTGTAGTTATCCGTGGTACCTGTCTTCCCTGCCACAGGTATTTTCAGGGCCTTTGCGGCGGAACCGGTGCCCTCTTGCACCACTGACTCCAGAAGATTGACCATCTGGTAGGCTGTTACAGGGCTGATGGTGTCTGTAATTACCTCAGGACTGTATCTCTCCAACAAACGGTTGTCCTTGTCTCGTATCTCTTTGATAAAATGGGGTTTGAACCGCTTGCCGAGCAGAGGAAAATTGCTGTATGCCTGTATCAATTCAATGAGAGGAATGGCGGTTGAACCCAATGCTATGGAGAGATTGGGGGCCAAAGGAGACTCTATACCAAGTCTGGCAGCCATATTATGTATTTCCTTATAACCCAGCATACTTGCAATCTTTACGGCGATGATATTGCGGGAAAGTGTGATAGCTGTTCTGACTGTAACTGGGCCCATATAGGTATTGTCGAAATTTTCCGGTGTCCATGGGTGATTTCTGTCCGAGCCACCAAGTGTTATGGGTTCGTCGACCAAAATGCTGTTTGGATATATAATGCGCTTTTCCAAAGCCGCTGCATAAACGATGGGCTTAAAGGAAGAACCCGGTTGTACCCTGCCCTGAGTAGCATAATTGAATTGAGATGAAGCAAAATTTCTGCCGCCGACTAACGCCTTGATTTCCCCTGTTTCAAGCTCCATAGCAATAATGGCCCCCTGAATATTCTGGGCCAACTCCGCATCCTTGGGATGACGCCTTATCACTGTATCGATGCCAACCTGCAACGCATCGAAGGCCCGCTGCTGCCAATCACGTCTCAATGTGGTGACTATGGTAAAACCCTCGGTCAAAAGCCTTTTTTGGCCGTATTTGGCTTCCATCTCCCTTCTGACCTCGGATATGAAATACTCCACACCACCTGGCAGATTCAGATTTTCAGGGCGAAGTACAATGGGCAGCCTGGCTGCTATATCAGCATCCTCGGATGTTATGAAACCCTCTTCCACCATGCGACGCAACACATAAAGCTGTCTCTTTTTTGTCTGTTCCGTATGCTTGAAGGGGTTATAACGGCTCGGTGCCTGAGGAAGACCGGCCAGAATGGCCGCCTCAGCCAGATTCAGCTCCTCTACATGTTTGCCAAAATATGTCCGCGAAGCAGCTTCTATGCCGTATGCCTGTTGCCCGAAAAAGATGTGATTGAGATAAATAGTAATGATTTCATCCTTGGAAAGGTAGGAATCTATCTGCCATGCCAATATCGCCTCTTTGATCTTGCGTTCCAGACTCTTTTCCGGAGTCAGAAGCAGTGCCCGAGTCAGCTGCTGGGTTATAGTACTCGCTCCTTGCACCATTCCACCCGCCTCAAAATTTTTAAACATAGCTCTCATGACGCCGGTCCAGTCAATTCCGGGATGTTCATAAAATCTGGCATCTTCCGCTGCCAGAAAGGCCTTTATGACGATATCCGGTATACGTTCTCTGGGCACTACCCAGCGTTTTTCCTCGTACCAGTAAGCGAGAGGCTGCATGTCCTGATCCACTACAGTGGTAGCTACAGGCGGACGATAAGACTTCAGACTGGAGATGTCGGGCAGATCCAACATCAGATAACCGATGGTCATGGTGCCGACAGCGATGACAACCAATAAAAAGGCGATTACAATGACAGCCAGAATGAGCCCGTGGCCTCTTTTTCCGGAACTGTCCTGGGATTGTTTTTTATTTTCCTTTGGCATAATGCTGACGCAGTCTAATCTCATTCGATATTTTTTTCAAGAATCAACCCATGCCTTTTTCCGCCTTTACCCTTGACAATTGAGTGGTATAAGGTTAATAAAACTGGACTTTTGAAGAGCTTGACAATAAATTATATATTGTTGTCACGTTCAGATCACAATAGGCTTATAAACTGGCTGCTCATCCTCTTTTTTTGATTAGAAAAAATGGGAAGAAAAAGCTGTGCAAGGCAATATATGTAGAGGTTACAGGTATAATGAAAAAAGATCCAACAAAGATCAGAAACATCGGCATCAGCGCCCACATCGACGCTGGCAAAACCACCCTAACTGAAAGGATTCTTTTTTACACTCGGCGCATTCACGCCATTCACGATGTGAAAGGCAAGGACGGAGTCGGCGCCACCATGGACTTCATGGAACTGGAAAAGGAACGTGGCATCACCATCACATCTGCAGCCACATATTGTGAATGGGCCGGGCATGAGATAAATATCATCGACACTCCAGGCCACGTGGATTTTACCATCGAGGTGGAACGTTCCCTGCGCGTGCTGGACGGCGCCATTCTGGTGCTGTGTTCGGTAGGAGGTGTTCAGTCCCAATCCATAACCGTTGACAGGCAGATGGCCAGGTACAAGGTTCCATGTCTTGCTTTTGTCAACAAATGTGACAGAAGCGGCGCCAATCCCCTGAAGGTCGTTACCCAGCTTCGAGAAAAACTCAATCACAATGCAGTAGCCATGCAGATTCCCATCGGACTTGAATCAAATTTCGAAGGCGTGGTGAACCTTATAGACATGAAAGCATATTATTTCGATGGTTCCAACGGAGAAAACATCCGTATCGAAGATATCCCTGCAACTCTCCTGGATCAGGCAAATTCTTTGCGGGAGACATTAATAGATGCCGCTTCCATGTTTTCGGATGCCTTGATGGAAGCCGCTTTGGAAGGCAACGTCACGCCTGAGCTGATCATAGAGGCAGTCAGGGCAGGGACATTGAAAAGACAACTCACTCCGGTCTTCATGGGCTCCGCCTATAAAAACAAAGGGGTTCAACTCCTGCTGAATGCTGTTGTTGATTTTCTACCGGCCCCTGAAGAGGTGGAAAACGTAGCCCTCGATATGCAGAGAGATGAAGCGCCTGTAATCCTCGAATCCGACCTATCCAAGCCGCTTGTGGCACTGGCATTCAAATTGGAAGAAGGACGTTTCGGCCAATTGACCTATATTCGAGTCTACCAGGGCAATCTGGCCAAGGGTGACACCGTGGTCAACAACCGCACAGGGAAAAAGATCAAAATAGGCCGCGTGGTTAGAATGCATGCGGATCAGATGGAGGACATCGACGCCATTCCGGCGGGGTATATCGGTGCAATCTTCGGTGTGGACTGCGCATCGGGCGATACCTTCACTTCACCGGATATTCAGTACACCATGACCTCCATGCATGTGCCTGAACCGGTCATATCGCTCTCCATTGTCCCCAAGGACAACCAGGCCCAGATAAACATGTCCAAGGCCCTCTCCCGCTTCACAAAGGAAGACCCGACCTTCAAGACATTTATAAACCATGAAACAGGCGAGACCATCATAGCCGGTATGGGAGAACTGCACCTGGAGGTCTATATCGAACGCATGAAGCGTGAGTATAATGCCGAGGTGACCACTGGAATGCCTCAGGTAGCCTACAGAGAAACCATAACGCAGCGTGGTGACTTCAACTACACGCACAAAAAACAGACCGGCGGCGCTGGCCAATTCGGCCGTGTGGCTGGTTATATGGAACCGGTGGAGAATGAAGAATTCGTATTTGACAATCAGATCGTAGGCGGAGCCATTCCAACCGAATACATTCCATCCTGTGAAAAGGGTTTCAGAAGCAGCCTTGAAAAAGGCCCGCTTCTGGGCTTTCCTGTCACAGGTATCAAGATAACTATAAACGACGGTCAGTCTCATGCAGTCGATTCATCAGACATGGCGTTTCAGGCCGCTGCCAGGGGTGCCTTCAAAGAGGGTTACTCAAAGGCAAAACCAATAATACTGGAGCCCATAATGAAGGTGGCCGTTGAGACACCCACGGAATTTCAGGGCGCTGTCATGGGATCACTGAATCAGAGACGCGGCATGATTCTTGGCACACAGGATGAAGGAGATCTCTGCACCATCGAGGCGGAGGTACCTCTCTCAGAGATGTTCGGATACTCTACGGTCCTTCGCTCCTCAACTCAGGGTAAGGCCCAGTTCACCATGGAATTCGCCACATATCGTCCTGTACCAAAAAATATAGCGGATGAACTCATCAAAAAGGCTGCTGAAAAGAAAAAGGCCGGGGGCTAATCACACCATAAAAGGAGTCAAGCCATGCTAAAAAAAGATTTAATTGCAAGAAATCCTCTCAGAATTCTGGAAAATACCGGCAATACCGTGTTGAATGCAGGGCAATTTGGCATGGTTGCAGCCATGGCCGGCGTAGGCAAGACGGCCATGCTGGTGCAACTGGCCCTGGACAACATTCTTAACGGTAAAAACATCCTGCATATCAGCATAGGACAGCCTGTCAAAAAGGTGGTACTTTGGTATGATGAAGTATTTCACAACATCAAACAGGAATATCATCTGGAGCATGCCGAAGAAGAAATGTGGGAAAACATACTGCCCCATCGTTTCATAATGACCTACAATGTAGAGACCTTCAAACCGCACAGACTAGAAGAACGCATCAATGACCTGACGGAACAGGGCATCTTCATGCCGCAGGTTGCTATCATAGATGGTCTTCGTTTTGACCAGTATGCTCGCGACAGCCTCACAGAACTCAAAATAATGGCCAAAGACCATGGGTTTCCCATATGGTTTTCAGCCACAATACCTGCAGCAGACATTCAGGACAGTACAGAGCTTCACGAGTCCATAGCAAATCTATCCAACATGTTTGATGTGATACTTCAACTAAAGCCTGTGGGGCAGGATATACAACTCAATTTGTTGAAGGGTGCAGCCTCCACACAGCCAGATACGGGGTTGAAACTCGATCCGGCCACGATGCTGGTGCATCAGGCCTGAAATAATCACCGTTGTTAAGAGTCAAAGCTCTCGAAATCACGATTAAAACACGAAAGAAGCGCCTGACACCCGTCAATGGAGTGAGTTTTCACATAGATACAGGCGAGTGTGTGTGCCTGGTGGGCGAATCCGGCTGCGGAAAATCTGTAACCGCCCTTTCCCTTATGGGGCTGCTTCCATCTCCACCTTTTCATCGTGCCAGCGGAGAAATTTTATTTAAGGATCATGCGATACACGCAATGTCCTGCCAGGAACTTCAGGGCATACGGGGACGGCACATGGCCATGATATTTCAAGAACCCATGACCGCCCTTAATCCTGTTTTCACCATAGGTGAACAGATTGCAGAGGCCCTCGATGCACATTTTTCATTTACTCCGGAAGAAGTGCGCAAAAGAACTCTCACCGCCCTTGAGATGGCTGAAATGCCTGACCCAGGTCTGTACGCTGCATCATACCCGCATCAGCTCTCGGGAGGCATGCGGCAAAGGGCTATGATCGCCATGGCGCTTGCATGTAACCCATCCTTGCTGATAGCCGATGAACCCACCACAGCCCTTGATGTCTCGACTCAGGACCAGATACTGCAACTTTTGAACGACCTGCGCGAAAAAAACGGCTTGAGTCTGCTTTTCATCACACACAATATGGGCGTTGTAGCCCACATCGCTCAAAGAGTGATGATCATGTATGCGGGAAGGCTTGTAGAGATATCACCTGTGGAAGAATTCTTCGCAACACCTCTGCACCCATATTCAATGGCATTGCTGAATTCCATCCCAAGATATGACAGGCTATTAAAGCAAAACGGACATGACCTCACCAAAAAAGAAAGATTATCGACAATTCCAGGCAATGTGCCATCCCTTGAAGCCATACCATACGGTTGCCCTTTTCATGACAGATGCCCCAATGCAATGGCAAAGTGCAGCACAGAAACTCCACTTCTCAAGGACACAGGACCAAATAGACAGGTAGCCTGCCATCTCTACGATTCCATAGACTGACCGTTCAATGGCCTCTCCCAGAGGTTTTCACGCAATATCTCTATCTGTTTCTCATAAAATCGCAGGGGGGCATCGTATCCGCATACCTTGCAGACCACATGGGCATTACATCACCTGCCTTGAATCCTCGCCCTGCCCCCGCAGCACAGACAAATCAGTTCACCATGGTCACCGTTTTCTGGAATCAATGCACAATTCATCGGCACCAGCTGACCCTGATGGTCTTTTCATCGTCACCATAAGTGTAATCCAGCTGACCTTTGTAGGCCTTTTCAACAGCCTCACTCAGACGTCGGGCCACATGAATACCGGTGGTTGTAATAGATACCCCATCAGGTTTCTCCGATATTTCCATGATACGTTCCATGGGATGCGCCTGACTTTCCGCATCAGCTTCATTTTTGATGAGATTCAATATCTCGTTTTTGTGCAATACAAAAAACTCACCGCTTAAATCCATATAACCAGCAGGCACATTGTCCTCAATGCGTTTACATGCCGGACAAAGCGTCTTATTGATATTACGCGCATCCGCAGGCAATTCCTGCCACGACCATCTACCGTTGGAAAAGACGCTGCCACATCGAGTACAAAGAGTGGGGTCAGGCAATTTTGTGATTTGCTGATAGGTATCTATTCGTTTTTCTTGTATAAGTTTATCTCTTCTGCCGAACTGATTTTTATCCATGAGTTCCCCCTGTAGAGATTTATTGGAAACGATTCTCAGCAAAACATCCTGCAACCCATTAGAATAAAACAGACGGACTAAGCCTCTTCCAAGTCCTCCACCGACTCATTGAATTTACTCATAAGACGCTCTTTTTCACGCAACATGGCCTCTTTGCCTGCATCTATGGCGGAACTGAATCTGCCCTTTTGTTCTTCGAGCAACTCCCTGCCCTTTTCAACGGCCTGATATGTCTTATCCCTTACATCACGAGCCATATCCTCCATATTTTCTTTAAGAATTGCTGCCTTTTCCCGCAGTTTTTCTCTGGTTTCTTCACCGGACCTGGGAGCAAACAATACAGCGACGGCGGCACCCACTATGCCACCCACCAAAAATGCAGCAAACAAACCACCTATGCTCGATGAACAATTCTCATTGTGATCCATACTCATTTCTCCTTTCTTTTGTGAATTAAAAAATTCAGGGCGGTTCTCATGCCCGCTGTAATGCTCGCTATCTCTGCGGCCATACCCAACGCACCAGGTCGGACCATGCTTACCACATCGTTGATGGTGGCCCCTGTCCTGTTTACTGTCTGGAATATGGGATCTATTTTGCGGAATTTGTCCTCGATATCTTGGCTTATAGCTGAAACATCCCGCAAAACACCACTCAAATCCTCCACCAGCGCCGGCAGACGAGAGTTCACGACCGAATCGACATTACTGCCGAGCCGTTCATAAGTATTGGCCAGCCGCCTGACATCGGCCACTAAAGGCAAAAGAGAATCCTCGATCCGTTGTAACTGAATAGAGCTGTCCTGAAGCACCGCACTCGCCTTGTCTTCAAGACTGGATGTCCTTTCTATAAAAGGGATAAAGGAGGCCTGAAGCCCTGAAACAGCATCGTTAACGGTCGTAAGAGTCTTGTCCACGTTATCGAGTGTCTGTTTCAGCCTTTTCACCAGCACGAAAGACAACACCGATACGATAACAAGACACAATACAATGGCCCAGATCAGAATATCCATTTCAGGTAACACAGGCCCTCCTTAATTGTGAAGAACGTTGAAAGCTTTGATGTTAATTTAATGTCTTCAGCTCAAAAAGCAACTGTCCTTCCTGAACTGTTTCATTTAGTCTCACAGCTATTCCCACAATCTGAGCGTCATATGGGGCCAGAATGGCGTTTTCCATCTTCATGGCCTCCAGATTGGCGATCTCCTCGCCCTTGTGTACGATATCGCCAATCTTTAGGGCTCCACGTTGAGGATTGCCTATGCGCCAGACATTTCCGTTTATGGGTGCGCCTATGTGATGAGCGCCCTTGGCCATTCGTATCTCTGTCTTTTTGGCCCTGGCTGTCTTCACTGTATAGACACGGGTCTTATTGTTGACCTTCATGACCACATGAATGATGCCTTCATGCTCCGCCCCCATGGACACCAACTCGATGCAGTAAGGCTTACCGTTCAGATCGAACTCCACCTTGTCGCCTGGGTGTTTCAGACCCTCTCTCCAGACATTTGTGGGCAAAACCAATGGGGCATCCCCGTATTCTTCTCTGAATTGAATCATGGATACGGCATCCTTGGGGTGCATGAGATAGAGCACAAACTCCTCTTCCGTAGCAGTTCTACCCAAATGTTCGTTCAATTCGAGTCTGAGTCTTTCCAGATCGTCCGAAGGCACTGAATCCAGCGGTGATTCCTCCTTGCGTTCTTTAAGTTTTTCCTGCCAGATATCGCCGAAGGCGCTTTTATAGACCCAGGCTGCGGGCCAACCCATGGGAAGCCTGCCATAACCCCCCAGCAGCAGGTTCTTGAAGTCGCCTGGGGCGGAACGGAAGAGCATCAGCAACTCTTCCTGTTCCTCTTGAGTCATTGCGTTCATATCCTGATTCTTCTCCAACACAAATTTACTCAAGAGGTTTATGACATGCTTTACGCCGGCCTCGCCCTTTTCCTTGGCATATTTGTTGACTATACCGCTGCATGTCACCCATGTGATCTGGGAACCAGGCGTCACATCGAAATACTTGACTATACGGTTGTAAAGCGACATCACTCTGAGGATATCCGGCATCAGATGTAGAAAACCACCCTTTTCAGCCTGTTCAAAGGAGCTAGGAAAGGCGCCCCCTGGCATCTTATGGGCTGTTACAGTATGATCAAACCCCTTGAACGGCGACTCCGCCCACTCGTAAAAACCGATCCATTCTCTCACCTTCTGACACGCGGCCTCGGCCACATCTCTATTGAAAAGTACCTTTATACCAGACTCCTCCAGAAAGGCCTGAACTGAAAGCATGGGGGCCTGGCCATAAAAACGAGTCAGGCTGTCTTCTTCTATATCCAAAATATGAGACCCTGCCTGTGCAGCGGCAAGAAGCGCCGGAATGGCCAACCCATCCGTAGCATGCCTGTGATACTGAACCTCCAGCTCAGGATATGCCTGTTTGATGGCATCGATGAGGCTTTTGATACGGGCAGGACTGCCCACGCCGGCCATGTCCTTGATACAAAGGATGATCTCGTCAACGCCACCGCAAAGGGCGACTATCTCTTTTACAAGGCATAGATAATACTCATTTGTGGTCCAATCCGCCTGTGTAAAAGAAATGGCAGGCTGGAACAAACGACCACGCTTCATCACTACCTCTGCGACTGCACGCATGTTGCGAATATCGTTCAAAAAGGAGAAACAACGCCAGACATCTATATCCACCAAAGACACCACGTATTCTATGACGTTTTTGGGATACGGCCTGTAACCCCACAGGTTCGTCTCGCGAATCAGGGTCTGAAGCATGACATTGGGCATGCGCTCTCGCAGAAGACGTATCTCCTCGAACGGACTCTCCTTTCTGTTCATGATCCCCACGTGCCATCTGGCGCCGCCATGACATTCAGCGCTGAACAAATTCATCTTCTCGTAGTAAGGAGCCAGGGTTATGAGATCGTATATTCGATGCCTGTTCTTGTAATCGGACTGGCCTGCATCACGCATACCGGTTGAGGTGAAGATGACGCCGTCTATGGAACGAACCGCTTTTACAATCTCTCTAGGCGACATGCCTGGACGTACGAGATTGGAAAATGTCTGAACCGGTGTGTTCTCACTGGAAGAAACGGATTGCTGCATATTTTTCCCCTTCTTTTTCATAATCACATCCATTCCTGCGGCCCTAATGCAGATATGCGGGCCACATATTTCGCAATTTTCAAGACCTCGTCCTCTGTGTCTTTGTCCTTGAACATGGAAACCAGCTCATCCATGTGTGTCTCGATGAAACGGGTGGAAAACTCACCCTTTCTGAAAGACTCATGACGGATAATACTCAGAAGCAACGGGGCCAAGGTCTTGACTCCATCCACACGGAAGTTTCTGGCCAGAGTCCTGTCCATGGCATTGATGGCATCGTCACGTTCAGGCCCGGCAGTCATGATGAGCATGAGAAGTGAATCGTAATAGGGTGGAATGTCAGCACCCTCATAAACGCCCTGAGCGATTCTTACACCAGGCCCCTGGGGAACCTCCAGATGGGTTATGGTGCCGAATGACGGGCTGAAACTCTTGGGATCTTCGGCATTTACACGCACCTCCAAGGCCCATCTGTTGGGTCTGATATCCGACTGTTTAAATGAAAGAGGCTTGCCCTCCGCAACATCTATCATGATATCGACGATATCCAGGCCGGTGATAAGCTCCGTTATCCCGTGTTCCACCTGTAGTCTGGTGTTGACCTCCAGAAAATAGAAGCGGTTAGTGGAGCTGTCGAACAGAAATTCCACCGTTCCTGCGGAATGATAACCGATCTCCCGCATGAGACGCACCGCAGTGAAGCACATCTCGTAACGGATGTCGTCCTCTATGGAAGGAGACGGTGCTTCTTCTATAATCTTCTGGTTTCTGCGCTGAAGCGTGCACTCTCTTTCATGCAGATGCACCACATGACTGTGCTGATCCGCCACCACCTGAACCTCTATATGCCTGCCCCTCTCTATATATTTTTCAGCCAGCAGGTTTTCGTCTCCGAAGGACTTGAGGGCCTCGGAACGGGCGCGAGAGATGGCCTGTTCCAGTTCTTCATCGAAAGAGACCTTCACCATGCCCTTGCCGCCGCCGCCCAAGGCAGCCTTTATGATGATGGGATATTCCACACGGTCTTCCCTCATCCACTGCTTCACCTGCTCCACGCTTTTCACACCGTTTACGCCTGGAATGGTGGGCACATTAGCGCGCATGGCGATCTTCTTTGCCTCCATTTTGTCGCCCATCATTCTGATTACATTAGGCGGAGGACCAATCCAAATAAGCCCAGCATCCTGCACCATCTGGGCGAAAACACTGTTTTCCGCCAAAAAACCCCATCCAGGGTGAATAGCATTGGCCCCGCTCTTAAGGGCCGCATCTATCATCTTCTGCATGTTGAGATAGGATTCCGCTGGCGGCGCCTCGCCTATGTGAATAGCGGAATTCGCCACAAACACATGATGGGAAAGCCTGTCAGGGGTACTATAAACTGCAACAGTTGGAATTTTTCTATCCCGACAAGTATGCATGATTCTGACGGCAGGCACTCCGCGATTGGCCACAAGAATCTTCTTGATCTTATTTTCCACAAATGACCCCCTATTCGAAACAAAATATCACTTAACCAGCATTACACACAACAAAACAGCTATGGCGCAGACACACACCACGCCCATTCATTCTTACATAATTCCATCAAAAACACAATGTGAGGAGAGCATTATAAAAAGACAACGAAAAGAACGGAAGGACAACGTGAATGCATCAGTTTTGAAAAAACACAAGGGCTCCAATACCGCCCTGCCGCCATAGATCAACCACCACCAGAACGGTATTGTCATTATACAGACACAAGACACTCCTGACAAGGGCTATGTCGAACTGCCGACACAATCACGGGAACCGGCTGATTGCCGTCACTCCACGACCCATACAGTACAATTTCTGGCATAATGGACAATCTTGTTGGAGACACTGCCGAACAGGAATTCCTCCTCTTTGGATACACCCCTTCTGCCAATCACGATGGTGCCGAACCCTCCGGATTCTTGGACATTCAGAATCTGATGCGACAGGCTTCCACCACCGCTTTGGACATATTTTTCATGTATATTCTGAGATGAGACTCCGAATTCAATCAATGCAGCCCTGCTTTTTCGAAAAAACAACTCCATATTGGCCTGAATTTCCTGTTTTTTGGCCTTCCATACAGTCTCATCAGGAAATAGATCCCTGTCAGGTGCAACCGCCACATGCAACAATGTTATCTCGAAGCCAGCGGACGAACCCACTATCTCGCCCGCATATCGCACAGCACGCATAGAATTTTCAGAAGCATCCACGGCAATCAATATCTTTTTGAAATTCATGATAAATTCCCTCCTTTCTTGATCTGCACTCTGACCGTTTCCATATCCCGTAACAACTCATCCACTGTTTCGTAACCCAATTCTGCACCCTGAGAAAAATGTAATAGAATTTTATTCAATGCATTTGGAATATATGGAAAAATTTTTTTAAGATTTACGACTCGATTGGGATAAAGCAGCGAAAAATCTTCACTGGTCAGTTTTGGAATCACCTCAGCGAGTCCAAGTCGTTCAAGCTCTCCGATGTGATAGATATCCTTACCCACAAGGAAAGTAAGGATACTACCCAGTCCGAACAAATCCAGGCCAAAGGGATTTTCATAAAAATCATAGGTATAGTCAAAATCTATCCAGCGGAATCTCTCCGTTCCACTCTCGACTCGCAGATGATCCCGCCGAATATCTCCATGTTTTTCACCGTGTTCATGCAAAAAGGCTATTGCCTCACAGGCTCCCATAAATTTTTCGAAAAGTTCGGGGAATATTTCAAAAAAGTATGTCCGGTGATTCGCCTCCAGTGTCGCAACAGCTTCGTCTATACGTTTTCCTCTAATGACCTCCAAGATTCTGACGGAATTACCCTTGTCATCCCTTTCAGTTGTACCCTGCATGAAGCGCCAATCCCCTCTGACCAACTCCAGTACACGGCTCTCTTTTTCAGGGCTTCGATAACATTTGACAGAGAGCTTGCCCAGACGAAGAGGGAAACTCTCGTGAAAGACCAGCTTCAAAATACGACGGTCACCTGTCTCCAGCAGCACACACCGTTTGACCCAGTATTTCGGGTCTTCTATACCGAAACTTCTCTCGGTCTCGTCCCTCAAAACCAGGTAATGCAACCCACCTACATGAATCACATCGCCGTAGCCGATGTCCATAAATTCACTTGTATCGGTTACGAATCTGCCATATTGACCTACAGAAAGATTGGGCCTGAGTCTTTTCACCAGTTCGGCGACTGTTTCCATAAACTCACCTCTGTCAGCAGATTAAAACCAAAACCAGCCTACAACAAGTGATTTCTGCAAGAAATATCCTTGGCACGCCCATGAACATGACATAAGAACATAAAATCAAATGCAAAAACACCTCGAAAAATCATCAAGGACACAGCCGCTGAACAGCACAATTCCGCCAATCATATAGTTCCACAGCCGTTCTCAGATCTGTAAACTCAAAATTGGTTATCAATCTCTCAAGTTTTTTGAATGTCCCGAGGTAACTCGTCCAATCTCGTATCACATAAATACTTACATAGCGGAGAAAGCGGCATAATCTTTTATGCAAAACAGCTCCAATGGGTTAGTGTGGCAAGATTGTTCGCTTCCATATGGCATTTGTTCCTTCGTCAAATTTTTATTCTGCTGCAAACATATAAAAAATATAACTATTGGACAAATTCATGCTATTCTATGCATAAAATTAAATCAAGTAATTTTGACAATTTTTTTAAAAAATGATTATTTTACAAGCATTCCGTCTCTCAATTCATAGACGGTATCAAACCCCTCTATCATACGATGATCATGAGTAACGGTTATGACACCAGAGCCCTTTTCTTTTGCGATACGCTTCAGCAACTCCATTACCTTGAACCCACGCTCTGTATCCAGAGATGCGGTGGGTTCATCGGCAAAGATGAGGGCTGGTTCGTTGGCTATGGCCCTGGCAATGGCCACGCGTTGTTGCTCACCGCCGGAAAGGAAGGAAGGATAAAAATCTGCTCGGTGGGCTATCTCCAGGTATTCCAGTATCTCTATACTTTTTTTACGGGCATCTCTGTCACTTACACCATTTAGAGTCATGACCAACGCCACATTATCGAGGGTGGTCAAAAATGGAATAAGATTGTGGCCCTGAAATATAAAACCTATATTTTCCCGTCTGAAACGTCGGACATCCACATTGGTCCAACCGTTATTGTATATCTCTTCATTATTGATGATGATTCTTCCTGCCGTAGGCTCAAGGATCAGACTCAGACAGAGAAGCAGTGTGCTCTTACCTGAACCGCTTGGTCCAAGAAGGGCCATGAGTTCCCCTTTATTCACCGTGAAATCGATTGAGTCCAGGGCGGTAACGGCCAACGCCCCCTCACCGAAGATCTTTCTGATCCGCTCAACTTGCAAAATCGGCATCTTCAACCTCCAAGGGCCAAGGCCGGCGGTGCCTTCAAGGCATGCCAGACGGCCAGACCGCTCGCCAGAATCCCTCCCACCAGCATTATCAAAAAGATAGAGGTGGTATCGAATGGAAGAAAATAAAGGGTGCGCGGAAATTTTTCTGAGACCTTCAACAGAACAGCCATTGTATAGCCAAAAAGAAAACTGGAAATGGTCAAAAGCAAGGTCTGCTCCAGAATCAGACGGATTATGACCCAATTGGATGCGCCTATGAGCTTGAGTGTTGCGATAGACTTTATCTTCTCGATAGTCAAAACATAGACGATGAGGGCAACGATGACTATGGACACAACGAGCAGCAATATCCTGAAGGTGCCAAGTACGATGGAAATCCGCTTAACTCTGCCTTCCAACATGAGATTTTTCTCATCATCCGAGGAAAATACACTCAGATAAAGCCATTTTTCTATAAGATCCTTGACGAGTTGAGGGTCCTCTCCGGGCCTGAGACGTACCAACACAGCGCTGATGGTATCTACAGGGGGCGAAACGAGCGGCAGCATGCGTTCGGCATCCTCCTGGCTCAATCCTGCATTCAAAAGACGCTGAAGACTAGCGGCCCTTGAGGCATAAATGGCCTGATTATCCATCTGATAAAGCACCTCCTGCGCGTCAGGCAAGGCCAGATAAATCAGGGGATTTCCACCCGAATCCACAGCGCCTTTTGTGATACCCACCACGCGATAGTCATGCACGCCGAGCCGCACCTTGTCATCGAGCTGTAACCCGAGTTTCTTGTCCGCCACCATCTCGTAATGGGAAGCGGTTATCTGTCTTCCTGCAATCAGACGACCGGGCATGCCAAGACCTATGGCTATATCGTAACCGACTATGCTGAATTGCTGACTCTTACCCGCAAGCTCACGCTGCACGGCATACACGATGAAAGGACCTGCCTGCATAACACCAGGCGTGGCCTGCACGCTTTTATACATGTCCATTCGAACACGAGACTGTTCGTTGAACGGGCCACCCCGGCCTCGTTCCACCACCCACAGGTCTGTATCAGTATTTTCGATAAGCCAAACACCGTCAGCAATAATACCTCTATATATGCCGTTCATAATGAAGACTATGGTCAAAAGCAGTCCCACGCCCAAAATAGTGGCAATAAACTTACCGGCATGCCGTGATATATCTTTTATAGCCAGATCCATGGGAATTCACCAGCCACACAATTATGAGACATTTTTGAATGGGATCGGCTGAATACGCTCCCCTACACTGAACCGTTCCGGGTGCTTGACTAATGAATCGCCTGACCGAAGCCCCTCCAATACCTGCACCGCATTTTCACCCTTCAGACCGATCTTGACCGGCTGCAAAAAAGACCTGCCGTCCTTCAATACTAAAACTGCTGGTTTGCCGTTCTTGTAAAACATACTCACGGATGGAATGACGAGCCCATCTGCCTCTCCTGTAAGAATACGGACCTCAGCCTCCTGGTCGATAGCGAACTCCAACGGCGGTTGTTCAAAGGATACAGCCACTTCCAACTCGCGAGTAGCTTTGTCGGACTGACGCTCCACTCGCTCCACCCGACCATTGAAGATACCTCCGGTGCGCAGGGCTATGACAGCAGGCTGCCCCTGCCTGACTTTGCCTACAACAGTTTCATCTATACGAGCCTTTACCCAAAGGGTGTTCTCATCCACTATCTGGAAAACAGGTGTACCTGGCATGACAGTATCCCCGATCTCTCTGAGTCTGGAGACGACCACTCCATCCATGGGGGCTGTTATCTCCGTATAGGCCAATACTGCCTCAGCGTTGGCCACATCCTCGTTTGCCTTCCTGTGCTCGGCATGTCTGACTGAAAGCAGGGCATCTGCAGCATGCATAGCGCTTTCAGCCACTCTCAACTGAGCCGTACTGGCATCCATGGCAGCCTGAGAGATATAACCTGCCTTGAAAACCTTCAAGTCCCGCAAATAATTGTCGCGCGCCAGATCCAAGTCAGCCTGGGCCTTGCTTCTTCCGGTCTCAGCCAGATAGATATTCCTGCGGGCCACAGTCACCCCTTCCCTTGCCTGGTTTAACTTGGCCATGAGTTCGGAGCGCTCCAACCGCACAAGCAGATCCCCGCGTTTCACTCGATCTCCCACATCGGCTCCAAGCCAGACAATCTGTGAGGTGATCCTACCGCTCACGTTCACAGGTATGCGGGCTTCCAGCACTCCTGGGCCGCCCACATATTCCTGCACCTTGCCTGTCCTCACCTGAACCATCTCCACGGGTGTTCGATAAAGAAACATACGATATCCGAGAAATCCTGCCGCACACACCACAATCAGGACAAAAAATGACTTATACCCAAACATTCTTTTCATTTTTCAAGCTCCTTGGCTGTCAATCTCTCCAATCTGGCCTTTGAAACGGCATAGGCGGCCAGCGCCTGAACGTAATCCCCTCGCGCCTTGGTCAAATCTGCATTGGCTGTCAGCACATCCAGAGATGTGGCCTTTCCTGCCCTGTAAAGGGCATCGGCGGCACTGCATGCCTCTTTTTCCTTCTCTACGAGCTTCGAAGCGGCCTCGGCATTGGAGGCGGCTGTCTTCATGGCGCTTATTGCCTCCTTAACCTGGGCGGCCACGTTCAATTTCAACTCCTTTTGAGCATACCGGATATTGTTATATTTAGCCTTCGATCTCGTCAAGTCTCCAGCCCTGATACCACCATCGAAAACCGACCAGTTCAGAAAGGCCCCAAGCTGCCATTCATCAGCACCACCGCCTATGTCCCTGTCTCTGTAACCATAAACACCCTGCAAAGACAATTCAGGGAACCATGCCTTTTGCTTGGCTGTCACATCTTCACCGGCCGCCTTGAGTGACACATCCAGGTGTTTGATGTCAAGGTTTGCATCAAGCACATCCATTGTCCAAAACTTCTCCAGAAAACCTGGCGATGTGTTTTGATCGAAGAGAGGCAGGACGCCGCTTACGTTTATCTCCTGATTCATATCCAACCCCATTATCGCCTGAAGATATACCAGCGAAAGCCTGGCGGTCTCCTGAATGGATGCCAGGGTCTTTCGAGCATCCATGGTCTGAGACTCCGCCTTCAGCAGGTCCAGACGGGTGGCCTTTCCTGCCTCGAAAAATGCCTTGGTCAAACCCTCAAACGCCTTTTGACGGCTGACCGCCTCTTCAGCCACCTTTACGAGTGCCTGCGCCTCCAGCACACGATAAAATGCCTGCTTAACTCGCATGACCACCTCTGCCTCTGTGATTTGGAGATTTATACGCTCGGCATCGGCGGAGTATCGAGCCGCCCTTTGTTCAGCCAGGGTCTTGCCACCGTCAAAAAGAAGCTGCCTGGCAGACAATCCGGCATAATCTTCACGTTCATACAGGCTGCCCGGCATACCGGACGTCATTCCCAGGCGATCGCCGTTCAGATGATTCTGATATGCACTCAGAGAAAACTTGGGGAATATGGCGGCCCTTGCCATGGAATAATTGGCCTCAGCCTCCTTAACAGCCTCTTCATTCCGTTTCAAAGAGGGATTCAGTTGAAGTGCAGTAGCCACACAATATTCCAGTGTCATGGGCGCATCGAGCGTTTCAGCTGAGGAAACCGCAAGCACAGGACTGACCCCTGATAAAAACAGACAAAAACACAGCACGGACCAAACGGACCGTTCAAGATTTTTTACAACAACGGCCGTAACACTCGGGCGGATTTCAAGACACATGGACACCTTCCATCGAAGAACTGTTCGTTTCTCTTACAATTTTATCACAGTTTTTTATGTTAACACACAAAGATATTCAAATCAAATGACATAGCTTATTGACTGTTTAAGCCAAACATGTTATGAAATCTTGTTTTTTGAATGCTGGTCCGGGACGTAGCGCAGACTGGTAGCGCACCTGAATGGGGTTCAGGGGGCCGGAGGTTCAAATCCTCTCGTCCCGACCATTTGCATTTTATCATCTGTTTTTATTTTCATTTTTTACTTTTCAACAAGGAGGTGGACATGACACTGTGTCGCGTGCAGGACATGATTACGGAAGGCTCCAAAGACATGTGTTGTCATGTGGACAAACCGCGTCATTCCATGGCCATGGATGCCCATCTTCTGGTGGAAATGTGGCAGTCTCCTTTTCATATCCTGGCCAATGCAACCGAAATAGAAGGGGCATTTCTGCGTCTGGCCAACGGCGCAAAGGGTAACGACTCCGCCTGCGATATAAACATCCGCTCTCATCAGTTCAAACCCCACGGGGTCTCGGCCACGGTCAGCTCTCCTCATGCCCATGTTGTGATACATACGTGGCCGGAAAACCAGTACGCGGCAGTGGATATCTATGCAAACGGCAGGGAAAAGGCATACGAAGTATTGGAGCTCCTTAAGGAAGGCCTGACGCCAGGCTATATCTCAATCACAGAGATGCACAGGGGCCAACTACTGGACATGGAAGACACTTGACTGGTGACCTCCATGCCTTTCCTGAAGGAAATGCATGCCCGTAGTGGCGTTACTCACTGATTTCGGCTGGCAAGACCCTTATGTAGGCATAATAAAAGGGGTTTTGCTGAATATAAACCCCGATCTCTCTATCATAGACATTACCCACTCCGTTCCTCCTCAAGACATCCATACCGCCGCCTTCTTTTTGAGGATGGCGGCGCCCTATTTTCCGGCAAATACCATCTTTTTAGCCGTGGTTGACCCGGGCGTTGGAACAGAACGGGCTGCTCTGGTTTGCAAAATAGGTACCCAATATTTTGTTGGCCCTGATAACGGCATATTCACTCTTGTGCTACAAAATGCGAGGGCCTGCGGCGATTCCATCATCTCTCACAGAATCACAGAAAAGCATTTCATGCTCTCACAGATCAGTCAAACATTTCATGGTAGAGATATCTTTGCGCCCGTGGCGGCACACCTGAGCCTTGGAACGCCGTTGAATGCATTCGGCCCCAAACACGAGCCAATATTACTATCGTTTTCATCTCCTCAAATATATACAGACAAAATCAAAGGCGAAGTCCAATATGTGGACGGCTTCGGCAATCTCATCACCAATATCCATAGAAAACACCTGAACCAGCTGACAAATGGGCCACGCATTGTGGAAATAAATGACATACGCATTCCGATTCTCACCGCTTACAGCCAGGCCGAGATATCTATGCCCCTGGCCATTATAGGAAGTTATGAGCTGCTGGAGATCGCTGTGAGAAACGGGAGTGCTGCCCGATTCTTTCACGCCCAAAGGGGCATACCAGTGATTGTGGCCGCATAACCCATGAAAAGTAGGGCAGAATTCATTCATTGCGAAAACAAAAAAGGGATCATCGGCAGGGAGCGGATTCATTTAGCTAAAACTGACTCCACCAACACCTGGCTCCTCAAGCGACCACATCTGCTGAAGATCGAAGGGCTTGTCGTGTATGCCGACGAACAGACCGCAGGAAGGGGGAGCAAGGGAAGAAGTTGGCTATCCCTTTCAGGAGAGCAGCTCTTTTGTTCCGTGGCGCTCCATCCACGGCTTATGCCAAGTCAACTCCCATCTCTCACCCTTTTTGTCGGAGTAGCCGTGGCCCAGGGCCTAACCCGACTTGGAGTCAAGGATATCGGCCTCAAATGGCCCAACGACATTCTGCTGAATCACAAAAAAATCGGTGGAATACTCTGTGAAGCGGCCCAGCCCGGGGGGCAAGAAAGGCCGTGGGTGGTGGTAGGAATCGGCTTGAACCTTCAGGGCCAGCCAGAGGCTACCATATTGCACACCGCCACTTCCCTGAAAGAGGCCGGCTATTCCATTTCACGAAATACGGTATTGAATGCCATTTTGTGGACATTGAATGGAATATATAGCCAGATTCAGAAGCAAAACCTATCCCATCTCATGGAACTCTGGAGAGCTCATTCGCACACTTTGGGAAAAAATGTAAAAATCGTGGGGGGCGAGACGGAAATCATGGGCAAGGCATTAAATATATCTGAACACGGTGCCCTGCTCATCGAAACAGCGGATGGGGTTGTGGAAGTCAACCACGGCTCCTTGTTCTATTTATAACTGTCCAAAGTGGCATTAGCCAGCCAGATATAATGTCCCCGTTTGTCAATACAGTTTTTTGTTCTTTTCTTATTCTCCTCTGTTATGCTGCTTGAGTCATTTGTTGTTCATATATATTTTGTGGCCTATCATGATACACAAATGCCATTACTTTTTTCACGAGGTAGGTCATTTGCCGCACGAAACAAATAAAGCAATATAAATTTTCGACAATTTAGTCGAAATACTTAGCCATTTGTCGAAAATCTTTCTAAAAATAGATACACAATTATTTGAATTTATTGAATAATTTATTGGCATACTCATTGCTATTTAATAAAACAAACAGCGGCGCTGCTGAATATACAACAAAAAATCAAAAAGAAAGGAAAATAACAAAATGTTTCGCAACAAAAAGACAATAGCATTGTGTATAGGCATGTTCACTCTCATGTCTGCAAGCCAAATCATGGCAACTGATTACAGCTCATATTCGACTCAGGAACTGGCTCAATTCAGAGGCACATTACAAAATGCTTCTCAAGAAGAAAAGGATGCATTTAGAAGTGCATGGCAAAGCAAGACAGCAGAGGAAAAACAACTCTATGCCGCACAAAATCAAAATAATGCTGGCAAGGGTACAGGAACCTGCAATGGAACAGGAACAGGCTCAGGCAAAGGCAGAAAAAACAGATAATTCATAGCAAATAAATTACAAAAAGGAGAATACCATGAAAAACAATAAAAAAATTATTCTTACAACACTAATGGCAATTGGATTGGCGATTCCAACCATAAGCGCAGCAAGAGGTCCTGCCATGATTGGTGTTTCAACGGCAACTCCAAGAATAAATTACAATTATTCTCAATCGGTGGCCCTTTCGATGCCATATCAGGATGTCGATGCAGTTGAACAGGAAGGGTTAACAGCAATGAGAGAGGAAGAAAAGCTTGCAAGGGATGTATATCTTGCACTATTTGAAAAGTGGGGGCTTGCAATTTTTGATAACATAAGCCGGAGCGAAAACAGGCATACAGAGGCCGTCAAGTCTTTGCTCGACAAATACGGTATAGCGGATCCTGTAACCGACGACACTCCTGGTGTATTCCAAAATCCCACTGTACAGAAGCTGTATAACGATCTTACAGCTCAAGGCAGTCTGTCCGTCTTGGATGCATTGAAGGTTGGCGCAACCATTGAGGATATGGACATTCATGACCTGAACACCAAATTGGCAGCCACTGACAACGATGATATCACAACCGTTTACTTAAATCTCAAGAGTGGATCGGAAAACCATTTAAGGGCATTTGTATTTCAGATAACAGCCCTTGGCGCAACCTATACACCACAATTCATAACATTAGACGAATATAATCAAATCATTGCTGGAACAAATAGCAAAGCTCGTAGAATGAGATAACATTCGAATCAATAGGACGGTTCCATTCATTTCACAACCAGCAATGAATCATCGGAACCGTCCCTTTTTATAACACCAGAGGCACCGGCTCACCTATCTCTACAGACGTCGGTGTGCTGATAGCCCGATATGCCAGTACCTCGACTCCCACCCTTACAGCCTTCAGAAGTGTAGCGGCATAGACCGAATCGATATGCCCGGCGATGGCGAAACCTTTGCCCTCCGGCCTTGCCACAAAGTAAAACATCACGGCCCTGCATCCCAGGGCCCTGGCCCTCATCAATACCTCCAGGTGTTTGACCCCTCGCCTGGTCACGGCATCAGGGAACATAATGAGATCCTTGTGCAGCAGTGTGCAGTTCTTCACCTCCACAAAACATGCGGGCCTTTCAGCAGCCTTGAGACAGATATCGAATCTGGCATCCTCGAAACCGACCTCTCGGGCTACCTCCTGATAGCCCCTGAGTTCAAGGATTTTGCCGGCAACCACTGAGTCATATACCACACGATTCGGTACCTGCGTATTCACGCAAACCAGACCACCTTCTGCCTCGTAAAGCTCCCATGTGTAGGGACATTTGCGGCCAGGATTCATACTCCTCGAGAGGAACACGGGACGGCCCGGCTCACAGCAGGTGGTCATGGCCCCGGAGTTGGGACAATGGGCCAGCACAACCGTCCCATCCATCAGACGCACCTCTGAAAGAAATCGCTTGTATCTGCGAATCAAAATACCTGCAATCAGTGGTTGTTCATATTGCATTTTATCTTTCAAATCCTCCTTGTCTAATGTATATTATATAGTTTCAAATTTTATCAAAAGGAGCATACCATGGCTGAACTAAAATTGTTGCTGCATGTCGCTCAAGTGGATCGCTGGGAAGTGGCGGCCACAAACGCAATCAATTTTTTCAAAACCAAAGAACCAGATGACAACTTGATGGTCTGTATGGTCGCCAATGCGGATGCAGTCACCATCTGCGGCCAGTGCAATCGGCCTGTGTTCGACAAGCTCAAACAGGTTGTGCTTGACGGCGGTGAGATCCTCCTATGTGAAAATGCACTGAAAAAATTTGAAATCCCCCTTACACGGGTTGCTGAGGTCTTTAAGACCACTCCATCCGGCATCAGAAAATTAGTTGAGCTCCAGCAAAACGGCTGGATATATGTCAGACCATAACAAACAATAAAAACAAGGAGAATTACAAAAAAAATGAGCGCCCTTCAATACAGAAATGTCGCCATCATCGCCCATGTGGATCATGGCAAAACCACGTTAGTGGATGCCATGCTTTGGCAAAGTGGCGTCTTCAGAGAGAACCAGCGTGTTGAAGAGCGCGTCATGGATTCAAACGCCCTGGAGCGCGAGCGAGGCATCACAATTCTGGCCAAGAACACTGCCATTCACTACGAAGATGTAAAAATAAATATAGTGGACACACCCGGCCATGCAGACTTCGGCGGTGAGGTGGAACGCACCCTTCAGATCGTGGATGGGGTGGTGCTTCTGGTGGATGCAGCGGAAGGCCCCCTGCCGCAGACCCGCTATGTCCTCAAAAAGGCCCTGGAACTGGGGCTTCCACCCATTCTGGTCATAAACAAGATAGATCGGCAAGACGCCAGACCCCAGGAGGTATTGAACGAGGTCTATGATCTCTTCATCGACCTGAATGCCAACGACGAACAACTGGAATTTCCGGTACTCTACACCAACGCCAAGAAGGGTTTCGCCATTCGAAATCTGAATGATGAACCCAAGGACATGAAGCCGTTGTTCAAAGAGATATTGCGCACTATTCCGCCTCCATCAGGTGATCTTACCGCACCCCTTCAGTTGCTCATAACAAGCCTGGATTACAGCGATTTCGTTGGCCGCCTCGCTATAGGCCGAGTCTTCAACGGCGTGCTCAAATCCAAGACCGCCATAGGCATAGCCAAGAAAAATGGCATAATTCCGGCTCGAGTCAGCGTACTCTACACACACGACGGCCTGAGACGCATAGAGGTGGATAAGGCGGAGGCCGGCGACATCGTGGCCATATCCGGACTGGACGAGATCACCATCGGCGACACCATCGTGGAACTGGAACGGCCAAAGCCCATGAAGCGCATCTGTGTGGATGAACCCACCATAGCCATGGTCTTTTCCGTAAATAACTCGCCGTTTGCCGGCAAAGAAGGCAAATTCGTCACATCCAGACACCTTCTGGAAAGGCTGGAAAAGGAACTGCTTCACAATGTCAGCCTCAAAATGGAAAAGCTCTCAACGGATTCCTTCAAGGTGATGGGCAGAGGGGAGCTGCAACTGGCCATACTCATCGAGACCATGCGCAGGGAAGGCTATGAATTGAGCGTAGCCAAACCCGAGATCATCACCAAGGAGATAGACGGTGTAATCCATGAGCCCATGGAATTGATCGTGGTGGACTGCCCCGAGGAATTCATAGGTGTAGTGACTCAGGGATTGGGTTCCAGACGAGGAAAACTCATCAAGATGACCAATCACGGCCACGGCAGGGCCAGACTGGAGTTCGACATTCCATCAAGGGGTCTCATCGGCTACCGTTCTCAGTTTCTCACGGACACCAAGGGCACCGGACTGTTGAACAGCCTGTTCAACGGCTATAAGCCATGGCAGGGGCAGATCACCGAACGCGGCACAGGTGCAATGGTATCCGACAGAATGGGCAAGTCCAATACCTATGCCCTGTTCCATCTGCAACCAAGGGGTGCGACCTTCATAGAGCCCGGCACAGAGGTCTATGAAGGCATGATCATCGGCGAAAACAGCAAAGGGACCGATCTGGACGTAAATGTCACCAAGGAGAAAAAACTCACGAATATTCGCGCCTCGGGCTCGGATGAGGCCCTCAGACTCATTCCGCCAGTCATCATCACCCTTGAAAAGGCGCTGGAATGGATTGCCACGGATGAACTGGTTGAGGTGACACCCAAGAGCATCCGGCTGCGCAAAAGGGTCTTGAAGGCATCGGAACGGCCAAAAAGACAGACCACATGAAATATAGGTCACTCTTACAACCAAAGCGTTTCATTGGTTGAGACGCATATCATGCAGCCGCCTCGGCGTAATCACCTGAGATCACGGCCTGGCGGCTCTTTCTTACAAACATCCAGAGCCACAACGCGTAGTGCACACCAAAGGTGATATAGGCTGACCACAGGACATCAGAGAGGAAATGCCCTCCCTGCTTCATGCGCACCCAGCCCAATATACCGCCCCAGGCCAATGCCAGCAACAGAGGGGCGTGTTGCGGCACTTTCAAGACGATGGATTTCACAAAGGACTTGTCTGCATCATCACCACGTTTCAGGTCCCTTCGAATGAACCAGAGTGAAACAAGGCTGAAACCAGCGGAGGCATGACCACAGGGAAACGATCTGCCGTCACCGCTTTCGTTGAATTTGAGAGGGGGGACATAGTATTCACTGCCACCGAACTCCACCAGGGCCTTGGGCCGAGGTCTTCCCCAGTGATCCTTGAACACGACATTCACCAGAAGACCGGGGCCTATGGCGATGCCCAGCACCATGAAAATGCCGTATCTGAGCCATATTTTGAGGTCTTTTCGAAGAAATCCCATGATAATGAATGCACAGCCCATGACAACGACCGTGATACTGAGCCATTGGGCGGAGGCATAGACATCCTGCCAGAAAATACTGTCTATGGCCCATGGTTCCGTGGAATTGATGCCATAAAAAAAAGATGCTATCTCCACGTCCAGATCCGTCCACCAAAAGACGATGGTGCTTGCCAGGGCAAGTGTGGTAAGAAAAAAGACCTCCCATAACCAAATTTTAGGCACGATCACTCCGCACCTCAAAAAATAGCCGGACTGTGTACTATGAAAAGCTTTAGAACTCGTTCCGATTTGTTTTTGACCCCGTGTTCAACAGTGGCCGGAACCAAGATATAGTCTCCTTCGCCTATGTCTTTCCATGCCCCGTCTATGAACGCCTGGCCCTGTCCGCTCAAGACAAATATGGAATCCAGTTCACGGTCGTGGGTATGGATGGGTATCTCCACACCCGCCCCTATCTCCAGCATGGAAACACCCACAGCTTGCCCTTGATCCTTGGTCACCAATTTTGCGATTTTGACTCCGGCAAAACGTGGGTGCTGTTCAAATGTTATTCCTTCAGATTTATAAAAAACAGTCATGAATTACCTCCTGCTTTAGAATAGACGCTGGTGCACCTGAATGCGGGCACAGTGATGCTGTGTCCCTGCAATCAACCTATTTTAAAATCGATCTCTGCTGTACCTGAATGGCCACCTCCTCCATGCGCTTCAGGTCGGCCACGGGCTGTACTATTATCTCCTGAAAAAGATCCGATTCCTGGCCTTTATTCACGGAACTCACTCTGCCCAGCAAAAACCCTTTGGGGAACAGTCTATCCATGCCGGATGTGATGATCTCATCTCCCACTGCCACATCGGCGGATTTTTCCACATACGACAGTTTACAGGTGCCGTCGCCCAGACCCTTCAGAATCCCCTGAACACGTGTGCGCTGCACCAGAGCCGCTATGGCACTTTTGGTGTCTGTGAGCAACAGAACCTTGCTATAACCAAGCGATGGCTCTATGACACGGCCGACGATACCATCGCCTGCCATGACCGGCATATCCGCTGCCACACCATCCTTCAAACCTTTATCGATCGTGATACTCCAGACCCAGGCAGTGAGATCCGCTCCCACTACATTGGCCACCACAAGCTGAGCCGGAGACCCTTCTTTTATGGCCAACAACTTTTTATAGCGCTCATTGGCTATGGACGCCTCACGATATAAGGTAAGCTCCTGTTTCAGTCTGACCGTTTCCTCACGCAACCGGCGGTTTTCTTCCTTCAATTCCAGCCACTCCGTCCACACAGCGCCAAGATGCCGTATGGAAAAAAGAGGAGTGGATACCGTAGTCTGCAATCGGCCGGTCAGGTCGCCGGAAAGGTGTTCAAGGGGCAAAAGCGCGCCCCATAGCCCTACTTTCCATATGAAAGCCACCAATGAAAGCGCCATGAACAAGATGGCGAAGGTGATCAGATAGTTCTTTTTTTTTGCTGAATCCAATCTGATTACCGTTATTGTGCCGGCAGCCTGACGGAATTGGGCAGAATCATCACAAACCTCTCTCTGGCCTCGCTCAAAAGCTGTCTGACTGCCATGGCCTCGTCTGTTTGCAGACTCATATTCAATCGTTGAATATACTGTTCCAGCAGGTAGGTTACATCCTGAAGCCCCACTTCATTTATGGAATGAATGGACACCTCCGCTCCCTTGGCCAGACGCCGCTTCAGGGAGGCCCTGTTGAACCCGAATTCCGGATACAGACACTGATAGACCACTCCACCTGTCATGCCTGCACACAGCCAGGGACCTGGGTCGCCGAGTACCACAGCGCGGCCTCCTGTCATGTATTCGAAGGCAAAACCTTTCAGATGGGAACGGACGAACAGATTGCCGCCTTCATCCCGAACGGCAGAGGTGATACGGGCACCGAACACCACATCTGCACCGGACATTCGCACACACGCCCTGGAATCCGCATAGTTCTGCACAATAAAAAGACCCTTGATGGCCCCGTATCCAAAACTTTTTCCAACAGAACCGTCTATTCGCCTTCCAAGGCAATTCATGCCCTTCAACACAGATACACCTCCGCCGATGGACCCCTTGGCAACACCATCCTGGGCACCGCCTTCCACCAGGGTATAAAGCCCTGCTATATTGAAGGCGCACAGCCCGTTTCCAGGAACAGAAGAGCGCAGATGCAGCTTGACATGTCTGTCTATCTCCTGCTGGCCGTCCGACTTGAAATGTCTCACCATATCTCCGGCCAGATATGTCACCACAGCACGATCGGTGCTTCGAATGTGATCATCAACAAAATATATATCCTTGACACCCTGATGAATGGAATCCATCGCCAGATTCGAAATGAGCTTGGTCAGATAATTCAAAGGACGGCGAATCAGAGTGGCGTTCGTATCCTCGGTTACGACATTCACCTGCGCAGCGGAAAGCAGGCTGTCCACACAGAGCCTGTCCCTAAATGCACACTGAGTCAGAAGATCGGTACGACCCACGGCCTCCTGCAATCTGGAAATACCAAGTTTGGCGCACCACATACGAATCTCATCGCCAATGGCCAAAAGCAATCTGGTGAGATTCTCCACCTCATTTTCCGTTACACGCGGCTGAAAGCCCTTGACACCCCTGGCCTCTGCATCGGCCTTTGAGCGCAGCTGGGTTGAAATACCCTTGGGACAGCGATCCAGGTGGCAACGCTGACAACTGATACAGCCTATGCCCATCAGCGCCACAGTGCCCATACCCACGCGATTTGCGCCAAGTAAAATGAGCTTGACCACATCCGCACCGCTTCTGACACCGCCGTCACACCAGATTTCAATCTTGTCGCGCAAACCGGATGCCACAAGCGCCCTATGGGCCTCACTTACACCCACTTCCACGCACATGCCCACATATTTCTTGGCATGTTCACGGGCGGCACCCGTACCGCCTTCAAAACCGCTCAGATTCACGATATCGGCACCTGCCTTGGCGATGCCGACGGCTATGGTGCCCACATTGCCGGTTACAGGTATCTTTACAGACACCTTGGCGAATGGGTTTGCGGTCTTGAGCTCTGTCACTATCTGGGCCAGATCTTCGATGGAATAGATATCGTGCTGATTGGACGGGGAAATGAGGGATATGCCAGGTTTGCAGTGTCTGGCCCTGGCTACCATCTCAGATACCTTGGCTCCAGGCAGATGCCCACCCTCTCCAGGCTTTGCACCCTGGCCGATTTTGATCTCCAGATAATCGGCTGAATTCAGAAGGCCCATGAACACACCGAAACGGCCTGAGGCGATCTGCTGCCCTCTGTTGCGGCGATAGTGTCCAAGCATATCGGGTATCTCGCCGCCTTCTCCATTCATACAGATGATATTCACCCGTTTTGCAGCCTCGGCGTATGTCCTGAAAGAATTTTCGCCTTGTGAACCAAAGGACATGGCAGAAATGAGAATGGGCATGGAATGAATGCCTATGCCGATATCCACCGAGTTGACAGAGGACACAGGCATGGCCGTATCGGGTTTGAAATCCAGCAGATGCCGAATGGCGGTGGAATCCTGACGCTGAAGCTCCACCAGTTCTACAGCCATCTCTTCATAACCCTTCTTGCCCTGGGCAACACTGCGCAGGATACGGCCGTATTTTGGATTCTTGTTGGAGTCCACATAAAACCTGGTCTCATTTTTCGATACAGCCAGCTCGTATCTCATCCTCGCCTGTTTCTCCAGCCTGTCATAACCAAGTCCCACATCCTCACTTACGCAAAACGCCTTTGTGCCGAAAAGTTCCGCAAACTCCTCTTTCAGACCTATGGATGCGAATATTCTGCCATAACCGCACAGCTCATGTATGCCCATGGTGGACATGACCTTTTCTATGCCTTTTTGCAGCACATCCAGGACATTTGACATGGCCTTACGGCACGTTATTTCAGATTTTCCGGTCTTTTCGACACTTTTACAGGTCTCCTGCCACATGAGATATGGAGACAGGGCATCCGCTCCCATACCCAGCAGAAACATGATGTCATGCAGATTGCGGACAGCACCCGATCTCACCACGATACTGCAATTCCTGCGCAGACCAACCTCCTCCAATATCTTTACGACACGCACCACCAAAAGACTCGGGTCTATAAAAACCCTACGGTCGTTGCTGACGCCACTGAAGGCATTGGTATCGTCCAACAACACCAGGGCGGCCCCATTGACTACAGCCGTCCTGACCTGTTCACAGAGGGCATCCACACGCTGCTTCAGCCCTTCTTCCAGGACATGAGTCGCGTCTATAACCACCAATCCTGTCGGATTCCGGCCTTTTGCACTGAAAAAATCCAGGACATCCTCCAGGACGGCCGTACTCGTCTCCCTCGAAAGCCCGCGCATATCTTCTTCGGTGAGAAAACCCGTGAGACAACCTGCATCCATGAGAAGCGGCTTATGCAGCACAAAACCCATGGAATGCACCACTGACAGGCCATTGCCGCTCAACTCCGGTTTGTTTCCGAGAATCACGGAGGTATCGAAGTGTTCCGCCTCACGTTCCCTGTCTATGGCTGGATTGGTGACTACAGCCACCTCTTCCTTGAAATAATCGGATATATTCGGCAGGGCATCTTCAGGCATCAGCGCTGCCAACGGACCCTGATGCCCCATGGAACCGATGACATCCTTGCCTTCCAGCGCCGATCTGGTCAGGATATTCATGTCGTAATCATGCCAACCGAAAGCGGCAAGGAGATTTGCGCGATGTGTCACAGGCATCGAATATGGCCGCACCGCCCATGATATGATATTTTCCTGTGAAGCAGAGGAAACAGGGCTCCCGCGCAAGAATTTCATGCAATCCAGCATGCCTTTGCGTTGTTGCATGAGGTGCAGCAGCCTCTCCTGATAACGATCGTAATCCAGGACATCGGCCCTCTTGCCCCTGGAGGCCAAAATCGCTATCTTTTCTCCTGGGCCGAGAGGCCGCGGGTCATTGATGGTGTATTCCAGGTCTATGACACCCTTCTCGGAAGACAGAAAATAATCATAATCACTCTCTCCGAACCATAGAGGCCGAAGACCCAGGGCATCCACGCTGCCCAGCACAGTATCGCCGTAACGCGCCACCACAGCAGCTGGCCCCTGAGCGGAAACCCCCAAAAACCAGCGATAAAAGGCATACATCACCTGAAAATCCCTGGAATAATCCTCGACGATGGTGTGCACCGGAGGGAACACAAGCTCCAGGGCCTCCATGGGATCAAATCCATAAAGGCTGATCAGACCTTCCAGCAATCTGTTGAGGTCCTGGGAATCGCTGCCCGCCGGCACAGGTTCTATGCCGAGATGCCTGCTGGCGCTTCTCAGACGTTCGATGGTATTGATTTCACCGTTATGACCAAGCACGGTGAAGGGTTGAGCGCGTTCCACAGTGGGCAGGGTGTTGGTCGAATATCTGCTGTGTCCAAGGGAAACAGCAGAACGCGAGGCTGAATCAAGCAGATCAGGATAAACCCTTAAAAGAAGTTCAGGCAAACCACGCAGTGTGTAATTCACGGACTCATTGCTGAGGGAAATTACATGCACCTCCGGCATGTGTGTGGCGATCTCCATGTGCAGCCTGAAAAGTTCACGCTGCGCCTTGTGTCTGTCATGTCCGGGCATAACACCCGCGATCTGCCAGAAAATGGGCATACTCTGTCTGGCCCTCGGCCCCAGTTCCTCCGGTATCATGTTCTGCTTCAACTCTGTCAGGATATCTGCGCCGTATTTTTTGAACAGTTCAAGCACTCTATTCATGATGGACGCTGAATTCGATGCTGCATGAGCCAGAATATAAAAATGCCCCACAAAAAAACCCCTGGCCTCGGCCAGGTGAAAACTCAGACCGTTTTCCTCCAGTTTGGAGGCCCAGATATCCCGCGGTATATCGATCATGATACCGCAGCCGTCACCTTCTCCATTTATATCTCCGGAACGATGCGCCATCTTGCAGAGGGCCTCAATAGTCTTCACTATATTGGCGTGGCTTTGCTTACCCCTTTTATCTATAAAGGCTATGATTGCACAGGCATCCTTTTCTTCAACGAGTTGTGTTCGATACATATTTCACCTTTTGATTATTAACAGCGCCCAAAACTGAAATGCAAGAAAGTTACATCTCCAGCGTTAAAATAACTAATAAATATAAACAATCATTTCTGCCATGCCAAGACCGAAACAAGCCAATTTTTATGGTTTTTTAAAATCTCACACTTTATTTTTGAATACATTGGTGGTATGTTATATGAAAAAGACGGGGAGGTAAAACCGATGTTCAATGTTGGTGATATGGCTGTTTATCCTGCCCACGGCGTCGGAGTCATCGAGGCCATAGAAACAAAAAACATCTCTGGAAACGAACATGTCTTTTATGTCATGCGGTTGCTTGAAAACGACATGAAAATAATGATCCCCCGTAAAAATGCAGCACAGGTCGGGCTCAGAAACCTCATCTCCAAAGAAGATATCGAACGAGTATACGCCATTTTGAACGAAAAAAACATCGAATTCACCACACAGACATGGAACCGCAGATACCGCGAATACATGGACAAAATCAAGACCGGCTCCATATTTGAATTGGCCGTGGTTCTAAGGGATTTATACCTGATTCAAGGCATAAAATCCCTCTCGTTCGGTGAAAAAAAGATGTTTGAAACATCCAGAAACCTTCTTATAAAAGAACTGGCCCTGGCGCAACAACTTACAGAAAAAGACATCATGTTGCAACTACAGTCCATCTTCACCGGCACGGAATTATTGACGAACCATTCGGCCAAACCCATGAAAAAGGCTGTTGTTCAGGCCGTATGAACATCGGTTGTAAAAAATAATGTCGAATGTTAAACGCTAAATGTTAACTTGCGATAATAGTCAATAATATTGACAGGTTGATGTTAAATGATTGTGCCTTGATTACCGCGATTAAAAATTCAACATTAAAGATTAGGGAAGTTCCAAAAATTAGGAGTTTTGTTAAATAGCAAGGCGCGAGAAGGCGAAAAAGCTAAGCATACTCTTCGTATGTGAGCATTTTTCGCTGACAAGCAACGCAGCTATCAGGCAAAAGAACAATTTTTGGGACTTCCCATTAAACATTAACTATGGGAACACATAGCTTCCGTGTTTCTTCGAGCTCTCGAGGTGAACGTCTCGATAGATATCTGAACGCTGTCTACCCAGACCTCTCCCGCTCACGTATTCAAAACCTCATTCGAACAGGCCAAGTCCTGGTGAACGACATGCCTGTATTGAGCTGCAACCACAAGGTTCGAACAGACGACTCCATCTCGCTCAACATCCCTCCACCTGTTCTCCTGAAACTCGAACCAGTATCCATGGAGTTAGAGATTCTCTACGAAGACGAGCACATAGCTGTAATCAACAAACCAGCAGGGCTGGTGGTACACCCTGGGGCAGGCCGAGAAGCGGATACACTGGTACACGGGCTGCTGCACCACTGCAAAAATCTCTCCGGCATAGGAGGCGCCATCCGTCCCGGCATCGTGCATCGTCTTGATAAAGACACCTCCGGCATCATGATCATAGCCAAAAACGACCTGAGCCACAATGCACTCATGACTCAATTCAAAGAACGGATAGTGCAAAAGACATACCTCGCCCTGGTGAAAGGGGCGATAAAAGACCTGTCAGGTATGGTTCAGACACAATTGGGCAGGCATCCCATCCATCGCAAAAAGATGGCAGTAGTGACAACCGGCAAACATGCAGTCACGGAATGGAAACGTTTAAGACACAATCAGACCGCAAGCCTGGTCTCCGTTCGACTGCATACCGGTAGGACCCATCAGATTCGAGTACACATGGCCCATATCGGTCATCCACTTTTAGGGGACAATCTCTATGGCGGACCCATGACCATTCGCATAAACGACAAAGGAATACAAGTCACTCGCCAGATCCTACACTCATATCGGCTGCACATTCTGCATCCAGTATCGCAACAGCCCATGGAGTGGATAGTGGAACCGCCTGAAGACATGAAAGGGCTGATAACCATTATATTTCAGAAGGATTTGTAGAAGCAGGCTCAAAACTTGTTTATTTTACCACATCCTCAGGCTTGATATCATATTTTTTTATCTTGTATCCAATCTGGCGCAAGGTCAATCCAAGCTCTCTGGCAGCCTTTGACTGCACCCAACGATTCCTATGCAGGGCATCCAGTATCCTCTTCCGCTCCAACATCTGAATGGACTCGAGCATAGTGCGGCCTCGAGCAACGCCTGAAACATCAGGTAATACATCATCAACACACCTGGAGATATTCTGCAAAAATGGAGGGAGTTGATACAATTCCACTCTCTCACTTTCGCTCATAATAACCAGCCGTTCCACCAGATTCTGAAGCTCACGCACATTCCCTGGCCATGGATAGGCCATGAATGCCTGCAATACTTCTGAAGACAGGCTGATGCTGCGTCCGTGCATTCCAGAATATTTTTTCAGAAAAAAGTCCACAAGCTGCAAAATATCCTCGGGCCTGCTTCGAAGCGGCGGTAACAAAATAGGCACCACATTCAACCGATAATAGAGATCCGCTCTAAACAGGCCTTGCTGAATGGCGTCCTCCAGAGTGCGGTTGGTTGCAGCTATGACCCGAACATCTACATGAATGGTGTTGGTGCCACCTATTCGTTCAAACTCATATTCCTGCAACACCCGCAAAAGTTTCGGCTGAAGGGACAGCGGCAGCTCGCCGATCTCGTCCAGAAAGATGGTGCCTCCGTCCGCCAACTCGAACTTCCCCTTCTTCAAGGCCACAGCGCCTGTAAATGCCCCTCTTTCATGACCAAAGAGCTCGCTCTCCAGAAGTTCTGCAGGAAGCGCGGCACAGTTCACCTTGATGAACGGCCCTGCCTTTCGCGGACTGGCATTGTGCACGGCCCTGGCCACCAGTTCTTTTCCTGTACCTGACTCACCTGATATGAGCACGGTAGCCTTGCTTTGAGCTACCCTCTCCACTGCAAGCAGCACGTCACGAATGGCCTTGCTGACCCCTATGATATTATGGGTGCTGTAACGGGCCTGTATCTCCGCCTTGAGGTTCCGGTTTTCCTCGATAAGCAACTCTTCCTTGAGATGGATGGCCTGATTTAGGCGAAAAAACTGGGCGATGAGCGTGGCGACAACGGTCAGAAAACGGATATCCTCTTCAAAAGAAACCTCCGGACCAAACAGCCTGTCCACAGAGAGCACGCCGATGGGTTCGTTGTTCAAGACCACCGGCACTCCTATGAAGGAGAGTTTTTCCTTGGTGAGAATGTGGTCCCGAGAGCGCGTCCTGTTCAGAAACATGGGTTCGTTACGAATGTCAGGGACCACAAACGGATAGACCTTCTTGAACACTTGGCCTGTGATGCCCTCTCCAAGCTCATAAATTCCCCTTGCCTCTTCCTCTTTTGTAAGGCCATAAGACGCTTTAATGCGAAGTTTCTCGCTGGTTTTGTCCAACAAAACCAGAGTAGCCCGCTCCATCTGAAGGGTATCGTGCAGTGTCTTTAAAATCTCATACAAAGTGGCCTCCAGATCCACGGCCTTGCCGATAAGTAAAGATATCTCATACAGGGCCTGAAGCTCCTGTGCTTGTAGACTTTGAGTATTTTTTGAATTATGTGCGATAATCTGCGTTGATTTTGACATAATCCAAGGAAAGATCACAGGTGATGACACTGTGCACGGCCTCGCCCAGCCCAAGATTCAAGCGTAGAATCCACTCAGGTGATTTCATGTACTCTTTGGCCCGCTTCTCGACCTCACTTCCCACTCCGATACCATCTTTAACGATCTGAATGTCACCGATGAAGAGCTGAATAGCCTCTGTATTCAGAGGAATTCCAGCTCTCCCTGCCGCAGCCAAAACACGGCCCCAGTTGGGGTCCCTGCCGAAAAAGGCGGTCTTGACCAATGGTGACTGTGCGATGGTGCGGGCTATGGACTGCGCCTCTGCCTCGTTTCGTGCGCCCTCCACCTGAATGGTAACGGCCATATTTGCGCCCTCGCCGTCCTTCACAATCATGACGGCCAATTCCCCGCAGACCTGATTCAATGCCTCTTGAAATGCCTGGGCCTGCGCGTGTTCCGAAGAAAGGGGGGTATTCTCCAGGGCGCCGCTTGCCAGCAGATACACCGTGTCATTGGTGCTGGTATCTCCATCCACCAGAATACGATTGAAAGAAGAAAGCGCTGCCTGCTCCAGGGCCTTTTGAGCGAAATCAGGCTCTAACGCCAGATCTGTGAGCAAAAATACCAGCATGGTGGCATGAGGAGGTCCCAATATTGGGCCGATCATGCCCGCACCCTTGGCGATGCCGAGGATGCGGCCTTCCTTGCCATCTATCTGCACAAGGCGTTCACTGGTCTTGGAATAGGAATCCGTTGTCAAAATGGCACGAGAGAATGCCTCGAGACCGTCTTCGCTCAGACTATTGACAAGGTCGGGAATGGCGGCCTGCACGCGATTCATGGGCATCGGAGTTCCGATCACACCGGTAGATGATACAAACACCTCACGGCTGTCGACTTTCAAGGCGTTGGCCACCATCTGCATGGTCTGAACCACGTCCTTCAGGCCCTGATTTCCTGTGCAGGCATTGGCATTACCGCTGTTCACGATCAACGCCCTGGCCGTCGGCCTTCCAAAGGCCAGCCGTTTCATACCCATGATAACAGGAGCAGCCTTGATCTCATTTTTAGTAAACATTCCGGCTATGACAGCCGGCTTTTCAACAAAGATCATGGCCAGATCCAGCCTGTTTTCGTATTTAATACCAGCCTTTACCGCACCAGCCAGAAAACCTTTGACTTTCATGTCACTTTCCTATCCTTTTTTGAGAAATCTCTAAAAATCAGTCAGTTGTGTTCAATGGACGCAGGTTACATCAACACATCTCATTGCGCCAGATACTGTTTGATCAAGGGCTCCAACTCACTCTCGGACAGCATCCCTGTAAATTTCTTGACGATATTGTGATTCTTATCCAACAAAAAAGAGGTGGGTAAAGCATATACATTGCCATAATCCTTCACCACTTTGGATGTGGCTATGAGCACCGGATAGTTCATGCCCTTTTTCTGAATAAAATCAGGCAAAACCTCTCGCCAGTCCTCATCCACCGATATACCTATGACCACAAAACCCTTATCCCGGTATTTGTCCTGAAGCTTGATAAAATCCGGTATCTCTGCTCTGCAGGGTGGACAATATGTGGCAAAGAAATTGATCAACACCATCTTACCCTTGAAGTCGGAAAGATTAACCATTTTGGAAGTTACATCCAAAAGTGTAAAGTCAGGGGCCTTTGAGGAACCGGCATTGCCCTGACATGCCGAAAAAAACAATGAAAACAACAAAATAGCCACTAATTGTAATTTAATCAGTCCCTTTTTCACGATTACCGCCTTTCTTTCAATCATTAAATTCTTCCATTATATTCAACAAATCAGCCAGTTTTTCGGCCTCATATCGAAGAATATCCTCACCCTTCTGTAAAGTGGCCTTGAATGGATCACCCCATACGCCGTTCGGCCAGAATCTACGCTTGTTTCGGCTCAGAATAAAAGGAGGAAAAGATGGAAACTCCATTGGGCTCGATCCAGTTACATGTTCCGGCCGCAACTTCAGCATCAAGGCCGTCTCCACCTCGCCTGCATGGCTGTCTCCGCGCGTTTCAATGAGACCGGAAGGGCAGTCTTTCAGCAGATCCAGAATAGACAATACGGCTATTTTCATATCCAAAAAGCGGGATATGGCCTCTTCTCCTGCATCCACCAAAAAGGCCATGTGCGTGCCGCCGGCATGACCTGAGATCAAAACCAGGTTGCGAATGCCCTGGGCATAGAGTGAGGAGATTATGTCCAATACAAAGGCCCTGAGATTCAGGCCTGTCACTCCAACTGTACCTGCATGTTGACTGGTGCTGCGGCACAGGCCGTACCATAGGGGCGGCAAGACGAATACAGGCCGCAACGACACGGTCGTTTTCGCCAGCTCATAGACATGAATGGTATCGGTGCCCAAAGGCAGGTGGCCTCCATGCTCTTCCACCGAGCCAACCGGCAGTATGGCACTTCTGGTCTGTTTAAGGCCGGCCTCGAAGGCCGGCATGGTCATCTCTTCGACTATCATGCGCTACTCCCAGTGACCAGGCACCCATCTACCTCGCAGATCGAAATGGCCTGGCACCCAAATAGCCCGTATGTGAGGCCTTGGTGGAACCCTGTCCCAATACCCATCCCGCCAGCGGTGATCGTCTTCGTAGTAACCGGGCACCCAGGTCCTTCCATGTATCGGCGGGCCACTGCAGCTCCAATGCCCTCGAATGAAATAACCGTCACGTGTGTAAAAACCGTCTATCCACACACAATGAGGCGCCGGCCTTGGTGGTCTGGCAGAGGCCTCATCCGCCACAAAAAGTGCAGCGCCGCTCAAAAGGACAAACATGACCAATAGTTTCAGTGTGTTCATACAAATCTCCTTAGATTTCTTTGAATCAATCCTCCAAAGTGGAGGTATCACCCTTTTCCAGCCCAAGTTCCTCGGCCTTGAGCAGTCTGCGCATGATCTTGCCCGATCTGGTCTTGGGCAATTTGGCCACGAACTCCACCTCCTGTGGTGTGGCAATGGGCCCCAACTCCATGCGAACATGCTGAATAATGGATTTTCTAAGCCCTTCGGATGCCTCTTTACCGGCACGCAGCACCACAAACACCTTGATTACCTCACCCTTGATTTCATCCGGAATACCTATGGCCGCTGCCTCGGCCACTGAGGGATGCCCCACCAGGGCGTTTTCCACGTCAGCGGTGCCGATTCTATGACCTGCCACGTTCAATACGTCATCGGAACGTCCTAACACCGAGAAATAACCATCCTCGTCACAGACAGCTATGTCACCAGTCTGATAACACCCAGGGAATTTGCTCCAAACCTCTCGATAAAGATCAGGATTCCCATAGATGGTGCGCATCATGTAGGGCAGCGGCTGCCTTAATACAAGATAACCGCCCTGCCCTGCCGGCACCGAGGCACCGTTTTCATCCACCACGTCGGCCACCACACCTGGCATGGGTTTTCCGACCCTGCCAGGCTTGTTGAACATTGCAGGCAGAGTGCCAAGAATGGGAGATGCCACCTCGGTCTGCCAGAAGTTATCCACACAGTGGCCGTTGTTCTCCAGAATCACCTCCTGAGCGAAACGCCACGCCTCTGGATTCAGCGGCTCGCCAGCGCAGGCCAGGACACGTAGAGTGGAACGGTCGAACTTCTCTATGTGTTCCTTTCCGAAACGCATGAACATACGAATGGCTGTTGGTGCGGTAAACATCACAGACACTCCGTATTTCTGCACCTTTTCCCACACTATGCCTGGATGTGGATAATCGGGTGAACCCTCACGAATGAGCACCGTGGCACCGGCGCAAAGCGGGCCGTAAACGATATATGAATGCCCCACTATCCAGCCTATGTCTGAAGTGGACCAATAGACATCCACATCCTTTACATCGAAAAAGGCCTTCGTAAGATAATAAGTCCCCACCATAAAACCGCCATGCACATGCACCACACCCTTGGGTCTTCCTGTGGTGCCAGAGGTATAGAGAATAAAGAGCGGGTCTTCACTGTCCATGACCTCAGGTTCGCAGCGGTGTGAATTGGCCCTCAAAAGCTCCCAGAAATCCTCTTCCCACTCGTTCAGTTCGATCTGCGGAGTCTGGCGTCGAAACACTATGACGGTTTCCACCATGTCCAGGTCCTTGATGGCCTCGTCCACCGTCTCCTTGAGCCGCACTACCTTGCCTCTGCGATAGCCTATGTCAGCGCAGATTACGGCCCTGGCTCGAGAGTCCTCCACACGAGAACGCAGGGAACCTGCGCCCATGCCTGCATAAACCACTGAATGAATGGCGCCTATTCGAGCACAGGCCAGCATGGCTATCACCCCTTCGATGACCAAAGGCATGTAGATAATGACGCGATCACCCTTTTTTATGCCCTTGGACTTGAGGCCGTTGGCAAACTGGTTAACGCGATCCCGAAGCTGTCCGTAGGTGGCCACTTCCTCTTTACCATCCTCCGAAAGCCAGATGATGGCTACCTTGTTGCGCCTCCATGAATTGGCATGGCGGTCCAATGCGTTCAGGGTGATATTGGTCTTACCGTTTAGAAACCACTTGTGCTCGGGCAGATTGAATTCCCGCACTCGATCCCACGGTGCAAACCACTCCAGTTCACTGGCTATCTGCCCCCAAAAGCCCTCGGGGTCACGAATCGAATAGGCATAGACCGAATCGTAATCCTTGATATAGGCGTTGTCTCTAACCCGTTGCGGAGGCGCAAATCGCTCCTTGATACGAGTCAATGCCTCTATCTGTGAATCAAAATCCTTTCGCATTCTTCCCTCCCTTTTATAATTTCACCAGCTCCACTTCTCCAGCCACACCCATGTGCCGGCCCTTTATAATAACCCCACCGAACACTCCGTCAATCTTCTTTATATACTCTACGGTCATATTTATCTCCCGTTCATGTCTGACCAGATTACCCACAGCGGTTGCCGCTGCATCGGCCAATGCAGCTGATTTGGCCATAATGGTCACGGCATCGGCAGTCCCAAGGCTTCTTGAATGTCCAACGGTGCCGGAAGAGGTGCATATGCCCATTGCCGTACCACCAGGAATTTTGATTCCAATGCGCATGCTAAACGGTGAATCGCCTGCAAAAATGGCCATGTTCAGGTCATTTTTTACACTTACAAAGTTGTCCCCCCCATTTTCCACGATCACTTCCTTGGAACCGGCCGCCAGACATCGCCTGCCTATTTCTTCAGCTATGGCGCCGGCCACAGCGGCCATAGGCCCCACATTCGCTGTCAAAGCCGCATCGAGCATGGCCTTCACCACAGGTGGGGCAAATTCATCACGTGGAAGCGGTGTATAACTGGTCAAAAACAGGGGATGGTTTCGAATATAGTCCTCGAGCTGCGACCTTATCTCTATCACCCACAAAGAAACCTGCGGCCCCATATCCGTATCCGCCTGAACGTGGAGGTCAGTTTCCTTGTGCCTGACCTCAAATGCGATCAGGCCGTTTCGGTGCATGGCATTCCGGTATGTCCGTTGACGATAATCTATTGGAGCGGTCATACCCTATTGTTCGGATAGATGCACGTCGAATTCCTGTGCAAGAGGCCTGGCAAGCAGTTCTCGAACAGCACAGCGCGAATCACGATCTTCGTAAAGCACTCGATAGACCTGTTCAGTTATAGGCATGGAGACTTGATGAAGCTGAGCCAGATCCCAGGCGGATGCGCAGGTCTTTACACCTTCTGCAACCATGTTCATGTTTGCAATGATATCTTTTAGCTTAAGTCCCTTGCCAAGTTCAAACCCCACATGGCGATTACGGCTCAGGGCGCCGGTACAGGTGAGCACCAGATCCCCAAGACCGGCAAGCCCTGCGAAGGTCATGGGTCTGGCGCCGAGTTTTACACCCAGACGGGCTATCTCGGCAAGGCCGCGAGTGATCAGGGCAGCCCTCGCATTGTCGCCGAGCCCCATGCCGTCACAGATACCTGCGGCTATGGCGATCACGTTTTTGAGCGCCCCTGCCAGTTGCACACCCATCAGATCGGTACTTGCATAGGCACGCATATTGTCGGTGGAAAACAACCTTTGCAGATCGGACGCCAATTCCGCGCTGCAGGCCGCTATGGTTACGGCCGTAGGCAACCCCTGGGCCACCTCTCTGGCGAAACTCGGCCCGGAAAGAACGGCCAGAGAACCATGCAGGCTCGCAGGCAGGACCTGGTCCATGACCTGTGTCATGGTAAGAAGTGTGGTGTTTTCTATGCCTTTGGAGGCGGATATGACCGCTTCGATGAAACCGGTCCTGTCGGATTCATGGAGGATGACAGCGACGGACTTCAAAACATCCCTCATGCCGTGAGAAGGCACCACCATCAAAAGGACATCGGATGCACAGACAGCGTCTTGCAAAGAAGAGGTGATTCGCAGGCCGTCAGGAAACGGGAAACCGGGCAGGTACCTGAAATTTTCCCTTCTCTCCTGTAATTCCAAAGCGGCATCATGAGTTCTGGCCCAGAGCACACAGTCCACACCCTTGCGGGCCAGTGAAATGGCAAGGGCCGTGCCCCAACTGCCGGCCCCTATGACAGACACCTTCTGCATTCTACGGTTCCGGCCTAAGGTCTTACTCGTCCTGTTCCGCCAGGCGTGCCACTGCTGTCAGACGATCCCCCGGTTCAAGGTTTATCATTTTTACCCCCTGTGTGGAACGGCCTATCTCACGCACATCGGAGACCTTCATGCGAATGACGTTACCGCTCGCTCCTATGAGCATGACCTCATCATTTTCAATCACATGAATGACTCCAACTACATCGCCTATCTTTTCATTGACCTTGATGTTGATGATACCCTTGCCTGCCCTGGACTGTACTCGATATTCCTCCAGGGATGTGCGTTTACCGAAACCGTTCTCCGTAACGGTCATGAGACTGCCTTCATTCCTTGGAATCACCACCATGGCCACCACTGAATCATTCACTTCCAAATGAATGCCCCGCACACCGGCAGCGGTCCTGCCCATAGCGCGAATATCATTCTCATGGAAACGTATGCTGATGCCCTTTCGTGTGGCAAGAAAGATATCGGATGCACCGTTGGTGACGGCCGCTGCAATGAGTTCATCACCTTCGTTTATGGTGGCGGCCCATATGCCGGCCGGTCTCGGCCTGGAAAATGCTTCTATGGAGGTCTTTTTTACCATGCCGGAACGAGTGGCCATGACCAGAAAATGCTTTGCATCGAAGGTCCTGATAGGCGTTACAGAGGCGATGCGCTCACCCCCGGCAGTATCTATGGGCAGCAGATTGACCAGGGCCTTACCCTTTGTGGCCCTCGAGCCTTCGGGCAATTCATAGACCTTCAGCCAAAATAAACGCCCCTTATTTGTAAGAAAAAGAAAATAATCGTGCGTAGATGCCACAAACAGATCTGAAATGAAATCGTCTTCCTTGGCCTGATGGCCTGAAACCCCGCGGCCTCCTCGCCTTTGACTTCTGTAAAGGGAAAGCGGGCTACGCTTTATATAGCCTGAATGAGAGATGGTGACCACCATATCCTCTTCCGCTATCAGATCCTCGATATTTATCTCATCGGGGGCATCCACGATCTCCGTGCGCCTTGCATCGGCATAATCCTTCTTCAATGACAGGAGTTCCTCTTCTATAATATCCAGCACCATGGCATCACTGGCGAGAATCGCCTTGTAACGTTCGATATCCTTTAAGAGCTGCGCATACTCCTCCAGTATCTTCGTCCGTTCCATTGCGGTCAGACGCTGAAGTCTCATGTCCAGAATAGCCTGCGCCTGAATGACGGAAAGCCTAAACTGCTCCACAAGCCCTGTCCTGGCATCCTGAGGATTGCCAGAACGCCTGATCAGGGCGACCACTTCATCCAGATTCTCCAGGGCTATCTTGAGGCCTTCCAGTATGTGCGCCCTTTCCTCTGCCTTTTTCAGCTCATATACCGTTCTTCTGACCACGATATTCCTGCGATGCTGAATGAAATGCTGTAACAGCGCTCGAATACCCAGCACCTCCGGCTTGCCGTTGACTATGGCCAGAAAGATGATGCCGAAGGTGACCTCCATGGCCGTGTGTTTGTAGAGATGATTCAGAATGACCTGGCCCACACCGTCCTTTTTGAGTTCCAACACAATACGGATGCCCTCCCGACTGGATTCGTCCCGCACCTCCTGAACCCCGTCCATCTTTTTCTCTTTTATGAGCAGGGCGATCTTTTCCACCAGCCTGGCCTTGTTGACCTGATACGGTATCTCCGTGACCACAATCCGTTCCCTGTCGCCCTTTTTGCTCTCCTCAATGTGGCTCTTGGCACGAATCTTTATGATCCCTCTACCGGTCTCGTATGCGGAACGAATGCCTTCCCTGCCGCAGATGAACCCGGCCGTGGGAAAATCAGGGCCGGGCAGAAAACGCATCAGCTCCTCGAGAGAGATGTCAGGATTACGCATCAGGGCCACAGTGGCATTCACCACCTCACCCAGATTGTGGGGAGGGATGTTCGTGGCCATTCCCACCGCTATGCCGGATGAGCCATTTATCAACAAATTCGGCAGTTTTGAGGGCAACAGCAGGGGTTCCTGAAGAGAATTGTCGTAATTGGGCTGAAAATCCACTGTCTCCTTGTCGATGTCAGCAAGGATCTCGTGGGCTATCTTGGCAAGCCTGACCTCGGTATAACGCATGGCTGCAGGCGCATCGCCGTCCAAAGACCCGAAGTTACCCTGACCGTCCACCAGAGGATACCTCATGGCAAAATCCTGGGCCATACGCACGATGGTGTCATAGACCGCGGTATCGCCATGGGGATGGTATTTACCTATGACATCGCCCACCACACGGGCGGATTTTTTGTAGGGCTTGTTGTAATCGTTGTTCAGCTCGTACATGGCAAAGAGGATACGGCGATGCACAGGCTTGAGGCCATCCCTCACATCAGGGAGCGCTCTGCCAACGATAACACTCATCGCATAATCCAAATAGGAACGCTTCAGTTCCTCCGCTATATCGCAGGTCTTCGCTGCGGTTGAAAACAAATCCATTTGCTGCTGCATTCAATTCACTCCTTATTTGTCGATGCCACTATCTTTTTATTGGCCTCTGCATCTGATGGCCTTATATAAAGCGGTGTGCAGTCCATTTCACAGCTGGTTTCAATGCTGACGCGAGACTTAATGTTCTGTAATGCCGTATGTCCCACCCAGGCAGCGCCAGGCAAAAAAGATGCAGGCGCCTCATACACCACCACATGCTTCAAAAGGCTTTGACTCTGCAAAAACGGTAAGACCTGTGAAACACCGTCTCCCATTAGAAAGACACGCCTTTTCACTCCTTCCTTCACCATTGAAGCCGACCTCACCCAGTGATTCAAAGCCCATTTCTCAAAAGATTCAGGCGCAATCACCACATAATCCGACTGCCTCACAGCCGTTTCGATTGAACCGTCTTCAAAATGGCCTTGAATCAAATAGGCTGCTGTATAGATCTGCGAACGCCTGGCATTCAGCACAGGAAAGACCACATCTCCAGACATACAGGCTGAAAGTCCTGCTCCATAAGCCATGGCATCCAGGCCTGCGACACCTGCTACGCCTATACCCATGGCCATAGCAAGCCCCTTGGCGGTGGCTATACCCAATCGAATACCCGTCCATCTGCCTGGCCCGCGATTTACTGCAATCAGACTTATTCGATTCAATTCCAACCCAAATACACTCATACTCGAGTGAATCATGGGCAAAAGGGTTCGAGAATGGGGAGAATCATCACGCCACGAGAGCTCAAAAAGGCAATCATCGCCCTTCAACACTGCGATGGAACCGAAATCACCGGCTGTGTCCATGGCCAATATATAATCATTTCGCAAAAAATGCATTCTCCTTTGACTATCATTCGCTTCTCAAGGCCTCGATGGGGTTCATTCTTGCGGCCTTTCGAGCAGGAAAATAACCGAAAATAAGCCCGACCGCCACCGAAAATGCAAAGGCCAGCAGCACAATATCACCCTTGAACACAAATGGCACTCGAAGCACGGAAGAAAGGGCAAAGGAGGCCGAAAGGGCCAGGACGATACCCAAAAGCCCGCCGAACGATGAAAGCACCGCTGCCTCTACCAAAAACTGAAGCAGCACGTCCCGCTCCAGGGCTCCGATGGCTAGACGAATGCCGATCTCTCGCGTGCGCTCCGTGACCGATACCAGCATGATGTTCATGATGCCGATGCCTCCAACCAGCAGGCTCACCGCTGCCACAGCGCTCAAAAGGGCGGTGAGCACCTGAGTGGTGGATGTTAACATCTTGGTGATCTCCTTCATGTCCATCACATTGAAATTATTCTCCTCATGCTCGCTCAGGTGCCTTCTCTCCCGCAGCAGATGTTCCATGTCCTGCTGAGCCCGCTCAGTGGAAAGCCCATCCTTAACGGACACCAAAATGATGTTTACATCCTGATTGCCTGCGATGCGACGATGAAATGTGCGAATGGGGATGATGACCAGGTCATCCTGATCCGAACCCATGGTTGACTGCCCCTTGGACTCCAGGAGTCCCACCACCTCGCAGGTAATCTTCTCCAATCGAATACGGGCACCCACAGGATTCTGATCGCCGAACAGCTTGGTACACACGGTCTGGCCTATTACACAGACAGCAGCTCCGGCGCGCAGTTCGCTTTCAGTGAAGAAACGGCCTGAGGCCACATTCCACTGTCTGGCCTGGAAATAATCGTTGGTGGTGCCTATGACCTGCGTTGACCAGTTGGCATTGCCTGATACCGCTGTCATGGCACGAGAGGCCGTGGGTGCCACCGCTGCCAGAGACGGAATATCGCGGGCCAGGGCCGCCGCATCACTCAGAGTGAATGGAGCGGAACCGACGGTTTGGCCTGGGCCGAGTCGCTTTCCAGGGCTGATGATGAGCATGTTTGTGCCAAGGGATGCAATCTGCCGACTCACCTGCAAAGTGGCCCCTTCGCCCAGAGTCACCATGATGATCACAGCGGCCACACCAATAAAAATACCCAGAATGGTGAGAAAGGAACGAAGCAGATTGCGGCGCAAGGCCCTGAAGGCCAGTAAAAGGGCATTCCAGAACATCAGGCAGCCTTTTCTGCTTCAGAGACCACAAGACCATCCCTGAAATGTACTATGCGGCCGGCATAGATCGCCATATCAGGGTCATGGGTTACCATGACGATGGTGATGCCCTGTTCCCTGTTCAGTGCGGTGAGGATGTCCATAATCTCTCGACTGCGTTGAGTGTCCAGATTACCGGTGGGCTCGTCCGCCAGAAGCAGGGCTGGATGAGTGACAATTGCCCTGGCTATGGCCACTCTCTGCTGCTGCCCGCCCGAAAGCTCGGAAGGGGTGTGATGCTCCCAGCCTGCAAGACCAACAGAAGCCAGGGCCTCCATGGCCAGTTTATGACGCACGGAAGAGGCGTCACCCCGATAGATCAGAGGCAGTTCCACGTTTTCCAGTGCAGTGGTGCGAGACAGCAGATTGAAGCCCTGAAACACAAATCCCAGGTAATTACGCCGCAACAAGGCCCGCTGATTGCGGCTCAGGCCTTCTACTGCCACTCCCTTAAACAGGTAGCTGCCGGTGGTAGGCACATCCAGACAGCCCAAAATGTTCATACAGGTGCTCTTTCCAGAACCGCTTGGCCCCATTACAGCCACGAACTCCCCTTGGTCTATGATCAAATCCACACCCACCAGGGCCTGCATGGCCGCTGCACCATGACCAAAGGTCTTGGTGACCTGCCGCAACTCCACAAGAGGAGGATTTTTCATTACTTCTTTTTCTCCAGCACATCCACCACTACTTCCATTCCAGGCCGTAAATTTGCACTTTTGATCTCGGTCATAATGCCATCGGTATGGCCAATCTCCAAATCTAACCTAATAAGCTGACCATCTTTTAGCACCCAAACATGAGATCTTTTGTCCTGCTCCTCAGACTGCACCTTCTGATGCCCAGGCGGTCTTGGTAACAGATAACTCACCAACCCTCCTCTCTGCTCCTTGGGCTGTGCAACAGGAGGATTGAAACGCAATGCCGCATTTGGCACCAGCAGGGCATCCTTCACCTCGTTGACTGTGATATTGGCCGTGGCGGTCATTCCGGGCCGCAAGGATATATCTCTATTGTCTACCATCAAAATGGTTTCGTAGGTCACAACACCTGATACGGTCTTTGAACCGAAGCGCACCTGTTTTACCTGTGCAGGAAAGCTGCGATTTGGATAGGCATCCACAGTAAACACCGCCGCCTGCCCCTCGTGCACACGCCCCACATCCGCCTCGTCCACATCCACATGCAGCTCCATCTGCGTGAGGTCCTCTGCCAGCGTAAAAAGGATCGGAGTCTGAAAGGTTGCAGCCACTGTCTGGCCTGGTTCAGCGGAACGCTTCAGCACCACGCCATCTATGGGCGAACGAATGATGGATTTGTAAAGATCGGTCTTTTGGGCCTTCAGTGTAGCCTCTGCCTGGTCTATGGAGGCCTTTGCATTGGCTTCATCGGCCTGAGCACGGTCAAAGGCAGCCTGAGCCGCATCTATGTCCAGTTTGGAAGGGGCTCGGCCGTCGCTGGTCCGCTGCACCTCCAACAGACGGTTCAGTCTGGCGCGAGTCTCAGTGACAGTGGCCTTTGTCTGTAAAAGATGGGCACGGGCGGCCTTTAAAGATGCCTCTGTCTGCTGAATTTGGGCCTCCAGCTTGGCGGTGTCTATATGAGCCAACACCTGACCTTTTTTGACATAATCGTTGTAATCCACCTCCACCGTACGGATTGTCCCCGAAATCTCGCTACCCACATCCACCTGATTGGTGGGTTGAAGCGTACCGGTGGCGGAAACTGTCACCACTAAATCCCCCTGCCTTACCTGTTGAGTGCGATATTTTATCTGCCCAGAGGAATTACGGCTGTTAATGAGGAAAAACAGACCAACCAGTACAGCCAAAAGGCCTATCCCCCACATGATATACAGCCTTATCGAACGGTCTGGGGTTGATTTCCCGCCTATATCAAGAATGTCCTTGGGCTCCTGTGTCATTTTTTACCTCTATCTGCCAGCCGCCTCCCAGTGCCTTGTAAAGCCTCACCAGGTTTCCAGTTACATTGGCCTCACTCTGCGTGGCCTGGTCTTGTAACGACAGAAGGGAACGCTGAGTCTCCAAAACCGCCTGAAAGTCCACTATACCCGCCTTATATTGGGCTGTCGCTATATTCACAGCGTTTCCTGCGGCCTGCTCGCCTTCCCTGAGGGCGTTCAGCCTTTGATACTCCTCTGCAAAGGCTGAAAGGGCGTCTTCAACCTCCTTTAAGGCATTTAATACCGTTGTCTCATACTGCACCAGGGCCTGTTCCTGAAGGGCGGTCTGCACCTCTATATTTCTTCGAATACTACCTGCATCGAACACATTCCACTGAACGCCAGGACCTATGCCAAAGGTGCGGCTGTCATATTGAAAAAATTTGTCCAGATGAAAGGCCTCGAGCCCTATAGAACCGGTAAGAGTAAATTTTGGATACAGATCTGCTGTGGCCACACCTATCTGGGCAGTTTGTGCAGCCAACTGACGCTCAGCCTGGCGCACATCAGGCCGATTTCGCAGCACATCCGCAGGCACACCCATCGCCAGAGTCAAGGACGCCACAGGAACAGGGCCAGGAGCATCGAGCTCTGCCTTGAGCGCAGCAGGCGGAAGACCCAACAGAACTGCGATACTGTGCTGCGCCTGAGTGATGCCGTTTTTCAACAGAAATATCTGGGCCTGTGTATCTTTAAGGTTATAAACAGCCTGATTCACATCTAATTCTGTGACAAGCCCTGCATCAAAACGGCTTTTGACCAGATTCAGTGTCTCCTGCTGCACCGCCAGATTCTGTTCGGCAATGGCAAGCCGAGTTTGTTGAGTACGCAGATCCAGATAACTCAAGGCCACCTCTGCCGCCAAACTCGCATACACATTGCGCAGATTCTCATGGGTTGCCTCCAGATTGGCCTGAGCAGCCTCCACTGCGCGCCGAGTGCCGCCAAAGATATCCAGCTCCCAGCCCGCATCCAGGCCAGCCATGTAGAGATCCCGCTCTCCACCCAGACCTGCATTGACACTGTTACGGCTGTGTTGTAGATTGGCTGAGGCATTCACCTGAGGAAAAAACCTTGACTCACTGATGCCTCGACGTACTCGTGCCTCCCGAATACGTGCAATCGCACCGCGCACACTTAGATTTTTTTGCAAAGCACGCGAAATGAGGGCTGTCAGCTCATCGTCCTTAAGAGTTAACCACCACCTACTCAAATCAGCAGCGGCATTGGTCTCGACTATTTCAGGCCGGCTTGTCCAGGCATCGGGCACAGAGATCGATGGCGGCGTATAGTCTGGCCCCACTGCTGCACAGCCCGACAGAACAAGCGCTATGCTTAACATCCAGGCATATGGTTTCATGGAGTGCTCCTACTCAAAAATTTGTATCTCTTTTGTTTTTATGAAAAAAGGCATAGATCATCGCAAAAAACAGGGGGATAAAGAATAAATCGATAAAGGTGGCCGATAGCATACCGCCTGTAACCGCTGTACCTATGGCGTTCATGGCGCCAGCACCGGCACCTGTGGCCATGGCCAAAGGCAACACGCCGAAGAAAAAGGCAAGTGAGGTCATGATTACGGGCCTGAATCGAATACGGGCCGCCTCCAATGTGGCCTGCATCACCTCAAGCCCGCTGTCGATTCTGGCCTTGGCGAACTGAATTATGAGAATAGCGTTCTTGGTGGTCAGGCCCAACGTGGTCAGAAAACCGATCTGGAAATACACGTCGTTGGCCAGTCCCCTGGACCAGGTAGCCACGGTTGCGCCCAACAGACCCAATGGCAACATGAACAGATTGACAAAGGGAATAGTCCAGTTTTCATACAATGCAGCCACACACAAGAAGATCACCAGAATGGAGAAGGCATAGAGTATGGGTGCCTGAGAGGTAGCCATACGCTCCTGATAGGAGAGTCCTGTCCAGTCGAACCCGATTCCGGCAGGCAGACGGCTCACCAGTTCTTCCATGGCCTTCATGGCCTCGCCGCTGCTTCTGCCCGTCGAAGGCTCACCCCAGATGTTCAAGGAAGGAACGGCATTGAAACGCTCCAGTTTGGGAGAACCCATTGTCCAATGGCCTGATGCAAATGCGGAAAACGGCACCATTTTATCAAATATATTTCTTACATAAATAAGATCCAGATCAGAGGGAAGCATGCGATAAGGGGCATCCAACTGCACAAAAACCCGTTTCACCCGACCTGCCTGTATGAAGTCGTTTACATAGGCGGCTCCAAAAGAGGCTGCAATGACGTTATTTATGGATGTAATGGGCACACCCATGGCCCCTGCCCTATCCCAATCCACATCGATGTGATATTCAGGCACGTCCTCCATGCCATTGGGCCTTACTCGAACAAGTCTCTTGTCTTTCATGGCCATACCCAGGAGTTGATTTCTGGCCTGCATCAAAGCAGCATGGCCAAGCCCCGCCCGATCCAGGAGTTGAAAATCGAAACCCGTGGCATTCCCCAGCTCTATGACCGAAGGCGGCGGAAAGGCAAAGACCATGGCCTCTCGAATCCCTGAAAAGTATCGGCCGGCCCTCTCCGCCACTGACTTGACTCGCAGATTCGGGTTGTTGCGCAGATGCCAGTCCTTAAGTTTCACAAAAACCAGACCCATATTCTGTCCACGGCCCGCAAAACTGATACCTGCCACAGTAAGACATGAGGCCACTGCATCCTTTTCCTGTTCCAAAAAGTATGGCTTTACCTTACCCTCCAACAGCGTTTTAGTCTGCTCCAAGGTGGCATTGGAAGGCAGCATTGCCATTACAAACAAAATCCCTTGGTCTTCATCAGGCAGATAGGCAGTGGGCATTCTCCAAAGCATAAAATTCACGGATGCCACCAAGAGTATATAAACCAGGATGTAGGGCGATTTATGCAAAAAAGAATAGTTTACGAGCCTGGTGTAGATGTCTCTCAGCCTAAAAAACAAACGGTCAAAGATACGGAAAAACGGCCTCATGGGACGAATGGCGTTGTCCGCAGGCTCATGACCGGCCGGCACAGGTCTCAACAGCTTGGCACACAACACAGGGGTCAGAATCAGGGCCACCAGCACTGAAAGGAGCATGGCCGCTATGACTGTAACAGCGAACTGGCGGTAGATCACACCAGTGGAACCTGGGAAAAATGCCATGGGTCCGAAAACCGCCGAAAGCACCAGGCTTATACCTATGAGGGCACTGGTAATCTGGTCCATGGACTTCAAGGTAGCCTCTTTCGGACCAAGCCCCTCCTCGGCCATGATGCGCTCCACGTTCTCCACCACCACTATGGCATCATCCACCAGAAGTCCAATGACCAGCACCATGGCGAACATGGTGAGCATGTTGATGGAGAAACCAGCCAACCACAAGACTGCAAAGGTTCCCATCAGTACAACGGGAATTGCTATGGTTGGAATGAATGTGGCCCGAAAATTCCCCATGAACAGATAGATGATGATAAACACCAAGAAAACCGCCTCGAACAGAGTCTTGACCACCTCCTGAATGGCCACTCGAGTAAAGGGTGTCGTATCATATGGATATATCACCTTCATACCTGGCGGAAAATACCGGCTCATCTCCTCCAGCTTCGCCTTGATACGATTGGCGGTATCCAGGGCATTGGCGCCTGAGGCCTGACGAATGGCCATGGCCGCGCTGGGCTGACCGTTATAATGGGCCACCACATCGTAAAATTCAGTCCCCAGCTCGGCTCGGCCCACATCTCGAATGCGCACCACAGAACCGTCCTGCTGAATTCGAATGGGTATCGCCGCAAATTCGTCAGGAGTCTTTAACAGGCTTTGCACTATGATGGAGGCATTCAACCGCTGTCCAGGCGTGGCAGGCGCGCCGCCGAACTGGCCTGCTGATACCTCCACATTATATGCCTTAAGGGCAGCCGTCACGTCCTCGATGGTGAGGCCGTAGCTGATCAGCTTGTCTGGATTGAGCCAGATGCGCATTGCGTATTGTGTACCGTAGTTCTCCACCTCTCCCACGCCTTCGATGCGAGCCAGTACCTTTTCCAGATTGGACTGGGCATAATCGCGCAGGTCGTTTCCGTCCATACTGCCATCTTCAGAGATGAGGCCAACGATGAGCAGATAGTTTTTGGTGGCCTTGCCCACGGTCACACCGCGCTGTTGAACCGTAGGTGGCAGGCCTGAAAGGGCCAGTTGCAGCTTGTTTTGAACCTTTGTCCAGGCGATGTCAGGGTCTGTACCAGGCTTGAAGGTGAGTTCCAAGCGGGCTGTTCCAGAGGAATCACTGGATGCGGACATGTAGATCATGTCCTCGAGACCCGTCATCTTCTGCTCTATGATCTGAGTGACACTGTTTTCAACAGTCTCAGCGGATGCACCTGAGTAGAAGGCCGTGATGTAGATGGTAGGCGGTGCTATGGCCGGGTACTGAGAGATTGGGAGATTGTGAATGGCCAGGCCGCCTATGACCACTACAGCTATGGCCAAAACCCAGGCAAAAACAGGACGGTCAATGAAGAATCTGGATAACATGGCGGCATCACCTCAATTGGCCTTGAGTGATGGTTGCTGCCCTGGCGGGCCATGCTGCTCAGTCGCACCCTGAGTCTGAGGCCCATGTTCTTGTAATTTAAAAGGAACGGGCTTTATGGGTATGCCAGGCCGAATCCTCTGTATGCCCTCGAACACTATGCGATCCCCTGGCTTAAGCCCCGAGATCACATGCCATTTGTCTCCCACGGGCCTATCAACCACAATAATGCGCGGCTCCACACCACCCTGTTCGTTTACCAGCATGACCATGGGCTCGCCCTTGGGTGTGCGTGTAACCGCCTGTTGAGGCACGAGAATGGCATCTTCCTTTATGCCCTCCTGAATGACAGCCTTTACGAACATTCCAGGTAAAAGCACGTGCTTGGTATTTGGAAATTCCATGCGCAGAGTCACGGAACCGGTGGACTTGTCAACAGTCACATCCTGGAATCGAAACGCACCGGTTTCTGCATACTCCGACCCGTCTTCCAGACGCAATTTCACAACATTTCTGGTCTGTTCCGTCAATTTAATCCTACCCTTCTCCAATCGCTCACGCAGTCTCAAAAGCTCTGCCGTGGACTGGGGCACATCCACATAAATGGGACTTAGTTGTTGTATCACCGCAAGGGGTTGCGCCTGATATGCTGTAACAAGAGCGCCTTCGGTGACATTCGATCTGCCTATGCGGCCTGATATAGGGGCGATGATCTTGGTGTAACCCAGATTGATGCGGGCAGTCTCCACCTGGGCCTTCCAGTATTCCACATCTGCTTCCCCCTGTCTAAGGGCGGCAAGGGCGTCGTCATAGTTCTGCTGACTTACCGCTCCCGTACCAATAAGTCCCTGAAAACGCTGCACCTTTGCCTTCAACGCAGGGATATTTGCCTCGGACTTGGCCAACGATGCCTTGGCGTTTCGCAGGGCAGTCTCAAATGGTGCCGAATCAACAAGGTACAGAACCTGGCCATCCTTCACATCAGCACCCTCTACAAACAGCCTTTTTTGTAGAATACCGCTTACCTGAGGCCTAATCTCTGCCACCAAATGGGCTACAGTCCTGCCTGGAAGCTCGGTGGTGAGTGTCAGAGGTTGAGCCTCTACAGTAATGAAGGCCACCTCTGCCGAAGGCATTTGAGGAGGCTGTTGGGGTTTGCGATCACAGCCTGCAAAAAAAAGTAAGATAGACACACACAACACAGAGCAGAATGAAAGGATAGGACCCTTATTATACATGACACCCTCTACTGATTGCAAATTTTAAATTGCCATTTAAACTAATCCAGCAGTATAATGAACATGACAAACCTGTCAAGAATGAATTTTCACGGGGCACAGATGAATTTGAGATACGACGGCAGAGAGACACGAGAACGGCTGCTGAATGCGGCATGCGAGGTGTTTGCAGAAAAAGGCTACAGGGATGCCACCATTGCAGCCATCTGCAAAAGAGCGGGCGTGAATGTGGCCTTGGTCAATTACTATTTTGGCGACAAGGCCAAACTTTATGTAGAGACATGGCAATATGCCTTTGAAAAGAAGTGTTGCGGCCAAAACCTGCCTGAAATAGACGGTTTTCCGCCGAAGAAACAATTGTATCTGTATGTGCTTTCCATGCTGGAACACTTTTTGGATGAGGGGGAACAGGGCTGGTTTACCAGGCTCTACCTCATGGAACTGGCAAATCCCACTGGGCTGATTCATGACATCTGGCACGGTTTGATAGAACCCAAACGCCGCACTCTGATACAGATCATTTGCAGACTCATGGGCAAAGAGGAGGTGGATGAAAACGTACTGTTCTGTGAACTGAGCATCATAAACCAGTGCCGCAGCCTGCTCACCATACGCAGACAGGATTTGGAATACCTGCTGACACAGCCACTGTCCAAGGAACTTGTAAACAGACTGGCGGACCACATTGCAAGATTCTCATTGGCCGGAATTCAAGAGGTAGCGCACACTAACCATCTTCCCTTGTAATGCATTATGGACAATCCCTGCCGATCTTGTTAAAATCCTTTTTGATACAATGGGTCTTATGAAATAGTTAGGACATTCCAAGCAGGTTAAAAAAAAACAGGAGCAGCGCTCGATGCACAAAGTCACATTTCAACCCAGTGGCATCACGATAAAAATCACATCGAAAGAGAACCTTTTACGCGCCGCAATGCGGGCTGGGATTCACATAAATGCCTCCTGCGGGGGGGCGGGTGTGTGCAACAAGTGCCGAATATTCCTTGAAAAAGGACAGCTCAAAGGTGACGAGTTGCCAGATGGCGGGTGGAGGGCCTGTACATCCTACGCGTTGAGCGATCTGGAAATCCGAGTGCCTGTGGAATCCGAGATGGACAGAAAGGCATTGAATCGGCCTCTATCACGCAAGGCTGCCTCATGGATGCAGAGCTACGGCCAACAAACCATCATCAAACCTGCTCCCATCATCTCAAAAACAGTCATATCATTGCCGCCCCCAAGCATATCGGACAGCATCAGCGACCTGGAGAGGCTACAACGAGAACTGGCTCATGGCCAGCTTCAGGGCAAAACCATCGAGGTGGACAGCCAAATCCTTAAAACCCTGCCCATAAGCCTGAGAGAGGCCGGTTGGCAGGTAACTGTCAGCCTTATGGACAGCAGGCATCCGGCTACCAAAAGGCTGGTGAAAGTGGAGGCGTCCAACAATGCGTCGTCTCACCTGGCAGTGGCCTTTGACCTGGGCACCACCACCATATCAGGGCAACTGGTAGATTTGAACACGACTTCAGTGCTTGCTGAGGCATCCAACTACAACCCTCAGGTCAGCTATGGCGAAGACGTCATTTCCCGCATGGAATTTGCAAAAAAGGGAGATGGGCTGTCTGTCCTCAAGACAAGGGTCGTGGATTGCTTAAACGACATTATAGACGAACTCTGCCGTCAAACGGGCACTCGAAAAGACGACATCGGCATTCTCACATTGGCGGCCAACACGGTCATGACACATTTTCTATTGGGTCTGGAGACGCAATTTTTAAGGGCGCATCCATATATTCCAGTTGCAACTCAGTTTCCACCAGTCAGGGCAGTGGAACTAGGATTTCATCTACCTGAACACGTCAGGCTCTTTGTAGCCCCGTGTGTAGCCAGCTATGTGGGAGGAGACATAGTGGCAGGTGTGGTTGGAATCGGGTTGCACAAAAAACCTGAGCTCACCCTTTTCATCGACATAGGCACCAACGGCGAGATCGTCCTGGGCAATCAGGACTGGATGGCCTGCGCCGCCTGTTCCGCCGGACCGGCCTTTGAAGGCGGAGGCATCAAGCATGGTATGCGAGCCACAACAGGGGCTATAGAAGTGGTGCACATACACCCAGAGACCTACGAACCCATGGTCATTACCATCGGAGGCAAAAAGGCCAAGGGCATCTGCGGCTCCGGTATCATCAGTCTGCTGGCTGGGCTCTTTTCTACAGGGGCACTGGACAAACAGGGCAAATTCAGGCATAACCTTTCCACAGATCGCATTCGTAACGGCCGAGACGGCTGGGAATATGTAGTGGTAAGGCATGAGGCCACCGCCACCGGCGAAGATATCGTTTTTACCGAGGCGGATATAGAAAATCTGATTCGGGCCAAGGGCGCCATGTTCGCAGGCTATGTAACGCTGCTGGAGTCCGTGGGCATGGCCATAGAAGACCTGGAGCGCATTGTGCTGGCAGGTAACTTCGGAAGCTATCTGGACTTGGAACAGGCCGTCACCATCGGTTTTTTGCCGGACATTCCCAGAGAGCGCTTTTTTTTCGCAGGCAATACCTCGCTTTTAGGCGCAAAAGCGGCCGCTCTCTCAAAGGAGGTCATGGTGGATATGAAGACAGTTGCTCAGATGATGACTCACTTCGATCTGAGTGAAAATCCGAGATTCATGGAACACTATGTCTCGTCCATGTTCCTACCTCATACAGATTCAAATCTATTCCCAAGCGTTATGGTTCAATAGTCTTTCATTTATTCCATATCAAGGAGGTCAATATGAAAAAAATAATACTATTAGTTACCACAGTGGTATTATTTCATTGTTTAAGTGCCTGCAATACCATCAAAGGAGTTGGAAAAGACATAGAAAAGGGTGGCGAAGCCATACAACGAGTAGCCAAATAATCTCAAACAAACAGGAGCATATCATGAAATCACTGTACTCAACCACAAACAAACTGGTTTTGTTAACAATCTTCAACCTATTTCTGTATCAACAAGCGAATGCTGCATTTCCTCACACACCCAGCGGTCAACTCAAAAACATCTTCGTTCCCCTTCAGGAACGAGAAAAAGCCATAGTCAATGAACAGGCTGCTACTGTATCCATAGAAAGACTGCAGAAGCATTTTCTGCTCTATGGTGTTATATCAGGGCCAGGAGGACAGACGGCCTTGCTCAAGGTGAATCCGAAGGAAACCAGCGATCTGCCAGCGGATCTAAAGGACAAACCTTATATAGTACTCAAAAAGGGCGAAAAGCTCGAGGACTTTACACTTACCGAGGTTACATCGCGCTCCGCAGTCTTCAAACGAGGGGATAAAACCGTTCATTTTCAACTTTTTGAAGCCGACGACAGACCCGAACGCTCCAAAAGCCCTGTGGCACAGGCCACACCCCAGGCAATTCCTCAACAGATACCTGGTATTGTACAGCCGCCTGCACTGGCGCCTACGCCTGTCGGCGCCCCTGCACCCATGATGGCGCAGAATACGGGCCCGGCTTCTCAGTCCACTACACCTCAGACACAAACGGCGACACAGCAACAGCCCAAGCCTGAGGAGGCCAAACCGGCCGCTGACTCCAGCACTCCTAACACTCAATTCGGGCCTACACCCATTCAACCACAGCAAAGTGGTGATCTACCACATGCCAGCGCAGCCCCGCCTCCCACAGCCGATAATCCGTTCCTGAAGGCGCTGGAGAGGGCGAGGGCCAATCAGGGAAGTGCTCCAGTCGGCGGCGCGGCCAATCCCTTCATGAATCTGATGAAGACTAATTGACGGATATATTGTTCATGAAATCATCGTCTCCGTTGGCATGGTGGATTTTCACCCTGTGCATCCTGCTATTTTTTTGCATGTCTGCTGAGGAATCCCGTGCCGCCGGAGACGATTCTCCATTCATCACCGACCTGGCCGTAGAAAAAAACGCCAAATATCTCGTGGTGTCATGTAATGTCAAAAATGGTCTGACGCCTGAGATCATAAATGCCCTGAGAAGCGGTATTACGGTGATATTCAATTACGATCTGGAATTGGCCACTCCTGGTTTCATAAAAGATCAAACCATATTGAACAAAACAGTCCAAAAAACAATTAAATTGGATTCAATAAAAAATGAATACAGAATAATGCTGACACAGAATAATACACGTATAATAACCACAACAAATATAAATGATGCAAATGACATATTGTTCAATATAAATCAATATGAACTTGCACCAATCAACCTTCTGGAAAAAGACAAAGTTTATAAAATCAAAATAAGACTATATACAGATAAAATTGTAACAGATCTGCCATTGAATACTATTCTAAATACCTTTTCAAATTTCGGCTACAAAACAAAATGGTATGAAGCCAATTTCCAGTATTGATTTAGAAACACAAAGAAGAAAAAAGGAACTTGTCATAATACTATCGGCAGGGGCCATGCTGGTTGTTTTATATCTCATAGAATTCTTTTTTTTCCCCGCCAGATCCACACTATCATTTATAGAAAATCTGATAATCTTCGGCATCATAAATTTCAATATTCTGCTGGTCATTCTTATAGGTTTTCTTCTTGTAAGAAATATAAGCAAGATCCTCTTTGAAGACCGTCAGGAAATAATAGGACGCAAACTCAGAACCAAACTAGCTGTAGCCTTCATCTTTATGTCATTGTTGCCTACCGCTTTGCTTTTCTGGGTATCATATCAATTCATAGAAACGAGCCTGACACGTTGGTTTGATATAAGAATAGCCAATGCATTAAACAATGCGTTAACCATAGGGCAGACATTCTATAACGAAAAAATAAATATTCTACAAGATACAAATAAAGAATTGGCACTACAAATAACGATAAAATGTATTAACCAAGATAATAGTGTCAATAAAGAATGCACAGAACAAATAATAGAAAATTTATTATCAAGGACACTCGCTCCAACATTTATCAATAATAATCAAAATATAAATTCAATAGAAGTATTTACAGAAAATACTGTTTTTTTCAAAAAGATATGGCTACCATTAACTCAACTTCCTGAAATAGATATAGCAACATTAAACAAAAAACAAGAGACATGGGTATATACCGATCAATTAGAAATAGGGACACTATTACGAGTAATAAGGCCTATAATAAAAAATAATACAACAATAGGATTTTTAGCTGTAGGATCATTGATGCCAACAGAAACAGGTCACATGTTAGATGTCATAAAAGTAGGGTATGAAAGCTACAATCAATTCCTGAGTTTTCAAAAACCACTGATGATATCAACATTGACCGCATTGGGTCTGATAGCGGTTTTAATAATTTTCATAGCTGTCTGGTTTGCCCTGAGAATCAGCAAGACCATTACTGAACCGGTCAAGATGCTATCTGATGCCACGCAGAAAATAGCACAGGGAGATCTTGATTTCACATTATCCAGTCATGGCAGAGATGAGCTGCATTCTCTGGTAGCTGCATTCAACACAATGACACAAGATCTCAAAGAAGCCAGAAAAAGAGCTGAAACAGCCTCAATGCAATTACAACAAAATTATATAGAAACTGCTGAAAAAAGAAACTATATAGAGACAATTTTGCAAAACATAACGGCAGGTGTCATATCATTGGATCGATATGGCACAATAACAACCATGAATAAGGCGGCAGAGTTGATATTAGGGAAAAATGCCCAAGATATAATAGGAAAACACTATCAAACTATTCTGACTACAGAACAGAAAGAAGAATTTGAGCATATTAGAAATGAGTTACTATCGTCTGCATATGGTCATATAACCAAAACAATAAAAATAATAGTGAATGAAAAATTGATATCCTTACTCATAAATTTCAATATTTTAAGAGATAAAAATAATAAAAGTCAGGGGGTTGTAATTGTTTTCGATGATTTAACAGAAATAGAACGCATTGAGAGACAAGCTGCATGGAGAGAAGTTGCACGAATGATAGCGCATGAGATCAAAAATCCTCTTACGCCTATTAAATTATCAGCGCAAAGATTACAAAAAAGATGTAAAGACAAATTAGATGAAGAAACGAATAACATATTGATGTTGTGTACCAATACTATTATCAATCAAGTGGAAAGCCTTAAAAAACTAGTAACAGATTTTTCGACATTCGCCAAAATGCCGGCACCAAAATTAATCTACTCAAATATATTGAATCTAATTGACGAAATTTTACCGATGTATCAGGAAGCTCATCCCGAGATAAAATTTGAATATATAAGAAATAATATTCCAATGACATTAGTAGACCCTGAACAAATAAAAAGGGCAATAATAAATTTATTGGACAATTCAGTAACAGCAGTGTCAGAAACTAAACACGGTATCGTTAAAATAGGCACAGATATAGAAGATGATAAAGTAATTATATGGATATCAGATAACGGAATAGGCATATCAAATGAGGATAAAAAACGTATTTTTGAACCTTATTTTTCAAAGAAAAAAGGCGGAACAGGGTTAGGACTTTCAATAGTCAACTCTATCATTCTGGAACATCAAGGAACAATAGAAATAAAAGACAACAGACCAAATGGAATAAAATTCATTATAAAACTACCGATTTTAACAGAAGAAAGTATTGTTACAGACAATTAAAACAATTTTAAGACGAAAATGAACAACAATCAACCAATCGAGATACTAAAGACATTGCCGGAAGCAATATTAAAAGCATTGGATAACGGCGAATTACCATGCCTTTCAGAAACTTACAAAAAAATATTATTATTAGATATTGAAGATGAATATTCATCACAAAAAATGGTAGAAATTATATTGGAAGACTATGGCTTAATAAGCAAAACTTTATATATTGTAAATTCTTTCTATTATAACCGATGGGGGATGGAGATAAAAAGCATAACACAGTCAGTTTTATTGCTTGGTTGTAAAACGATACAAGAAATCGCTTTGAGTATGAGCATACTGGAATTATTGCCAAAAGATTCTAAAAATATGGCTGCCATCGTTATGTCAGAGGCATTTTTGACGGCACATCTTATAAAATCAATAGCATCAAAAAAATATAATATAAAACAAGAAGAGTTATTTCTCATAGCATTATTCAATCATCTGTCAAGAATAATAATAGTAATATATAGTCAGCCATTGTATGAAGATATAATAGAAATAGAAAAAAATGGCTCACTCGAAGAAAAAGGCATATTAAAAAATATAATCAAGGAAGTGGGAACACAAATTGCCAAAAAATGGCGATTGCCATCAAATATACAACAAAATCTGGAAGGCATTATACCAAATACAGAAGAATATATAGCAATTAATGACAGCATAAAAAAAATTTATAATTTAAGTAATGCACTTATACATTTAGAAAAAGATAAAATAACAACTATGATAGAGCTGCTCAAAAATGAATATAAATTATCACACGATGAATTAATAGGCTACATCAATAAAGCTCTCAGCGATACTGCAAAATGTTCAAAAAATTTTCAAAAGATCATTCAACAAATCGTAAAAAGTAATATATATATCGAAGCATCGACATTAACAATACCGGAAAAAAACGAAGAAAAAGAACAAGTAAAAACTCAGACCAAAGAAGAAAAATTTATAGAAATAATCAAACAATTAAATGATGCCGCAACAGACGATAATATATCAATCGGACATTTCTATCTTTTAGCCATAGAAAGCATGTACGATCTTTTGAGTGCAGACAATATTATATTTTTTCTTTTATCCAATGATAAAAAAGAATTGAAGTATAAATATGGTATTGGACATGATATAAAATCAATAAAGTTAAATCTAACGATATCTTTACCATTCAAAAATCAAAATATCAATGAATCAATGACATCAAAAAAAGAAATAATATGTAGCTGGTATGACATTATTACGCCAGTAAAATTAAGGGCATTGGGCATTGAAAATAAATTAATATGTATAAGTCCTATTTACATAACTGACAAAACTATTGGTTGTTTCTTGATTGACATGCCGGAAGATAAAAAATTTTCTGATATAGACATCAAATATATAACTACAATAAAGCAAATAACATCCATCGCTACAAAGCTAAAGACATCAATCACAAACATCAAACGCCAATAGCCATAGTCATTTTATTAAGTAAACCCACCAAACGCTCGTTGTCATGCCTTTTGCGTGGGCTTATGCGAATGCATTCACTGTTATTAAGTCCATAAAAATTATGACAATTTCTCACCAAAACCCCATTATTTTCCAAAAAAAACACCAAATCAGCCGCTCTAATCCCTTTCTCAAGCTGAAGCATGAAAAAATGGGTATGACCCGGCAGATACCGAAGCCACGGCATTCGCCGAATCTCCTGTAACAAAAAGGTCTTTTCTCTCTGGCAAAATGCCCTGACATGCGCCTCATGTCCAATCTGGCCAAGAAGATATTCACCAGCGACCTGCGCCAATCGATTGATGTTCCAGGGAATGGCTGTCTCTTTCACCACTCTATCGATCAAGGCACTCTCACCCACCAAATACCCTAAACGCAGGCCCGGAACGGCATATATCTTTGAGAAGGAGCGTAATACCAAGAGATTGGCCGGAAACGGCCTTGCAAAAAGCAAAGATGCCTCGCTGTCATTCTGCACGAACTGCACATAAGACTCATCCACCACCCAGAGATGTTCTCGAGAGGCGGCGCAAATGGCGCTCAAAAGCAGCTCACGGGGCAGAAAGCAGCCAGTAGGGTTGTTGGGATTACAGAGAAAGATGAGGCTAGGCCTGGTCAAGACCTTCAGGATAGATGAAATCAATTGCGATGGATTCTCTTCAGCATCAACCAGAAACCCATTCACAAAGCACACCGAAAGCCCTGCTCTTTTGGCGGCGGTCTCATAATCGGCATAAGTCGGGCTTACGATGACCGCCTGTTCCTTGCGAAATGTCCATGGGATGGCAAAGATGAACTCGGTTGTGCCGCCTCCAGGCCAGAAACACTCATGAGGCAGGCCATAGCGCCTGGACATGGCCGTTCTGAGCCCCAAATTTTCCGTATCCGGAAGATATCGAATTTCTTCTATGGCATCACACAAAAGCTCGGAAAGCCCCGGAGTGGCAATGGGACTGATATTACTACTGAAGTCAAGGACATCGAATGGCTCGCATCCGAGTTTGCGCGAAAGACGAAACACATCACCACCGTGGACGTTAAACATGCAAAACCCCCTGAATTTACTCAATAAAACGAAAATTAAAGGATAAATTCGTCGGCACTGTTTTATTACAATAGCACTAAAATAAATTATGGCACCAAGTTAATTCAATGGAGGCAGGCAAACGAAGAAAAAAGTAACTGGTTTTCGTTTTCCCAATAACAAAAAAAGCCCCTCTTTTGAAGGGGCTGATTCACTGACTTGATTGGCGCGGCCGGAGGGATTCGAACCCCCGACCTACGGATTCGTAGTCCGGCGCTCTATCCAGCTGAGCTACGGCCGCGCTGTAAAAAGGAATATTACACAGCCTTCGTTAGATCTGCAAGTGTAAATTTCTCTTTTCCCAGCCACACTATTCTCCATGAAAAACTCAAAAGAAAGAAATTCAGCATGTTACATCCTCACCACCACAGCACCTGCTCCAACTGCTCGCTTTTTTAAGACCACTATTTTTCATTTCCATGATCTTATCAAATTTATATTCTATTTTCTTAAAAATATCAAGTAGTTGTGGATCGAAATGAGAAGAAAACGTCCTGCCGTCGCCTTCCAGAATAATTTTTACAGCCTCTTTGTGACTTATCGGAGCCTTGTACGGCCTTTTACTGCGCAAGGCATCGTAGATATCCGCCAACATCACTATACGGCCTTCAAGGGGGATTTCTTCGCCCTTGAGTCCCTTGGGATACCCAGTACCATCCCAACGCTCATGGTGAGTCAAGGCAATGCGTTCCGCCATTTGAATCATGGGTTGCAGCGAGCCATGGAGCATTCGAGCGCCCAAAATCGTATGCTGTTTCATGACAATCCACTCTTCAGGAGTCAAAGGCCCTTGTTTTAAGAGAATGAAGTCTGGAATAGCCACCTTGCCTATATCGTGCAAAGGCGCTGCCAAGCCTATGGTTTCGATGTATTCAGAAGGCATGTCAATGGCCTCAGAAACAGCGCGGGAGTATAAACCGATACGCGATATGTGATCCCCTGTGTCCGTATCCCTGTATTCAGCCACTGTTGTCAGTCTGTGAACAAGCTCCTGGTTAAGAGATTTCAGTTGCAGTGTCTTGTCGGCCACCGCCTGTTCGAGCTCTTTTTTATAGTTGACCTCCAATTCAGTCATCCGCCTGTAATCAAGGGCCTTTTTAATGCAAATGCACAGATAATCCGATTGAAAAGGCTTGATGATAAAATCAAAGGCTCCATGGCGAATGGCGGTAACAGCCGTTTCAAGGTCGGCATAAGCAGTCATTAGAATAACCGGCACCTGGGCATCGTGTTCTCCTATGGCCGCCAGCAGTTCCATGCCGTCCATTTCAGGCATCTTGATATCGCTTAAAACACAATCTATCTTTTGCGTCTTAACTATCTTCAACGCCTCATTTCCGTTCTGTGCCGTCACAACGCAAAAATCGCATGCATCGAGCAACATCGCAATGGATTCAAGCACCTGCCTGTCATCATCCACTGCCAGCACAACCTGTCGCATGACACCTCCATCAATTTTATTTCTGTCAATCCACCAAAACCGTCCTCAACTTCTTCAGCAGTTCCAATGGTTGAATGGGTTTGTAAATAATATCGGTCTGACTGTCAACCGATAGACTGGTCGCAATCTCCTCAGGGGTGTATCCTGTCGTGAAAATGGTCTTGATTTGCGGCGCGATGGCCCTGATCACCTTATGCAGTTCATTGCCGTTCATTTTAGGCATGAGGATGTCAGTGAGCAAAAGGTCTATCTTCGAGTCATGATTCTGAAACTTTTGCATGGCATCTACTCCGTTTACAGCCTCTATGACCGAATAACCCGCCGAGCGCAAGATCTTTGCCATGAACTCTCTCACAATATCATTATCTTCGGCAAGCAGAATGGTACCAGAGCCTGAAAAGTGTGAGAAATCCTCTATAACGGCACGTCCCTGCTCCATGGCTGAAACAGCCTTGTCTTCCTTCGCTATGGGCAGAAATATTTCAAAGGTTGAACCCCTTTCAGGTTCGCTTTCGCAATGTATATGACCGTCATGATCCTTTATTATGCCATAGACCATGGCAAGCCCGAGCCCTGTGCCCTTGCCCACTCTTTTGTGGTGAAAAATGGCTCGAATATATGTTCCATGGTATTCTTATCCATACCAATGCCAGTATCCTTTACCGTAATCCTGGCATAATGCCCCTCTGTTCCATAGCCATGCCTCTCTATGAAATCCTGATCTATACACATGTCTTCAGTGGCGATGGTGAGGGTTCCGCCATTGGGCATGGCATCTCTGGCATTGACCACCAGATTCATGAGCACCTGATCCAATTGCACGGGGTCCGCCAACACAAGCAGCTCTTCTTCACAGCAAGATATCTGAAAGGTGATGTCCTCACGTATCATCTTGCGAAGCAATCTTTCCATGTTTTTAACGGCCTGATTGAGGTCAAGTGATCGCTTGTCACCTGGCTGCTGCCTACTGAAGGTGAGCAGCCCTTTGGTTAACATTGCAGCCCTGTCAGCAGCATCCAGAATATTCTGAATATACTTACGATTCCCGTCATCAGACTCCATGCGCATAAGGGCGATCTGACCATAGCCGATGATGGCTGTCAGAATGTTGTTGAAGTCATGAGCAACACCGCCGGCCAGTGTGCCGATGGTCTCCATCTTTTGTGCATGCAACAACTGTTTTTCCATGTTTTTATGATTGGTGATATCCCTTCTGATATCGATAGTCCCCATCAATATGCCATGTTCATAGAGCGGAACGCTTCTGATCTCCCAACTCACACCTGTAGGCAGAGTGATTGTTTTGATTGCAGGCCTTCCTGTAGCATGAGTCGTAACCACAGGACAGTTTTCACATGGTGTGCTGCGGCCATGCCAGATTTCATAACAATATCGGCCTGCGAGCTCCGCCGGGCTCATATGAACGGTCCTGGCCGCATTTTCATTGGCCCAGAGAATCTTCATATCAGGAGCCTGAAATGTGATCATATCGGGAATGGCATCGAGCACTGCCTGAAACTGATTGGCGAGATGCCGATACGAAGCGGCGCTTTGCATCAAACGCCTTTCATTGTCCTTCTGCACCGTAAGATCAATGGCATAATGCAGATAGGTGTCATCATCTATGGGCACCCACCAGACATCATAGAATACACCGTTGTATTCGATTTCCTTATGAATGACCTTTTGCGCCTCCAGGGCATCATCCGCCAGACAGAAAGAACACTTGGTGCCATGTGCAGGAACGCCTCTCTCAGCGTAATATCGGCGCTGTTCCTCGGAAATGGTGGTCATGTTATGGATTTTTTCCCAGCAGTAACCGCCAATCGTAGTGCCCATTTTTTCTGATACCTGATTCTGGGCGATTATCTTCCGTTCCTTTGTAATCATCCATACGGAATGAGGGATTGCAGCAAGCAGCTTTCTATTCAGTTCATTCTGTTGCAACAGCAGGGTCTGCTCTTTTTTCCGTTCCGTGATATCTCGAACAATACCAACTGCATGCCATTTACCTTCCTGTTCCAGAGCCGAAAGGGAGAGCTCTATGGTAATTTCGATGCCATCCTTGCGTATGGCCTGAAGCTCCAGGGTTTTCCCCATTGCATCGCCCTGGCCCGTGCACTGAAACATCTCAAAACCCCTGTGATGATTCAGCCAATATCTGGAAGGCGCAAGCAATTCGTGAAGATTCCTGCCGATAGCCTCGTCTTGTCTATAGCCGAAGATATGCTCCGCCGCCCTATTCCAATAGCTGATAGCGCCGGTTGAATCCATCATGATAATGGCATCCCTGGCCGCCTCGGTTATAGCAGACAATTGGGACTGTTTGGATTGAAGCAATACCTCATTTTTTTTTTCGTTCGGCAATGTCTTCTATTATGGCAAAAAAGACGCTGCGCCCGTTCGCCTCTATCAGTTGCAGATTTATCTTGACAGGATATATGGTACCGTTCTTTCTTCTATGAATTGTCTCAAATACCAATTGTTTTTTCTCACCTTTTAGCAGAGGCTGTAACAAGGCCTTAAAGGTCTCCTCCGTGTATTCCGGCTTGATTTCATAGGGTGTCAGGGCATACAATTCTTCCATGGTATAACCGAGATTTTCACAGGCGCCTTGATTGACAAAAAAAATCTCAGGTGTTGTGCATCGAAGATGTATATTTCATGAATGCTTTCGGTCAATACCTGCAGAATGACATCGGCGCTAAGAAGAGAAGATATCTTTTTGAAAGGCATGAATGATCCCCTGTAAATATGATGTGATTTTTTTAGTCTCCAATCTCTTTAACGTCAAGAAAATATCCACTTTCAGCCGACTGAAAAGCCTAAAATAATATATCAATTCCTGAGTGCTGTCATTTCAAGATTGACATATGACAAAACAGCGATAGATTGTATAGTCAAAATCATATATGCGCCAAGGGTGATCGCCATGAGAGCCAACATCTCAATTACAAACAGCAGGAATAAGATTTTAAGGGCTGCAACGGAGATATTCATAGAACAGGGTTATGGTGCCAGCGTGGAAACCATTACAGACAGGGCCGGTGTGGCCAGACAGACCTTCTACAACCACTTCAAAGACAAAGAGGAATTGTTTGTGGAGGTGGTGCACCTACTGTCTGAAGGCATGTTGGTGCCTCTGAAGGAGGCAAACGGCGATCTGCGAGCCACGTTATTGGCCTTTGCCTCTACCTTCAGGGAAAAGGTTTTCTCTGAATCAGGTCTGGGCATTTACCGCATTCTGATAAGTAGCAGCGAGAAATTTCCGGAGCTTGTCAAGGGATTTCTTGAAAAGGGCTCACTGTTTACAGCCCGTAAACTGGCCGAGTTTCTGGAGTCTCAAATGGATAAAGGTGTAATACGCCGAGACGACTCCATGTTTACAGCCGAACTTTTGATTGGAATGCTGATGGCCCCTGAACATCACCGCAGACTCATGGGTATGCCGGGTCCCAGCCCAAAAGCGGCGAAAGAACGAACAGAAAAGGTGGTGGATGCCTTTTTGCGCAGCTATGAATGGAAGGGAAACAACTGATGCAGGGAGCTTATAAAAAACTCACGATATTTCTTGCCATGTCGGCCTTGTGCAGCTGTTCCATGATTCCGGCCTTTGAGCGGCCTGCACCGATCGTGCCGAAGGATTGGCCCATTCCTCCTTTTGAGGCGACGGCAGAAGGGCACCTTCCAAAGGCACATGAATTGGCATGGCAGACCTTTTTTAAGGACGAACGCCTCAAAAAACTAATAGAATGCACTTTGAGAAACAACCAGGATATGCGCCTGGCAACAGCCCATGTCCGTGAAGCCATGGCCGCTTATGGAATCGTGTATGCCGATCGTCTCCCATCCGTCAACCTCGGCGCATCTTCCGCCTCTGTCAGAACGCCAAAAGACCTAACCCTTTTCGGCAAGGATATCACAAGCCATCGCCAAGACATAGGCCTGAATCTCTCCGGCTTCGAACTGGACTTCTGGGGACGTATAGCTGCCATGGATGAAGCTGCCTATGCCTCCTATCTGGCTACTGAAGAGGCAAGAACCACACTGCACACCTCACTCGTCGCCATGGTAGCCGACAGCTATTTCCTGATTAAGGAACTGGAAGAACGATTAGAGCTCACGGAATACACCTTTGAAAACCGTTCCCGCATGCTGGAACTTGTGGAACTGATGTATGAGAAAGGGGCGGTCAGCCAATTAGATATTCTTCAGGCAAAGGCAGCCGTGGACACGGCAAAGGCTGATCTGGTGCGGCTTCAACAGCAGTATGGTATGGCACAGAATGCCCTGACCCTTTTGCTGGGTACAGCGCCCCCTGACGATACACCCGATGGCTTGGATCTTATGCACCAGGACTTGACTGATGCCTTTGATATGGCCATTCCATCGGAGGTGTTGCTACACAGGCCGGATGTGAGAGCAGCTGAACAGAAACTTCTGGCTGCAAACGCCAATATCGGGGCTGCAAGGGCCGCATTTCTGCCCAACATTACATTGAACCTGAGTCTTGGTACGGCCAGCCGCTCTATTTCAGGGCTTTTTGAAAACGGAAGCGGTGTATGGAGCTTCACTCCCACCCTGGTTCAGCCCATCTTCAATGCAGGTCGCCTTAAGTCCAATCTGGATTTAGCTGAAACCAGAAAGGATGCGGCTGTGGCCGAGTATGAAAAGACCATTCAGCAGGCATTTCGTGAGGTGGCCGACGCCCTGGTGTCATGCGATCGGCTCGCAGCAGCACTGAATATTCAGGAAAGGCTGCTTGCCACTCAGACTCAGCGGCTCAAGACTGTGGAAGAGCGTTATACTCAAGGAATCGCCAGCCACCTGGAGGTTCTGGATGCCCAACGCGATCAATACGCTGCTCAGATGGCTGTGGTGCAGGTACGAAGGCAACTGCTTTCTGCCCGCGTACAGCTCTATCGGGCATTGGGAGGAGGACATGGCTAATAAAATCAGATTCGTCTATTGGGAAGATGATGGGATGTGGCTTGGGTATCTGGAAACGTACCCAATTTACATGACTCAGGCCAACACTGACACAATGAAATCAATGAAAATCTTGCCAGACACATCCTCGAACTACTAAAAAGCAACCATTAGAAAGGAAACTACTTGTTTCTTTTCGCCATCTCCTTGTAAAGCCACTGCCCGAGCCCTGTGCCCTTGCCCTGTGAGGCAAGTTTTGCCAGGTTTTCATCCATGAAGTAGGTATAGATTTCCTCCTGTTTGCCGCCGTTCAACAGCCCGCTTTTGGGTATGGTTTTGCGCATGGACTCCAACATCTTGGCAAGAAATATGGCCTCGAAGTCGGCGCAGGCCTTTTTCATCTCCTTTTCATTCTTTGCCGCCCTGGCGGCGTCCTGCTGCACGTTCTGGCCCTGTTGAATAAGCGTTGCCGAATTCGAGACCGATTTTATATTGTTTTTCATCAGATCACCTCCACATCCGCCTGAATAGCCCCGGCGGCCCGCAGGGACTGCAAAATTGCGACCATGTCTCGAGGGGTCACGCCTATGGCATTCAATGCCCGCACCAACTCTCCGATATTGCTGTTGGAATCCAATACCAGCAGCTTGGCGCCCTGTTCAGTCACATTTACACTTGTCTGAGGTGTCACAGCGGTAGCACCCTGGCTGAAGGGCTGGGGCTGGGAAACCTGCGGGTTCTCCTTGATCTGTATGCTCAGATTGCCATGGGCTATGGCCACCTTGGAGATTCTGACATCTGCGCCCATGACCACTGTGCCTGTTCTTTCATCGAGTATGACTCGGGCCTTCTGATCAGGGGACAATTCCACATTTTCAAGGGCCGCCATAAGCCCTACCACATTGTTCTGATAGCTCGGCGGCACAGTGATGACAATGGTTTCTGCATCCTTGGCCCTGGCTATCTCACCCATTTTCTTGTTTATGGCATCCACAGCCCGCTGCACTGTGGTGAAATCCGGATTAAACAAGCTCATGTTTATCTCGTTTTTTTCATTTATTGGAAAACCTATCTCCCTTTCCACGGACGCCCCTGCCGGAATGCGGCCTGCTGTGGGATGATTCTTTTGAGCTGATGCCCCGGCACCACCTGCAGCAAAACCTCCTATGCTTATTGGCCCTTGAGCCAGGGCGTATATCTTACCGTCAACCCCCTTGAGCGGAGCCAAAAGAAGCGTGCCTCCCTGAAGGCTCTTGGCATCCCCCATGGAGGAGACCACCACATCCACCTTCTGACCGATCTTGGCAAAGGGCGGAAGCTGGGCTGTCACCATGACACCGGCCACGTTTTTGGTCTTCAAATTTTTGGAATCCACATTGACCCCCATGCGCTCCAACATATTTGCAATGGATTTGATGGTGAATTCCGCCTGAGTACCATCGCCCGTGCCGTTGAGCCCGACCACCAAACCGTAGCCGAAGAGCTGATTGGCCCTCATGCCCTGCACCTCAGCCATGTCCTTGAGCCTGGCCGCCCCAGACGGCACGGCATGAATCAAAGAAAGGAACAGCACAATAACGAGACATAAACCGGCCTTGAAATCAAATTGTGATACAGACATCATTAAAACCCTCTTTCCATCAAAATGGCGAAACAGCCCCCAGAATACGTGCCAGCCAGCCGGGACTCTGTTTTTCGCTGAGCACACCGCCGCCCGTGTATTCCATACGGGCATCCGCAATACGAGTAGATGGAATGGTATTGTCGGGAGCAAGGTCTTTGGGCCTCACTACACCTGAAAGTATCAGGTACTGAGTCTCGTTGTTGATCTTCAACTCCCTTGTCCCCTCCACCACCAGATTGCCGTCCGGAAGCACTTGCACGACCCTGGCGGAAATGGTGCCGGTAAGGGAGGAATTACGACTGGTCTTGCCTGAGCCATCGAAATTGTCCTTGGTACCTCCGCCGATGGCAGTGGAGGGATTTATGGTAGAGCCTGGATAGCCGGGCTGCACCTGTTTCACAAATTCAAGCCCTGCTATGCCTGTAAGCCCCACATTCATATCGGAGTTGCGAGAGGTTTTGGTGCTTACGTCTTTAGAGCCTTTTAGATTTTCCTGAATCAGAATAGTGACCACATCCCCCACATTCCTGGCCCTGAAATCACCGTAAAGCGAACTATCCTGATTGGATATAAATAGCGAGCCCTCGGCCGGCGGGGCCTGCACCACAGGGATCTCACGGATAGTTGGTTTCAGCATGGCCTCAGGCGGAGAAGATGTCACGCATCCGGTGAGCCCCAAAAATAAAAAGATACTTAAAATAGGGATATTGCGCTTCATATTTAACTCCTTTTCAAGGACGTTGTCATCGATTCCTCAACCCAACAGTCGATAACTTCGTAAAAGTCTAATTCCGGAAAGCATTGCATTCTTCATTCCCATAGCCCACATTGACTCTCTAATATTATTGCTCATTACCTCAATGCAACATTAAACATTCAAAATTCAACATTGATTCTTAAAATACAGCCGCCACCGTATTTTCATTCACCACCCGTGCTGTAATCTCTCTTTGGCTCATGAGATTTTTTACCTTTATAAGCTCATTTTTGGCTCCATCCTGTTTGGCTTCTCCCGGAGCGCTTACGGAGATTGTGGATGATTGAGCGATGATGGTGACCACGCCTCCCTTTTTTACCAATTTTGGTGGACTCAATATCACATCGGAAATGGGCTGTCCCTGGCGTACAGAGTATTTAAGGGACATACCAACGACCTTGTCCGGCTCAATCACTATGCTGTTGGGCAACCTGGATACCGGCAGCTCCATCACGGAAATATCTGCCTGTGAGATGACATGCCCCTTAGCAAGGGGTGTGGCTGCACAAACTACAGGCAGATAGGCCTCCACAATGGCTGTGGCACGCATCTGACGGACATATTGACCATTAACCCTCACAGTCAAGATACCAGCGACTCGGCCAAGCATGTTGTGATTGGGCAGCAATTCAAGAGAAACTCCCATCTCACCAACTGGAAGTATCAACTGAGCCGGATAGGTCTTGAAATCTTCAACTGTTATGCGTGCACCCTTTAGGGGATGTTCTTCCAACACCTTAGCCTTGAAGGCTGCTTCCAGTTCACGTCCTTGAACCGTCATGGTCTCGCCTGATCCGCCAGCAGCAGACACCTGGGCAATGCCATGGCGCGGCAAAAAAAACGTCGCTGCCAAAAACAGCACAAGAAACAGCATAATGGATGACTTTACCAGAATTTCAAATTTCATAGCTATTACACCTTCAACTGAACTTCGACAGTGACACCATGCCCTTATCTCTTGAGGTTTGCGGCAATTCCAAGCATATCATCCGCGGTCTGCACGCTCTTGGAGTTGATCTCGTAAGCCCTCTGCGTGATGATCATGGAGACCATCTCTTTTACCACGTCCACATTGGACTGCTCCAGAAAACCCTGGGCGATGGTGCCGAAGTTTTCGGTGCCCGGGGCGCCTTCCACCGGGTCACCCGAGGCGTTTGTAGGTCTGAACAGGTTTCTGCCCACGCTGTAAAGCCCGGCTGGATTGGCGAAATCATAGATGGAAAGCTGAGCGGACGCCAGTGCGTTACCCTTTGCATCCGCTGCCACCAGCAGACCGTATGGGTCTATGGTGATGTGCGTGGTATTTATGGGCACGGCAAACTCGGGCTGAAGCCTGTCACCATTGGATGTAACTACAAATCCGTCCTTGTCCAGCTTGAACGCCCCTGCCCGTGTGTAGAGCTCCTCACCGTTGCTAACCACCTTGAAAAACCCCCTGCCCTCTATGGCCCAGTCCAAATCGTTTCCTGTGCTTTCATAGTCACCCTGAGTGAATATCTTCTGCACAGCGGCAGGACGAGAGCCCATGCCTATCTGCATACCGGTGGGCACCTGTGTCCCATCCGCATTCTGAGTCCCAGGCATACGCGTGGTCTGATAGAGCAGGTCTTCGAAGTCCGCCCGACTGCGCTTGAAACCCACTGTATTTGTGTTGGCCAAATTGTTGGAGATGACATCCATGTTAAACTGCATGCTGTTCATGCCTGATGCCGCTGACCAGAGTCCTCTGAACATATAAAAATTCCTCCTTTATCGCAAAAATATCAAAATAGCACTACACCGGTCTGCCCACCTCATTTACGGCCTTGTCATCCAGATGGTCAACAGATTGCAAGGTCTTCTGCTGAACCTCGTAGGCCCTGAACATGTCGATCATGTTCACCATCTCCTCCACGGGATTTATGTTGGAATCTTCGATAAAACCCTGTCTGACATGCACTGTCTCCAATGGGGCAGGCTGACCAGATGCCTGGGTTTCGGCATAGAGATTCTGCCCCATACGGTCAAGTCCGTCCGGATTCGTGAAATTGACTACGTCAATTCTGCCCATCTCCGTCTCATCCACGAAAAATCTGCCGTCCTCCGAAAGCCAGATACCCTTGCCAGTGGTGTCCTGAAGGATTATCGGCGCGCCGTCACCCAAGACCGGATAACCTTCCTGAGTGACCAGCTGATTCTGGGCATCAAGCGTAAAGTTTCCAGCCCTTGTATAGCGGTTGCCTGCCGGCGTCTGAACCACGAAAAAACCCTCGCCTTCTATGGCGAAATCCAGAGGATTCCCTGTTTCATGAGTGGGGCCCTGAGTAAAAAGGGTCTTTTCTATCTCTCCCTTGGCCGTGCGCCTGGTATTGTCTATCTGGGGCAGGAGATATTCCTCAAAGGTAAGTCCTTGTTTCTTGAAACCAGCCGTATTGGTATTGGCAAGGTTGTTGGATATCACCTGCTGGCGCCTCTCCAACAAAATGGCGCCTTCCAATGCCTCTATGTGGCCTAATCTTGTATGCGGGTGCAGACCCTGACTGAAACTGAAACCTATGTTCTGCATGGCTCATTCCTCCTGTCAATAAAAAAACATGCAATAGCTGTGCCCGATATCTTTCATTACAAAACCTATCAAGAAGGAAATTTTTCAATAATGGATATTATTCCTACTTGATTTTCAAGCCAACTGGTTTTATTTCTTAATTTACAAGTAAGCGATAAATTCACATAGAAAGGAGCCAGTTATGACGAAATCTTCCGGAGAACTTATCACCACTATCGAAAAGCTCAAAAAAAACAGAGAGATAGTCAACAGCATAGATTGGACGATGACCCCTGAAAAGGCCATCGATATGTATCTGGAGTGGGGCGCCGGATGGACTCGAGGCAATGATTTCGTCAGAGGGGCGACGGATGAATCCATATATTTTGTCATCTATGACTGGGAACACCCCCCGCAGGTCACTCTGCTCAGAAGAAATTCAAGAGAGGTGAACGAACTCGCCAAGGTGCCGGCCCCACCGGAACTCATTAGGCTTGCCATAGAAGAAGGGGGACGAAAGGCCGGAGTGGGCGTCTATCCTTTGACGCATGAGCTGAAGATTTGGCTAAGCGAGGTGCTCGACGGCCCGACAGTGGAATGATCAGCGACAGAACAGCCTGTCCACCTGATTGTCTTAGCCCTACCGGACAGGCTGTGATCCGCCGGCGGTTCTTGCTGCCTTTTCATTTAAGCCATAGACCCACGCCAGTATCTCAGCCACTACCAAATAGGTCTCGGCAGGTATCTCAGCGTTCAGTTCCAGCCGGCTGAGCACCTCCACAAGATCGGCATTTTCTTTGATGGGAAGCCCTGCCTGTCTGGCGATCTCCAGGATCTTTTCGGCTATTTTGCCTTCACCCTTCGCAGTGACGCGAGGGGCCCTGTCCTTGCCTTTTTCATATCTGAGCGCAACCGCCTTCTTTCTTCTGTTGAAATCATCCATCGTTATATTTATGTGAAAATACTTGAATCAGATGGCTGCAGATGTATAGACTTCATGCCACGATATTCAATACACCGCTTGCTGATGTCACACCGCCTCCCAGAGGATCGAACGCCTTTGCATTCGACTCTGAGAGGGCACTTAATTCCACAAGTTTCATGGAAAATCCTGCGCCGTGAAGTCTGGTCCTGAGTTCCTCAATGCCGCTTCTTATCACAGGCAGCACATCCCTTTCGGCGGCCACAGAGAATTGAACGGTTTCCCCAAGGCATGAAAGCCGTATTTTCAGGTTCCCAAGCCGTGAAAGCCGAAGATCGAAAAGCAGGTTATAGCCCTGACTCTCCCTTCGATTCTCACCCTCCCCTCCATCCTCCTGATCCTGCCACCAGATCATATGCCCTGAGCCGTTTTCACCATCAAACCAGATGGGAACGAGCCAGAAATTTATTCCTGTCTGCTGTTGCAGCTCCAGCCTGAAGGTCTGCATTCTATCCATGTGCTGAACAAGGGCATTCATAGTATGCAGCGCAGCCCTGACATCCGTTTCCTGACCATGGGCTGTTGTTTGTTGAGCCATCCCTAAGGTCTGTTCGTCTGCAATGGTTGCAGAAGCCTGCTCAAACCGAAGGCCTGCCATCTCATCTTGCGGCATTGCCCTTAGTGTATTCGACGGAACGGCCTTGAGTTGCGTTCTGGCCTGACCGTAAATTTCAGGTTGAACTATCTGCATATCCTTGAATGAATCGGACTGCTGCACATCCGTGAGTGCCGGCGACTCTGTCTCAGCAGTCCCTCCTGTCTGATTCATGAATACGCCCATCGCCTGCCTGACAGTTGATGCCTGAATGTTACGATCAGCCTGAACAGGTACGGTCTGGCTATCTGCGGCCTGAATCTTGGTCTCTGCTGTCACCGGCATTACAGGGAATGATGTGTTTGGAGTGCCAGGCGTTTCGGACGCCTGAACCTGTCCCTGAACCTGCCCTCGAGTCTGAATTGCGGCCTGAACCGGAGTCTGAACAGGAGATTGCGGGGCACCAGGCGATACCACAATCTCCTGATGGGCATGAACAGACACATGCACTTGGCCTTGAGTCTGAACTGCGACCTGGCTCAAGGGCTGGAGTACAGGTTGATGAGAAACGGCCGATGCCGAAACCTCCTGAAACGTGTTTATCTGCTGATTCTGTAAAGAGAATGGCACATTTTCGGGCATGTTACGAACCGAAGCCGCCTGCTGAACACCATCGCGCCCCATTGGAGTTGCTGCTTCATAGAGCCAAACAGGCCGTACACCAGCACCTGCGCCCGCCTGTTCTGCCGTGGCCTGAGTCAAAGCAGGGCCTGAAGAAACAGACCCTGAAAAAGCAGTATTTATTGGCGGGGCGCCGCCTTCCTGAACCGCAGGCTGTTGCACTGTCCTCAAACCCGCTGTAACAGACTTACCATCAACAACAGTACTTGAAAGAGCGGTTTCCTCGACCGACTGTGTATTGCCTGCCAAGACCAACTGCGTCTGCATATCACCTGATTCGGCGGAAGGTTGGCTGCCTTGCATCTGTGGAGAATGAGGACTGTCCTGAGGCTGCACCATCATGGCCGCTGCTGATGCTCGAGTTGCGGATTGAGATGTCTCTGGTGCCACACCTCCCTGAGGCTGCATCATGCCTGACGCCGCTGACGGTGTCTCCATTGAAGGGAGCTGTTTTTGCAAGACATCGAGCCCTTCTCGAAGCATCTGTATGAAAATCGTAGGGGTTGATACTGTATCAGGTGCAGCGGTATTTGGCGCAACGAATGAGAACATAGAAAAAAGTGCTTGAATCTTATTGGGCTCCGCCTTATTCCCCTGCGCCAATGTATTCAGGGCTGTAATGGTGAATTGAATCCCTTCCGGCAGGTTCGATGAAGCGGAACCCTTGTTTGCAACATTTTCCAGAAGTGATTTAATCTGCGAAGCGACATTGACCAAAGCTGATTTCAGAGACATGAATGTCCTGGCCTCTGAACCTGCCGATGGCTGCGGCTGCTGAGTCAGGTGTTCCAGAATGCGCACAGTGGCCGGAGTGTTGGTGTCCACGACCCTCAAACGCAGGGCATCACCCATCTGCAGTGGAAGCTGGGTTCTGGCCCGTATCAGCCGGTTATTCACTTGAAGCAGATATAGATCGGACAATTTCCCCACCACCATTGCCTTCAACTCGTCACCTGACGTCACGCCGTTAGGCAGACCGGTCTCGTCCGTCAGTGCAAGAACGGCCGATGCCTGCGTATTTTGCAGATCCTTCAGCAGAGAGACGAGTTGTGAAGAGATATTCACCATAATAGTTCACTAAAAGAGGTTCATCAGAAACAAGGACACTCCAGTCTGGTTATAGAGTCGTGGGCGGTCATGTCAAAATGTATAGGCGTCAAAGTTATATAGCCCGCCTTGAGCAGGGCTATGTCGCTCATATCATCTGTTTCATCGACCTGCCATATCTCTCCGGAACGCCAGTAATATACATTTCCTCGTGGATCAACCCTTTTATCGAACTCTTCCTTCAGAGACTTAAGACTGTGATGGGCGAACCTGATTCCGCGAATCTGTTGAGGAGGAAGCGCCGGAATATTCATGCTGACGGCCAGCGGTCTGGAAAACTCCAGCTTCATGAGCCACGACAGCAACTCCTTTACCACAGCGGCGCCGAAGCAAAAGTTGGGTTCAGTGTAGCGGTCTATGGAGACAGCCAAAGAGCGGATTCCAAGGATGGCGGCCTCAGTGGCGGCCGAGACCGTGCCGGAATACAGGACGTTTATCCCCACATTGGCCCCTGGATTGATGCCGGAAATCACCAGATCGATGGGTTGTTTGATCAATTCAAGGACAGCGAGCTTCACACAGTCAGCAGGGGTTCCGCTCACGGCCCAGCCATATACCTCGTTTCCGCGCTTGACCACACGGGCACGCAAGGGATCCGCCACTGTTATGGCATGTCCCACAGCGCTTCTTTCGCTGTCGGGCGCAACCACATGCACCTCGTGTTCGTCTATGAGGGCCTCGTAAAGGGCGCACAGCCCTGATGAATATATACCGTCGTCATTGGTGAGCAGTATCCGCATTCTTTTCTCCTTCTTCAAGTCGATTTTCCAATGTCTTTTTACGTTCCTGTTCCAGAAAGTGCACCATGCAGGCCGTTCTATCCTTGCAATAATCATTGGGATGACAGCAGCCTGCATTTATGGGAATCTGTTTTTTGTCTTTGAAGCAATAGCCTTCCAGTTCCATCTGTCTTCCTCACAGCGCCTCTTTGGCAAGCCTCACAGACACCAGTTTAGAGACACCCTTATCCTCCATGGTAACACCATAAAGCGTATCAGCCACCTCCATCACACGCTGATTGTGTGTGATCAAGAGTATCTGCGATTGACTGGCCAGCCGCTTGACAAGCTGAATGAAACGCTGCGTGTTCGCTCCATCCAAAGGTGCATCCACCTCGTCCAGCAGGCAAAAGGGACTAGGCTTCATGAGAAAGATGGCGAAGATCAATGCCAAGGCCGCAAGTGCCTTTTCTCCGCCGGAAAGCAGACTCAGGTGCTGAATACGCTTTCCAGGTAGTTTGATCAGGTATTCCACACCTGCCTCCAGGACATCCTGTTTGTCCGTAAAAGCAAGGGAGGCTTCTCCGCCTTCAAACAGCAGAGGCACCACGTTCTTAAGCCTTTCATTGATGGATTCAAGGGTTTCTTTCAGCCTCTGACGGCATGTACTGTTTATCTGGACTATGGCCTTTTCTATATCCTGAACAGAACTCGACAGATCGTCCCTCTGAGCCGCAAGGAATCCATGACGTTCTTCCAATTTCTGAAACTCCTCGATGGCAGTGAGATTCACGGCCCCTATGGCATTTATCTCCTTGATCAGCGCCCTCAGTCTCTTTTGGGCCGCAGCCGGTTCAAAACCTTCGAACAGCCATTGGTCTTCATTCTCTGCAACAGAGGCCTGAAACAATTCATGACACCGATTGACTATGGCCGTTACAGCCTCTTGAACGGCGGCAAACTCCACCTCTTTTGTGTGCAATATCTTTTGAACCTCCTGTATTTCAGCCTGCATGGCATCCGCCTTTTGCTGTATCTGATTCAGGTTGTCACGCTGACTGTAATAGTCGTTCTGCAGGTCGAAGATAAGTGCCTTCAGCCTTGAAACCTCCTTCTCCTGTGCACTCAGGCGGTTCAGAGTGCTCTCAAGTGCCCCGGTTATCTCTTCTATTCGTTTCGTGGCATTCAGGATATCCTTTTTCAGAGTCTCTTCCTCGCGTTCCATGTTCTGTAAACGTCTTTCCGCTTCTTTGCACTCCTGCTCCAGGGATGAAAGGCGCATCTTTTTCTCGGCCAGAGCTATGCGTCTGGTCTCCAACTCCTTCTGCATGTGGCTCAAAGACTCTTCCTGCCGCCTCAAATCCCGTTCTTTCCCGTTGACTTCCACCTCCGATGCAGCCTTCTTTTGCGATATCTGTTCAAGGGCCTGTTCCGTCTCCTCTATGCCGATCTCCAGATCCATGAGTTCGGATTGCGCAGACTCCATCTCAAGAACAATGCGCTCCATGTGTTCTGTCTGGGCCTCCAATTGAGCCTTCATTCGTTCAAAATTGCGAAGCAGACCGGTCTGTTCCTGAAAAAGCTGTTCTTTTTGCCTGCGAAATGCCGATAGCTCCCGCTGAAGTTCTTCCAGCCTTCCCTGAAGCGCCCTTTCGCAAGAGATGACTTCATCATATTCCATGGACAGGCGCTGTTCGTCCATCTTGAGTGCTGCGATCTCAGCCCTGCGTGCCATGATGCCCTCACCACTCTGCCTTCCTCTGAGAATCACCTCTCCCCAGGGCATGACAACATCCCCCTTTTTCGTAATAAAGCGGCTGTTTTTGCCGTTACATAAGGCATCGAGCCCTGCTTCCAGGTCTTCGACCATATCCCATCGAGACAAAAAGGAATTCATGGGGGCATTCAAAGGGCCTGTTACAGCGATCATGTCCTGTATTTTTCCTGTATTCAAAGGGGATTGCTTCGGCAGACGTTCCATGACAAAGACTCTCGCATTGCCTGTTTTATTGTTTTTTACAAGAGTCGAAACCCGTTTCAAATCTTCCATGGATTCCAGTACAACCGCCTGAAGTGTATCGGCGAACATGGTCTCCACCTGTTCCTCACAACCAGGTTTCACCTGAAGCATGTCGGCTGCGATTCCAATATTTTTGATGTTTTTTTGCTGTAAAATCGCCTTGGTAGCCTCCAGATAACCTGTTTTTGCGTTCTCAAGACCCTGAAGGGCATTGAGTCTGGCCCTGAGCTCTGAAAGTTTTGTATGCAGGTGCTGACGATTGTTCGATATCTCCCTGCGTTCCGCTGCGACGGAATCCAGGGCGGCCTGTGCAGCCCGTTCTTTTGTCTGCAAGCCGTTCAATTGCTCGGACAGAACAGCCAATCTGTTTTTGACAGTATCTATCTCACTGTTTTTCAGACCCGCTTCCCGTTCGATGCGGGCCTTGTCGGCTTCAACGGCCTTCAGTTTGGCATTCAAACGCCCTATCTGCGCTCGCTGTGACCTACGCTGACTGTCTAATTTGGCATAAGAAGCATGACTGCCCACAAGTTCACCCTTGAGTCTCTCCAGTACCTCCCTGGCCGCATCCCTTGTTTTTTGAGCATTTTTGAGCCGGTTTTCATCCTCTGCAATATGAGATGAAAGTTCTGAAACAATCTGTTTCATTGAAACGATCTCACTTGTCAGCGCCGATATTCTGGCCACCACCCTTTCTCTACGGCCCGCTATCTCCTGAACAGAGGCATGAGCGGTCTTCAGACGGTGTTCCTCACCAAAACGCAGGTGTTCCTGATTGTTTTTCAGATCTGAGAGCCTTCTCAGTTGCTCTTCCTTTGCTGTGAGTTCATTTCTGGCAGCCACCATGGCCTCTTCTTTCTGAAGCATTAAAAGAGATATCTTCTCACGGTGAGAGAGCATGATGTTCCTCTCGGCTTCGATGGATGCGAGCTTGTCCCTGAATTTTCGTGCCTCCATATTCAATATTCGAAGACGTTCCTGCCTCGCACGCCATTCACTGGCATATATGGCCTTTTCCAGCCGCTCCTGCTCCGCCCTTAATTCCAGATACCTGGCAGTCCGTTCCGCCTGCTCGGAAAGTCTCTTTCTCTGAACATCCACTTCTGCAAGAATATCATTCAGACGCTCCAGATTTTCACGGGTTTGCGCCAGACGTCTGACTGTCTCCATGCGTCTGGCCTTGTAACGGGCTATACCTGCGGCCTCGTTCAAGATGTCGCGGCGTTCCTCTGCATCCATGTCCACGAACCGGTTGATCTGCCCCTGATCCACGATGGAATATGCTCGAGTCCCTGCGCCGGTATCCATAAACAGATAATGAATATCCTTGAGACGGCACGTCCTACCGTTTATGCTGTATTCACTGTCGCCCGAACGGGAAAGTCTTCTGCGAATCTCCACCTCTGGCACGCCTTCCAGCTCTGAAACAGGAAGCGGCCCCGTGGTTTCAAACCCAAGAGTTACCTCCGCAAAATTGATCTTTTTGCCTACATCGCCGCTGTAAATCAGGTCTTCCATAGCTTTTGCGCGCAGCACAGCAGGACTCTGTTCACCGAGCACCCAACGAATGGCGTCTATCACATTGGATTTGCCACAACCGTTGGGCCCCACCACAGCGCTGATGCCAGAAGCGAATTGCAATCTGGTGCGCACAGGAAAGGACTTAAAGCCGAAAAGGGTGAGATATTTGAGTTTCATTCCTGTATTGCTTGATTTTTGAATCTGCAAAGATTAAAATAAATCATGGATACCATCATAATTTTTATTCAAAAAATGGCGCTTTTTCTGCCGCCCATACTACTTGCAGTCACCATCCACGAGGTAGCTCACGGGTGGATGGCATACAGGCTTGGAGACCCTACAGCCAAAATGGCGGACAGACTCACGCTCAACCCTCTGAAACACCTGGATTTTCTTGGAACATTGGTCTTTTTCCTGACACAGGCCATCGGCTGGGCCAAACCAGTTCCCATAGACCCGCGTTACTTCAAACACCCGCGTAGAGATATGATATTGGTATCACTGGCAGGACCCTGTTCAAATCTATTGACAGCGAGCATTTCAGCGCTGTTGGTACGCATAATCGGCCCATTGATGCTTGTTAAATTACCAGTGCCACAGTTCATATGGGAATCCATATTTTACATGGGTTTTCTCTCTGTTCAACTGAATATCGCCCTGGCGATCTTCAATCTCATTCCCATTCCACCACTAGATGGCAGCAAGGTACTGGCAGGGCTTTTGCCTTACAGGCTTGCAGTGCAATATCAGCGGCTCGAACCTTTTGGGTTTCTTCTGTTACTGCTGCTCATTTTTACAGGCAGCATAGAACGTTTTTTTCTGCCTATCGTAAGGGTTTTGAACGATTTCTTTTTGGGCAGATAATAGGCCGGAGCTCATTACTCATTCACCATGAAAAAACAAATCATCATTCAAAAACTGCTGGACATGGCAAGGCTCCTGAACGGTGAACAGGACATGGACAGACTTTTTGAGCTTATTATAATCCATGTTTCAGATTTGTTGAACACGGAACGCGCAAGTTTCTTTCTGCTGGACATGAAACAAAAAGAACTCTGGTCCAAGGTGGCGGAAGGCCTGAAAGGCAAAGAAATCAGACTTCCCCTGAAAAGAGGATTGGTGGGCCGTTGTGCTAGAACCGGTGAAGCATTCTTTGTAAACAACCCCCTTGAGGATTCTGATTTTGATGAAAGTTGGGACAGACGCCATGATTACAAAACCTACAATATACTCTGTCACCCTGTTTTGAATAGGACAGGAGTAGTGAAAGGGGTTTTGCAGGTCATAAATAAAAAAAACCGGAGGATTCAATATGAATGACCTGGAACTGGCATCCGCCTGCGCCGCCGAAATAGCCATCGCTGTAGAGAATTACGAACTCCTTCAGGCCGTAAAACAGGCATTCAAGGATTTTGCATCGGACATGGTCAAGACCATGGAGGCCAAGCACCCCATCACCGCCGGACACTCTCAACGAGTGACCACCTATACCATGTTTCTGGCCGAAAAGATGGGGTTTGGTTTTCAGGACATGGAGCTCTGCAATTACGCATGCCTTCTACATGATATAGGCAAAATAGCCATCCCTGACAGCATTCTCACAAAACCGAATCGATTTTCTAATGAGGAGAGAAAGATCATGGAAAGTCATGCCCTCTGGACCAAACGGATACTCGAAGAAGTCAAATTGCCCAGGGAATTGGAGGCACTCCCCATTGTGGCATCATCCCATCACGAACGTCTGAATGGTTCCGGTTATCCATTCGGGCTTTCCGGTAATGAAATACCATTGCCAGCCAGAATAATGGCGATTACGGACGTATTCGATGCCCTGACATCCAGAAGGGATTATCCCAAGTACGATGAGCAACATACTGGAAATGCAGATCCCTTTGATCTCGAAAGGGTGTTTCATATTCTGCAAAAAGGCGAAGGCATTCATTTCGACGCAGATATATGCGAGCTGTTTTACACCAATCGCAAGGGATTGGAGGTATTGATGCGAAAGCTGCATGAAACGCCGAAGCAGGGCTGATCACCTCCTGTTGCAATTCGGACTCCCATGCGCATAGCCCTCATCTCTCCGCCATGGCCGCTTTTCAACCGGCCTTCCCTGCAACTGGCCACTCTCAAGGCCTTTTTGGCCAAAAATCAACCCGATTTACAGATCACATGCCACCATCCCTATCTTACACTGGCGGCAAAACTGGGTTTCGAGGCATATCATGCCATCAGTGAGTCCAGTTGGGCCTCCGAGGCGGTCTGCGCCCCTTTACTGTTTCATGACAAGGAAAAGGAGTGCAATGCCATGTTCACGAGTGCGGTGACCAAAAATGCACGGCAAGGAAAGGGGCTGTCGGCCAGGGCTGTCAGAAGGCATACCAAAGAGACTCTGGAGACCTTTATAAACTCGTTGCAACTGACCGACCTGATCATGGTCGGCATCACGGTTTCTATAAACCAGCTCACTGCGGCCCTGTTTCTGGCCAGACTGATAAAGGCAAGGCGTCATGATCTGCCTGTGGTACTGGGCGGTGCATCCCTCTCCGGTGAGGCAGGTGCATGGGTCTTTGACGCCTTCAAGGAAATAGATTACCTGGTAGACGGAGAGGGTGAGCTGCCCCTCATGGGTCTAGTGGATTTTTTGAGGGGGACACGGCCGCAACCGCCTCCTTCAGTACGCTTCAGGGGTTGTGTCGAAATCCAGCGAAAAGAACAACTGGATTCCATCGAGCACATACCTGCCCCTGATTTTCGGGATTACTTTCAGGAATTGGCAGGGCTTCCCGCCAAACAACGTTTTTTCCCTGTGCTTCCAATAGAGGCTTCCCGTGGCTGTTGGTGGGGAAGGTGTAATTTCTGCAACCTCAATCTGCAATGGCAGGGCTACAGGGCCAAAAGCGTAGCCAGGATGTCAAAAGAACTGAATTGGCTGTCCAGTACGTACGGTGCCTTGGATTTCGCTTTTATGGATAACGCCCTGCCCAGACGCGAGGCATCCATTTTTTTTCAAGAATTCTCGACTCATGGCAGAGACTACACCTTTTTTGCAGAATTACGCGTCGGACACAGCCGCGAGGAGCTGGCTGTTATGGCGAAGGGCGGATTGCATGAAGTCCAGATCGGCATCGAGGCATTGAGTTCATCTCTGCTGAAACGCCTGCGAAAAGGTGCAAGTCTGATGCAAAACGTGGCTGCCATGCGGCATACCGAGGAATTCGGCATGGAATTAAGTGGCAACCTGATACTACATTTCCCTGGCAGCACCATAGAAGAGGTGAACGAGACGTTGAACGTCCTGGAGTTTGTATGGCCGTTCAGGCCGCTCAAAGCCGTATCCTTCTGGCTGGGCATGAACAGCCCGGTGGCCGTGCATTCGGAACTGTTCAACATCAAAAATCTCAAGCCTCATGACAACTGGTATCATCTTTTCCCTCAAAAGCTGCTGCGCCAAGCCACACCATTGATTCTGAAATACACAGGTGACCGCGTGCACCAGAAAAAACTCTGGAAACCGGTGGAACAGCGTATCAGACTCTGGAACGAGCAAAGAAAAAAGACCGGCCGGCTGAAACCACTGACCTACAGGGATGGCGGGAATTTTCTACATATCCGGCAGGAGACACCGTCAGGTGAAATCCTCACACACAGACTGAACGGACTTTCCAGGGATATCTATCTGTTCTGCGTGGAACCTGTGTCCCTGAAGGCTGTTTTTGACCGGTTCCATCAGAAAACATTTCAGGAAATCCATACATTCATAGACGACTTGGTCAAAAAAAGGCTCATGTTCCTGCACGAAGGACAGGTACTGTCTCTGGCTATCAGAGAAATAAAGGCATGTTAAAAACAGCAGACAAACCCCCTTGACAATCTGAAACACACCCCTTATTATTGTTTCTCGAACTTGATGCGGGAATAACTCAGCGGTAGAGTGCAACCTTGCCAAGGTTGAAGTCGCGGGTTCGAATCCCGTTTCCCGCTCCAATCCTCATATCTCAACCTCCTTCTTTTGTTTCATTCTCAAAGGGCAGGGCTTTCTGCCCTTTTTTATTTCAAAACGCTTGCCATAGATAGCCTTATACTTATAATGTCTGCGAACAAATGCTCAAAGGAGAATCAAAAATGAACGAAGAACTGGAACAGCTCTTTACAGACGGGCAACTCAAATGTATGCAAGGCGATCTGGATAGTGGAATCGAGACATTCAACTGCATTCTCGAAAAACAGCCGCTGGCAAAGGCATATCAGGCGCGAGCCGCCTGTTATGCCAAAAAAGAACGTGTCGAGGATGCGTTGAAGGACATAGATGCCGCCATTAAAATCGAACCGCAAAACGCCAAACTTTTCTATCACAAGGCTGTGCTTCTAATGAGCAAAGAGCGCACGGAAGAGGCCTTTAACGCCATTGAAAAGGCCATAGAGCTCTCTCCGGAGGTACCGGCCTTCTATGTGCTGCGCTCCAAGATATTTGAAAAGACAGGGGATGAGGAAAACGCATCCATAGACATGCACAGGGCCACAAACCTGCAAAAAAGCCAGTCAAAACTGGTGGACTGGTAAGCGAACCCATTTGAAAAGCCGGAGGTTGGATTACTCGTCAATTTCCGGCTTTGACTTCGGCAACAGCCCATGCAATGACTCAACCGATGGATTCTCATTGTATTTTCTGTGATTCACGGCCCAAAGCATCTGTCGGCAAAACCCCCTGGCAATCTTCACGTCCTTTGATGTCAAACCCATTCTGGTCAGACCCTTTTTCACGTTTCCCATCCAATAATCTGGATTTTCCGGCCGTATCAGGCCTATTTTTACAAAAAGCTCCTCCAGATGCTGAAACAATCCTTCCAGTTCCAGAATGGTTGCATGTCTTGGGATATGTACTTGAATATCCAGTTGGCACACAAATATCTCGTAACACAGAATCATGACGCTCTGCGCCAGGTTTATGGAAGAAAAATCGGCGGTCGGTATGTTGACTATCGCATGGCAAAGCCGCAGATCATCGTTGGTCAGACCGTATTTCTCCGAACCAAACACCAGAGCCACTCTGTTCTCCTGTGAGAGTCCGGCCACTTTGTCGGCCATTTGACGCGGTGTATCAGTGGGCGTCCTCTGCCTGCCAATACGTGCCGTGGTACCAACCGCATACTGAAAATCAGCCAGTGCACTCAGCAGTGTATCGTAAATCTGCATGGCGTTCACCACCTCCACAGCCTCATGTGTGGCCATCTTTAAGACCTTTTCCATCTCAAGGTTTTGTGGCCTCACCAAAATCAGATCTCGAATCCCCATATTTTTACAACACCTGGCCGCCGCCCCGATGTTTTCCGAATAACGCGGCTCGTTCAAGACCACAGCAATGTTGTGCATCACCGCCCTCATATTGCGTTCCTATTCCCCTTGCCCTTCGTGAGTCAAACCGTTTGACTCCATACAGGCTGCAACCCTGCAAAGCAACACCCCTTTTTGAGGCTGAATGCGAAGCATCTCGCCTTGTTTCACCTGTAAGGCATTTCGAATTATCTCAGCATTTTTGACGCGTGTGACTATACTATAACCACGGGCCAGCACAGCCAGCGGGCTTAAGGCATTCAACACGCCTGAACACTCCAAAAAACCCTGTTTCTTGGCTGCAACCACGCCTTTTATAACCTGCAACAGGTGTTTTTGCTGAGACTCCAGGCGTTGTCTTCGATCCCTGACATAAATTTTCGGAGAACATGCCAGCAATCGAGCCTGTCTCCGGTCCAATTCATGAGAAAGCTTTAAGAGGTGTTGAGACACGGCCTCCAAAAGCCTGCTGGACGCATGATCCAGCCTCATGCGGCCCTCGTTCAGACGCTGTCTCGGATGCACCAGACGCGCCGAACATGTCTCCACTCGGCGCTTTCCCATCTCAATCAACCGTCTGACCGATGTATGAAGTCTGTTGTGCAACGCCGACAACCCTTGATTCAAATCCAAATGTAAAGGGAAAAGCAACTGTGCGGCAGCCGTAGGAGTGGCTGCACGCCTGTCCGCCACAAAATCACAGATGGTGAAGTCCACCTCATGCCCTACGGCAGAGACCACAGGCACGGAGGCATGCAAGACGGCCTCGGCCAGGCCCTCGTCATTAAAAGGCCAGAGGTCTTCAAGGCTGCCTCCACCTCGAGCCAGCACAATTACATCGCCTGGTCGAGCCACAGAATCAGCCAACCTCACGGCATCTCTCAGCTCCACAGCAGCCCCTTCACCCTGCACACGGCTGGGAGTCAGCACCACATGGGCGGCAGGGAATCTGAGAAATGTCGTGCGCAGAAAATCGTGCACCACAGCCCCTGTGGGAGAGGTTATAAGAAATACCCGTTTGGGCAGAAATGGCAGCGGCCGCTTGCGGGCCTCATCGAACCACCCACGCTCATGCAGACGCTGTTTCAGTGCCTCGAAGGCCAGTTTCAATGCCCCTTCTCCTGCAGGCTCCATGGAATCAGCTATGAATTGCAGGTCGCCGCGACCGGCATAGACTCCGACCTCGCCGTGAATCACCACCTCCATTCCGTCTTTTATGGCAAGGTTTTCGGCCGTTACATATCGTTTGAACATCACGACTCGAATCTGGGCGCTCGCGTCTTTAAGGGTAAAATAGAGGTGTCCGGAGGCCGGCCGGCTGAGATTGGATATCTCGCCCCGCAGCCAAACAGCGCAAAAGCTCTCTGCCAGCACATTGTGTACGGTGGAGACCAGACGCGACACGCTCCAGATGTCAGGCTCCGCCTTTCCTGACGATGACCGGCTTGCAGCGCCCTTCGTTTTGAGTGAGCTGTGCGCCGCTCCAAAAAGAAAATCAAATGAACTGTCTGCATCAGACATGACAGGCCTAAAACCTCCATCTCCAGGTCAGATAGGTCTGAAACGGCGGGTTGTCTCGAGGTGCATAGGTACCCTGAATGGAATAATCGTTATTCAGGAGGTTTTTGACCGACCACTGCAGCTCACCCTTTTTTACAGGCCAATCCTTTAGAGTGATGGCAGAGGCCGCCAACCAATTGGAGGGCGTGGTTTCTTTCAGAGTCCCCTTGTTGTAATAGAACTCCCTGGCGTGAGCGTATTGTAGGCGAAGAGAAAAATCCAAATTTTCAAATGCGCGCCAATTCACTCCGGCATTGAAAAGTCCGTCAGATCCGACATCATAGGGCACACTCCAACTACGGTACAGACTGTCCACCCATACCCCATTTATCAACCGCTTGATATAAAGACTATAAGTTTCGTCATCCCCTGAATTGGAAAACACCGTGCCATTCAGCCAGAGGGTGAGGTCCTTTACCGGCATCCACCTGCCTTCCCACTCCAGACCAACTATCTTTTCGCTTACAGGTGCGGAAAGCCCTGCCAGCGCATCCTCGTTCATGTGATGCTGAATACGATTCCAAAAACCCGTGACCGAGAGATTGAAGCTGTGCGTCGGCTTCCAGAGAAGCTGGGCACTCAGATTCCTGATCTCTTCAGGCGTTATATTGGTTTTTTGTGCAAATTGAAGATTGTAAGGCGTTCTGTAGGCCGATCCAGACAAAAACTTGAGTTGCCACTCATGCGAAAGCCGCATGCTCACTCCTGCATTGTAACTCAATGCGGTGTCGTATTCATGGTCGTCCAGGCGCAACCCCACCCAGGCATCCAGCAGATTCCAGTGCCTTCGCAGCTGCATAAAGGCCGATGGCATTCGAGTGGAGATGTCCTGCTGCCTTACCAGCGGCAGAAAGAAGATGTTCCCAGGCACCATAAAATCGGGTGGATAGCCCTTGGTCACTATGGCGCCACTCACAGTATTATAACGATAGGAAATACCAAGGGTGGCCAGTGCATCCGCACTCCAGAGCTCACGATCGTAAAGGAGTTCGGCATAAGACACACGACTCTTTTGTGAAAGGCTGGGCAGGTCCACTTCCTGCTCCGCAAAATCGAACTCGCTGTAATAGGCGTTCAGACTCAACTTGGAAGGACCGTAGGACCTCTCGGCCTCCATGCGCAGAAACCGGAAAGGAGTCTCTCTTCTGCCTCGCCACAGAAGACTCGAAGAGGAATCATTCAACACATAATATCTTTCGGATTCGGACCAACGGCCGGAAAATTTCAGCCAGTCCTGCCACGAAAGGTTAAACACCCCCTCCACCGATCTGGAGTCAGGAAGCTCCGCACTTCCTATGCGCTCAGAAAATGGAAGCGGCAAATTATCCGGCCCTGTCAGCCGCACCAGATTGAAATGATTGAAGGGGTCATTACCTTCGCGCAGATTCAAGGTAGCGAAGCCCTCCCAAAGCCCCGTGTTTTTGCCCCAGAGCAGATTCACTGAACGATCTTTGTCTGGCGCCCCCCCTCGTGCCTGCAACTCAAAACCATTCACATCCCTGCCTCGTTTGGGCACGATATTTACTATGCCGGCAAAGGCGTCAGGCCCCCAAAGCACGGAACCAGGGCCGCGAACAATCTCTATACGCTCTATTGCAGCCAGGGACACATCTTCGTTCAAGGGATTTACAGCACGTGAGCCATCGGCGGTCAGGGGCACGGAGTTATACAAAAATAAGGTGCCATCCTTGACTCCTCGCTGATAGGGAATAAAGCCTCGCTGATCCGGCAGCATATAAAAGCCTGGTGAAATGGACAGGGCCTCGGCCACCGTGTTTACGCCGTTTCGCCTCAGCTCGTCCGCGCTTATCACCTGAGCCACGGCAGGCGCACTCTCAGGACTCTCGGCCCTTCTGGAGGCGATGGTCAACACAGAAAGGTCCTCACCCACGAACATGATGGAAGAGTCCTCAACGGCAAATACGGTCACGGCGTTCATGAGACAGAGGATGCCCATCAGCACGGTAAGTCTGCTGAAAATATGATTAAAAAGACTAAATCCTGCCTTCAAAGGCCGTTTTCTGAACAAATCAATCATTTTCTTCTTCCAGCTGCTTCAAAAAGGTCCGAAACTTGGCACGAGTCAGGCCAAGGAGCTTGGCTGCAGCGCTCTGATTGTTGTTTGTCATCTGAAGGGCCTGTCGAATCAATTCCGTTTCCAATGCCTCCAGCGAAATACCTCCGGCAGGCAGCCTGAAGTCCTCCAGTATGCCGGAAGCAGGGCCACGCACACGCAAAAAAGACAACTCGTCCGCTGTGATGGGCTGTTCCCCTGCCAGAATCACGGCCCTCTCCATGGCGTTCACCAGTTCCCTCACGTTTCCTGGCCAATGATACTTCTCCAAAAGCCTTTTGGCTCCATTTGTGAGCAATATGGCATTTTCATCCTGTTTGCCCGTAAACTTGCGCGCAAAGTGCTCAGCCAGAGGCACTATATCCTCTCTTCTCTCCTGAAGCGGCGGTATCTGAATGGGAAACACGTTTATGCGATAGAACAGGTCCTCTCGAAACCTGCCCTTGTTCACCATCTGGCTCAAGTCCTGATTGGTGGCACAGAGCACACGCACATCCACCTTGATCTGCTCGTTTCCTCCAACGCGCTGAATCACACGCTCCTGAAGGGCTCGAAGCAGCTTGGCCTGCACCTCGATGGGCAGTTCGCCTATCTCATCCAGAAAGAGCGTACCTTGATTGGCATATTCGAACAGACCCTCTTTGCGTTTATCCGCCCCTGTAAATGCACCCCGTTCATGGCCGAAAAGGGTGCTCTCTACCAGGTTTGGAGAGATGGCCGCGCAATTGATGGCCACAAAACGCTTTGGGGCCCTTGGGCTGTGTTGATGTATAAATCTGGCGACTATCTCCTTGCCTGTCCCTGATTCACCTGTTATGAGTACAGTGGTGTCCGGCTTTTGGGCCACCTTCAACGCCAGTTCCAGCACTCGCTGCATGGCAGGTGACACACATACGATCTCGCTTGCGCTCCGACCGGCCAATTCTTCTTTGAGTGACTTGTTCTCCGCCAAAATGCGCGAGATACCAAGGGCCTTTTCGATGGTGAGCAAAATACGTTGCTCATCAAAAGGCTTCGTAATGTAGTCCACGGCACCCTTCTGCATGGCCTCAACGCAGGAATCTATTGTGGCAAAGGCGGTGATAAAGACCACAGGACAGGCGGCATTCATCTCCTTTATGCGTTCGAGAAGAGTCAGACCATCCATTCTGGGCATCTTGATATCAGAAATAACCAGGTCCAGCGGTTCCCGTTGAACGATTTTCAGGGCATCCTCACCGTTTTCGGCCTCATGCACCGAATGACCCTTGAGAGACAGCATGATTCGCAAAATATGTCGTATTTTGGACTCATCATCCACTATCAATATGCTTGCCATAGTATCACACCTTTCTAATCCATATTTTTCAAGGGCAGCAGCAACCTAAACACACTGCCGCACACTCCATCGCTTTCAAAGGACATATCCCCGCCGTGCAACTCGATCACTCGACGCACAAAAGAAAGCCCAAGCCCCGTACCCTTGGTCTTGGTGGTGAAAAACGGCTGAAGGATGCGTTCTCGCAACTCCTCTGGAATACCGGATCCATTGTCCTGCACCTCTATCACAGCGTAGGCTCCAATTTTCTTGAGACGCACCACCACTGCAGCAAGGTCATCATAACGCCGCCCCGTTGCCTCACATGCCTCACAGGCATTCTTGACCACATTCATGACCGCCTGAGCGAGCATGTCCGCATCCGCCATACACACAGCCGTATCGCATTCCGAAAACCATCTCAAAGAAATCCCCTTGTCATTCCATTCCAGCTCCATTCGATTTAACAGCTCAAATAGAAATGTTGTAAGAACAACGGGTTGAAAGACGGGCTTTCTCGGCCTTGAAAAATCCAGAAAGTCCTGAATCATTGCGTTCAACCGCCGAATCTCATCCTCCACATAGGCAATCATGGTGATCTTCGTATCCTGCGGTACCTCCGGCTTTTTCAGGATATCCATGGCCCCCTTCATGATACCAAGGGGATTTTTCACCTCATGCGCCACGTGAAATGCAAATTCACCTACCTCGGCCAATGCCTTCTGCGAGCTCATCTCCTGATAGCTCTCCTCAAGGGCCTGTCTGCTCTCCTGAAGGGATATAAGCATCTGGTTGAATGCCTCCGCCAATTCCATGGTCTCCGGCAAAGACCCGCCCTTCACATCCACATTCCAATCACCATGAGAGACTCGGCGCGCGGCTTGCACCAACTCCTTAAGAGGCGCCACAAGAGAGTGAGAAAATACATAAAACACACCGGTTCCGATAACAGCTATTGCAATGACGATCCATACAAACAGTTTGCGAAGACTGAAGAGCAGTTCCTCCATACCGGCTACGCTGTAATATACCATCACTCTGCCCAAGGACCTGGGCTTTTGAGCATCAGTCTGTAAAAACGGATCTTCCTTCTGTTGCCGCAGAAGTATCTCAGAGACCATTACATTACTACCCTCCTGCCTGTCTCCTACGGAAACCAAAGTCTTTCCATCGGTGTCCTGAATCACCACAGCAGTTATATCTTTTTCGGAAAGTATGTTTTCGGCAAGTCTCGTCAACATCTTCTTGTCATTCAAAAGCATACCCAACTCAGCGTTCAAGGCCAGATGATGAGCCAGAAATGTGATGCGATCTTCAAATCTGCTGCGCAAAAAGTGCTCACCCCACATGCCTCCCACCACCCAGAACACCACCACTGAGCCAAGCATCAAGGCCAGCAACCCAAGAAGCAGTCTCTGTTTCAATCCGAGAGAGGTGATCACGGCCTTCTCTCCTTCCACTGTCTTTGAACGAGTTCCAGGCTCTTTCCATTGACCTCCACCTGAAATGCAGGGGTAAGAATACCGCACATGCTCAAGTCATTCAAAAACGCCGAACCCTGTCTGCCGATTCCGGCATAATCCAGATTGAATGAAAGCGCGGCCCCTGTCTCCACAAAAAAACGGTTGTAACCCACAGGGGCCACACCCTTCAGCAATGCGGTCTTGACCAGGTGGGATATGAAGGTCTCCGAATCAAAGATGGGATCAGGCAAAAAGAGCAGGCAGTCCACAGTGCCGGCCTCGGAGTTCAAACGATTCAGGGCATCGGCCCGTTCGGCCACACGCCAGGCCGTCAATCTGACACCCAATTTCTTTGCAGCCTGCTCGGCATTCATGACTCGCATCGCATTCTCTTCAGTGCTGAAGAGCACTGCAATTCTTAAATTTACTCCCAATTGTTCCGATATCCCACGCAATTCCTCTTCAATGGGCACACGCATATCCACACCGCACAGGCCTTCGCCAAAATTCTCGCGAATATCCAGAATCATTAAGACAACGACCTTTTTTTTGTCAGACACATTCTGCAGCGCCAGCCGAGCGGCATTGGAACCCACGGCCACCACTCGGTCATAGTCATTTTCATGAAGCATTTTGGCCGCCAACTCAGGATTGGCCATGGAAAATGTAGGGATATAGAATGGAAAAGCTGACCTCAGGCCCTCCATGGCCTGCATGTAAGGACGAATCTCTGAAGAAAGCACAGCGGATACACGAGGCTCACCTGCCCATACGAGAGGGTCGAAAATACCTGCAACAGCATGAAAACACAGGCCGCAGAAACAGGTAAACAGTATGAGAAGGGTTCTGATAGGCATATCCACAGGGAACAAAACAAAAAACTGTTTCGATATATAACATACTACTCAAGAAAATGAAAAACCAATATAACCACTGTCAACAGATTTCTTCCACCGTCAATCCTCGTTCCTGTTTTGCACTCCACTCAAAAACACGGCCAGTAACAACACGAAAAATGTCACGCCCCTTGTATATATCCAGCCCTCGGAAATGCCGTTCATGGCGAAGAATATCAGAGTCATCACACCACAGACCGCTGCATAGCGGGCGTTCTCATGCGATGCCGCATTTAGGAAACTGCGCCGAAACGCACGAAACGGCGCCACAAAACACGCAAGCACCATACCTGTAAGTCCGACGATGCCGGTGGAGGCCAAGACATTCAGATAGATATTATGCACATCGTAATATATATGAGTCATGGGGCTGCCGGCAGCCTGGTTCAATTCGGTCATATCCTTCTCCACATCCCCTATGCCGGTTCCTATCCAAGGATGTCGCTTCCATATCTGAACGGCATATCCCCACATCATCAGCCGCTGACCTATGGAGGCCTCGTTGTCTCGTTTGCCGTGCAGGTATTCCTCGACTTCAGTAACAGCCTTTTTAGCATGCTGTCTTAAAAACCCGTTATAGCCAGTGAAACCTACTGTAAATGCCAGCAAAAAAATGACAAGACTCCATCTATATGCCCTGATACCCGGTAACCGTTCAGCGATGCCCTCATTTTTCAACTTTCTCATAAAAAAAAGCACATACCACAGAAACAGCATAAGTATGGGAAAGACGAAGACAGCCCCGCGAGAACCGGACAGCAGACCCGCCCACAGGCAAAAAAAGGCCGAAAACCCAGCCGATAGCATTAGATACCGTTTCATCGGCAGAAAAAACCAGGCGGCCACAAGAAAAGATGCAAAACAAACGGCCACGCTGCCGAATCGATTGGCGTTCTTGAATGCCCCTTCGGCCCGCTCCAGACTCAGACTCCACACCTCGTAAGCGGCTATTCCGAAGCACACGAAACCAGACAGAATCATGCCGTAGAAAAAGGACTGCATGACGTTTTTACGAGTGGAAAACAGGAATATCAGAAACGGTAGCAGCACAAATGGCTCATATCGGCTCAGAAGCCAGAGACAGTGCCTCCAGTCTTCCACATTCAGAAGGCTCAGGCCGGACACTCCAAGAAACAGGGCCACAAAAAAGATGACCGTTTTTGTCTCATTGGATATGACTCGCCATCCGGTTCCGGCACAAAAAAGGCCAAGCCCTCCCAAAAACACCAGAAACGCCATGTGCACATCCTTTTGCAGGACGAGCAGAGAAGGGTAGCTGAACAGCAAAACAGCAGTCAATCCATTTAACCAATGGCTGAACCTACCTCGAGACGGTCTTATTGCCTGTATCTTCTGTTCAAGAACGGTTTGCATCACAACAGCTCCATATACTCCGCATAGGCTGCTGCGCTTGCAGAATCGGAAAAACGGCCTGCGGCCTTTGTGAGTTCGTCTCTTGCCACTGGATTGGAGAGAGCCTGTCTCATGGCCGTTGCAAGCCCGCCTACATCGCCGACCGGCACAAGCGGGCCCAACCTGCCGTTTTCCAGTATCTCGCCGGGACCAAAAGGACAATCGGTTGAGACCACAGGCGTGCCCAGGGCCATGGCCTCCACCAGCACAATACCGAAGCCTTCCCATGCCGAAGACAGCACGAACAGGTCTGCCTTTGCCATATATGCATATGGATTCAGTATAAAACCCGGAAGTGACACACGATCTTGAAGCCCAAGCTGTGCTATCAGGGCCTCCATGGCCACTCTCTCCTTGCCGTCCCCCAAAATCACGAGTCTGGCCATAATCTCTTTTTGTAGGGCATGAAACGCCTTTATAAGAGTCAAAAACGCCTTTTGCGGCTCGAATCTGCCGGCTGCCAAAACAACTGGAATATCTTTGGACAAAAACCAAGGATGTGATATGGGTTCACGAGCCTTTTGAAACAACTCAGGAAACACTATCGGATTATAGATCACCTTCATCTTTTGAGAAGGGACAGGAAAGTGCGTGACTAAATCTCGAGCCACACCCTGAGAAACCGCTATGATACCGTGATTTTTGCTGAAGGTTCTGATAACCTGACGGCGGTAACGCGGTCTCTTAACGAGGGGCAGAAGCTGCTCCTTGACTCCCATGGGAATATGCAGGGTGGTATAGACTCGCACACCGCTTCTTGATATGGCCCTGGCCCTATGGCTTATGCGATTCATGTGCAGGCTGTCCGACAGAATCACATTCGGCCTCTCCCTGTGAAGATACATGGCCACTCGAGGGGTACTGAAAAACGGGTTCGATGTGCCCATACAAAAAACTCGAACGCGTGAATCCAGCTCGCCCATATACGGGCTTGTGGTGCGGCTAAGCAGCAAATCCACATCAATCCCCATATCACACCAGCGCCGCGTCAGAAGGAGCGTGAGCCTTCCAACACCTCCATCTCCAAGGGTGGCCATGCACAGGGCGATTCTACGCATGTTTTTGCAGAATCAGGCAGCAGATGGCCTCGTCGTCTTGAAAAAACAGCTTATCTTCCTTGGGCCGTAATATGCGAAGCCATTGAGACAACAGGCGATTTTTCAGAATACTGAGGGGTTTTGAATAGAGCCTGCCCACGAAATGCGTCTCCAGCACTTGGAAATCGGCGTTTTTTGCAAACAGATGCAGAAGCCAATAGGGCAAAATGGAGATGTGGCCTGTCTCGAAATACAACTGTGGGCTGAAACAGTAAAACTGCCCTTTTTTGAGAAAACGGCTGAGAGACCTGGCATTCAATACATTTGGAGTCGTCACTATGCAAAGACCGCCGGCTGCCACCACCTTCGACAGATTTCTGAAGAAACCCTTGGGATTTTCCAGATGCTCCACCACCTCCATGGCCAAAACGCAAGGAAATTCCCGAGAAATGGACAACGGCCAATCCTCTTTGTTCAAATCCAACTCCTGAACGGGAATGTCTGGACATGCCCATGTAGAGGCATTCAGATCCACGGCATGTATGGAAAAGCCCATGTCGCAGAGCCTTTTGGCCATGGCGCCGCTGCCCGCACCCAACTCCAGTATCTGTTCGCCTTTTGAAAGACGCCTGGCGATCAGTTCCGCCACCGCCTCGTGCAGGCCTTCAGCCGCATGAATGGGAATCCCCTTGTAATATCTGCCGATATCCTTTTTGTGGGCTATTTCTGAAGAGGAATCAACCATAACGGCCCGTTATGTAATCCTCTGTGCGCTTGTCCTTAGGATTGGTGAAGATAGTGGTGGTATCTGCTGCCTCTATCAGCTCTCCCATATACATAAAGGCCGTATAGTCCGAGACGCGAGCGGCCTGCTGCATATTGTGTGTGACTATCACTATGGTGAACTGGGATTTGAGTTCCTCTATGAGTTCCTCCACCTTGGCCGTGGAGATGGGATCCAGGGCTGAGCAGGGCTCATCCAGCAAAATCACCTCAGGCTCTATGGCGATGGCCCTGGCTATGACCAGGCGCTGCTGCTGACCGCCCGAAAGCCCCATGGCATTGTCGTTTAAGCGATTCGAGACCTCATTCCAGAGGGCAGCCCTTTTCAGAGACTTCTCTACCACCTCATCCAGCACCTTTTTATCGGTAACTCCCTGAATTCTCAATCCATAGGCCACGTTTTCATAGATTGACTTGGGAAATGGATTGGGTTTCTGAAAGACCATGCCGACTCTGCGGCGCACATCCACGACGTTTATGTCGGGCGAATAGATATCCTGACCGTCCATGTGAATGGAGCCCTCCACCCTGCACCCCTCCACCAGGTCGTTCATACGGTTGAAGCAACGAAGCAACGTGGACTTACCGCAACCGCTCGGCCCGATAAAGGCAGTGACCTGATTCCTCAGTATGTCCATATTTATGTTAAACAGGGCCTGCTTACTCCCGTAAAAGAGATTGACGTCCCTTACCGTTATGGCCACACTCAACGAGCCGTCATGCCTTGTGACAATTGTTTCGTTCATTGTTTTCGTCTAACCTTCCAATGCCTTATATTTCTGACGCAGCCGGTTTCTGACCGCTATGGCCGCCATGTTGAGGGCTATGACCAAAAGGATCAAAAGCAGCGCAGAGGCATAGACCAAGGGCCTGGCGGCCTCGATGTTGGGGCTTTGAAAACCCACATCATAGATATGAAAACCCAAGTGCATGAACTTGCGTTCCAGGTGCAGAAACGGAAAATTACCGTCCACCGGCAAGGCTGGAGCCAATTTCACCACACCCACCAGCATGAGCGGAGCCACCTCACCTGCGGCCCTGGCAACAGCGAGTATCAAACCTGTCATCATGGCCGGACTGGCTATGGGCAGGACTATGCGCCACAGAGTCTCGGCCTTGGTGGCACCCAGGGCCAGACTGCCCTCTCGAATGGCACGCGGAATGCGCGAAAGCCCCTCTTCGGTGGAAACGATCACCACCGGCATGGTAAGAAGTGCCAGAGTAACCGACGCCCACAAAAGTCCGGGGGTACCGAAGGTCGGCTGAGGCAGTGCCTCTGCATAAAACAGCCGGTCGATATTGCCTCCCAAAGAATATACAAAGAAGCCCAGACCGAACACACCATAGACTATGGAAGGCACTCCAGCCAGATTGTTAACGGCTATGCGAATCAGCCGTGTTATGACACCCTGTCTGGCGTACTCCTTGAGATATACGGCTGTTATGATACCAAGAGGCGTGGCCAGTATGGACATTATCAGAACCATTACCACCGTGCCGAATATACATGGAAATACGCCTCCCTCGCTGTTGGCCTCTCGCGGATCCTCGGAAAGAAACTCCCATATCTTGGTGAGATAAAACCAGCCCTTGGCAAACAGCCCCATTGAATTAGGCCTGTATGCCCGAACTATCTTCTGCAAAGGTATCTCCCGTTCCTGACCGTCGGCCAGTTTCAGCACCAGACTGTCCTGATTCAGACCGCCCAATTCCACGAGTTTCTGCCGAAGGACATCGTATTCCTTGTTCAGTGTCTCTTTTTCGCGCTCTATGGCCTCGTATTTTGCTGAATCCCGTTCTCCCTTGAGTTCCAGCCCACGGCGCTTCAGGCGAAGACGTTCCAATTTGTAGTTGACGGCACCTATATCCTTCTTCTCAATCTGCATACGCTGTGTCGCCAACTCGTTGGCTTTTTCAAGCCTTGCTGCAAGCTGTTTCCAGGCATCCTCGCCCGTGGCGATTGTTTGCCCCTTGCTTTTAAGAGCGGTCACCACACCATAGGCATTTCCCCACTCCCTGCGCTCCAACACCACGGCATTTTCCGGTCTTTTAATATCCTTCAGGAACATGAGCTCCACAGACTGAAAATCCCTGCCAAAGGCATCTCTATTACCAACCTTGAGCACCCAGCGCTCCACGCGCTCCATGTTCTTCGGCACAGGAATCCCCATATCCCTCAACCTGAAGGCAGGTACGGTTTCTTTTGAATATATCTCGCCAATCAGCCTCACCGGTCGAGCATTTGGAGGGGAATATTCCACTTCCACCACCTCGGCAGGCCAGAAATAGGCCAGGCCGTTGAAGGCCACCCAAAATAAGAGACCCAGCAGCATACACAGACAGACCGATATGGCTCCGGCGCTGAGCCATATCCAGGGCGAACCACTTTTATACCACTCTGACATGGAATGTTTTAAATGCCGCTGCGTCATAGTGAACTGTACTTACGTCTGAGCCTGTGCCGCACCATCTCGGCCAGGGTATTGAAGAGAAATGTAAGGCCAAAAAGGGTCAGGCCCGATAGAAACAAGACTCGAAAATGCGTGCTACCCACCTCTGCCTCAGGCATCTCCACGGCTATGTTGGCGGACAGAGTGCGCAACCCCTGAAAGACACTGAAATCCATGACAGGCGTGTTACCAGTGGCCATAAGCACTATCATGGTCTCGCCTATGGCCCTGCCCAGGCCCATCATCACCGCTGAAAAGATGGCCGGACTGGCGGTGGGCAACACCACGCGCATCATGGTCTGCCATGGAGTTGCACCCAGGGCCAGAGAGCCCTGAATCAGGTGTTTGGGCACACCGTAGATGGCGTCTTCGGTGATGGTGAAGATGGGCGGAATCACTGCAAAACCCATGGCCACACCCACGATCAGTGCATTTCTCTGATCGAATCCGATTCCCAGTTTATGAGACAGCCAATAACGGCAATCCCCGTTCATCCATATATTTTCGATAAAATCACCTAGATAAAAGGCCAGGAAACCTGTCAACACCACCACAGGCAGAAGCAAAAGCGCCTCCCAGCCCTCTGGAATACGTCTGCGAAAGCCATCAGCCAGCCTTGCCCATAGCCAGGATGCAAGAAACATGGCCGGAATAATCAAAATCATAAAACAAAATATGCCTGGAATGTGCATCTCCGCAAAGGGAGCGAACCATATTCCTGCCAGAAAACCCAAAATGACCGTGGGCATGGCACCCATGATCTCCACAGCGGGTTTGACCAAGGACATCATGCGGTAACTCATGAAATTGGCGGTATACATGGCGCCTAAAATGGCCAGAGGCACGGCAAAAAACATGGCATAAAAGGCGGCCTTGAAGGTGCCGAAGGTCACAGGCACCAGACTGAATTTGGGCTCAAAGTCATCGGATGCAGAGGAAGACTGCCATGTGTAAGACGGTGCATCATAGTATTCATACCAGACCTTGCCCCAAAGAGATGACCAGGAGACCTCAGGATGCTGATTTTGCACATGCCAAAGGTATATCTTGTCTTTTGCAACCAAAAGCAGGCCGTTGTTGCGAGGGGCGAAGGCAGCGGCCTGCACAGACTTGAAGTCCACAGGCATTTCCACGAGCGTTCTGTGGGATGTGGCATAGTAAATAGAAAATATGCCGTCATTTCGAAGGGTTGCAAAACCTCTGCGATTGAATTCCGGCAAAAGCAGGGTTGCAACGCCCTTATACGGCCCGAACTCTCGAATTTGCTGCAAAAGGCGTGTATCGCCTCGTTTTACAGGAAACCACTGCGTGATGCCGCCCTGAGAGTCAGCGGCCACAAGGGAAAAACCTCCGCCCAAAAAGCAGAGATTTACGAGCTGCACTCCGTTTTTAACGATTTTGGCCTGTTCCAGCAACACGGGGCTTAAGGGATTGGAGATATCGAAGTGCAGAACCCTGCCTTGTATGTCTGCCAAATAAAGAGTCTTCAGGTCTGGCGAAATCAGCAGAAAGTCAGGAGTTATATCAAGCTGAGGCAGATTCGCTCGCTCTATTTCCGTCTCGGTGCTGTCGCCCAAAAAAGACGTCTTTCGAGAAAGGGAGACCAGAGACAAAGGCTTGTTCGCGGCCTTCACTACAAAAAGGGCATTATCTTCGTGCACCTGAAACGCCATGGCCTCGATGGCGGCACCGTCTGACACCAGCTCCAATGGTGTTTCGCCCAAGGGAAACTCCACATCAGGCATGATAGTGTTGCCGGTTTCAGCATATACGGATTTATATACATGTTTGACCACCAGTGCCTTGCCGTTGGAGAGACCGAGGGCAACGGTTGCGGTCTTATTTAGCGCAAAAGCCAAGACGGTTATATGGGCATCGACGGGTATGGGTAATGCAACATCTTTTATCACAGCGCCGTTTTCTGCCTTGAAAAACACCACATGACCGGCATCGGTAAAACGGCAGCCCACCTCACGCTGTTCTTCCAAGGCCACATAAAGGGTTTTACCTGAGTTTGCATTTGGTAGGGCGTAACTGGCCGCAAGCGTCATACGGGCAGGCTCAAACAGAGGCAGAACCACTTGAAACAGATAGATAAAGATGAGAAAAATGGCCAAAATGGAGAACATGCCGCTGATAGTGACAGCCCATTTGGCGGTGACATCCTTCACCAGTCTCCATACACGCCTCTTGGCCTGCATAGCCCTGTCGAAGGAGGCGTGTATGCCAGAAGTGCCTCGTGGCTGCGATGTCTGTGATGGCTGAAGTGTGGGCATACCTGTTGGCCAAGAAATAAAATTATTCGCTGCAATACAAAAGGACCATGAACAATGAATTTGAATGGTGAATTTTTAATTTAATGAAAGACAAAAAGCAAGAGGGGCATGGACATTGTCTTTGCCCATGCCGCCTGCACAGCCTGTAAAAAACCACAGGCGACTGCCCTAATCCAGTTTCTTCAGCTCCTGCGCCACCACCTTTGCTGGAAGGGGCAAAAAGCCGTCTTTTACCACTATTTCCTGACCGGTTTTGGAGAGGACCATCTTTAGATATTCTTTTACAATGGGCTCAAGGGGCTTGTTGGGAGCCTTGTTGACGTAGATATACAGAAAACGGGAGAGAGGATACTTGCCGGAAAGCGCATTCTCTTCAACGGCGTCATAATAAGGGGCACCTTCCTTGGCCGCCAGCGCAACCGTCTTGACACCAGATGTCTTGTAGCCCATACCCGAGTAACCGATTCCGTTTAGAGAGGTGGCGACAGACTGCACCACAGAGGCGGAACCAGGCTGCTCGTTTACGCTGTTTTTGAAGTCACCCTTGCACAGGGCATGCTCTTTGAAATAACCATAGGTGCCGGACACGGAGTTTCTGCCATAGAGCTGAATCTTCTGTTTCTCCAGGGCACCCTTCACATTCAACTGGCCCCAGGTGGTAATGTCGGTTGCATAACCACACTTGCGAGTGCTGGAGAAGATGGCATCCACCTGAGGCATGGTGAGCCTTTCGATAGGATTGTCCTTGTGCACATACACGGCCAGGGCATCGATAGCCACTTTTATCTGAGTGGGTTTGTAGCCGTATTTCTTTTCAAAGGCCTCGATTTCTTTGTCCTTCATCTCACGGCTCATGGGCCCGAGCTGTGAAGTGCCTTCCGTAAGGGCAGGCGGTGCAGTAGAAGAACCTGCAGCCTGAATCTGAATGTTCACGCTGGAATAGAGCTTTTTATATTCCTCGCTCCACATGGTGCTCAAATTGCCCAGGGTATCTGAACCTATGCTGGTAAGATTGCCCGACACACCTTGAACAGGCTTGTAATCAGGCAGGGCTGAATCGAGATGGGCATCGGCAAAGGCCATGGCGCTGCACAACAGGCCTGCGGCCAGCCCCACTCCAGCCAATACCCTTTTGAAACCGCCGGTTTTTTTGCCCTGTTGACCATTCATCAGATTGCTAAAAGAAAACATACCTACCTCCATGAAGTGAAATTCCCATTTATATGGGCACAACGAAATCCGTTGAGCGAGTATATTAATTTTGGTTTGTTACAGCAATATTACGGAATCGTAAAATTTTCAGCACCACAGAAGCAAGGCAAGTAACCTAATGAAGATGAAGGGCTTAAAAGGCACTTCAACCAGCACTGTTTACAGCAGCGTTGAGGAATATGAGCGAGCTTAAAGGCATTCTCCTTAAATGAACCTTTGAGTGCGCATTTAAGTCTGGTCTTTCAATTCTAAGAATAAAGAGAGGACGGGCAGGTTTGACACGAAAAGAAAAAACCACTCAGCCCATAGGAGGCAACCCTTCTTACAAAGAAGAAAAGGGTTGCGGGCTTAATGCTCAAAAAAACCCTTTCACTGCTCAAAGAAAGTGCGCCGAAGGCAAAAGTGGATTAATCGAGTTACTGCATGTCACTCCATTCAACGAAGTCATTTGCAGCGGTGGCCGCCGGACATGCGCTAAGGATTACGCCCTTTGCGCTGTTTTGCTGGTAGTATTTGCCTGTGTTTGAGTCGTAGCCATAGACCTTGTCGCCATTTAAGTGCTTGGCGCAGGCGTTGAAGGATGTGCCGTTTACTGAAAACAGCACGGTCACTTTGTCCTGGGGTGCGAAATTGATGGCGGCAACGGTTGCGCCATAGGCGTTGTTGTCCGCAAAGTAACGCTGCTGAGCGGTCACGGCGGCCATGATGTCGCCCTTGGCTGCGCTGTTGTGACCGCTCGCTACAAAGGCCGAGTAGATAGACATTGCGATGGCCGCAAGTATGCCCATAATGGCAATGGCTATCATAAGTTCTATCAGAGTGAAGCCGCCTTGAAGTTTCTTGGCGCGAGAGAAATGTGAGTAGGTTGGCATGGCTGCCTCCTGAACTGCAAAGGCCGCCAGGCCGGTTTGATTCCGGCAAGGCGGCGCTGATGTGCGAATGGTTACACTGACTTTAC
>JBEULL010000017.1:0-257032 GCA_041287365.1 Dissulfuribacterales bacterium | reverse complement strand
CATCCCCCACGCTTAGCGCCTCATCCACAATCAAGATGTCCGGCCTTACGCATGTTGCCACGGAAAACGCAAGCCGCACCTGCATACCGCTGGAATACACGCGCACCGGCTGGTCGATGTAGTCTCCGATCTCGGCAAATGCCTCTATCTCCTGCATTCTCTCGGTCACTTCTTCTCTGGTCATACCTTTTAGTTGCGCGGCCATATAGACATTCTCTCGACCCGTAAAATCTGGATGGAAGCCCATGCCCAGCTCCAAAAGCGCCGAGACCCGGCCACCCACCTCAATCGTACCGGTGGTAGGCTTCACGATGCCGGTAATGATCTTGAGCAGAGTGGACTTTCCTGCCCCGTTTACGCCGATGATGCCCACGGCCTCACCAGGCTGCACCTCAAAACTGATATCTCGAAGCACCCACACCAGATCGTGATGCACACCCAGCCCCAGCCACTCAAGAAACCGGCCTGATTTCTTGGAATAACGCTTATAGGCCTTGCTCACATTACATACACGAAGATAACTCATTTGACATTATGCCTTGAACGCCCTTTACAGCAACAACAAATTACACTCATTCGCCTTCTTTACTGCACCCTCGGTGTATTCCTTTGCCAATACCATACTCACACACTTCAACTCAAAGGCCATGCTCAAGATATCTGCCCTTCTGAGCACTCTTTCCACATCCATCACGTCGCCAACATACGAAATCTCCAGGGCCACCAAGAGTTTTTTGTCACTCACCTTGCGCGAATGAATCACAGCTCATCCACGATCTCTCCGCCTAACTTTCGAAAGGCGAATATGCCCAAATACAAACAGATAACAGCCAATATGCCGGGATATATGAGGCTCTGCCACTCTGGAAAGCGCGCCTCGAGAAATATGACGTGCATGGCCCTTATTATTGGCCACATGGGGTTCCATGCCATGACAGCAGCCACAAACTCGGGCAGGGTCTTGGTCACATATACGATGGGTGTGAGCCAGAACCAGAACTGTAGCACAATACTCAAAGTCTGTTCCACATCTCGATAAAAGACGTTTATGGTGCCCAAAAGTATGCCAAGACCCACGGAAAAGCCCACAAGTATGATCAAGACCGGAACAAAACCCAAGATGGCCAGGCCAGGAAAGTTACCGCTCAAAATCAAAAAGGCCATAAAAAGCCCCATCACAATACTAAAATGAATGAGGCTGGACAAAATCACGATAATGGGCAGGCACAGCCTGGGAAAGCTGATCTTTTTTATGAGATTGGCGTTTTGCACAAATATACTCACACAGCGGCTCAAAAGCTCGCTGAAGAAGCCCCATGTCAATACACCGGAGCAGAGATAGATGCTGTAGGCGAACTTGGAGTCATGCCCTGGAAGTGATGGCTTCATGAGCTCCGCAAAGATGATGGTATAGATGAAGATCATGGCCAGGGGTTGCAAAATGGTCCAGACAAAACCAAACTGTGTATTGCGATAGCGAGAGTGAAAGTCTCGCTTTACATTGGCAAGTATGAAACCCCTGAAGGCCCAGACGTCCCTGAGCATTCGAATAGATATCATAATCAAGCCTGTTAGGTGGCTATCATCTCTACTTCGTAGGTCTTGAAGGCCTTGATGTGCGGATAGTCCTGGGCCAACAGGTCCTCCACATCAGGAGAGAACACATAGCCCACCAGGAAACCCTCCACCGGCATCTTGAAATGCTCGGATAGCCTCATAAGCATGGAACTGAACCGCCTGATGTCCTTTTTGCTGGGCTGTGCCTTGCATTCCCCTGCAATCAGGAGGGGTTGAGCATCTTTCAATGCCTCTATATAGATGTTTACCTCGTCAAAATTGCCCTTGGAATAACGCACGTTCTTGCGCTCCACCTTTTGAACAGATGCCCCATAAATCTTGGGCACAAAACGCTTCATAAAAGGCATGAGCCTGTCTTCTATTCCATAGCCCACCGCCATGGCAAGCCCGCCTAACTGCACCTTGATATCATTCACCTCTCCAATCAGCTCATACAGACGACGTTCAGTGGCTTTCTGGGCGTCGACAAGCTCCTCCAGCCGCTTCGCCATACGCACCTGGGCCTCGGCTAATTCGGCGACGGCCCGCTCAAGACGATCTAAACGCCCCTCGCTATGCCTTTGCGCCTCGGCTAATTCCTCAACCCGCTGCTCCGTGCGCCTCTGTGCCTCGGCTAATTCCTCAACCCGCTGCTCCGTGCGCTTCTGTGCCTCGGCTAATTCCTCAACCCGCTGCTCCGTACGCCTCTGTGCCTCGGCTAATTCCTCAACCCGCTGCTCCGTGCGCTTCTGCGCCTCGGCTAATTCCTCAACCCGCTGCTCCGTGCGCCTCTGTGCCTCGGCTAATTCCTCAACCCGCTGCTCCGTACGCCTCTGTGCCTCGGCTAATTCCTCAACCCGCTGCTCCGTGCGCTTCTGCGCCTCTGAAAGCTCTCGCACTACGCCTGTGAGCAAGGCAAAATCATCTCGTGTCACGGTATTTTTAAGGTCTTCATATATCTGCCCAAGGATATTCGTGATGCCCTCGGCAGCAGATTGATCCATCCTCGATGCCAATTCCTGATATATCTTGAAGGTATTTAACATATTGCGCCTCTCTTTTTTTTAAAATAACCTATGAGCCCTTAACATGCAAACGAAACATCTCCATAATGCTTGAACCAGTCCCATTTTGCCGCAAGATTTCCACCTCAACCCCAAATGTTCTACTCAGACATAATGAAGTCAGACACTGCTCCAATGGCCCAAAAGCCACTACTTGCCCCTCACGCAGAAGCAAAATGTGAGAAAAACCACTATATATCTCCTCCACATGGTGCGTGGCCATTATCACCGAAGGAGCATCAATATCATGTATCAATCCAAATAAAAAATCCAGAAAACGCAGCCTCGCCACAGGGTCAAGACCTGTGCAAGGCTCATCCAGCAGCAAGACTGCGGGGTCTGACATGAGTGCCCTTGCTATCAAAATCTGCTGTTTCTCCCCTTGTGAAAGCCGCATCCAGGGCCTTTGGGCAAGGTGCAACAGTCCAAGTCGGTTCATGAGCACCTCTGCATTCAGCAAATCTCTGTTGGAAAGCTGCCAGGCTGTAAGCATGGCGTGCTTTCCACCGGCCACCACCTCAAGGGCATTTTGCCCATGTTCCATGAGATTTATAAGCGCGGAACTGACTATGCCGATCTTTTTGCGCAGTTCCCGCCAGTCATAACGACCGTATTCCTGGCCCAAAACGGTAATAGTGCCGGATGTTGGGGCCAAATAGCCAGTGATGGCGCCGAAAAGCGAGGTCTTGCCGCAGCCGTTGGGCCCCATGACCACCCAATGCTCTCTTGGCTTCACGGTCCAGGAGATGTTTTGCAGAAGGATTGTGTCCCGCTCCACACATAAATCGCGTACAGAAATCACAGAATTATCAGACATAGAAATTAGATACAACACAACCATTAAATAACAAGATCAAATTCAATAATCCCAATCAAAACTTGACATACTTCACAATTTTGCCTACGATAGTCGAAATTCAATTGAGGAGGGAATACTCATGTTCAAACGCTTTCTCACTCTTTTTCTGGCCACCTGTTTTGCATGGTTTTCAACCATCTCCGCACATGCGGCTGACACCATCAAGATAGGCTCTTTTTTAGCCCTTTCAGGCAATGCATCCATATTGGGAGACCCTGAACTCAAGACACTTCAGATGTACATCGATGAGATCAATGCGGCAGGCGGTGTGAACGGCAAGAAGTTGGAGCTCATTTACTATGACTCAGCCGGCAAGACCAAAGAGGCCAATGACTTCGTGAAAAAACTCATCAAAAAAGACGATGTGGACATCATTCTGGGCGGCACCACTTCAGGCGAGACCCTGGCGGTAATCGATGTGGTCGAGCAGGAGCAGGTGCCTTTCATATCCTTTGCCGGCGCCATCGAGATTGTGGAACCCGTGAAGAAATGGGTGTTCAAGACTCCGCACAGTGACAAGATGGCCGTGGCAAAGATATATGAGGACATGAAAAAACGCGGAATCAGCAAGGTGGCCCTGATCACCGGCAACAGCGGCTTCGATAAGTCAGGACTCAAGCAGCTCCATGCCCTGGCCTCTCAATACGGCATCACCATCGTAGCTGACGAGACCTACGACAACAACGATACGGACATGACCACACAGCTCACCAAGATTCGTGGCACGGACGCCCAGGCCATCATCAACTTCGGCCTTGGAAAGGCCCCTGCCATCGTGGCCAAGAACATCAAGCAGCTGGGCATCAAGCTGCCTCTGTATGAATCCCATGGTGTGGCCACCAAGGAATTCCTGACATTGGCCGGCGATGCAGCTGAAGGCATTCGTCTTCCTGCCGCCGCCTTACTTGTAGCTGACAAGCTCCCTGATTCAGACCCGCAGAAAAAGGTCGTCACCGCTTACAAGACCAAATACGAGGCCAAGTATGGCCCTGTCTCTACATTTGGCGGCCATGCCTATGACGGCCTGTTCATTGCAGTGGAGGCCATGAAGCGCGCCAAAGGTACGGACAAGGCCAAGGTCAGGGATGAGATCGAAAAGACCAAGGGCTTCATTGGCACAGCAGGTATCTTCAATATGTCTCCCACAGACCACATGGGTCTGGACATTTCGGCCTTCAAGATGCTGGAGATCAAAAACGGCAACTGGGAAATCGTGAACTAATAATGTTGAATGGTTAATGGTGAATGTGCGGCACTACAGCCCGCATTCACCATTCAGTATTATTGACCATTACCTTAATTCAACATTCAGCATTAAACATTCACAATTCAATCTTAATGTTACACTCTGAATTCCTTCAGTTTTTCATAACAGGCATCACTGTTGGTTTTACCTACGCCCTGATCGCCATAGGCTTTTCCATCATCTACAACGCCTCAGATGTGGTGAACTTTGCGCAAGGTGAATTCGTGATGATGGGTGCACTGTCCACCATCTCTCTTCATTCCAAGGGTATTCCTCTGCCACTCGCCATTATAGGAGGCGTGGCCATCACAGCCCTTGCAGGCGTTTTCCTGGAAAAACTGGTGGTGGAGAGGGCAAAGGGCGCATCGGTCATCAATACGGCCATCATCACCATAGGCGCCTCCATCTTCTTTCGAGGCCTGGCAATGGTGATTTGGGGCAAGGGCATCTACCAGATGCCGCACTTTTCGGGAGAGACGCCCCTTCGCATTCTTGGAGCCACCGCCCTACCTCAGCACCTGTGGGTTATAGGCGGCGCCATCACGCTCATGGTGTTTTTTTGGTATTTCTTCAATCAAACCCTGCTCGGAAAGGCCATGCGCGCCTGCTCCTACAACAAAACCGCCGCGAGCCTGGTAGGAATACGCGTCAACACCATTCTGGTCTCGGCATACGCCATCTCAGCGGCATTGGGGGCCATAAGCGGCGTGCTCATCGCCCCCATCTCCTACATGACCTATGAATCAGGGACAATGCTGGGGCTCAAGGGCTTTGCCGCTGCCATCCTCGGAGGCATGGGCAGTGCATCAGGCGCGGTGCTCGGCGGTCTGTGCCTCGGCCTGCTGGAGTCCTTTTCAGCAGGGTTCATATCATCGAGTTATAAAGATGCTGTGACCTTTATCATAATTCTGCTGGTCTTGTTTTTCAGACCAAGTGGCATTCTTGGCAAAAAGGAGGCGGAACGGGTATGAGGCACAGGGGATTTTATATAATCGCCTTGATCGCACTTGGTCTGCCAGTCCTCTTTCCAAAGAGCTACTTTGTGGAGGTAAACGGCACGGCCATCTTCTTCAACGCCGCCCTTGCCATCGGCCTGAATCTTCTCATGGGCTATGCGGGCCAGATATCCTTGGGGCATGCCGCATTTTTTGCCATTGGGGCATATAGCACAGCCATTATTACCACGCGCTACGGCCTTTCGCCCTACTGGGCCATGCTGATAGGGCTATTTTTGAATACTTGCATCTCTTATGTGCTAGCCAGGCCGCTTCTAAAACTCAAAGGCCATTATTTGGCCATGGCCACTCTGGGCATGGGGATCATAGTGCATATTTTTTTGGTCCAGACAGGCAAGCTCACGGGTGGACCGGATGGTATCTCCAACATTCCTAATCTATCCATATTTGGTTTTATTCTAAATACAGACCGCAAATGGTACTGGGCCGCCGCCATCCTCATGCTTATGACCATGAAACTTTCATTGAACATAGCTGACTCCCGCATGGGTCGTGCCTTTCGGGCCCTGCATACCAGTGAGATAGCCGCCCAGATGATGCGCATCGACACCACATCCGCCAAGACACAGGTCTTCGTGCTCTCTGCTCTCATCGCATCCCTTACAGGGAGTCTGTTTGCCCATCAGAAGGCATTCGTGAGCCCGGATTCCTTCACCTTTTTCTTTTCCATAGAGCTGGTGACCATGGTGGTGCTGGGAGGATTGGGCTCCACCTACGGTGCCCTGTTCGGAGCTGCCTTCATCACCCTGCTTCCGGAACTGCTCTCGTCCATTGAAAACTACGAGGTGATGATATTCGGATTGATTCTTATGACCACCATGATGTTTTTTCCGAAAGGGTTATATGTCACCATGATCGAAACCTTTCGAACACAGCTGGGCGTCAAAATGGCGCTAAACTCATGGGTAAACTCCAAGAGGATCCATAGATGCTGACAATTGCCGGCATGACACATACATTCGGCGGATTGACGGCCATAGCGGACCTGACCTTTCAAGTACCTCAGGGCACCATCTATTCTGTAATAGGCCCAAACGGCGCAGGTAAGACCACGCTGTTCAACCTGCTCACAGGCGTTTACCGGCCTACCGCCGGCTCCATTCAACTGATGGGAGATGAGCTTGCCGGCATGACACCTCTTCAAATCGCAAAAAAAGGGGTAAGCCGCACATTTCAGAATCTCCAGATATTCGCCGGCATGACAGCCCTGGAAAATGTGATGGTGGGTTGCCATGATCATGGCAAATGTGGGCTGTTGACCACATGTCTCGGTCTTCCAACTCTCCAAAAGGAAGAAAGATGTTTGAAGGAAATGGCACAAGAGGCATTGGAATTCTGTGGATTGTCTTCCATAGCAGAAAGACCTGTCTCCGCCCTACCCTACGGCATTCTAAAAAAATTGGAGATAGCTCGGGCATTGGCCACTCGCCCCAAACTGTTGCTAATGGACGAACCGGCGGCAGGGCTGAACGACACGGAGACCGGAGAGATGGTAAGCATGATTCGTTCCATTCAGCAAGCCAACATTACAGTCTTATTGGTTGAGCACAACATGAGGCTCATCATGGATGTGTCCCACCACATTCTGGTCTTAAATTACGGCCAGAAACTGGCGGAAGGCACACCACACGATATACAGCACAACAAGGCGGTGATCGACGCATATTTGGGTAATGCATAAAGAAGTAGAGGCATAATGCCGCTTCACCTCTATCTTCTGCCATCCCTCATAAGAGATTGCTTAGTAGCTTCGCTTCGCGCAATGACTTAGTTCTCATGCCATTTTCAATGGTTCTACGTGAATGAACACACTGGCATTGGGCATCGTTTGATAAATCTCCTTTTCGACACACTCGGTAATCTCATGACTCTTCTGAACACTCCAATGCCCCGGCACCAATAGATGAAAAGATATGAACTGTCTTGCCCCTGCCCGGCGAGTGCGTAGCTCACGGTACTCCAGTCCTTCCAGACAATACTTATGGAGGATATCCTTTAATGCAACCACCTCTTCTGATGATAACGCAATATCCATCAAACCGTTTATTGTCTCTCGCAGTATGCTAACACCTGTCCACACGATCTGAACGGCCACCACCAACGCCGCCACAGGGTCCAGCCAGAGCCAGCCGGTGACATTCACCAAACCCACACCGAGCAACACGCCTGCAGAGGTCCAGACATCCGTAAGCAGATGCCGGGCATCAGCCCTTAATGTGATGGAATCATGGATCTTGCCTGCCCTAAGAAGAATCAATGCAGCCCCTAAATTCAAAAGAGACGCCAATACAGAGACTCCAAGCCCCAGGCCAAGCCGTTCCAGCTCCCTTGGAGCCAGCAGACGCTCGATGGCAGCCCAAGCTATAAGCAAGGCAGCGACGAGAATCAGTATGCCTTCAAGACCTGCAGAGAAATACTCGGCCTTGCCATGACCATAGGCATGATCCTCATCCTCCGGTCTGGATGCCACGTGCAGCATGGCCAAGGCCATAATTGCGCCCACCAGATTTACCAGAGACTCCATGGCATCCGAGAGTAGGCCCACAGAGCCAGTCAAAAACCATGCTACAGTCTTGAGCAGAATGGTCAGTACCGAAACCCCTATTGAAAGCCAGGCATAGGAAAGGCAACGCTGAATGGTTGATGTTGAATTGTGAATTGAGGTTGAAATGCTCATTTAGGTTCTGTAAACCTGTTTCCTGTTACCTATGCGTACGACGATCACGCACAAAACATCATTCTGAATATCACAAATCACTCGAAAGTCACTCAAGCGGTAGCGCCAAATACAGTAAGTCTTTGTGCGTCCCATGCGGGTTGTAAGCTCGTTAATTCTTTGTTCGATTTCAGAAGCGAGACGAATTGGAGTAGCCATCAGATAATAACCCACATTAGTTAACTCCAAAATGCGGTATTCAATATCAAGCATGCCCATTTGCTGAAGGCGGCGGATAGGTGTCCTGCACACGAAAGGCAGTAGCCTTTACGAAGGCGACCTCTTTACCATCTCCATTGCGCATGGAGATCAGATAAACGCCCGTATGTTTCCCCCTGTGTCTTTCCTCCGCCACGGCCACAACCCGCTCCCCGGCCTTAACAGGCCTCATGTAATTGGCCGAGACCTCAAGCCCCACGGCCAGACCACCATGGGAATTAGCTGCCAGGGCGAATGCCACATCCGCCAGAGAGAACATGGCGCCGCCGTGACAGAAATCGGCTGCATTCAGATGCTCAGGCTTAACCACCATGGCCACCTCTGCATATCCAAAATCCACCTTAAGTATCTCCATACCGAACATGCCTATGAGCCTGTCGTAACGCTCTATACGCTCCCTTACCTTCTGACATATATTTTTATCTGACATGAAATCCTCCCCTTTCATTCTTTTCACACTGCGTCCCTTCATTCAACATTATCTTTGCCTTTCTCTATATCTCCACCTTCAATCCGGTTCCGCCGGTCTCGATGCGCCTGCCATTGCCGTCTTCTCTGTTCTTCCTCCACTTCCACATGAACTTGCCTCGAAGTTCCTCAGGAGCAAAGGCTCCTATCTCCCTGCTCAACTGGCTCACCAGGGGATACAGGCTGGAATCCTTCAAAAAAGGGTGCTGCGGTGGCAATGCGAATGTCAGAATGAAGACAAGGATGCAGGCAAGAATGAGTCCCTTGGCCAAACCAAATACACCGCCCAACACCATATCCAACCACCCAAGTTTCAGCATCTTGAATATGGAATTCAGTGTAACACCCACCAGATACATGGCCACATAGATACTGAAAAAGATCAGAAAAAAGGCCACCACCAGAGCCAAGGTCGCGTTTTGTACCAGTGGAGCCAAGAATGGAGCTGCAAACACCGCTCCATAAGCCGCTGTCACAAACCCCAACACAATCCCAATGATGGAGGCCACTGATCTTATTATACCGGTCATAAATCCACGCAGCACAAACCAAAGACCGATGATCACAAGAAGCACATCAAGCCCGTTGAAATTCCAATGTATAAATGATTCAGTCATTTCAAAACATCCTCAGCCTTCTGTTCTGCATTGTTCAACGCCTCTTCCAACCGTTTTTTCCAAAATACAAGTTCTCCGGCCCTGACCGACTCAGGCACAGCGAATGGCTCCTCATGGGCGATCACCACACGTGCAAAGGGCAGAGGGACCTTGGTCCTGTCCCAACTTCCGGCCCTCCACATGGGTTTTGCGGCCATGGCCACAGGAAACAGCCATGCCCCTGTGTCCCTTGCCAAAATCACAGGGCCATTTTGCACTCGATGAGCAGGGCCACGTGAGCCGTCTGCCACTATTCCTGCATGCAATCCCTTGCCTTCCATGAGCTGGGCCATACGCTTTATGGCCGTAACCCCACCTTTTTTACGGGAACCACGCTCTACCTCGTAACCCCAGCGCTCGAGCAAACCTGCAAGGATATCGCCATCTTTGCTTGGACTGATTATAAACACCGTGGGTTTAGGCACTTGAAATCCAAGATATACCACATCTGAATGCCAGCACACAAATACAAACCGTTTTCCGGAACCAAGCAAATCCCGAAATCTACCTGCATTCAGAAACATGGGTCTCAGTGTAGAAAGCCACCCCTTCGATAGACCGTACAGCATGGTCTGAAGAAAAATAGGTTCCCTGCGGCAACCTATGGATTGGCTATTGTCTTGTTCGAGCTTAACGACTAAATTATCTTCAAGTTTCATATAATATGAGGTAACATAAACGAACCATGCCTTCAAGAAAATCCGCTCCAACCCAACCCATGAATTTCGAAACCGCCTTCAAAGAACTGGAAAAGCGCGTTCAAAAATTGGAGGAAGAGAACCTGCCCCTGGAACAGGCCCTCAAGGTCTTTGAAGAAGGCGTGACATTGATCCGCTTCTGTAACCAGGCATTGAATGCAGCGGAGCAGCGGCTTCAGGAACTCACGGCAAACGCTGCCGGAGAGCCCGTACTCAAAGACATAGACATGGCCCAATCTCTAAAAAAACAGCCCAACCCATCATGACAACACGTTTTTTTGAACTGAAGACCTATCTCAAGGGGCGACAAGAACTGATAAACGCCCATTTGAAACAGCTCATACCATCGGATACCTCTCCTGCATTCCGCCTATTCGAGGCCATGCGTTACAGCCTGATGGCCGGTGGCAAGCGACTGCGGCCCATCCTTGCCCTGGCTGCTTTTGATGCCGTAAACCATAAAAGACTTCCAATAGAAACCGCCATGCCATTTGCCTGTGCCCTGGAATGTATCCATACATATTCCCTGATACACGATGACCTACCTGCCATGGATGATGACGCTCTAAGGCGTGGAATACCAACCTGTCACAAAAAATTCGGTGAGGCCATAGCGATACTGGCAGGGGATGCCCTGCTGACCCTGGCGTTCGATATCTGCTCCAATTCCCCATCAGAATGTCCAATCTCGGCAACAACACGCCTTAAGGCCATAAATCTCATGGCTCAGGCAGCCGGTATGAACGGCATGGTGGCCGGCCAGACCGCTGATATGGAATTGGAGGGCCGTGAAATATCTGAGAAGGAACTGGACTATATTCACAGCAGAAAGACAGGGGCACTGCTTCAGGCATCTGTACTGCTGGGTGGCATACTGGCGGAAACAAGTGAACGGAATCTCCAGGCACTGACACAGTACGGTGCCCACATAGGGCTTGCCTTTCAGATTCGAGACGACATCCTCGATATCGAAGGAGACGAAAAGATCATGGGCAAGCCAAAAGGCTCGGATGAACGCAAAAAAAAGGCCACCTGGCCTGCTGTTTACGGTATGAAACAGGCAAAAGCACGAATGCAGGAACTCTGTAAACTGGCCATACAAGACATTGCAACCCTAAACGACCAGGCCGTACCCCTCAAGGCCATAGCGGAATATGTAATGAGACGGGACCACTGACATGTATAAACTCCTTTCAAACATAAAATCGCCCGATGATCTCAAGGCCATGAATCTCAAACAGATGACGATGCTGGCCCAGGAACTGCGCCGTAAGATCGTTGAGACAGTTGCGGAAACCGGCGGCCATTTAGCGCCCAATTTAGGAGTAATCGAACTGACCATAGCCCTGCACTATGTTTTCAATGCCCCATTTGATCGCATCATCTGGGATGTAGGCCACCAATCCTATGCACATAAGCTACTCACAGGCCGATTGAATAGATTTCACACTCTACGCCAATACGGCGGCATCAGCGGCTTTCCCAAACGGGCTGAAAGCCCCTACGACTGCCTGGACACAGGCCACTCAAGCACATCCATCTCAGCAGGTCTGGGCATGGCCACGGCGTTACAACACAAAAAGGCGAAAAACCGCGTCATTGCGGTCATAGGCGACGGCTCCATGACCGCAGGCATGGCCTTCGAGGCATTGAACAATGCAGGACACCTCAAAAAAGACCTCATTGTCATTCTGAACGACAACGAGATGTCCATCTCGCCCAACGTAGGCGCGCTTTCCTCTTTTCTCAGCAGAAAACTCACAGGTAAGTTTGCATCTCGCATAAAAAGGGAAATGGAAGGCTTTCTAAAACGCAGCGATACAGGTGAACAGATATGGAGTCTGCTTAAACGCAGCGAAGACTCACTTAAGGCGCTGCTGACTCCAGGCATGCTTTTCGAGGCCCTACAGTTCGAATATATCGGGCCGCTTCCAGGACACAACCTGGAGGCACTCATCGAAACCCTCAAAAACGTCAATGAGATCGCCGGCCCCGTCTTGGTGCATGTACTCACCAAAAAAGGCAAGGGATATGCCCCTGCGGAGGAACATCCTGAGGCATTTCATGGTGTGGGGCCATTTGACATAGCTACCGGTAAACCTAAAACCAAAAATACCACCACTCCACCTTCATACACGGAGATATTCGGCCAGACCCTGGTAAGGCTTGCCGGCGATGACGATCGCATCGTGGCCATAACAGCCGCCATGCCCAACGGAACCGGGCTTTCCGCCTTTGCAAAGGAGTTCCCGAATCGTTTCTTCGATGTGGGCATCTCGGAACAACACGCCGTGACCTTTGCGGCGGGCCTGGCATTAGAAGGCATGAGACCGGTGGTCGCCATCTATTCCACCTTTCTGCAGCGGGCATACGACCAGATCATTCACGACGTCTGCCTTCAGAACCTGCCCGTGGTCTTTGCCATAGATCGAGGCGGTCTGGTGGGAGACGACGGCCCCACGCACCACGGGGTCTTCGATATCTCGTTTCTCAGGGCCATTCCGAACATGACCATAATGACTCCAAAAGACGAAAACGAGCTTCAATCCATGCTCTATACGGCGCTTCAGCATTCCGGCCCCACCGCCATCCGCTATCCTCGGGGCGCTGGCATCGGAGTCAGCCTGGACTGGTGCTTTAATACAATAGGAATAGGGAGATGGGAGCAGCTTGTACGGGGTACGGATCTCCATATCCTTACAGCAGGACCACTCACATACACAGCGTTACAGGCCGCCGACATCCTGATAAAACAAGGTATCTCCGCCTCTGTTGTAAACGCAAGATACGTAAAACCCCTGGACATCCCACTGTTGCAAGACCTCGCCCAGCAAAAACCCATCTTTTTGACCATAGAAGAAAACGCTATAGCGGGCGGCTTCGGATCTGCAGTCATGGAGGCGCTGCATGCCATAAACATCATTGCAAAGGTCAGAAGTCTCGGAATCCCCGATGTATTCATCGAACACGGAACCCCGGCAAAACTCAAGGAATTGGTGGGGCTCGACTGTGATACCATGGTGAAAGCGGCTAATGCAATGTTAAATTCAGGAATAACTACCTGAATTGATTATAATTTGATGCTTATCTCAATTAGACATTCACCATTTAAAATTCAACATTAAATGAATACCGATAACTGGCAAACAGGTCTAAAACTTCTCCACACACCTCTTTGGCCTTTGACAAGGCTTTGTCTCATGCTTTATCTGGCAAGCCCGTATGAGACATGGGAAGGGCTTTTGAAGGCATTACCTGAGGGATTGGAGACGGACGAAGTCATATATGAAACCCCGGCCAGAAGACTGACCGCCATAAAATGGCCTGCTCCATGGTATGATACACTGAAACACGGCCAAAATACTCAAGGGCTTCATCAGGTGGTGCTGAATGAACGGAATGAACCGCTAAATGTATTTTCAGCCGTTTTATGCCTCATGAAACAACATGTGATGCAGACCGAACTTGAAACAATTAATTCGCTGTTCTGTTCCTCCATGGACTGCTCTCTGTGCTGTGAAGGACCGAAAGCAGCTGCGGTTCAGGAATTCTTCGAAATTCCCCTTCAGCCTGAAGAGTTGTCACTTTTTAAGTTGAAGGCCATCGAAACTCCATTCAGAGGCGATTTCGACCCTTATTCAGCCGACACATTCCAAATAGATGGAAAACCGTTCTACCTCCTGCCTCCTGCGGTTTATCACTGGCGTCATGGCTACAGCCTGATTCTTACCAAGGGCGCTTTATGTCCACATCTTTCCGCAAACAAACGCTGTAACATCTATGAAAAACGACCGGATGTCTGCAAAAGACCACAGATCTTCGCCTATGTCATAGAACAGCAACCGGACAGATCCGATATCCTCATGGAACGAAACACACTGCTGGCAATCACGGATTGCCCGTATGTGCGCCTGCTGGAAAAGGAACTGGAGCGATATGCCGTGCTGAACGAGGTCACTCTTCTGCTCAAACCCAACAAGGCCTGAACTCCATGAAAAACACGATACATCCATATTATGACGTAGAATATCTCTTCAACTTGCTGCGCAGACACAATCTGCTCACACAGGAGCAGATACTGCAATTGACCCCGCGTACGGTGGTGGCCAAAAGAAGGGGGCAGGACCTGGTGCAATGGTTGAGCGGATTGCATCTGAACAAGGCCGACGGCAAAGGCATTCTAGAAGAGGCCGATATCTTGACTTTGATAGCACAGGATCAGAACTGGACTTTTATGAGGCTCGATCCCCTGAAACTGGAGATGGATACGGTAACCAGGCTGTTGCCAGCCTCTTTTGCACGAAAAAGACTGGTCCTGCCCATAAACGTTCAAGACGACCTGCTGACAGCGGCATGCTACAATCCCCTGGACAAGGAACTGAAAGGCGATATCGAGCGAGTCTTTCAAGGCGAAATCCGTTTGATCGTCGCTCCCAAGGCCGATATAGAATACATCATTCGAGATTTCTTCGAGTTCAAGCGCTCCATTCTGGCTGCGGAGACAGCGCTTTACGACTCAAACACCGTGGACATCTCCAATCTGGAGCAATACATATCTCTGGCCTCACCCGAGACCGCCGCATCGGACAAACACATTCAGAAGGCGGTAGATCACCTGCTGCAATACGCCATGGAACAGCGGGCCAGCGACATTCACATAGAGCCCAAACGCAACGAGACCTGGATTCGACTCCGCATAGACGGCATGCTACACACGGTCTATCGCCTGCCCCGCACGGTGCACGAGGCCATTTCCACTCGCATAAAGGCCATGTCACGACTGGACATAGCGGAAAAACGCAGACCACAGGACGGCAGACTCAAGATCGCATGGAAGAGTCAGGAGGCTGAGGTGCGCGTCTCCACAGTGCCGGTGGCCTTTGGTGAAAAGGTGGTCTTGAGACTGCAGAGCGCGGATATCCTGTTCAAGGACCTGACGGAACTGGGCTTCTCGGATCACGATCTTCGAAGCTATCAAAAGATATTGCAACACACTCATGGCATAGTGCTCATGACAGGCCCTACCGGAAGCGGCAAGTCCACCACCCTTTATTCCACTCTGAGGCATTTGAGCACACCTGCAGTCAATATCGTGAGCATCGAGGACCCGGTGGAGATGATTCATGAGGAATTCAATCAAATAGCGGTTCAACCCCACATCGATGTCACATTCTCCAGCATTCTGCGCAATATCCTGCGTCAGGACCCGGACATCATCATGGTGGGTGAGATTCGTGACCTGGAGACCGCGAGGTATGCCATTCAGGCCGCACTGACCGGCCATCTCGTATTTTCCACTCTACACACCAACGACGCAGCAGGCGCCATCACAAGGCTCAAAGACCTGGGTCTTGAGAGCTATCTCATCTCATCCACACTGCTGGGAGTGGTAGGCCAGCGGCTGGTGCGCATGATCTGCCCTGCCTGCAAGACCGAACTCACCGTAACTCCTCAAGACCTGGCCCCCCTTGGCTATTTGCGGGCATATCCCTCACATGAAGCACAACCTATCACAATAGCCTATGGCAAAGGCTGCACCAAGTGCCGCAACACAGGATTTTGGGGCAGAATAGGCATATACGAGATATTGACTGTATCCGATGCCGTCAAGGAACTCATACATGACCAGGCCAGTGAACAGGCCATTTACGCCCAGGCCATAAAAGACGGCATGACCTCCATGCAGCATGACGGCCTGAGAAAGGTCTTGAACCATATCACCACACCGGAAGAGGTGCTAAGAGTCATCAGCACCTAAAACACTCCTTCACAAACGACACTTTTGTCGAAAAATAATGTCATTTGTCGAAAAAACTCATTGTCTATTCTTGTAACTTTCTGTTTTTTATTAAGTTTAATTTTGGCATACTTCTGGCTTTATAAAAAACACAAATAGAAAATCTTGAAAAGATTTTTCATGGTGGCACTGCCGTCAATCTTTCAAGATTTTTCAAAAAACAACTCGATAGGAGGTATTCCAATGAAAAAAGCTATGAAGTTCGTATGCAGTGGTATGGTGGCAGGCCTGGTGTCCATGTCCTTAAGCGCCCATGCAGCCATGGCACCCAATGTGCCTGATACAGGAAACGGCGTAACCCAGCAAGTTACGACCATGGAACAGACCCAGACCACAGACATGAGCCAACAGAACAGCGGCATGGGTGCCATGTACAACTTCCGCGGAGCCAACGGCCCGCAGAACTATCCGGCGTTCTCAGTGGACACCTCGCAGGACCCCTTTGTAAATCGCGAGACCTTTCGTCAGCTCACAGGCGGAATGAACTTCGTGGATGAAAACGGAGACGGCATCTGTGACATAGTGCAGGATACCCCTCTTTATCACTCATTCGGCGTGCCGTTTGTAGATGAAAACGGAGACGGCATCTGTGATATCTTTCAGACCTACGAGGCATACCAGGCCCTGCACCTGAAGAACTTTGTGGATGTGGACGGAGACGGCATCTGTGACAACTACGAAATTGTTCCAAGGTAATGCGCTAATTGCACAACCACCCATTACAAATGGCAATAAAAAAGGGCGGATATCCGCCCTTTTTAGTTTTAAGCAAAAATCACCGAATCAATACGGATGGAACTCCCTCACACGGTATTTCCCGTCTTCTCTGAAATCAGGCGCATAATCCTTCTGGAAATCCGCGTAGTGGGCCGTAAAATGCCCCATGAACTGATTGACCAATGGATAGCCAGCCTTCATCCATGCCACCATACCGCCATCCACGATCCAAAGGTTTTTATAGCCGTATTCTCTCAGGAAATGACCGACATAATAGGCCCGATGGCCTGTACGGCATAGCAAATAGATGTTTGCATTGGTGTCCTTGATCTTGCCAGGCACAGTATAGACATGGCCTGCGTGTATATGATCCGCACCCTCGATGTGAAAGGTGTTGAATTCAGGATGGGTGCGCAGGTCCAGCAGATAGGTATTGGGCATCTTGCCAGCCAGGACATCCTCCCACACCTTCTTGAACTGCTCCACTGTAATAACGTGATCCTTGGGAAACTCCTCTTTCAACTTGGCGAATACGGCCTTTTCTCCAGCCACAGGGTCATCGGCGGCCAACTGCGCCGGCGCAGCGCTGTCGGCTGACCAGACCGGCAGAGCAGTGCCTGCAATTCCGAACATGCAGGCTGCGGACAACATGGCAACAAGGTGTTTTTTCAGGTATTTCTGCATAACAGACCTCCTTGATTGGAATTTATGTCTAAATGACCATAACTCATTGTTTATTTTTTGCAAGTGATTTTTATGTGGAACATTTTGGAATTTGACTTAAAATGCAGTTATGTGGCGTCAACTCAGCACCATTACATTACGGGGCCATTCCATCTACCGCATCACGGCCCTCATCATTTTAGCGCTCTTTTCGGCCTTGACCATACTGAGCGCAATCAGCACACACCGCATCTCCAGAGAGGCCTCCCGCAATCTGTTAGAAAAGAGCGCCCTTGGCATAGCCGTAAACGTGGGCATTACGCTGGAAAAGCTGGGAGTGGAACCCACCGTACTTAAACAATTTTTACAGGAAGCCAAAAATGAAGAGATCGCCTTTCTCGCCTTCTACGACGAAGACGGCACCATCATACTGCATTCCAACGAAAAATTACGAGGCCGCAAAATAGCGGACGACAATATAGAAAAGGTGGTGGAGCGCAAACAGCCGCTATATTATTATACACCTCTGGCAACAGGAGAGATGGTCTTTGTGTTGGATTTTCCGGTGAGCATAACGGATACGGTTTACAAGAAGACAGCCATCTCCAAACTGGATTCCGAAGATGAAGAACACCCTATATCCGAACAGTTAGAAACTCGCGAAAGAACCGCTGTGCTGAGAATCGCCATTCATCCCTATGAAGCCGAAAGCATAACACGCAGGGCCAATGTCCAGCTTATACTTATGTCTTTTTCGCTGCTCACGCTCTGGGGTCTGACACTTATATTTTTTCTGGAATGGAAACGCAACGAAAAGCTGGCGGCCAGGCTTCAACAGCAGGAAAAGATGGCCTTTCTTGGAGAAATGGCGGCCACACTGGCCCATGAGATTCGTAACCCCCTTGGCAGCATCAAGGGTTTCGCCCAGCTCCATCTCATAGAGGATATTCCACAGGAACTGCGTGATGACCTGGAAATCATAGTCAAAGAGGCACAGCGCCTGGAACAGCTCACATGGGACCTGCTCACATATGCCAAACCCGCTCACACCGGCCTACAGCGCATGACTCCGGCCGCCTTCTGCGAGGAACTCACGAGAAAGATGGCCATCTCCAGGCCGGACAGGCATTGTGTCTGTCTATGCGAAGGCCATGAAACTCTCTTTGACTGGGCCAAACTCACACAGATCGCAACCAATCTGCTGAACAATGCCTGTGATGCTGTGGCAGATCAGGAACATCCGGAGGTACGTCTGTCGATTGTGGTACAGAACGACATGCTGCAACTGAAGGTAAACGACAATGGCCCAGGCATTCCAAGGGACATGCAGGAGCGCGTGTTCGAACCATTTGTCACCACGAAAACACGGGGCACGGGCCTGGGGCTTGCCATCGTAAAACGCCTTGTGGAGGACATGCACGGCAACATCGTCTTCAGTAATCATGAAACAGGGGGGCTTGAGGTCGCTGTAAAACTACCTCTTCCAGAACAATCTCCCATTCATGATAAGGAGGATATCCAGTGAGCAGGGTGAGTAAATCGGCCTTTGTATGCCAGAGCTGCGGCTATGTGGCTTCCAAGTGGTTCGGTCAGTGCCCTGGCTGCGAGGCATGGCACACCATGGTTGAAGAACGGCCGCAAGCAGCCATGCCTTTCATCGCGCAGGAAGGTGAACATGCTCTAAAACTGTCGGGCATTCAATGCGATTTGAACGGCCATCGAATCGGCACGGACAGCAGGGAGATGGACCGTGTGCTGGGCGGCGGCCTGGTTTCAGGTGGAGTGGCGCTCATTGGTGGAGAGCCAGGTATCGGCAAGTCCACACTGCTGTTACAGATCCTGTGCAATCTGGCGGCCCACAATGTCTCCTGCCTGTATGTGAGCGGCGAGGAATCTCTGTCTCAGATAAAGGCCAGGGCAACACGCCTGCACGGCACGAACAAAGACTCAAAAACTCTGCAGAACACCTCATCAAGCGCGGCGATTGAAAACACCACCTCATACGCCGAACCGTGGCTGCTCTCGTCCACACGCCTTGAGCATATACAGGAGGAGGCCACGAGACTGAAACCCCAAGTGATGGTCATCGACTCGGTACAGACCTTGATCTGCCAGGATATCTCTTCTGCGCCGGGCAGTGTGGCCCAGGTGCGTGAGGCCACATTCCGCATGGTGCAGTTCGCCAAGGCCATGGGCGTCTCTCTGTTTCTAGTGGGACACGTCACCAAGGACGGCGCCATTGCAGGGCCTCGATTACTGGAACATCTGGTGGACACAGTCCTCTATTTTGAGGGAGACCGAGGGCAGTCTTTTCGTATTCTGCGCACAGTCAAAAACAGATACGGCCCTACGCATGAAATCGGTGTGTTTGAAATGACCTCAGGCGGGCTTCAAGATGTTGACAACCCATCGCACTTCTTTTTGAGTGAACGGCAGCAGCATGTCTTCGGTTCGGTCATAACACCCTGCCTTGAAGGGACAAGACCCATTCTGGTGGAGATACAGGCCCTGGTGACCCGCTCGTATCTGGTGAACCCCCGACGTACCTCCACTGGTTTTGACAGCAACCGCCTGGCCATGCTCCTTGCGGTATGCGAAAAATATCTGAACCTACGGCTCTATGACCAGGATGTGTTCATAAACGTGGCCGGCGGATTTCGCATCACCGAGACAGCGGCGGACCTTGGAGTGGTCATGGCCATTCTCTCCAGTTTCAAGGCCATACCATTGCCATCAAATCAGGTGATTTTTGGCGAGATCGGGCTTACAGGCGAACTCAGGCCGGTGAGTCAATGGGAGACCCGTATGAACGAGGCGGTGCGCATGGGCTTCAAGACCTGCCTAATGCCCTTCAATCCACACGCCAAGAACACGACCGCCCATGCAATATTCGTAAAACGCATCGAAGAGGCGGTCAAGGCCTGCCTAAACAAGGCCTGAATCACTCCAAATCACTCAGTTTTACAGGCCTGAACACCCTTCTTTTGCACATGCTTCCGTTACAACCTTGTAACATCTTTAACGAGCACGCAACTCCATTAAACACACATTTACTCATTGTCATATTATGATGGCTCATAACAGATGTATGTCTTAAAAAACATGATAAGGGAGGTGGAATGCGTTTTTGTCTCTTTTTATTCCATATTTTCACGAAAGGAGGAAGGCATGAAGGTCTATTTAACCGCAGGTGTTATTTTGGCGGCCATTGCAGGGTTGGTCATGCTGATGACTGTTCCTAAGATCATGGCCAAGACCAGTGAGCCCGTGTATTGCGCATCCTGTCACGTCATGGAGGCGGAGTACACTGCCTGGGGCAAGGCGGGCGCACACAGTCGAAAGTGGTGTGTGGAATGCCATCTGCCTCATCAAAACCAGGCAGCCTATTATGTCTGGAAGTCTTTGGACGGCATGAAGGATATGTATGTATTTCATTCAGGCCGAGTGCCGGACGAAATACATGCATCCGAGCATGCCAAGGAGGTATTGCAGGCCAACTGCATTCGCTGCCATGCCGAGGCAGTGGCGCACATTCAAAAGGATCGGCAGTGCTGGAGTTGTCATAAACGCATCACTCATCGCTATTCAGGAATGAGGGATACAATTTAATTTACGAAAGGAGATGAAATATGAAGAAATGGCAGACGGTTTTGATGGTTGGAACAGGGCTTTTGGCCGGTATGTTAATGGGCGCATGCAGCGAACCACCTAAAACAGAGGCGGTCAGACCGGTCAAGATCGCAGACAACGAGATCGACCCCGAGGCGTGGGGCAAGGCATTCCCCATAGAATATGAACTCTGGAAAGAGACGCAGGAACCTACACCTGCCGGCAAAAGCAAGTGGAAGAAAGGCTGGGACACGGATAAGATCATATACGACAAGCTCTCGGAGTATCCATTCATGGCCCTGCTCTTCAAAGGCTGGGGATTCGGCATAGAATACAACGAGCCGCGCGGGCACTGGTATATGATAAAAGATCAATTGGATATCGACCAGTCCAGGTTGAAGGCAGGGGGCGTCTGTCTCACCTGCAAAACCCCGTATGCCCCTTCATTGGAAAAGGAGATGGGCAAGGATTACTACGCCAAACCGTATAAAGAAGTATGGGCAAAGATACCTGAAAAACATAGGGAACTGGGGGCGGCCTGCATCGATTGTCATGACAACAAAGACATGTCACTGCATCTTTCTCGCGGATTTACGCTGGTCAAGGCCCTTCAGGCCATGGGAACCGACCCCAAAAATGTCACGCATACTCAAATGCGAAGCCTGGTCTGCGCCCAGTGTCATGTCACATATATAATAAACAAGGACAAGGACATGAAAAGCGAAGGGGTGTTCTTTCCATGGCAGGGCAGCAAGATGGGCAATATCTCCATCGAAAACATCATCAAGGTCATGAAAAGCGATCCCGCCTATCTGGAATGGAAACAGGCTGTGACCGGCTTCAAAGTCGCATACATTCGCCATCCCGAGTTCGAGCTCTACTCCAATAACAGCGTGCACTGGAACGCCGGCGTCTCCTGTCCTGACTGCCACATGCCCTACACAAAGGTGGGGACGGCCAAGGTCTCGGATCACCGCATCATGAGTCCGCTTAAGAACGACCTCAAGGGCTGCGTACAGTGCCATGCCGAAAGCCCGGAATGGCTGCGTCAGCAGGTATTCGAGATACAGGATCACACCGCATCTCTCATAATTCGAGCAGGCTATCAGACGGCAACCGTTGCCAAACTCTTCGAGATGGCCAACAAGGCCAAGGAAGAAGGCAAAAACATAGACCAGGCCGCTTACGACAAGGCCAAGGATCTTTATCTGGAGGCCTTCTACCGTACCATCTTCCTGGGCGCTGAGAACTCACTGGGCTTTCACAACCCGCCCGAGGCCATGCGCATGGCAGGTGATGCCACCACCTTCGGCTTTAAGGCAGAGGTGCTTTTGCGGGATGCCCTGGCCAAGGCAGGAGTGGCTGTGCCAGAAAAGATCGATCTGGAGCTGCCCAAGTATCTAAACAATCGGGGAGACAAAAAACTGAACTTCAAGCCCGAGCAGGAGCTCAAGGACCCGTTCGGAACACAGGACAGGCTGTAATCATCGGGCCTAAATTTGGAAGGGCGGCATAACACCCGTCCTTCCACTTCTCTTTCATGGGAAGTCCCAAAAATTGTTCTTTATTTTTTGGACTTCCCTCATCATTCTTCGGGAGGCGGTTATGTATGTTACAAACAGAAAACAAGGCGTATTTCTGGCTGGTTGTCTGGCAATCGGCCTGTCTTTCCTCGCTTTTTCAGCACAAGCCCAAAAACAGGCTGTTACAAAAACGGGCACACATCCCGCGGTGACCGAGCAGGACAAGCTTATGCCATGTCACGAGTGCCACAAAACATCCACTCCCAAGATATACCAGGAGTGGTTCGAATCAGTGCACGGCATCGGAAATGTAAAATGTTATCAGTGTCATGGCACATTTGAAAACATGCAGACAGTGCCTGACGTAAACCGTTGCGCCGTATGTCATGCCGAGGCTTTCGGTCATTCAGAGAACAAACCCTGTTGGCAGTGTCATAAAGCACACCGGTTTCAGGTCTCTAAATAAAGGAGGGGAAAACCATGCTTACTCGTAGAGAATTTATAAAAAGAAGCGCTGCCATAACAGCCGCATCTTTCGTGGGCATGAACCTGCCATTTAAGATGGACAGGGCGTTTGCAGAGGCAGAGGCAGACAAATGGGTGCGCGGCACCTGCCGCCTGTGCGGCACAGGCTGCCGTGTAGACCTTGGGCTCAAGAATGGAAAACCTGTGGTAATTCGCGGAGTGGCCGATTCCCGCACTAACTTGGGCTATCTGTGTATGAAGGGTATGCTCTTTTATAAAGTGATGGGACACCCTGACCGCCTCAAAAAACCCCTGTATCGTGCCAAAAAGACCGATAAATTCAAAGAAATCCCCTGGGATCAGGCCCTGGATATAGCGGCAAAGGAATTCGCCAAGGCAGTTAAAGCCAACGGCAACGACTCGGTGGCATATTACGGCTCAGGTCAGGCTCAGACCGAGGAGACATATCTATTTCAGAAGGTCTTTCGCGCAGGGCTTCGCACCAACAACGTAGAGGGCAATCCAAGGCTCTGCATGGCCAGCGCCGCAGTAGGATACATGACCTCTTTTGGTGCGGATGAACCCATCGGCGGCTATGCCAACATAGAAAAGGCCCGGTGTTTCTTCATCATCGGAAGCAATATGGCCGAGGCACATCCTGTTGTTTTCAGAAGGGTGATGCGACGCAAGCTGGACAACCCCAAAGAGGTCACGGTCATAAACGTAGATCCGCGCATATCTCCCACCTCACGCATAGCCGACATGCACGTTCAGTTCAAACCAGGCACTGACCTGGCCCTCTTGAACGCCATGGCCTATGTGATAATTGAAGAAAGGCTCTATGACGAAAACTTTTTGAAGGATTATGCAGCATTTAAAAAACAGGGCGAAAAAGGGCCTGAAACAGTAGATTTTGAGGCATACAAGGCGTTTTTAGCGGATTATACGCCGGAAAAGGCATCCAAGATATGCGGTGGGAACGTCACACCCGACCTGATTCGAAAGGTAGCCCGTAGCTTTGCCCAATCCGGCGCCACTGTCAGCATGTGGACAATGGGTCTGAACCAGCGCCTTCACGGCGTATGGGCCAATAACATGGTGCACAACCTGCACATTCTGACCGGCCAGCTCTGTAAACCAGGGGCTGACAGCCTGTCTCTCACAGGCCAGCCCAATGCGTGCGGGGGGGTACGCGAGGCAGGCGGTCTGTGCCATCTTCTGCCGGGTCATCGGGCTGTGGACAATGAAAAGGCCCGTGCTCAAATAGAAGAACTGTGGGGGGTTCCGGCAGGTCGCATTCCGCCCAAACCAGGCCTACATACTGTGGCAATGTTTCAAGCAGTAAACGAAGGCAAGATCAAAGCCATCTGGATCAATTGTACCAGTCCGGCCCAGAGCCTGCCCAACATGGAAATCTACAGAAAAGGCATGGCCAGAGAAGATGTGTTCGTCATGGTCTCCGACATCTTTCCCACTCGCACCACAGAACTGGCCAACCTCATACTGCCTGCCGCATTCCATTTTGAAAAGACAGGTGTCTATGGCTGCACGGAGCGCCGAAGCCAGCTCACTCCAAAGGCGGTCAATCCACCGGGTGAGGCAAAACCGGAGGTGTGGATGGTGCGCGAGTGGGCCTTGAAACTGGCGAAGGAGTTGAACGATCCGGTCATCGCCAAGTGTGTAGAGCCGTTTGTAGGACTCCACGAGGACTATGACCTGCCCAAGGCCATCTGGACGGAATACAGCCAGAAAATCACAGCCAATCAGGACAACGACCTGCGCGGGGCCACCTATGAGGTGCTGAGCAAGATGCCTGATGGCGTTCAGTGGCCTGCGCCCACAGAGGAATTCGCCCTTAAAGGCGGCACTGTGACCAAATTCCTGAGAGGTTCTGACCCCATGGCGGACAAAGAGGCCAAGGACGACAAGCCGTATCAATTTTACGCCAGACCTGACCGCAAACTCTATATCTGGCTGCGGCCATACAAGCCTGCCGCCGAGGAGCCGGATGCAGAATATCCCATATATCTCTCCACCGGCCGCATCATAGACCACTGGCATACATCCAGCATGACCGGCCGCATTCCGGAACTCATGCGCGCCAACCCCTATGCCTTTGTGGAAATTCACCCAAAGGACGCACAAAAGCTGAGTATAGCGCCCAACGACATGGTGGAGGTGGAGTCAAGGCGTGGTAAGTGCCTGCTGCCAGCCAAAGTCTATGAAGGCCCCATCGAGGGCATGGTCTTCGTGTATTGGCACGACATGTACGAAGATCGCATGATCAACAAGGTCACCAAGGATGCATTCGATGCCAACTCCAAGGAACCCGAGTTCAAGATATGCGCCTGCCGCATAAAACGTGTTGCCGGGCCACAGGCATTGAAACCCTTTGTAGTGACCATGTAATTCTCTGACGATGTAAGGCAGGCCTTGTGCCTGCCCTTACAGGTTACAAGACAAGCGTTTTTTGCTGCACCCTGTACAAAAGGAGGAATACCATGCCCATAGCCGGTCTTGTGATAGGAGTAGAGCCTCAATTTATGCACCAGGCCGCACAGGCCATCTCCACATTGAAAGGCATAGAAATATACGGATGGAACGAAGACAACATAGTAGCGGTGGTAGAGTCCAAGACATCCAAGGAGATAGAACAAGCGCAACATGAGCTTCAACAGCAGCCCGGAGTGCTTTCCGTGTCAGTCACATATCTAAACGTCGAGGACGAGGTCTGCCCATGAGCATGTCTAGAAGAGACTTTTTAAGCAGCGGTCTGGCCGTTGTGAGTTGCTTTCTGCTGACACCGCAAAAAGCCAGGGCCACTTCCCTTTTCCGCTCACCTGTTGCCACCAATATGCTCAGACCTCCTGGTGCAGTAAAGGAGGATATATTCGTGGGCAAATGTATTCGCTGTGGAAGATGCGTGGAGGTCTGCCCATATCGCTCCATTCGGCCATTGAGCATTAAATACGGAGTCTATGCCGGAACTCCAATGGTCTTTGCAATGGAGATTCCATGCTACCTGTGCATGAAATGCGTAGAGGTCTGCCCCACCGGTACTCTGCTGCCCATAGCCAAGAACGAGACTCGAATGGGTCTTGCGGTCATAGATCGTATGCGATGTGTCACATGGAAGGGAGAATTCTTGTGCCATACCTGTTATAACGTCTGTCCATACAAAGAGCAGGCTATTCGGCTCGATGAATTCAGGCCGGTGATCGACGAAAAGGCCTGCACAGGCTGCGGCATCTGTGTGCATAGCTGCCCTGTAAGCACCGAAGCAGGCAAAAAGGCCATAAATATAGAACCCATTTACAGCGGAGCCAGGGTATGAACCAGACACACATTTCCTCAAATGTCTCAGGGCTTGGCTCAGAGATCAGAATACAAGGCCTTAAGAAACCCGCCGATCTCCCTCAAAACAGCAATGGCGCTTTAGAAAAAATATCCTGGGGAAAGATTCGCTTCTCTATCCAAAGCCTGGCCTTTCTCCTCATTCTCGTTAACCCCTTTCTGAACTACTACTTGCATATAAATTTCGTGCAAGGGTGGTATCAATCCCTTGGCATAGGAAGGCTCTGGTTCGTGTCTCCGCTCGAGGGTTTGGAGAGCATATTGGTCTCCAAGGTAATCTATCTGCCGCTCGTAATCGGCATGCTTTTGCCGGCGCTTCTGGCCTTTTTGCTCGGCAGGGTCTTTTGTGGATGGATCTGCCCCATAAACTTTCTTTCAGGCATTGTGGACAGACTTACCGCTGTTTTTGCCAGGGTAGTGCGAAAGGATATCTGGCTGCTACCGCGCTATGTGCTGTGGTTGGCACTTTTGTTGGAGGTGGTTCTGGCCATGGTGATGGGGGCCCCGCTTTTCGTGTTTCTGTCGCCTCCTGGACTGGTGGGCAGAGAGCTGATGCTTTTGGTCTTCTTTCATACAGTGGCCATTGAGGGACTTATCATTCTCATCGTGCTCACGCTGAATCTTATAACACGTAGATTTTATTGCAGATATCTGTGCCCATTGGGTGGGCTTCTGGCCCTTTTGGGCGCTAAAAGACGGCTTCAAGTGCGACAGAATGAGGCTGCATGCACAAAATGTAGACAGTGCGACAGGGCCTGTCCCCTGGGCCTCGAACCCTCACAGGGCGAAGGTGCATCCATATATTGCTGGAACTGTGGAGATTGTGTGGATGCGTGCAGATTCAAGGCCCTGCAGTTCCAATGGCGGCAACGACCATAGGCCATAGGCCACAGATGCCGAGCACAAGAGAAGGGTTACCTATTGGGAATTACCCTATTGTTTGGAGTCAAAAAGGGGGCAGCCGCTGCACAGAGGCCGTGTCTTTTTACAGTAGCGTTTCCCCAGAGCCACCCATAACGCATGGAATTCATTATATAATTGCACATCAATCGGCAGGTTGTCCATAAACATGCCGCGCACGTCCTCGTATGTGGCGTCTTCGAAGATCAAACCGTGTCTGGAAAGCGCCCTCAGGGTGTAGGCATCCACCACAAAGGTGGGAAGCCTCCCACCATAGAGCAGAATGCTGTCCGCTGTCTCAGGTCCGATTCCCCGAATGGACAGGAGACGATTCCTGAGTTCTTCAAGTGGCGTCTTAAACATGGCATCGAGGTCGCCTCGAAATTCCTGTGTCAGGAAAGTTATAAATGCCTTAAGACGGTTTGCCTTGATATTGTAATAACCAGCAGGCCGAATCAGCTCTGCAAGACTGGATTCAGACATGCGAAACATGGCATGAGAGCTCAAGATATCTGCGGCTTTCAGGTTGTCGATGGCCTTTTTGACATTCTGCCAACTGGTATTCTGAGTGAGAATGGCGCCGACACAGACCTCGAACGACGTCTCCCCCGGCCACCAGTCCTGCGGTCCGAAGTGTTGAAAAAGCCTTTCATATATTTCAGTAAGCCTCTGGCGCATCAGTCTCCCTTTACGAAGAACACATAGGCATTGAGCGCTATGACCACCACGCATACGCCTACAAACCCTGCTAGATCGGAAAGGGTCATAGGCTGGCTGGTATCAGGCAGCGTATAATAGACGCCGAACCACATGATGATCACGCTCACCAGTACGCTTGCGGTACGATACATGTGAAAGAACAAAAATCCAAGGCAGACCAACACGCACAGGATGCTCCAGAAAAACGGAATGCCCCACACCGGGTGTGTCAAAATTGCCTTGGGCTCCAGGCCATGCAGTCGCTCGATCACATTTTCTGTTTTCAAGGATTCCAAAACCTGTACTCCATCCATAAACGCCTCCTGACTTTCATTTATATTACAGAAATGCTATTCTTAACTCCATGCCATACAATCAGATAATCAATCTCATGCTGGCCCTGGTCATCATCGTAGGCGCTCCCGTCAAACCATTTTCAGATGAAGGCGCTTCATTTCAGCTCAATATATACCAGACATTGGGCATGGCAGGGCTTGTCTTTGCTGCATGGTGCATCATCGTTCATATAATGACACGCCAAGCAGCTCGAAGATATCATTCTTTTGTCCTGATGGAAAGACTGCAATGGGCCGCTCTTCTGTTTCTTGCTATCAACCTTTATCTCCTGGAGTTGAAGGCATCCTTGTTCCAGGTCGAATGGATACAACAGGTAACAAGCCTGGGAGATATGGCAGGCCTGCTGCTTTACATGCTTTATTCGGTTTCACTTTGGTATATAACAGTCAGAAACATGCAGTCCACGGAGACCATGCAAACACCCGTCTCCTTTGTGGCAGCACGGCTCAAAATGCTGCTTCCTGCCATTTTGCCGTATATAATTCTCACCGTACTTGAAGCCATTCTACAGATGCTCCCTGTGCCCGACATACAGGCATTTCTGTCCACCACAACCGCATCTCTTATTTTTTTGATTGCCTTTCTTGGAATGGCCGCCATTCTTATACCATGGTTTATTCAATACAGCTGGGGCTGCATTCCAATCAACGAAACATATCTCAAAAATGTCATTGAAACCATTCTACAACGATTCAGAATAAGATTCAGTAAAATATTGATATGGCCACAACCCGATGATAGAAACTGCACTGCTGCTGTAGTGGGTATCATAGCGAAATTCCGCTATCTACTCATTACACCATGTCTGTTGAAATATCTTTCTACAGATGAACTTGAAGCTGTTATCGCCCACGAAATCGCTCACATCAGATATCGGCACATGTTGTGGTATATTATATTCATGCTTGGCTACAGTTTGATTCTATATAATCTATCCGATCCATTGATAGCCTGGGCATTCAGTCACAAAGACCTGGCAAAGACCGCCTTTTGGCTGGATTCGGAACACCCGAAAATGTCCAGCATTCTGATGGTTCTACCGTTCATGCTTTTTATTGTAGGATATTTTCGTTTCTTCATGGGCTATTTCATGAGAAATTTTGAAAGAGAAGCGGATGCCGCCGTGTTCGAGATACATGGATCACCATGGCACCTCATAAATGCATTGGAAAAGATCGGCATAATTGCGGGCAACATACGCAATCAACCGAGTTGGCATCATTACAGTATTGCGGAACGAGCCCAATTTTTACAAAATGCCGCCGATTCGCCGTCTGTTTTAATCCAATTCAAGAAAAAACTCAAATTTTACAAGATGTTGCTACTGGTCACTTTGGGATTGCTCGCATTGTCTCCAAGATGGATGCCAGTAGGCATCTGGCAGGAAGACACCAAGGTCAATCTCATGGAAATATATCTTGAGAAACTGTTACACAAAGAACAGGAAAAACCCGAGATATATATCATGGTCAGCCAGATCTTCTTTGAACGCGGGAATCGGGTAAGGGCCCTACGGCTGCTGGACCAAGCCCTGGAATTGAATCCAGATCAACCTGACGCCCTAAACAACTGGGCATGGATCACAGCAACGGATACGAATGCAACACGAACAAATCTTGAAAAGGCCCTGAAATATGCACAAAAGGCGACGCAACTACAGCCCATCGCCCCTTTCTTCGATACTCTTGCTGAGTGTCATTGCCGCCTAGGTCACGGCCGTGAGGCCAGGGCATACGCACAAAAAGCCATTGATCTCGCCACACAAACCGAGAAGGCATATTATGAGAAACGAATAGAAGAGATGCAGAGATGCCATTAAATGGCAAATTCAAAAGGTCGTCAGCTCAACTCGGCTCCAGTGGTGGTCATGACCAGCTTACAGTGTTTGACGCCCTTCAGCGCAGTCAATCTGTTAGTTAGTTCGAAAAGCACGGCAGGCACGCCCCTGACTACTGCAACCTCCAGACAATTGTGATGATCCAGATGGATATGCTGGGTTGCCAGAACGTGTTGGCTGTAATCGTGTTGAATGCCTACGATTTCGTCCAATAATTCACGTTTATGATGGTCATAGACATAGGTGATGGTGCCGGCTACTTCCTTGTTGGCCGACATCTCCCAGTCCTGCTGTATAAGCCGGTCTCTGATAAGATCTCGAATGGCCTCCGATCTGTTGGTATATTGTCTGACTTCGATGTAACCGTCGAATTTATTCAACAAATCGGAGGGCAGTGATACACCTATTCTTGTAATGTTGCTTTCGGACATATGCTCCTATTCCGCATTGTCAAACATCTCATTGGGCCATATCACAGATTTATGATCTCGGGCCGCAACAAAATGATCAACTCACGTTTATTGCTATATTCCCTTGTATGCTTGAAGGCATAACCTATGAGCGGCAACTTTTCCAGTAAAGGCACTCCGTTGTCGTCATTGCCTTCTTTTTTGTCTATCAGGCCCCCGACAATCAGGAACTCACCGTTTTTGACACGCGCCATGGTGGTAAGCTCACGAATGGCCACACGCGGCAGACCTACACTGGCAAGGCTTCCGGTGGAGCTGGTAAAGTCCTTGTATTCAATGGGCTCTTGCAACTCGGTAGTGATGGGAGTTATGTGCAACAATACCTCGTCCTCACCCTGAATGCTGGCCATAACGCTCAGACCGATTCCTGAGAGGATGTTGGCTGTCTTGATGTCATAGGTGATGGTCACAGAACCGGCGCTGCTGGTCTCGTTAACCTTTACCTCGTCTATATATTTTACCGTATTGCCCACGGTTATCATGGCTGGCTGGCCGTTCAACATTGAGAGCTTGGGATTGGAGAGCACGCGCACGTTACCGTAATTGTTCAAAAAGTCCAGAAGGAGTGTAAACTGCGGGCGATCCATACTCAAGCTCGCCAGAAACTGATTTGTGCCATGGGGATAAAACATGCCGTTATTGCCGAAATTGGCCTTTATATTGAAGCCCTCACTCTTGGCATTGTTCAAAAACTGGGTCCAGTCCACGCCTCGTTCAGAACCTGTGTTGAGCGTAACCTCCAAGATTTTGGCCTCTATCACCACCTGACGGGACATCTCCGCCTTTAGCATTTTTACATAGGCATCCACCTGATCCAAAAGGGACTTGGGCGCGGTAACAGTAATGATGCCCAGCGGCCTGTCGATGGTATAGAAAAAACCTTCACGATCCCCCTGTTGAGGAGTATCTGATTTAGCCTTGTCAGCAGCCTTGGCTTCTACTGTTTTACTGGCAGATGCACCGCCTACCATCTTGCTGTCAGACCTTTTGACACCGCTGTCTATACAGGCAGCCCGTTTGTCCTCATCCTTTGGATTTGGATATTTTTTGATACACTCATCCTCTATTGCGGCAATCTCTTCGGCAGAAAGACCAGGGGTGGCCTGACCTACCTGTATGCTCTGAACCTTCAGTATCTTGTCCAGATTTTTTTCTATGGAGGCCCACAAGTCGATGGCATCCGCCTTGTGTTCCAGGGCTACCAAACCACTGGTTTTACCCACCGTAGCAGTACCTAAGGAGCTACTGGTAGCTGAATCCTTACCTCCCAGCATATCTCCACCAGTGGCAGTCCTATAATTAGCTGATATAAAAGGCATTGACAGATAGAACTTGCGCGTCTCTTTATAGCGCACCACGATGGTGTTCCCTTGCAGCTCAAAACCGTAATCCAGCTGACGCAGTATATTGCTCAGCGCGGCCCAATAGTCGTCATCGGCATTGACATGCACATCCACCATGTATGTCTGATTCACATCACTGTTCCAGCTTACATTTAGCCCTTTCAAATCCGCCATTCTCTTTATGGCCTCATTCAGAGGCACCTTACCTTTTGTGGTATGTATATCAGCACCCACCTTCATTCTGGGCAGTCTGTTTGCATCCACCTGAATGGCCATATCGGAAACCGCATAGGATGGACGCCACTCCACACCAGGTTTATAGGCTGCACCCTGTGCTAAGGCAGTAGGGTTTTGAGTATTATCGACCTGGTGCTGCATCCCCTGAGAAAGACCTTCCTGCATTCGCATATCACTCGGGGTACCTTCTTTCATAGTAGATGCAGACCGTTGGAATACACAACCCGCCAGTAAAAAGACACTCAGAATCAGCATGACAACAGACACGCTGCATAATCTTTGTATGGACATTCTCCTCGCCTCCTGATTCACGTTTTCCATCTACTTATTGCGGCCCATTGCCTGCAATCTCTGTTCAGCCGCACGCAACATCTCCGGGGAAACGCCCTTGCCTGCGTTTAGAATCGCCCTGTATTCCGCTGCCGCCTGTTCTTGACTGTTGAGGGCCTCCAGACACATGGCCTTGAGCAACATGACCTCAGGCGAAAGAGCGAAACTGGTTTCAATCCTATTTGTCACTCTCATGGCATCCCTGTAAGCGCCGGACGAAAAAAGAAAAACGGCATAGTTGTAAAGGGTCTGCATGGAGACATCCTCGGCATTCATGGCCCGTTCGAAATAGATACGGGCATCCTCGGCCTTTCCCATTCTGGCCAGAGCCACTGCGGCCAGGGTAGCGGCCTCTCCATCCCTTGGTGTTATACGCAGGGCCTTTTTGGCATAGTTCAACGCCATTATCTCATCTCCACTCCTACCAAGGGCCAAAACCGCTATCTTTTTGGAAAGGGATACGTTCTCCGGCCAAAGTTCGGATGCCTGTACATATAACTCCCTGGCCTGTCTCAAATCCCCTCTTTTCTCCGCAGCCAATCCTCTTGCCATCACTTCCTGGGCATTCATGATGTTCTCGAGAGGGGACTGAATCATATCCTGTGTGTCTATGACGAGCTCGGCCTCTCTGGGTGATTGAATCTTTTTCTTTGAAAGCTCCAGAGACTTGTCCACCATCTCCAGTTCACCCGCGCCTCCTGATTCCTCTTTGGCCCAATCCATTTTTTTGTCCCGAGGATATATGAGGATGGTGTTTTCTCTCTCTACGCTGTCCAGGTCTTTGAGGTTTTTGATAACCTCGAGTATGAACGGCCACGGCACCTCTTGAAGCGCCAACGTCAATGTGCCATTTACCTTTTCATCCACAACGATATTCTTATGACTGACTTGGCCAAGCAGCCTGAAGACATTGTGCAGATCGACCTTGTAAAAATCCACACTGATACGCTCTGCATTCTGGGCCGTCACATTGGCCTTGGGAGTATCCCCGTTACCGGACACTACATTCGAAGGGGCAATGGCCGCTTCTTTTACTACACCCACAGGCTCCAGACCCATGACGGCCCCGGCAGGCTGAACAGCCGTTATATCTTTGACTATATTTTTAACATCCCCTCGCTCGGTTGTCTTTGCCGATTCGGCCGCACCTGATTCGACTGCACTCCAAAAGATGGTCGAGCACAATAAACAACACACTGTTATCAATCCAAACGGTACACGCTGCCTCATTATTTCCCCTCCGGATGTAAAAAAAGGACTCGCTCCACCGATATATTTCTGCCTCGCACGTCTTGGCCCTCTTCCTTTATGATGACACGATCATCTCTGATATCCGCGACCACACCCTTTTTATATCCGATTTTAGTGCCAAGCCAGAGTGGATAGCCTACACCTGACGCATCTTCGACCATGGCCATATAATTTCTGTCGACCCGCTTGACTATGGCGACCAATGTTAATTGCCCCACATCCATACACTCCAGTGCAGTCGCACAGGCTGCTGGGCTGGGTGGCGTCTGCGACTGCTGAACCGCACTCTTTATGAAAGGCTGAAAGATATCATACTTACCCTTCGGCACATATTTATATTGAATCGGCTCTAGAAGCGTCTGCAATCTCTCCTGCATCTGGGTTATTCTGGCAGACACAGAGGCAGAAGAAGGTTGCTTAACCGATGAGGCCGCTTCTGGCATAGTCTGCTGTCCGCCATCGCAGGCAGCCAGCAATAACCACATCAAAAGGAGACAGAGCGAGAGATGGGCGTATTTAATCGACGTTGCATCCCCGTATATGGAAATCCTTCGCAAGGTCTTGGACAAGATTATAAGCACAGTCATAGTTCCCATGCTATTTCTTACCTGCCTTTTTTTTAGCCTCTTCAGCCTTTTTGGCCTGTTCAGTCTTTATCTCCGCTTCAGTGAGAAAACGATATGTCATGGCATTGCATATGGCGTTTATCTGCCAAAGGCTTGCCGTCTCAGACGCCCCTTCAGGACTGGAGAAATCCGCTGCCTGCCCTCCAGACTGACTTTCTACCCGCCCCTCGGCGGTCTGACTGAAGATATCCTGAACCTTTTTGGCCCCATCCATCTGAATGTCGGCTATACGCACTATGCGGTTCATGCGTGCTATGCGATTCAACAAACCTAAAATATTATGAAAACCGCCCTGAAGCTCCAATGTAATGGGAATAGTGGCATAAAAAACGTCCTTCTGCTCCTGCTCCGGCTTTACCTTCAGCACAGTTACACGCGCTTCATTACCCAGAGTCGCCAACTCGGCCAGAATTGACGGGATATCCTGTGTCTCGGGAAGTAATCTTATGGCCACTGCCAATATCTCGTTGGCGGCCCTGTTTTCTTCCTGCAGCACCGGAATGAGCTGCGCCCGTTTCTCCAGAGTCTCCACCTCTCCCTGCAATTTGGCTATGGCATTTTGCTTTTCCTGTAGCTCTTCCATCAAGGGCCACACGAACAGTACTGCAAAAAGCACAACAGGCAAGGCCAGACTGACACCAAAAATGGCCGCTTTCTGCCACAAAGGCATGGTATAGAGGGTTTGAAATAGATTGGCCGGTATCTTTATTTTATTCAATGAAAGGCCGATATTCATATCTTTTTGCCCTGTTTAGTCTGTTTTGCGGCGCCTGACGCCGGCTTGAGCTCCCTGGGGACCTCAATGTCCACGGCAATTTCAAAATTCATCAACTCCTGCACATCGGCATTCTGCTTCTGGCCCTTGTTTTTAATCTCCTGGCCTTCATAGGGCTTTTTGGCTATACTGGTCAGCGTGACTGCCTTGAAGAGCTTGAAAGGCTCAAGTCTGCTCATAAAAAACGCAACCGTATGATTGTCAAGGGCGAAACCGGTCATGGTCAGACGGTTCCCTTTCAAATCCAGCTTTGAAATCCACATACGCTCTCCAGGAAAGACACTGGATATATAATCCAATATCTCCAGGGTGAGGGTCCTGCCCCGCTGCAAGTCTTCTATGGTGGCGAATTTGTTATCTATCTCTTTTGACTTAGCATCCAAATCTTTGATGGTCTTTTCCACATAATCAAGTTGTTTTTTACGCTCTTCCAGCTTGGCGTGGGCTTCACGGGCAGCGGAAACTCTCGTCTGCAGGGTTATACCCACTGCCAGACAGGCCACCAGAATGAGCAGAAAAGACAGAAAAAAGACGGATATCAGCTGCCGCAGCGCCTCTTTTTTACGCCATTCTCTGACCGGTAACAGATTTATGCGTATCATTATTTTTGCACCGTCCTCAAGGCCAACCCAAGCGCCACCGCAAATTGGGGGCCGATCTGCTGTACGTAGCGGGGATTGATGCCCTTATCCAGCCCGAAACCCTCAAACGGATCAAAAAGCATGGTCGCTATACCCACAGCTTCAGATATTTTTTGAATCAAACCGTCCAACATGGCAGTACCCCCGGTCAGGAATAATTTTTTCAGACCCTGGCTGGAGGTGGTGTTGGCCTGATAAAATTCCAATGCCTTTCGAATCTCTTCCGACCACACCTGACAAACATCCATACACACCAATGATATCTCGCCGGCAAGACTCGAGTCTGTCGTGCCTATGAGCTTGGTCCGTTCGGCATCGTCGAAACTCATGCCGGTGGACTCGGCTATGGCTTCTGTCAGCTGATTACCGCCTATGGCCATATCCCGCATGAAAACCGGCTCACCCGCAACGGATATCACGAGATTAGACTTGGTCGCACCCATGTCTATGATACCAATAGCATTCAATGCATCCGGTTTATCGGCAACCGCCATCTCTAATGAGTTGTTCAAGGCAAAGGTATCAACATCTATAATGGATGGCGTAAAACCGAGATCTTGAATGAGGTTGGCATACAGATTTACGATATCTTTTTTGGCGGCCGCCAGAAAAATATCCGTGGTCTTGTCCGTAGCGCCCTCTTTAAGCATATGAAAATCCATAAAGACATCCTGAATATCGAACGGGATATAATTCTCAGCCTCCAAGGCCAGGTTGTCTTCAATTTCCTTTTCTGTCTTGTAACCAAGCGTAATTTTTTTAACGATCACTGAATAGCCTGAAATGGACGAGGTGACCTTTTTATTTTTGGGCTGGAGATTGGACAGCAATGATGATATGATATCAAGCAATATGTTGTATTCCTTGATGGAGCCCTCGGAGATTACCCCTGCCGGCACACGAGCCATGCCTATTCTTCGGAGGGTTTGATTATGAGGCTGGCTGCCGGGCACTCTGGCAGGAGAACCAGACAACTCCACCATCTTTACAGCATAAGAGCCTATATCCAAGCCTATGGTCGGCTGTTCCGTCCATTGCATGCCACCGAAGAGTTTTTTTATCATATCGTTAGATTTATAAAGCCATCAGTTAAAATTTGGCGCCGCTCTATTGAGTTATTATTTGTGTTTTTGTGACTATTTTATCTTTATAATTTATCTTTATAACTTGTTTATTATAATTTTCAATATAATATTTCTGCAAATAATAGCATGAAGTAAAATTAAAAATCAACAAAAAAATAACAATCCATGTCAAGTCACTCAAAAATTATCGGAGGAATAAATGAACCAGACGAGCAGAATACGTAATTTCTGCATAATAGCCCATATAGACCACGGCAAATCCACACTGGCAGACCGCATTCTGGAGATAACAGGCGCAGTATCGAGCAGAGAGATGAAGTCACAATTCCTCGACAAGATGGACATAGAGAGAGAACGCGGAATCACCATCAAGGCGCAGACCGTCCGGCTGAATTACAAAGCAAAGGATGGAGAAACCTATCTATTGAATCTTATCGACACGCCAGGCCACGTAGACTTCTCTTATGAGGTGTCTCGCAGTCTGGCCGCATGTGAGGGCGCAATTCTCGTAGTGGATGCCAGCCAGGGCGTCGAGGCTCAAACCCTTGCGAATGTGTATCTCGCCATAGAAAACAATCTGGAACTCATTCCTGTGCTGAACAAAATAGATCTGCCCAGCGCCGACCCCCAACGAGTCAAAAAGGAAATCGAAGAAACCATAGGTATAGATGCATACGATGCCATAAGCGCAAGCGCAAAGACAGGAATGGGTGTGCCTGAAATATTGGAGACCATCGTGCAACGCATTCCTCCCCCCAAAGACAACTCCAATGCCGAGCTTCGCGCCCTTATCTTCGACTCATGGTTCGACCCATACCAAGGCACTGTGGTGATGGTGCGCATCATGGACGGAAAACTGACGCTAGGCATGCGCATTCTCATGATGTCCAGCGGTCAAAGCTATGAGATTGACAAGATCGGTTTATTCACGCCTTGGCCGCAATACGTAGAGGAGTTGAAATGTGGCGAGGTGGGTTTCATCACAGCTGGCATAAAACAGGTACGTGACACCAAGATAGGCGATACCATAACGGAACAAAAACGGCCCGCTACAACCCCTCTGCCAGGTTTCAAACCGGTCAAAGCCATGGTCTTCAGCGGCCTTTATCCAGTAGATCCAGCCCAATATGACCAGTTGAAAGAGGCGGTTGAAAAACTCTGGCTCAATGACCCTGCATTTTCATATGAACCGGAGACATCCGCAGCACTTGGTTTCGGCTTTCGCTGCGGTTTTCTCGGACTCCTGCATATGGAAATCGTCAAGGAACGCCTGGAGCGGGAATACGGACTCTCTCTCATAAGCACTGCCCCTGCCGTCTCCTATGAAATCAAATTGAAAAGCGGAGATGTGCTACAGATACACAATCCAGCCCAGATGCCCAAGATTGACCAAATTGAGTATATTGCTGAACCATTCGTACGTATGGAGATATATCTACCGCGAGAATATATCGGTGCCGTCATGGCTCTGTGCGAAGAAAAACGCGGCATACAGCAGGATATGCGGTTTATTTCCGAGACAAGAGCCATTCTGACATACGAATTGCCTTTCAACGAAATCGTACTGGATTTTTATGATCGCCTAAAATCGGTGACACGCGGTTATGCCTCCATCGACTATGACTTTCAGGACTACAAACCGGCAAAACTGCTCAAGATGGACATCCTCATCAACAAACAGCCTGTGGATGCCCTGTCGGTCATCGTTCATGCAGACAAGGCATACTATCGAGGCAGGGAGATCGTGGAAAAGCTTCAAAAAGAGATACCGCGCCAACTCTTCGAAGTGGTGATTCAGGCCGCGGTAGGAAACAAAATAATAGCCAAGGAACGAGTGGCGCCTCTACGCAAGGATGTCACGGCCAAGTGCTATGGCGGCGACATCACACGCAAACGCAAACTCCTCGAAAAACAAAAAGAAGGCAAGAAACGCATGAAGCAGGTAGGCCAGGTGGAAATACCTCAGGAGGCCTTTCTGAGCATCCTGAAGACATAAAGGAGGGGCTTATGAGCATAACGGATATGCCTACCGCACTCGTTTCAGCGGCCGTTTTCCTTTTGGGCGCAGCCATCGGAAGTTTTCTGAACGTCTGTATATACAGGCTTCCTCTGGGCCGTTCCATCGTCACTCCTGGCTCGGCGTGCCCTGCCTGCGGGCATGCAATCCGCTGGTTCGAAAACATTCCGATTCTGAGCTTCATATTGCTACGGGCCAGGTGCAGCGCCTGTAATCGGCCCATTTCCATTCGCTATCCATTCGTGGAGCTGCTCATGGGCATTCTGGCCGTTGCGGTCTGGCAGAAATTCCCATTTCAAATAGATTTTCTCATCTATCTCGTCTTTTGCGCCGCAATGCTGGTCATCACGTTCATCGATCTCGATCACATGATCATTCCGGACATTATCTCGCTTCCAGGCATCGCAATGGGTTTTGCGGTCTCCTTTATCTCGAATCACATGGACTGGGAGCAGTCACTCATGGGCATTCTGCTGGGAGGAGGCCTATTCTATGCAGTGGCTTTCATTTTTTGTCTTATAACAAAAAAAGAGGGCATGGGCGGAGGTGATATCAAGCTCCTCGCCATGATCGGTGCGTTTCTGGGCTGGCAGGCCGTTCTCTTCGTGATATTTGTGAGCGCCTTTGTGGGTGCGGTAGTCGGTCTGATCTATACAAGGATTTACAGCAACGATAAAAACGCCCAAATACCCTACGGGCCGTTTCTGGCAGGGGCGGCAATCTGCTATCTTTTTTATGGACAAATTATAATAGCGTGGTATATTAATTTATTTATAGCATAATATGCTAATTTCAAAGGAGTTATTTTCATTCTTCTTATTATTTTCAAGGGAATACATTATGAAAGAAAATGCATTAATCCTCGATCTGGACCCAGAGCTTACCAAGGACATCTATTCCTTCGATAAAATCATCGGAGACAGCCCTCGCATGGCGGAAATTCTACACATAGCCCAAAAAGTAAAGGACTACAAAACCACCATTCTCATTACCGGTGAACCAGGTACGGGCAAGGGATTTCTGGCAAAGACCATTCATGCAAACAGCAACCGCAGCTCCAAGCCGTTTTTGTATCTCAATTGCAACAGCCTCACGGAAAAAGAGATGTGCTGCGCCATAGCCGGATGCGTCATTCGGGATGATGAAGGGTTGAAACCACAGAAAGGGCTGCTCCTGGATGCAGAAGGCGGTACCTTCTTTCTGGACGAGATATGTCAGATGCCGCTCTCATTACAGCTCAAACTCCTCAAGATCATTCAGGACGAAAAATTCACGCCCATAGGCAGCCACACCCCCACACCATTCAATGTACGCTTCATTTTCGCCAATTCCAAAGATGTCTCCACAGAAGTGAGGGCCGGTAAATTTCTGGAGGAGCTCTTCTACAAGATCAATGTAGTGTCGGTGGCCATGCCGCCGCTTCGTCAGAGAATAGAAGACATTCCATCCCTCGCAAATATGTTTCTCGCCAAGCACAATGCCAGGCTCGGCACCAAGATAAAGACTATACATCCGGATGCCATGGCATTGCTTCAACAATATGACTGGCCCGGCAACATAATGGAGTTGGAAAGCACCATCGAACGGGCCCTCACACTGACTGAAGGCGACACCATTATGCCGGAGATATTTGCAGACTTGAAACCCAAAGGCATTCAGGATGCCATGGCGGAGATATTCGATGATCGTGACCTCTCCATCAAAAAACGCTCAAAGGTACTGGAAAAAGAACTGATACAAAGGGCCCTGGTCAAAACCAACGGCAACAAGACACAGGCCGCTCACATTCTGGAGATCAGCTTGCCAGCCCTGCTCTATAAGATGAAGGATTATGGTCTATTTACGCCGAGCTATTCCAAGGAAATCTCCAAGGAAACGAATTGATTGCCAGAACGCATGAGCTCGCCCTCAATTCAGCCGAGAACCTGTATATCACCCGAAGGTGTATTTCTAGTGGGGCTGCATCAGCCCTGTTTCTCGGTCAAAAACCTGCGAAATACCACCGAGATACAGGTGCTGGGAACTCTAGACGGTCTGCCTGTGGAGAATTATGTCAATTTTCCTCAAACAGACCTGAAATTCCAGCACGCCGAAGAGGTCTTCGAAATATCCAATCCCTTTCCGTTCTGGGGGGCCACGTATATTCTGAAGACACCAGCCGACCTCACGGCACAGTCCCCTGACTTCAGTTTCCTTCCACCCTCCTCAACGGCGTCTGAAAATTCAAATGAAGACTCAGGATTTTACAGCCATCTAAAGGAACTCATTCGATCCTGCGATACAACTCACATCAAATCCTATCTGCCTCGGCATGTGTGGCTGAATCTTGCCCAAAATGCAAGGGATGCAGAGATACTGGCCTTTATAGCCACCATCAGCTGTGAATTGATCTTACAGGGCAACAGGCCTGTGGGGCTTGCATTCACCCAGGATGAAAATGGAAGAAAACGGCCTTACATAACGGACAGGGAGCTCTTTGAAATAGTAGTGAACAATCCAGGTCTCCCAAATGAATACAAGCTCGCCATGGCGCTCAAACCCGGCATTCAAGGCGCCAATCCCATCGTGGGCGAATACGGTCCCATAGGCAACACCCATGTATGGGAGTATCTGCGGGCCAATAGTTATATTCCAGGCGGTCACTATGCCTCCAATATGGCTCAGGATAGCGTTCGGTATTCCCTCAACGACCTGACCTGGCAGGACATGCAGGGACTGCGCAACCTGTATTACCAACGCATTTACACGCAGCTTGCTCAGGAACTGGGCATCTCCTGCAAAGGCTCACTTGAAGACCTGCGAATAGCTGTGCTCGAGCGCATCGAGCAAGGCGCAATCCCAACCAATACCTCCACCATCTGGGGATGGAACTACGGTTTCGACTACTCTCCCTCAGGTTTTCGCATGAATGCCTCTCACCAGCAGATACACCACCAGTTCGCCATGGCCCCCGCCTCTGTTAAATGCATTGACGGCCGGACCATGCCGTCATATGTGGTCGGTGACCAGGTAAGCGCCTTTATTCAGGAGTATGAGAAACAGCACGCAGTCCCATTCTTTTCCGCCTATCTCAAGGCCATTCAATGCAACAGGCGCATGGACGGCAGACAAGACAGGCCGGCAAGCCTTATTCTTTATGAAGACGAACATATCATGACCCATGTGCCCAAGGCCCAACGTTCTCAAGGCGAGGTACAGATCATGGCCAAGACAGCCGGCAATATTCTGGAACTGAACGAAACTGCCAGAGAAAGCCTAAACAAGGCTATCTATTCGGTGATGAAGGCATTTTCTAGAATGGGAGTAAAGATGAACACGGCCTACGAGGTTTCCAGGCGTTTTGATCGAAAAAACGGGCAGTTGTTATTCTATTGTTTTCTACCCAGACACCCGGATTCTCCGGGGGCCTTCAGCGAACGGCAGGAACGATGGATCACCGGACACTATCCCGAGGACTATGCAGCATACCTCAGGGGTCTGATGAAAGACCTGACCTAAACCTTTACTCCTCTTTTGCGCGAAAATCAGCCGATTTTATGGCGTATCTGCGCATCAGACGCTGAAATGCCTGCCTTTCTATGCCGCTAAATGCGGATGCTGCGCTCACATTGCCGCCATGCCTTTTAAGGGCGTTTCCAAGATAGGAACGAGAAAAACGGGCCACCACCTCTTCCTTGGCCTTACCGTAAGGCAGTTTTTCCAGACATTCCCAGCTCAGCTTCAAACCCATTTCTTCCTGTTCCTGCTCATGAGCAGATTCTATCAGATCTTCAGGCTGAATGACGCCGCTAGGGCTCAAAAGCACTCCACGCTTTATCACATTTTGCAGTTCGCGCACATTTCCCTTCCACGGCCTGCGAATCAGACATGCCACAGCTTCCTGACTCAAACTCTTATTCTGGCCGTACTCTGCATTGAATTTATTCAAAAAAAACTCGGCCAAAACAGGTATATCATCCGGTATGCTACTCAAAGACGGCATGGTCAGAGTGACCACATTGAGTCGATAGAACAGGTCTTCCCTAAATAGACCAGCGGCGATCTTGGCCTCCAGGTTCTGATTGGTGGAGGCCAGCACTCGCACATCCACCTTGACGCTTTGACTGCCCCCTAATGGCCGCACCTCTTTTTCCTGAAGCACGCGCAGCAGCTTGGTCTGAAGGTGCAGCGGCAGATCGCCTATTTCATCCAAAAGTATGGTGGAGCCGTCCGCCTCTATAAAAAGCCCCTTTTTATCCTTTACAGCGCCGGTAAACGCCCCTTTCAAATAACCGAACAGCTCGCTCTCCAGGATATTTTCAGGCAAGGCAGGACAATTGACGGCCACTAATTCCCTTTCCCCCCGGCTGCTCAGGCTGTGCAGACAGCGGGCAGCGACCTCCTTCCCCGTACCGCTCTCACCTCGAATGAGCACGGTCACGTCTGTGTCCGCCACACGAGAGATTAGGTCATACACCCGCTGCATGGCCTGACTCTTGCCCACGAATCCGCAAAATCCAGTCTCAATGGAGACGGAACCCTGAAGCCGTCTGTTTTCCCTGCGAAGGGCAGTGCGCTCCGCCGCTCGCTGCACGGTTCTGACGATTTGGTCGTTGTCGAAGGGTTTCTGCAAGAAATCATAAGCCCCTTCCTTTATGGCAGCCACAGCCAGTTCCACTGTGCCATAGCCAGTCATTATGATTACAGAGATATCAGGATCCAATTGCAGGGTATGATGCAGGAGTTCCATGCCGGTCATTACCGGCATACGAATATCTGTAACAACCACATGATATTCTTTGGTTTTGAGCAACGTTAGGACATCCGTGCCGGAGGTGGAGGTATCCACTTCGGCATTGCACTTGCGCGAAAGCACACGGCGCAGCATCTCGCACATGTTTGCATCATCATCCACTACCAAGACACGAGGCCGAATCATAAAACAACCTTCTATTGCCTTTGCATAATCATTTGCATATAATTAACGCACACATATCTCAAGAGGCCAAGCATGAACATCTCCAAAAAAGACATCCACACCGTATCACCCGAGATTATAATTCAATTTTTTACAAAAGTCATGCCATTCAGCGACCTGAACACATCGGTACTAGAGGAACTGTCCTCCAGGTGTCTCATCGATTTCTATCCCAAAGACACTCTCATATTCCGTCAAGACGAAACCGAAGTCAACTATCTATATTTAATTCAAAAAGGTGGCGTAAAGATATATCTGAAAAACGAATCGGGTGAGGTCATCCTAAAGGATTTTCGTGGAGAAGGCTCTTACATCGGTGCCCTGCCCATCATTCAAGGTACCAAAGCCAATCTGAACGTAGAAACCGTGGAAGATACCTTCTGTTTTCTCCTGCCCAAAGATATTTTTCTTAAATTGATTCACACCAATCCACAGGTGGCAAATTACTATCTCAAAAGCATGTCGGAAAAACTCATCCGCACCGCGTACGCTGAACTGCGGCACAACAAGATGATGCCGAGAAGCGAAGGCACCCTTTATCTTTTCAGTGTACAGGTCGGTGACATAATTAAAAAAAAGCCTGAGGTCATTTCACCAAACGATACCGTACAACAGGCCGCCGTCCGCATGGCTGAACTGCACATAGGCTCTCTTCTTGTAACCGATGAAAGAGGCGAAGTGATGGGCATCGTGACCGACAAAGACCTACGCACAAAGGTGGTGGCTGCAGGTTTGCCCTATGACACACATGTCGCAGCCATCATGACTGCACCCATTTACGAGATTCAGGCGCACGAAATATGTTTCAATGCCTTGATCGCCATGATGTCCCAACGCATACATCACCTGGTGGTAAAACGCAAGAATGAACTGGCGGGAGTGATCACAGCCCATGACATCATGGTGCTTCAGGGCTCCTCTCCTCTCTATCTCTTCAGGGAAATCATGGCGCAAACCCGCATAGAGGGGCTCTACCCGCTCGCAAAGCAGATGCCTTCCGTGATTCGCAACCTCATCGAGGAAGGGGCCAAGGCCAACAATATCACGCGTATGATCACCATTCTAAACGATCACCTGCTGGACAGGCTTTTAACACTGCTTCAGGAGGAGATGGGGCCTGCACCCATTTCATTCTGCTGGCTGTCCATGGGCAGCGAGGGCCGCAAGGAACAAACCTTTCACACAGATCAGGACAATGCAATTCTGTATGCCGATTCCAAAAATGCAGAACAGGCGCAGGCAGCACAGGCATATTTCAAGGCATTCACGCGCAAGGCCATAGATCATTTAGTGGCGTGCGGCTATCCTCCATGCCCCGGAAATATCATGGCAACCAATCCCAAGTGGTGCGTCAGCCTTAATGCATGGCAGAATTATTTCTCACGCTGGATATCTGAACCAAATCCACAGGAGATATTGAATGCTACCATATTTTTTGATTTCAGACCTACTTACGGACACACGGAATTGGGCAAGACATTGTGGGAATATCTCATCGAACAATGCAAAAAAAACACGGCGTTTTTGTATTTTTTGGCACAGGACTGTGTCTCCAGCCCGCCGCCTCTGTCCTTCTTTCGCAATTTCATCGTAGAAAAGGATGGAGAGCACAAAAACCAATTGGATATCAAAAAACGAGGAATAGCACCGTTTGTGGATTTTGCCAGGCTTTTATCCCTCAAAAACGGCATAAAAGAGACCAATACCCTTGCCAGAATGCAACTGCTTTATGAAGGCGGCCACCTCTCTCGCGAACTCTACACCGAAATGCGGGACGCCTATGACTTCCTGATGCAGCTTCGGCTCGTTCATCAGTTGCAACTTCTGGAGCAGGGCATGACGCCTGACAACTACATCGATCCCGCAAGCCTTTCGGAGCTGGAAAAACAGACACTGAAAGAGGCCTTCGGCGTCATAGGCCGCATGCACGGTGTGCTGAAAAACCTCTTCAGAGTGAGTTGAACATGACAGGATTCCTGCATGAGATAACCCGGCGCATTCTGGCCCACCCGCCTCAACTGCATGCTTTACTGAAGGAAAACAACGAATATTTTAAGAAGCTGAACCAGGCTCAACCCATTGAATCCTATGAATTTGTAGTACTGGACACAGAGCTGACCGGCTTCGATACAAAAAAGGACGAGATCGTCTCCATAGGCGCCTTGAAGATTCGCGGGCTTCAACTCAATCCAGGCGAAAACTTTTACACACTGGTACTACCTCGAAACGGTCTGCCAAAAGACAGCACGCTCGTGCACCGTATCACACCGCAGGACATAGCAGCAGCGCCATTGATCGAAGATGTACTGCCAGAACTCGTATCTTTTTGCTCGACCGGGCTGCTTGTGGGCCATTTCATCGAGCTTGACATGAGTTTCATCAATAGAGAGACCAACCGATACATGGGAGGTACACTGTCGAATCCGGCCATTGACACCCTACGTCTGGTGCAGCGTTACAAAGAAAAGGCCTGTGGCATGGTGAACGAGCGCTTTTGCTTCAATTCTTCCTACAGACTCAATGACCTCGCTCACGAGTATGGGCTGCCTGACTTTGTGACCCATAATGCCCTGCATGACGCCCTGCAAACAGCCTATCTGTTTCTCTTTATGCTCAAAAAATTGCAGAAATACGGCTTTCATACCCTAAAAGACCTATTTTTGGCGGGCAAGGTCAAAAGATGGCTGGTGTAAAGCACACAGCGGCATTGACATTCCCTAAAACAGGATTATTTTTATAGTCACTTAAGCGATACATTTCCATGGGGGCGAACCGGTCTCGACGGGGGTGTGGAAGCTCAAGTGGCGTGTCGAGGCCCTGCACCTCGTAAAAAGCGGGAAAAAACACAAACGCCAACTCTGACTACGAGTTAGCTCTAGCCGCTTAATCGCGGCTGGCGCCAGATGCGATCTCTCCCAAAGGTTGCATTCAGGTGTCATTTGATTGGGATAGCCGCCCTGTGATGCCTTTGCACAGAGTGGCGAAACAAAAAAGGCTGGCTTGGCCATTTCCTGTTCGAGAAGAAAGGGCTGAGCGAGAACTCCTTCTCGAACTACACACGTAGAAGCTTGAGTGGAATACTTTCGGACGCGGGTTCGATTCCCGCCGCCTCCACCATTTAGCGAGTTCAACGCATTAGATTCTCAGTCTTTCACCACGATATCACATGTTGAAGTAGCCGTACTCACGACCTACTCCGGTAGAAGACAAGCCTTCAACTAAAATTTTTTTTGCTTACTGGTGGCCACTTGTGGCCCAGCGTAAAGTCCTTACCAGCCTTTTTCAAATTCTGCGTTCCCCTCTGTGCCAATATAAGTGAGACATCTTTATTCATAAATTTAAAGTAGCGTCTAGATCGACCTCGACGGTATGATCCGCCATCGCAAGACGCTAGTGAGCCAACACGATCAGATCGCGATCGGACAGCTCCTCGACCAGTGCCTCGAAGAGTTCGGGCGTGATCATGTAGAAGGCTGGGCGGTTGTGATTGAGCACGGCCACGGGCTTTTTACCCGCCGCACGCAACACACGCGCCGGTTTTTTTTGAACTCTGACATGCTGATTGTGTAATCCGCGTAGATCACATCCTTGGCCTTGTCCTCTCGTAATGGCTACCAATATCATGCCAAAAACGGCGCTTTCCAAGAAAGATTGAAGCCTTAAAGATGTGCCTGTCCTTTCTTTTTTCCTATAGGCGAACGCCACCGCATTGCCCAGGCTCAGGGCGTTGGCGGCCATGTATATAATCATGGCGCTCATTGCCGAATGACCGTCCGGCACATCCTGAAACAGGTGCATCATTACCGGTCTTACCCAATAATAACTGCGCTATTGCAAAATCAAATTTCGTTATGTATATTTTTAAATAACGAGACACGCCGTACAATAACGGGCATTTCAATCACAAAAAGGAGGAATAATCTGCATGAAAAGGCCGTGTTTTCTCTTGTTGATAGCGATGTTTTTATGGGTTTCGGTCCTCATTACGGCTTCAGCCGCATACGCCGGAGAAAAGAAGGAGATCACGGTCTCGGCGGCTGCCAGTCTGACAAACGCATTTACAGAGATAGGCCGTGATTTTGAGCTGGCGAACCCCGGAGTAAAGGTAAACCTCAACTTCGGCGCATCAGGGGCGCTCTACAGGCAGATTGCGCAGGGCGCGCCTGTGGACGTGTTCGCATTCGCGGATCAGGAGACCATGGACACGGCGCAGAGACAAGGTCATGTCATGCCCGGGTCCAGAAGGAATTTCGCCGGCAACTCCCTTGTCCTCATCGCGCCAGCGGATTCCAAGCTGTCAATGACATCGCTCAAGGATCTCCTTGGCGGCGGCGTCAGATTGATAGGCATGGGAAACCCGGACAGCGTCCCGAACGGCAGGTATGCAAAGGAAGCGCTCGAAAGGCAGGGGCTGTGGGACGCCGTGTCAAAAAAGGCCGTATTCGGCGCCGATGTGAGGCAGGTGCTCGACTATGCTGCCAGGGGCGAGATAGACGCGGGTTTTGTCTTCTCGACCGACGCGATGTCCAGAAAGGGCGACGTCAGGATACTGATGGAGGTGCCTGTTGAAAGACCCATACTCTATCCCATAGCCCTGACGTCCGGGTGTGCTGACAGAAAAACCGCATCCGGCTTCATTGATTACGTCATGTCACAAAAGGGCGCGGAAGTGCTGAAGAAATACGGATTCAAACCGGTTGCAGGCCAAAATTGACCCATGGACGCCACCCCGCTTTTCCTTACCATCAAGGTGGCGTCTCTTGCCACAATGGCGGCGTTTCTGGCCGGGACGGCAACGGCCCTTGTGTTCTCGCGGTTCAGATTCACCGGCAGGGAGCTCCTTGACGCCGTTTTTACCCTCCCCATGGTGCTGCCCCCGACAGTGCTCGGTTATTACCTTATCGTGCTCTTCGGCAAAGAGGGCTGGATAGGCCACTTTCTTTACAGATATTTCGGCGTAACCCTCATGTTCACATGGCAGGGGGCGGTCATAGCCGCGGCTGTCGTGGCGTTTCCGCTTGTCTTCAAGTCCGCTCGGGCGGCCATCGAGGGCGTTGACAAAGATCTCGAAAACACCGCGAGGGTCCTTGGCAAGGGCGAGGCGGAGGTATTCATCAGGGTGACACTTCCCCTGGCCGCAAGGGGTATCGTTGCGGGCGTCATGCTCGCCTTTGCAAGAGCAATGGGTGAGTTCGGGGCGACTCTAATGATAGCGGGCAACATTCCAGGAAAGACGCAGACTATATCTATGGCCGTGTATAACGCCGTGCAGACGGGCAACGACAATCTGGCGAACATGCTCGTTATAATCATGTCCATCGTATGTATAACCGTACTGCTGGCTGCGGGAAGGCTCTGCAGGACAACGGAATAAACGCCATGGATATCTGTGTCGCCATCAAAAAATCCCTTAAAAAGGGCCAAAGCCGTTTTGAGCTCGATGTGAGCTTCAGGATGAAACAGGAGATGACCGTGATCTTCGGGCCGTCGGGTTCCGGCAAGACCATGACCTTGCGGGCGATCGCAGGGCTCATGCAGCCCGACTCGGGCAGGATAACCGTAGGCGGCAGGACGCTGTTCGATTCGTCAGCGGGCGTTGACATCCCTTCAAAGGACAGAAATGTCGGGTTGCTGTTTCAGGATTACGCCCTGTTCCCGCACATGAACGTTGAACAGAACATAGCGTTTCCTCTAAGACCGATGTTCAGCTTTTCTCTGGATAAGGGCCTGAAAAGACGGGTCCATGACCTGATGGAGGCATTCGAGATAGGCCACCTGGCCGAAAGCTATCCGGCGCAGCTTTCCGGCGGCCAGAGGCAGCGCGTGGCGCTCGCGCGGACACTTATAAAAAAACCGGACATCCTGCTGCTGGACGAACCCTTCAGTGCCCTTGACCCCATGCTGCGCGGAAAGATGAGGACGGAGCTCCTGCGGATAAGGGAACGTTTCGGCGTGCCGATGATCCTCATCACGCACGACCCTGAGGATGCAAAGGTCTTCGGCAAGGCCGTGCTTTTATACGAGGCTGGCAGGATAAAACCCGCCGGTCAAGACCTCACGGCAAGACTTCATGAATGATAAGCAAAGTCATGCCCGTCAAACAACTATTTCCAAGTATCGCCTGTCTCCGGCGTATCGAAAAGCCTCTTGTTCTTCGGTCTGTAATCGTCTCTGACAAATGGGAAACCCCACTTCCCCTAAGATAAAAGCTCATTCAAAATTATGCCGCATAAAGCGTCTGCGCCCAAAAAAACAGCGCGCCTCATGGCTTTATACCAAAAAAGGTGAAAATCCGGACGTTATGAGCCTCTCCCTCACCGCGCCGGCAAGGTAAAGGGAACCGGCCACGCACAGAAAACCATGCCGTCCGTCAGGCTTGCCGGTGACCGCGGACAAGGCCTCGCGCAGTGCCGTCTCCCAGTCCTTTTCAAGCGCCGCCGCACCGGCCGGCCCGAAAGTCGGAATCCTCCTCCCTCCTCTTTTTCGCCAAACCTTCTAATTCTTCAGGAAGCATGGGGCATCACCTCCTTCAAGTGCTTACACAGGGCATCAGGCGTCAGATTGCCCATCACCTTGCCGTTCACAAGGGCGACCGGCGCCATGCTGCATGCACCAAGGCACCTGGCTGTGAGCAGGGTCAGACGACCATAGGAAGTGGTCTGCCTCATACTGATTCCGAATTCCGCTTTCAACGCCTTCAGAATCCTCTCCCCACCCTTGATGAAACAGGTAGTCCCTGTGCAGAGAATGCAGGTATTTTGCCCTGCCGGTGTCAGATTGAAGTGGTGATAGAAGGTGGCAACACCATAGACTCGACTGAGCGGCACATGCAGAGTGAAAACGACACGGGCCAACACGCTCGATTCCAGATAGCCATAGGCATTTTGCACTACATGCAGCACTTGAATCAGGGCATGAGAGGCGTTTCAGTATCTGGACATCTCTCGCTGCACTGTCTTCCAGCGCAGATCTTCGGTATTGAAGCCCTGAACTTCCATAATGCCTCCTATGAATTTTGCTACTAAGGCCTGGCCTTGACCAGCTCTGCACTGAGTCGCGCCGCCTTTTGAGGCTCCATAAGGCTCAAAATGGCCGCAACCTTCTTGCCCTTCATGGACTTTAATATCCTGACCACTGTGGCATCATCCATATTGCTAAGTAGGGCCGCTGCCTTGGAGTCCTCCATGGAGCCATAGACCGCCACAAGCTGTTCAAAACCTTCTTTTTCAGCTGCCTTGGCCTGTTTGGCAGGGCCTTCCAGTTGATTCTTCAGTTCATTGAGCTGTGACAGCATGTTCTCCAGCTCCTTTGCCATCACATCCATTTCCTGATTTTTCTGAGCCAGCTTCTGCCTTTCTTCAGCGAGTTTTTTCTGCTCCGCCTGCAAGATTGCGATAATTTCCGAATTAAGTGGCTGCTGTGAGGAAACGGCATTAGTGGAAGCGGCTGGTTGGGCTTTTGATGCCTGGGATACCTGTTCCTGCTTCTCGTCCGAAGGGCCGGCCGCACCCACATTCACTCCCGTAACCACAGACAAAAACAGGGCCAGACCCACCTTCAATCCGCCAAGGCACAGAAGTATTCTAAAAAGCCATGAAATACCATCAGTTGTTCGTGATGGTCTGCGTTCTTCTTGCATGTCGTTGTGTGGAGAGTTCATCCAGTTCCTTTTGCTCCATTCGTGCGATTTCGGCAAGCCATTTATTCTTGTCTTTTTCCTTCAACCGTTCCAGTAGTTCTTTGTCCTTGTATTGCTCCAAACGACTGTCCTTCAGTTTTTTCACTTCTTTCTGCATGGTCAAGACACTCTGCTGTTGAGCCTCCTCGGCCATTGAAAGCATCTCGAGCACGCCGAAAAACTGTTGCAGCTCATGCGCCATCATACCCTTTTTCAAATGCTCCTCCATGTCCTGACGCTGTATCTCTATAGCCTTACGAGTCAGCTCCAGATTCTCCTGTTCCCTTGACAGACGCTGCTCCGCCCGCATGAGCTCCATCTCCGTAAGCTCGAGACGTCTTTTGCGCAGATTCAGCAATGTCTCCAGCGAAAATCTGTAGGCCATTCAATTCACATCGCCTCACCTGAAGATGGCTGCCAATTCCTCGCAGCTTCTTTCATAACTGCATGCCTCTTCCACCTCCTGCCTGAGAAAGGCATTGACCGCATGAATCTTGTTGAGCGCAAAGTCTATATCCGAATTGGAACCCTTGACATAGGCTCCGAGATTGACCAGATCCTCCACTTTTTTATAGGTTGACAGGACATGAATGAGCTTCTGGTAGTCATCTATCTGTTTACGATCCACAATATCCCGCATCAACCTGCTGATACTGGCCAAGACGTCTATAGCCGGATAATGCCCTTGATGGGCGATGGCCCTACTCAACACCACATGGCCATCCACGATGGAGCGCACCGTATCTGCGATAGGCTCGTTCATGTCGTCGCCCTCCACCAGCACAGTGTAGATACCGGTTATGCTGCCGGCATCGCGTTTTCTGCCCGCCCTTTCCAGCAGCTTGGGTAAAAGGGAAAAGACCGACGGCGTATAGCCTCGAGATGTTGGGGGTTCACCGATGGCAAGTCCCACGTCCCTTTGGGCCATGGCGAAACGGGTCACCGAGTCCATCATCAAAATGACATTCAAACCCCTGTCTCTAAAGAATTCCGCAATGGCTGTGGCCACATAGGCACCACGAAGGCGTATCAATGGCGGCGTATCCGAGGTGGCCACCACCACCACGGACCTGGCCAGCCCCTCAGGCCCCAAATCCCTTTGAATGAAGTCGTTTAACTCTCTTCCACGCTCACCTATCAGGGCTATGACGTTTATGTCCGCAGTAGTATGCCGGGCTATCATGCCCAAAAGCGTGCTCTTTCCCACACCTGAACCAGCCATGATGGCAATACGCTGCCCTTGTCCCAGAGTAAGACATGAATTTATAGACCTCACCCCCACATCCAATACGGAATCTATGCGAGGCCTATCCATGGGATTCAAGGGCTCTGCATAGAGAGGATAGACCGCATCAAAACGAATGGGGCCTTTGGCATCTATGGGCTGACCAAGGCCATTCAAAATGCGGCCTCGCATGGCCTCGCCTACAGGCACATCAGCCTTCATGCGCTCCAGCCAGATACGACTGCCAGGCTCCACGCCCTTCATGTCGCCCAAGGGCATGAGTAGCACTCGATTCTCCCTAAACCCCACAACCTCAGCCAGCACTGAAGACCCTTCGCGCAACTCTACGCTGCAGATGGCACCAAGGGGCACGTTAGGCCCCTTGCCTTCCATAGTCATGCCGATAACCTGAGAGACCAGTCCATAGATTCGAATGGGTTCTATCCCCTTAACTGCATCTAAGTAATAGGAAAAATTCAGTTCAGTGGTCAATTTCTTCTTTCATCATTGCCTGCCCAGTGTTTTCAAAGGCAGTATGTTGCGCCATTCGTTCTCTCAAAATATCCAATATTGCCTGAGAGACAGTACGCCACTGAGTTGCCATGGTGGCATCTATTACGCCCATATCCGTCTCCAAAAGGCAGCCACCCCGCTCCACGCTGGCATCGGCCAAAAACTCCAGACTATGTCCTGCGGCCTCCTTACTCAAAGGCATCTCCGCTCGTTGAATCAGTTCTAAATCCTTTGAATGCAGATGCACGCGAACGGGCATACCCTTTACAGCCATGGCCAGACCACGCTCAAGGCATGCATGCACAAGTTCAGGCGTTGTGTTCAGCTCATGTCGCACCAACGCCTTGGAGATGTTCAAAACAAGCTCTATGAGCACAGGTTCGTAGCTGGTCAGCAGTTCTTCACCTTTATGACGCATGGCATCTATCACTGCACCGAATCTCTCCGCTTGCATCTCGTATGCCTTGCGGCCCAAGGCCTCGCCATCCTTTTTGCCCTGCTCGAACCCCTTTTCGTATGCCTCTCTCTCCAGAGCCGCAGCCCTGACCCTGGCATCTGCAATCAACTTCTCTACGGCGTTTTGGGCCTCGATGCGCATGTGTTCAGCATCCTGCTTGGCCTGTTCCAGAAACGCTGTTGCCTCTTCCAGCAGCCTTCTACGCTCTTGCTCCAGCTTTATCTCAGGCAACTCCTGCGCACCTGCCATCTCCTCAGCCCCTTCCATTTCATGCACATCGGAGGCGGAAAGAAGATGCTGAACAGTGCTGAATCCGCTCGTTTCATCCTGGGACAAGGCGGTGAAAACAGGGACAGCGGCTGTATTTTCGCAATGAGCGGCCTTGATGACCTTAGACAAACTCGTCTCCTCCACCCTTGGAGCCCAGAACTATCTTGCCTTCGGCCTCCAGTTTTTTGGCCACCTTGATGATGTTCTGCTGGGCCTTTTCCACATCTTTCAGTTTTACAGGCCCCATAACCTCCAGGTCTTCCTTTAGTAGTGTAGCTGCCCTTTCCGACATATTTTTGAAGAAAAGTGCCTTGAGATCGTCTGATGCAGCCTTGAGGGCCAATTTCAGATCGTCCGTACTGATCTCCTTCAAAATCATGACAATGGCCTGACGATCCAGCGTAATGAGGTCCTCAAACTTGAACATGAGCTTGCGAATCTCTTCCGCCAGGGTGTCGGACATACCCTCTATCTTTTCCATCAAGGCCTCTTCAGTACCCCTATCCACATTGTTCAATATCTCGGCAACCTTTTCCACGCCTCCAACCTTGGTCACATCACTCATCTCCACAGAGAACAGCTCCTCCTCCAGCACACGGTCGATCTCTCCGACTATCTCAGGGCTTATCTTGTCCAGCGTGGCGATACGCATCAGCACATCCGCCTGCTGAGTCTCAGGGAGCTGACGCACGATGGAGGCCGTCAACCCAGGGTCCAGATGAGCCAGAATGACAGCTACGGTTTGAGGATGCTCGTTTTTCAGAAAACTCACTATCACCTTGGGGTCAAGGTTGGACAGTTTCTGAAAGGTGGAAGGATGCAACTGCCGCAAAATGTCTTCATATATCTTCTGGGCCTGCTCCGGTGGCATGGATGTAAACAAGACCTTTTTGAGAAACTCCTCTATGGGGACTGAGACATCACCCTTGACTATACCGAGCTTTTGCTCCACCTCCAAACGGATCTTTTCTATGGTCTCGCCTGGAATGGACTGTATCTGCGCCATAAGCGAAGATACCTTGCGAACCTCGTCTTCCCTGAGATGCTTGAATACATCCGCTGTATATGCATCGCCCATAGCCAGAAGAAAAATGGCAGCCTTGACAGGGCCTGAAGGGTTTTCCAGGTCGATTTTACTGGGTTTTGAAGAGGCTTTAGGCATTGGGCTTCTCCTCAGCAACCAATGGCTCTCTCAGCCATATCTTGATAAGGGCTGCGGCCCTGTCAGGATATTGTAACGCCATCTCTCGCAACTCCTCGGTTGCATTGGGGCCGACCTCTATGGCCAAGGCCTCTTTTCTACCCCCTATGGCAGCGCCTGCAGCTTCCTCGAGCATTTCCTCCTCCTCAAGGGCCAAACGTTGCTGCAAAACCTCTTTTTCAGGGGTTTTAAGCACATATCTATTCAAAAGAGGACGAATTACAAAGAATATGAACAAAACAGCGAGAATTAGATTGGTGATGGGTTTCAGGGCCTTTGTGCCCATATCGGCCATCTGCGCCATACTCGAAGGAGCGGCTGCCTGGGCATGGAAAGGCACATTGACCACACGCACCTCGTCTCCACGCTCAGTACTGTAACCGATGGCGGCCTTTACTATCTTCTCCAGATTGGCCACCTCTTCCGGACTGCGGGCGGCATATACCAGTTCCTTATCCTTCTGCTGATAAACACCATCAACCATTACACCAACGGATATGCGCTTCAGTTTGCCGAGGGCTGTATTGATCTGACGCTGAGTGCGGGTTATCTCATAGTTGGTGGTATCCTGTTTCTTCTGTTTGATCACGGATGGATTCTGCTGATTGACATTCCCTTGTAATTTATCGGCAAGCCCACCCTTGACGCCAGGCACGCCGCCGCTGTCCTGCTGCACATCCGTCTCGGATATCTTCTGCTCACTGCGCACGGCCACGGCATCCGGATCGAATTTGTCTTCGTTGATCTGCACCGAATCAAAATCCACCTCGGCGGAGACTCGTGCCACCGCCTTGTTCGGTCCGAGGGCATCCTCGAGCATGGTCTGTATCTTACTTTTGTAATACTCCTCAAGGCGTTTTTGATAGGCAAGCTGTGCATTTGTAAGGCCGGCTGGGTCATCGGCCTTACCTTTTTCCATCTCAGCATGGTCATAGAGGATATTGCCGCTGGTATCCACCACTACCACATTCTCTTTTTTGAGTTTGGGAATGGCGCTGGAGACCAGATGCACTATACCCTTGACCTGCGCAGTGGAGAGCTCCTCACCCTTGTTGAGCTGCAACACCACGGAGGCTGTAGGGTCCTTGCGTTCACTTACGAACAGGCTGTCCTTTGGCTGCGCCAAATGCACACGCACGCTCTTGACCTGAGGGAACCGGCTGATGGTGCGCTCCAGTTCTCCCTGCACCGCCCTTTGATACTGGACATTCTGAACGAAATCTGTAACACCCATGTTGGTCTGGTCAAAGACCTCGAAACCCACGCCGTTCTGTTTGGGCAGTCCTGCACCGGCCAGAGACAAACGGATATCGTAGAGCTTATCCTCCGGCACACGAACGGTGGAACCGCCGGCAGCCAGCTCATATTTGACATTCTCCTTTTTGAGCCAGGCTACGATCTCCGAGGCGTCTTCAGGCCTCAAATCCGTGTAGAGCGGCTTGTAGGTCACCTGATTGGCCATGATATAAAAGATGCCGAAACCCAGCAGCACCGCACCGGCCACCACGGCCGCCAAAATCTTTTGTGACAGGGTCAGAGACGCACCCAGGTTCTTGAGTTGTTCCAGCATTTCTGTTGGAGTAGCCATGTCTCAACCTTTCGTTATAACTGCATTCTCATGATCTCTTCATAGGCCGTAAGGGCCTTGTTTCTGACCTGAAGAAGTGTCCGAAAAGACAACTCGGCCTTGGTGGACGAGATCATGAGTTCGTGTATATCCACAGGCTCTCCCACAGCACTCTTTTGAGCCAATGCATCCGCTTCGTTCATACGGCCGTTGACGGTCTGAATGGCATTCTTGAGTAGATCGGCAAAACCGATGTCCTTACCTGCCACAGTCTCATCGGTCTTCTGAAAGGGATGCAGTGTATTCGATATGGATTGAATGTTCATCATAACCTCCAGATAGTATTACTTACCCAACTCCATCGCCTTCATGGCCATGGATTTGGCGGTATTGATAGCTGTGACATTGGCTTCGTATGCGCGGGATGCATTCATCACATCCACCATCTGCTCCATCACGTTGACATTGGGCAGACGAACTATGCCGTTTTCATCTGCATCGGGATGACTGGGATCATAGACATCCTTGAAAGGAAATTTGTCATTCACAATTTCCTTGACGCGCACGGTCTCCAGCTTGGCGGAGGCATTCTGCAAGGTCTTGTCAAAGGATTTAACGGGAACCAGAGGGGACATACCGGAATTCACCCCTTTCTCCTCCGGGTTATATGGAACCGCCTCGAAAATGACGGAACGAGGCACATAAGGCCCACCGTCCACAGTGCGAGTGACCTGGGCGTTGGCCAGGTTCATGGAGGCTATGTTAAGGCGGGTTCTTTCGGCGCTCATGCCCTGAGCGCCCATTTGAATAGCGGAAAAAATGGTCATACCAGTCATTATGACTTACCTCCTTCCGTGATGGCGGTGCGCAACCCATCGAATTTCTTGATGAGCGACTGCACTGCTGTCTGATATTGAATATTGTTGACGGCTATTTCAGCCATCTCTCTGTCTATATCCACATTGTTGGGAGTGCCCCTCTCGGCGGAAACAGACACATGAAATGGGTCCGCTCCGGGCTCCGGGCCTATGGGAATATGCCTTGCATTTGTGGTTCCAGGCGGCAGGGAAGCCTCCACATCTATGTGATTCGGATTGGTGATCCACATGAACCCGCTGGACTCCTTTCCCATATACCTGGCCATGATCTCGTTGAACGGCACATCCTTCGCCTTGTAGCCGGGTGTGTCCATGTTTACCACGTTGGAAGTCAACACAGTGTTTCGCTTTACGCGAAGGTCAATGGATTTTTCGAGTAAATCTATAGTGTTACCGAAAAGCTGTTTCATAACATTATCCCCATACGACGGTATTCCAACAGTTTATTCCGCAGCGTCCTGACACTTATGCCAAGAAGCTGTGCTGCGTGAGTCCTGTTGCCATCGGTCTTTTGAAGTGCCTTTTGAATGGTAATTCTTTCAAGCGTTGTCAGATCCATGGTCTCCGTCATGTCTTTAGGCTCATTGGCATTCGTGCCGCCAGATGTCTCAACCGCACCATTTAAGTCATTCATGGACCGACTGACGTCCTCGGCGAACTGTTCAACAGCCGCATCTTCGCTGTCCTGAGCCACCCAGTCATCCCAGATATCAGAAGGCAAAATAACACTCCCCTGGGCCAGCAGCACCCCTCTTTCCACGGCGTTTTTCAGTTCTCGAATATTACCGGGCCAGGGCCATCGCAACATGGCTTCAATAGTGGAATTAGCAAATTTCAGGCCAGATTTCCCATAGGCATCAATGAACTGTTGAAGAAAAAAGTCGGCCAGGATAGGAATGTCCTCACGTCTTTCTCTCAAGGCGGGCAATTTCAATTGAATGACATTCAGGCGGTAAAACAGGTCTTCACGAAAACGTCCGGACTGAATATCATCCTTTAGATTTCGATTGGTAGCCGCCAAAATACGGACATCTATCTTGACCGGTTTTACTCCACCGAGACGATCCACCTCGCCCTCCTGCAACACTCGCAGGAGCTTGGCCTGAAGTGGAAGAGCCATCTCCGCAACCTCGTCCAGCAGCAGGGTGCCCTTGTCAGCCAGTTCGAATTTACCCAATTTTCGGACAGTTGCACCGGAAAACGCACCCTTTTCATAACCGAACAGCTCGCTTTCCAGCAGGGTTTCTGGAAGGCAGGCACAATTCAAGGCCACAAACGGTGCGTTCTTCCTATCACTGTTTTCATGTATATAACGGGCTAGCAACTCCTTGCCTGTACCGCTCTCCCCGCATATCAACACGGATGCCCTGCTGTTGGCCACATTTTTGGCCTTATTCAAGATACTCAACATAGCCGCTGAACGGCACACAATGCCAGAGCCTGCCTGCAAGTTCGAATTCTTTACCGGTGCAGTCTTCAGACCCACGGGCAGATTGCGCTCAACGGCATGCCGCAATGCCTCGGCGTCAAACGGTTGACACAGTATGTCAGCCACACCCATCTGCATAGCTGCAATCGCATCCTCGATGGTGGGTTTCATGGCAATCAGCAATATTCGGACATTCGGCCTATTGCGCAGGACATTCGCGGCCATGCTCAAACCCTCTTTGCCAGGACCATGACCCATCAGCACAAGCTGCTGAGGCTCGGAAAGCAGGCTCGAAAGCTCTTCCGGCGTGTCGGCTTTCTGCGAGTCATAACCCAGTTTTTTCAGCCACTCCATAACATTTTGCGGCTGTTCCATGTGCTGTGTAAAGACGATGAGTTTCATACAGACCGCTTACTGTGCATTGTTTTCCTTCAGAAATGTCTGTGTATCCAGGACAGTGGCGGCCATTTTGCCCCAAAGCCCTACATCCTTTCGCGCCATCTCCAGATATTTGACTGCATTTCGCTCATCTCCTATCATATAGTTCACCACACCATTTCTGGCCAAGATAGAGGGGTCATCCCCCTTCATATCCAGAAGCGTCTTGTATGGATACACAGCCTCCTTGAAAGCCCCTGCCAAAACGGCTGCGTCCCCCCATGACTGAAGAAGCCCTGCCTTCACATTCGGTTCAAGCCCCTGTTCCATACCCAGCCAGACCGCCTTGGCCTCCGGCCAGTTGCCGAGATTGACAGCGGCCTCGAACCACAATCGCTTGGCCTCGGTCTCGTCCTTGGCGTCCATGGAAAGGGCCTTCTGGGCTGCCGCGGACACCTCCTTCCAATCCTTGACCGTCTTTGCAGCCCTGGCCTTCATAAGCCAGTAACGGGCATTCAGTTCCTTTGGATATTGACGTGCAAAGATGGAAAAAAGGGCATCGGCCTCCTGTGTATCCTCCTGTTCTATGGCAGCAGATACCCACTCATAAAACAATTCAGGCCATAACTGTCTGCCATTCTTCAGCCATGCCTGAAAAAAGGCTCGCTGGGCTGCATCGGAGCATGCAATACTCATCCACAGACGTCCCATCTGGAAAATGGTCTGAGGTGTCAAAAGGGGCACAAGCTCGTCTTTGTGGTTATAATAAAAATTAAGGGCAGGAAGCTGCTGATTCTGTTTAAGGGATGTGGTCATAAACTCACTCAATGCCTTTTTGCCTAACTCCAATGCCTTCTGACCGGCTTGTGTATCAGGAAAGATTTTAGCCGCTGCATCTGCCTTCAAAACCGCATCTTCGTAATCGTTATTCTGCATCAAAAAATCTATCTGGGCCAATCTCGCCTCCTGCTCAAGCGCGACGGCCTTCTGCCTGATGTCAGGGTCTTTTGCAAAGGAGACGAGACCGGATGCATTGGATATGGCGGATTCGTAATCCTTGCTGTTCAAAAAATTCTGAATCAGCTTCAGCCATACACCCTGTGTGATCCACAAAAATGACGGCAGAAGCTGCGCCTTGGCATGAGAAGCCAGATAGCCCTGACCGAAAGAAAGTATATCCAAAGCATCCTGCGTGCCCAGATCCTGAGCGAGAATAAAGGATTCCGCCTGCTTCATCAAGGCCGCCATTTCATCCATATAAGAGGAATTGGGCCACTTCCGCTCGAATTCCTCGGCCTTGGTCAAAAATACCAGAAACTGCCCGTTCTTTAGACGCATACGCAACAATTCGAGATAGGCCTCTTGAGTCAATGAACTGGGTGCATTTCCGTTCAACACGGCCTGAAGGATCTCTTCTTTTTTTTCAAGTGAAATCTCCTTGGGCCTTGCCCCAAGTCCGGATAACTCCTTTCCGGCCATCTCGTCTATCTCCATCAAACGAAAGCGGGCCAGGCTCAACTCCCTTGCATCCGGATAGCTGGTGACCAGCAATCCGTAATACTTTCTGGCCTGCAGCCACTTCTTCTCTCTAAAAAAACTCTCGGCTATATTGAAGATCGTCTGAGTCTTGGCGGACTTGGACGAAGCCAGATTTAGGTATTGCAGCCACAACGAGCGGGCGTCCTCTTCCTTTCCGTCCATAGCCAGAATATGGGCCTTGAGGTCCAAGGCCATAGGCACATTCAGAAACAGATTGGGTTCATCCTTTTCCATGTTTTCCAGCTCAAGAGACACCTTCGCCTTCTGGCCCCTGGCAAGACGCTCTATACCGCTGGCTATGCGGGCTATTTGGCCTGCCTTGGAATTCGGATATTTTTTTATCAAATTTCGATAAAAGGCCTCGTTTTTCCCCTTTCCACCGTTTTTTTCCATGTATCGCAACATGGCCAGCAGGGCCTCTTCAGCCCATTGGCTTTCGGGAAATTTTTGAGCGGTTATCTGCAGGTTGGCCATGCCCTCGGATTCAAAACCTGCATTCAGATACCCTTCGCCAAGCAGATAATATGCCTCCGCAATCTCCGGTGCATCCGGATACGAACGAATGAACTGTTTCAGTCCGGACGTGAGCTGCTGCAACGCCTCTTTATCCTTGCCGCCGGAACGCGCCACACGATTAGCCAGAGTCTGCATATCCAGGCGCATGGCGGTCCAAACCTTTGCGGCATCTTCAGAACCGGCAGGTACTGAAGAAAACAGTAAAAAGGTCAAAACAAGCATGAAATAAAATGAAAAACGCAAACAGATCCTCTTCTTTTTTAATAAAACACTGTCAGAAAACAATATGATATAGTATAAAAATAAGCAAGATAAATTCAGAAAAGATTCTTCAAACTCCATCAGGAGGCATACATCATGGAACAGGACAAAGCTGTCACAGAAGGCAGACGCAGAAACATTCGGGCTCCCTTTCATACAGAGGTCTGGATTTCGGTTCTAGACACACCTGATGAAAATGAAATCTGCATTCCGGAAGAACAGACTCATGACATAAGCCTGCGAGGCATCTATTGCGTATCTTCATATAAATTGCCGGTCGGCACCATGTGCATGCTCAGCTTTTATATACAGGGCCAGAGCAAACCGGAATTTTCGGTCAAGGCCCGTGTTGCTCGTGTGGACGAAAACGGCATGGGTTTCGAGTTTGTGGAAATGACACTTGAGGACCTGACCTTTTTGAAAAACCTCATGTACTATAACACAGGCGATCCAGAACGAGTGGATCAGGAAATGTTACTCAATTAATATGAATTCCATCGCAAAACTTTTTCCACTGTCAGAGCCTTTTGCTCTGGCAATCCCAGGGAACAAAAGCCCTGAGATGCGTATTCGAGAGTACCTGCAGGGGCAGTTGAATGCCGGTATCACCATTCCCTTGCGCACGATGGCTGCGTTGCCATTGATTTACAAAAATGATTGTGCCGCGGTCACCATATATGACGGCAATCTGTGGCGTCTTGCCGAGCTTCAACCCATGCAGCCATCAAGGCAGGTCATGGGTCTGGCAGTGGATCTTGGAAGCACATCCGTAGTTTTTACTCTGGTGAATCTAAAAACTGGCGAAACCTTCCCACCCCTGTCTCTTGCGAATCCCCAACGCCAATACGGCGAAGACATCCTGAGCCGCATACTTTTTGCCGTACAAAACGGCGTCGAATACCTTCAACGCCCCATTCTGCAGCTATTCAATCACGCCATTGAAAACCTGTGCGAAAGCTACGGAATCCTACCAGATGAGATATTCTATCTATCTGCCGCAGGCAACACTACCATGTGTCATTTCCTTCTAGGGCTCGACACATCCCTCATATTTCGCGAGCCATACATGCCTCAAGCCAATACCTTCGATGTATTTACAGCACAAGAACTGGGGATTAACTGCCATTCCGAGGCCCTGGTCTATATATTTCCCAATATAGGAAGCTATTTCGGAGGCGACCTGCTGGCCGGCATTCTGGCCACGGGTATGCATCAAAAAGATGAAATCTCCCTTCTGGTGGATGTAGGCACCAATGCAGAGGTAGTATTAGGCAACAAAGACTGGCTGGTAGCATGCGCCGGCGCGGCAGGTCCTGCCCTGGAAGGCGGCATACTGTCTTGCGGCACTATCGCAAAACCCGGGGCCATCGAGCGTGTCACCATAACCACGCCAAAGGATGCCTCGAGCCAAGCTATACCCGCCTACAAAACCATCGGGGATACACCTCCTTGCGGCATCTGCGGTTCCGGTGTCATCGATCTGATCTCCGCCATGTTTTTAACAGGCATAGTGGATCCAACCGGAAAACTCATCCCTGAACGCATGGGAGAACGGGCCATGAGAATCAACGACGAATGGGCCTATCTGCTCGCTTTACCCGATGAAACCAGCCACGGACAGCCTGTCTATATCAGCCAGAGCGACATCAAGAATTTCATGCGCTCCAAGGCTGCCATGTACACCATTCTGGAGGTAATCACGAGTAGCGTGGGCCTTGGTTTTGAAGACATAGACCGTATCTTCGTGGCAGGTGCCTTCGGCAACTACATAAATCCCCGTTCGGCCATCGAGATTGGCATGCTGCCGGACCTGCCGCTGAAACGATTTGTACCGGTAGGAAATTCAGCAAGCACCGGCGCCATACAGCTGCTCCTCAATCATCAGGCCATGCACGAAATAAAACAGATTCTAACTAAACTTACCTATTTAGAGATGAATGTGAGGGGAGATTTCATGAAGCTCCTGACTGCTGCAATGTTTTTTCCACACACCGATGCCTCCCGTTTCCCAACAGTAAAGAGATACTGTAATATTCATTTTCCGATTGAAGAAAATTTGTAACTTGTTAACATATGAGCATAACTTATGGCACAGGATATCGGCATTCAAGGCATTACAGAAGACAAAACCATACATGAGCTCAAGGAGCCTTCGCTCTACAAGGTATTTCTGCTCAATGACGACTATACCACCATGGACTTTGTCGTACAGGTGCTCATGGACATCTTCGACAAGTCCTTTGAAGAGGCCACACGCATAATGCTTCATGTGCACCACAACGGCCGTGGTCTTGCAGGGGTCTATACAAAAGAGATAGCTGAAACCAAGGTTCATCAGGTGCACACGCGGGCACAGGCCAATGGCTTTCCACTGAAAGCTGAGATGGAAGTGGATTGATTTCAAGATTTATTGAGGAATTGCAGACTATGTTGAGTAAAGACGTTGAATTGATGTTAAGCATCGCTGTACACGAGGCACATAGGCGTCACCACCCCTATATCTCGCTGGAGCATCTGCTGTTTGCCATCGCAAATCACGAGGCAGGGGCGCAGATTATAAAGGACTGCGGCGGAGACCCGCGACGGATCAAGGCCCAGGTAGAGGAATTTTTCAATACGCACCTCTCCAATACAAAAGGCGCCGACTCGCCTCAGCCAACCGTGGCCTTTCAACGGGTCATAAACGCCACCATCCTGCACATACAATCCTCGGGCAAACAGATGGTAGAGCCAGGCGATCTCCTTGCCATGCTTATGATCGAAGAAGACTCTCATGCCACCTACTTTCTCAAGCAGGAAGGCATCTCCAGATTGAACATACTCAATTATATCTCCCATGGCGGAGACCAGGTACAGACACAAGAACCCGAGCTTACCCGCCAGAAAGCCTCACAAAACCAGAATCCCTTAAATCTCTTTGCCGTAAACCTTACACAAAAGGCCAGAGCCGGTCTTCTGGATCCGCTGATCGGCAGGGAGAACGAGCTCAATCGCACCATGCAGGTACTGTGCAGACGCAGAAAGAACAACCCTATTTTCATAGGAGAACCGGGGGTGGGCAAAACAGCCATGGCCGAGGGTCTTGCCATTAAAATTGCCAATTTCAACGCACCTGAACCCCTGTTGGACGCAGAAATATATGCCCTGGACATGGGTGCGCTGGTGGCAGGCACCAAATACCGTGGGGAATTCGAAGGCAGGCTCAAGAGCCTCATTACTCAGCTCGCCAAGATGTCTAACGCCATCCTGTTCATCGACGAGATACATACTGTTGTAGGCGCCGGAGCGGCAAGCGGAGGCTCCCTGGATGCATCCAATATACTCAAGCCAGCTCTAGTCAGTGGCGAAATCAAGGTAATCGGTTCCACAACCTATGATGAATACAGGAATTTCTTTGAAAAAGATCGGGCCCTGGCCAGACGTTTTCAAAAAATCGAGATAAAAGAACCATCGACAGAAGAATGTTATAACATACTCAACGGCCTCAAAAGATACTACGAGCAGCATCATGGTGTCAGATACTCGGAAAAGGCATTGAAATACGCCTCCGAACTGGCCACACGCTATATGCCTGACAAGTTTCTGCCCGACAAAGCCATCGACATTCTGGATGAGGCAGGGGCTTCGGCACGCATGGCAGCCACCTATAAAGACAATATGCTCATAACCGCCAAACACATAGAAAATATAGTGGCGCGCATGACCAATCTGCCCTTATCCACCATATCGGTGAATGAAAGACAGAAGATGGAACACCTGGATGAACGGCTCAAATCCGTCATCTTCGCTCAGGATGAGGCAGTGGAGCGGGTTGTCAAGGCCATCAAGCGTTCCTATGCCGGCCTTGCACATCCAACCCATCCTATTGGTGCATTTCTGTTCACCGGTCCTACAGGCGTAGGCAAGACAGAACTAGCCAGGCAATTGGCCGCCTGTCTGGATATGTCATTTCATCGCATCGACATGAGCGAATACATGGAAAAACATGCGGTATCAAGGCTTATCGGAGCGCCTCCCGGTTATATAGGTTTTGAGCAAGGTGGCTTACTCACGGAAACCATCCGTAAAACCCCCCACTGTGTCCTCTTGCTGGATGAGATGGAAAAGGCCCATGAAGACGTCTTCAACATTCTGCTTCAGGTTATGGACAATGCCACGCTGACAGACAACACGGGCAGAAAAGCGGATTTCCGTCACGTGATCCTTATCATGACCTCCAATGTGGGGGCAAGAGAGATGGAAACCGATATTATAGGCTTTCAGGTATCACCGGCAAAAGATACACAAAACAGCCGAATGAACGAGGCTGTAAAACGAGTATTCAGCCCTGAATTCCGCAACCGTCTGGATGCCGTTGTGCACTTCAATTCCCTAACCCAGGACGTCATGCGCAAAATTGTCGATAAACTCCTGGCAGAGGTGCAAACCCAGCTGCAAACCAAAAAGATTGACCTGCAGCTGACCGATGCAGCCAAGGACTGGCTTGCCCTTCATGGATTTGATACCAGATATGGAGCAAGGCCGTTACAGCGCCTGATACAGGAAAGCATCAAGGACGCGCTTGCGGAACACATCCTGAATGGTGACCTCAAAAAAGGCGACACCGCCCTGTTCGATGCAGTCGATTCAAGGCTGATGCTTAAACCTGTAGCTAAATTCACCGCATCGGAGATTTTGTACGCAGACAAAACACAATAAGGCACTTGAGAGGAAGACATGCCCAATCTACAGACCATCACCATCACGCCTAATCTGCCGGAAACACTGGCCCCGCTCCTCAAGATCGCACAGAACCTCTGGTGGACATGGAATATAGATGCCATCTATCTGTTTCAGGACATGGACCGTGAACTATGGAACCGCACAGGCCACAATCCCATAGCAATGCTGGGCATGATCGAACAGCCCAAGATCGAAGAACTGGCCAAAGACAACTTCTTCCTCACACGCATGAAGGAAGTCTATCAGGAACTTCAGCGATATCTTTCCTCCCAGACCCAGACATGGTTCAGACACAGGATAGAGACAGCCGATACCGACCTGAAGTCATATTTCGCGTTTGAACCGTCTCTCTCCGACGACTACACCATAGCCAGTGTCAAACCCAAGAATGTCATCGCTTATTTTTCTGCTGAATTCGGCATACATGAAAGCCTTCCCCTGTATTCGGGCGGACTCGGCATTTTGGCCGGTGATCACATCAAGTCCGCCAGTGACCTCGGCCTACCCCTGGTCGGCGTCGGGCTTCTCTACAAACACGGATATTTCAGGCAGTACCTCAATCCGGACGGCTGGCAGATGGAAACCTACCCCAAAAACGATTTCTACAACATGCCCATAAACCACGTCCTGAACGACAAAGGGGAGCCGCTGCTGGTGGATATAGAGCTTGAAAACCGCAGGGTCTTCATACAGGCCTGGTCCATGCTTGTCGGCCGTGTGGAAATAATCATGTTGGACACGGATGTGCCGCAGAATACCCCCAATGACAGAAAGATCACATCGTATCTCTATGGGGGCGGTCTCGAGACCCGTCTGCAGCAGGAGATCGTCCTGGGAATGGGGGGCATGCAGATGCTAAATGCCATGGGCAAATGTCCCACTGTCTGCCATATGAACGAAGGTCATTCGGCATTCAGCGCTCTGGAACGAGTGGCGTGCCTGATGGAACGTGAGAAACTTTCCTTCGAAGAGGCGCTGGAGGCTGTGAGAACCACCAGCGTCTTCACAACACACACACCAGTGCCCGCCGGCATAGATCGCTTTCCGTCTGATATGATTCGCAGATATTTCGGCAATACCGCGGCAAGGCTCGGAATCACCATCGAGACATTGCTGGGCATGGGGCGCATTCATCCATCCGACTCAAATGAAGACTTCTGCATGGCCGTACTTGCCATCAAAACAGCCTCCCAAACCAACGGCGTCAGCAAACTGCACGGCGAGGTATCAAGACGCATGTGGGCATCTCTTTGGCCCAATATACCTAGCCATGAAACCCCCATCACACATATAACAAACGGCATTCATACCCTTGGATGGCTTTCCAGTGAGATGGCCCGCCTCTATCAGCGATACCTCGGTTACAGATGGATAGATGAGCCGGCCAATCACTCCATCTGGAAACGTGTAGAGAACATCCCTGCCTTCGAGATATGGCGGGCACGAGAACGCATGGTGGAGACCCTCATCAGTTTTGCCCGCACTCGGCTGAAGCGTCAGCTCAGCGCAAAGGGCGCATCGGGACTGAGCATAAAAATGGCGGATGAAGTACTGGATCCTGAGGCGCTGACCATAGGCTTTGCTAGAAGATTCGCCACATACAAGCGTGCAACCCTCATATTCCGCAACCCTGAAAGATTGGCCAAGATACTCACGAATCCTGAAAGACCGGTACAGATCATCATAAGCGGTAAGGCGCATCCGCAGGACAAATACGGCAAGGAACTCATTCATCAGGTCATGCAGTTTGCAAACATGCCAGAACTTCGGAATCACATCGTATTCATCGAAGACTACGACATCGAAGTCGCCAGGCACCTGGTGCAGGGTGTGGACGTTTGGCTCAATACACCTCTCAGACCAAATGAGGCCAGCGGCACCAGCGGCATGAAGGTAACCGCCAACGGCGGTCTGAACCTGAGCATCCTGGATGGTTGGTGGGTCGAAGGCTACAAAGGAAACAATGGCTGGGCCATAGGCGCAGGTGAGGAATACGCAGACCCACAGATACAGGACGAGATCGAGAGCAATCTCCTCTATGAACTGTTGGAAAACTCGGTTATTCCCACCTTCTATAACCGTTCCCAGAACAATATCCCCTATGAATGGATAGAAATGGTCAAAAACTCCATAAAGACTATCTGTCCTTTTTTCAATACCAACAGAATGGTGGAAGAGTATGCCAAAAACTTCTATCTGCCCAATGCACAGCGTTCAAATGTCCTGTCAAAGCAAAATTGGAATGAACTCAAGAAGATATGTGATTGGAAACGCCATGTGACAGCGGAGTGGCCAAAGGTACGCATACTGGAAGTAACCTCTCACAACAATTCCATCACAAAGGTCGGCAATCGAGTACCTGTACGAACCAAGGTGGACCTGGGTGTTCTGACTCCTGACGATGTCCGTGTGGAGGCGTATATCGGAAGGCCTGGTGAGCGGGACGAGGTGGAAAACGGGCAACCACTGCCGCTTCTCTACACAGGAGAAAGCCATGGCAGCGTACATGAATTTGCAGGGAATATCCTGTGTCTCTCCAGCGGACAGATCGGCTATACCGTGAGATGTTTTCCCTATCGCAAGGAATTCAGCTACAAATTTGAAATGGGACTTTTGACTTGGTGGTAATTTTATGGGGGTAACCCATGGGTATGCCCCCATAAAACCTAATCAGACCGTCAGGCCGCCTTTTTGAACTCCAGACCGCCACTGATGTCATTTACGTCTATCAGTATGCGATCCCCATCCTTGAACTCACCGGTAAGCATGCGCATAGCCAGAGGGTCTTCTATGTGCTGCTGAATGACACGTTTCAATGGCCTGGCCCCAAAACTTGGGTCATAACCCCATTCCGCCAGCTTCGCCTTGGCCTGCTCTGTAATGGAAAGCCCGATATTATGTTCCTTGAGCCGCTCTTCCAACAGACCCAACTGTATCTCCACGATACGCATGAGATGACTTCTATCCAGGGCATGAAAGATTATACGGGCATCGACACGGTTCAGAAACTCCGGCTTGAAGGCATATCGCAATGCCTCATTCACCCGCCTTTCGATCTCCTGCTGGTCCCGCAGCTCCAGAATCACATCACTGCCTATATTGGAGGTCATGATGATGATGGTATTCTTGAAGTCCACGGTGCGGCCCTTGCCATCCGTAAGACGACCGTCGTCCAGTATCTGCAACAGGATATTGAACACGTCCGAATGGGCCTTTTCTATCTCGTCGAAGAGAATTACGGCATAGGGCCTACGCCGTATGGCCTCAGTGAGATAACCGCCTTCCTCATAACCCACATAGCCTGGTGGAGCGCCTATGAGCCTGGCAACAGCGTGTTTTTCCATATATTCACTCATATCCACTCGCACCACGGCCTGTTCTGTATCGAACATGAACTCGGCCAGCGCCCTGGCCAGCTCTGTCTTGCCCACACCCGTGGGCCCCAAAAATAGGAAGGAACCCAGAGGCCGTTTCGGGTCATGTAGCCCGGCTCGCGCCCGTCTGACGGCATTGCTCACGGCCTGAATGGCCGCATTCTGGCCTACCACACGTCTTCCCAGACGATCCTCCATGTGCAGCAGCTTCTCACGCTCACCCTCTATGAGCCTGCTCACCGGAATACCTGTCCATTTGGAGATGATGGAGGCTATGTCCTCATCATCCACCTCTTCCTTCAGCACGCCCTTTCCTTCCTGTTTGATACGCGTGATCTCCGCCTGAGCCTCCTCCAATTCTCGTTGCAGCCTGGGCAGATGGCCGTATTTGATCTCGGCTACTCTGTTCAAATCGCCCTCGCGTTGATAGCGTTCCGCATCCGTATTCAGACGATCCATCTCCGCCTTGATTTCACGAACCCGTTGAATCACGGCCTTTTCACGCTCCCAGGCAGCCTTCATCGCCATGCTCTTTTCCTTCAAATCGGCCATTTCTCTTTCTATCTTTGTCAGACGATCCCGAGAGGCCGCATCCTGCTCCTTTTTCAAGGCCTCCCTTTCGATCTCCAATTGAATCAACCGACGCTCTACCTCGTCCAGTTCAGACGGTAGACTGTCGATCTCGATGCGCAATTTTGCGGCAGCCTCATCTATGAGATCTATGGCCTTGTCCGGCAAAAAACGATCCGTCAGGTAACGATGTGACAGGGTGGCGGCAGCCACTATGGCGGCATCCTTTATGCGCACACCGTGATGCAACTCATACTTGACCTTCAACCCACGCAATATGGCTATGGCATCCTCAACAGAGGGCTCCTCCACCAAAACAGGCTGGAAACGCCGTTCAAGCGCAGCATCCTTCTCGATATATTTTCTATATTCGTCGATGGTGGTCGCCCCAATACAGTGCAGTTCACCCCTTGCCAAAGCGGGTTTAAGCATATTTGAGGCATCCATAGCCCCTTCAGTGGCGCCTGCGCCCACAAGTGTATGTATCTCGTCGATAAACAGCACTATCTCGCCGCTCTTTTCCGAAACCTCCTTCAAAACCGCCTTAAGACGCTCTTCAAACTCCCCGCGGTACTTGGCACCGGCGATAAGAGCTCCCATATCCAATGCCACTATGCGTCTGTTTTTCAAAGTCTCCGGTACATCTCCGGCCACTATGCGCTGGGCCAATCCCTCAACAATGGCGGTCTTTCCTACACCAGGCTCGCCAATGAGAATGGGATTGTTCTTGGTCCTGCGAGACAATACCTGAATTACACGGCGGATCTCGTCGTCCCTTCCGATGACAGGGTCCAGCTTGCCGCCTCTGGCCAGGGCAGTCAGGTCTCGAGCATATTTTTCCAGGGCCTGAAACGTCGCTTCCGGATTTGGATCGGTTATGCGATTATTCCCTCGAACCGACACCAATGCCTTGAGAAAGGCATCTTTTGTAATGCCTTGTGCCTGCAAGAGATGGGATACCTTGACTCCACTCTCCAACATGGAGATAAACAGGTGTTCCTGACTGACATACTCATCCTTCATGGTCGCAGCTATGGAAAGGGCCTTGGCAAAAACACTGTTCATATCCCTGGAGAGATATATCTGCTCCGCTCCACTGACCTGCGGCATACGGGCAAGCGCCTCGTTCACAGCATTCAGCAGGGCATGGTCATTTATACCCATCTTTTTCAACACAGCCAGCACAACACCATCACCCTGCTGCAACATGGCATAGAGCAGGTGTTCGGGTTCGATCTGCTGATGCCCTTTGGATTGGGCCAAACGCTGGGCTTCCTGTATCGCTTCCTGGGATTTCATGGTAAATTTATCAAATTGCATATAGTCATCTCCTCTTTTTTTGCATAAAAGCTAAGAATAGTTACAGACATGTCAAGTCACGACACACGCACATCATCTTGGAATAAAACGCAACAGCACAAGGACTGGCCGAATTTTCGCCTGGGAATCACCGGCACCATTGCCGGAGGCAAAAGCACTGTCTGCAATTTTCTAAAAGAAAAAGGGCTGCCGATCATAGACACAGACCAACTGGCCAGAGAGGTGATATCGCCAGGCACGGATAGTCTTCAAAAATTGGTCGCTGTCTTCGGCCAGGCAATTCTATTGGAGAACGGCGCCATTGACCGAAAAATCATATTGAATAAAATACTGGCCAGCACAGAAGACAGAAGGCAAGTTGAGGACATACTGCACCCAGCCATCTTTGCACACATGTCTGACTGGTTGTGTGAGCAAAAATCTCAAGGCAATAAAATCGTTGGAGTGGAAGTACCGCTGTTGTTCGAAAAGGGCTGGAGTCGCTTCTTCAATCTGACACTGTCTGTGCTGACACCCGTTTCAACGGCCTTACAGAGATTGCAAAAGAAACGTGGGCTTACTCAGAAAACGGCCATGCAACTTCTTGATCTGCAGATGGGAAATGAACAAAAGGCGCAATTGGCGGACTACGTAATTCGAAATGACGGCACAAAAGAGGAATTAAAGAAAAAGGTGGACGAATTCTGGTGCTGGCTACAACAAAAAACAACAGGCAGTCAGGACGATTCTTTTGAATTATAGAGCTCCATCAGCTCCGTCTTGGTAAGTATAGACCTCACAGGCGCCGAGTCTGCAGCGATCCTGACACGCTCCATGGCATTGAATTCCTCTCGATCCACCAAAAGAATCACCTCTTGAACGATTAAACCTGCCTCTTTCGCCCTTTCTATGGACTTGATGACCGAACCACCTGTGGTCACCACATCGTCCACTATCAGCACTCGATCGCCGGCCTGTACATTGCCCTCGATCCACTGGGCCGTGCCGTGTTTTTTGGGTTCCTTACGCACGATAAACTGCGGAATACGCCTACCTCTGCGCCATGCAGAGTGCATCAAGGCCGAGGCCATGGGATCAGCACCCAGGGTCAAACCGCCTACGCCGGCCAACTGCACATCCCGCACCATCTCACAAAGGATTTCTCCTATCAGGAAGGCGCCTTCAGGTTCAAGGGTGGTCCTTTTGCAATCGAAATAATAAGGGCTGGTCTGGCCTGAAGTCAAAAGAAACGGTGCATCAGGGGAATAACGAAAGGAATTGGAGATGACTAACTCCTTTAGACGGTTACGTAAATCGTGCATGGCGTACAAAAAGGGATCAATACACCCATTTGCCATTGCTGTAACGGAATATCTCCGTAACAGGGGTCTCGGCGACTACCCGTTCCACATCTTGCAAGACCTCTTCCTTTGTCTTACCGTATTTCTGAAGGGTCTTTTCCGAGTAGCGCAGGAATCCCACAAATGGAGTGACAGGCGAATCCGTACGTTTTATCCAAAATTCACGATCAGGACCGTAGTGTACATAACAGCAGCTATAACCGCCGTCCACTGCCTGAATCTTGAGATTGGCACGATTGGCAATATTTATGCCCTCAAGCTTTTTCATCCAATCAGTAACAAAATCTGCAAAAAGCCTGTTGACGGTCTCTTCTGAACTGGCATTGGACACAGCTTGCCGATCTGATTCTTTTTTGACGGTAGCGACAGGATGTTTACTCTTGGACTTACTGCCAGCAGTTGTGTCCGCCCAAGCCATTTGAGCAGACACAACACCGTATGCTGTCAGGGCTATTGAAAGCCCCAACAGCATAGCAGGAAATTTACGGCTAAATAACAATGCAATCATTTTGAATCAACTAATCAGTTGTTGACCTTGAATTCCACACGACGGTTCATTGCACGGCCAGCAGCGGTCTTGTTGTCTGCAATAGGTCTGGTCTTGCCGTAACCGATGGTCTGCAACTGGCTGGCAGGAATACCGCGGCTGATCAAGAATTTCTTTACGGAATTGGCGCGGCGCTCGGAAAGACCCAGATTGTATTTTTCTGTCCCGATTGCATCTGTATGGCCTTCAATCACAACGCTCGTATGGGGATGGGCTTTAAGAATGTTGGCTGCCTCTTCCAGAACAGGCACAAACTCCTTCTTGATGTCAGACTTGTCGAAATCGAAATTGATACCCCTCAAAACGATTCTCTCCTTGACTGGAGGAGGTGGTGGCAACTCGACCTTTGGAGCAGGCGGTGGCGGTGGGGCAGGGGCCTCTACCTTTGGAGCAGGCGGTGGACATGGCTTCTCAGGCGCAGCAGGTTCTTTGGCCATCAAAGCACCAATTACACCACCGACCAATGCACCTGACACAGCACCTATAGCAGCACCGTTGTCGCGATTGCTGTTATCCACACCACTGCCTATAGCAGCACCGCCGCCGCCGCCGATAGCGGCTCCCACAGCCGCGCCCTGAAGAAAACCCTTCTGTCTGGCCGACATGTTAGAACAACCGGATGTCAGAACCAGAAGCCCAACCAACAGACATGCCAAATAGGATGCACGTTTCATGTATTCCTCCTTATTTTTTGACTTTTTAACATATCCTCATAATGTATTTTGTCAATACCTCAGAGTCACCTCAAAAGCTTTTTTTGCTGTTATGCTCATTAACTCAACTATACCTATTGACAAACCGGAAAAATACACTAATTTTGATGTTTCATTTTAGGGCCTATAGCTCAGTTGGTCAGAGCCACCGGCTCATAACCGGTTTGTCCCAGGTTCGAGTCCTGGTGGGCCCATTTTTTAAAAAACAAGTGTTGACACCTTCAGCCTTCGACATATGGCAGATTATTCTGGAATGGGCGCCCATTGAACTGGCGGAAAGCTGGGACAATTGTGGTCTACAGGCGGGCGATCCATTCGACAATATACGGGGTATTCTGCTCGCCTTGGACCCATCCGAAGACCTGCTGCAAGACGCCGTCAAAAAAGGTGCAAACATGGTGATAACACACCATCCTCTTATCTTCAAACCCATTACTTCTCTCGACATCTCATATCATAAAACCCGCCTTCTGGCGGGTTTTATGCGTTCCGGCATCAATCTGTATGCAGCCCATACCAATCTCGATGCAGCAGTCGGAGGTGTAAGCGATGTCCTGATGAGAAAGCTGAATATCATAAATACGCAACCCCTTGTAACAAATACAAAAGTAGGCACCGGACTGGGCCGGATCGGGCTTTTACCAAAGGCAATCACAATGCAGGAGATGATAAAAAGGATTCTGACCGCCACAGGGGCCCCTGGGATATGGGCAACAGGCCGACCCGAGATGCGCATACAAAAAGTAGCTCTTTGCAGCGGTTCAGGCTCTGATTTATGGCCAATTGCAATTCAGCAAGATGCAGACATATTCATCAGCGCAGAGATCAAACACCACATAGCGCGTGAGGCCCAAGCTATGGGCAAAGCCGTAGTGGATGCAGGGCATTTTTTCACAGAACATTCGATCGTAGCAGAGATGAGCAATGTATTAAAAAAGGCAGCGCAAGAACGGGCATGGGATATTCCAATCCATATACACAGGGAATCCCCTGCCCTCGAACTTTATACAGAATCATTTTATCAAGGAAAGGAGCTTCCAGATTGAAAACGCACATAGAATCCCTCTTGAAACTGCAAGAGATAGATCTGTCCATACGGAAACTGAATGAAAAAAAGACAGCAGCACCTCTTCGCGTAAATCTGCTGACCGAGAAAAAAAACAGTATCGAACAGGAACTGGATGTCTTGAACAACAATCTACAGGAAACCCAAAGACACAAGATCGATATTGAAGACGAATTGGCCATAGAAACAGAGCATCTCAATAAATCGCAACAAAAACTAATGAGTGTAAAAACAAACAGGGAATATCAGGCCCTGCAAAAGGAAATAGAGGATTTGAAGGTTGCAAACAAGGTCCGTGAAGATGAAATATTAAAACTTACAGAAACCATGGAAAATCTTCAACAGACAATCGCCCAAAAAAAACTGTTGGCGGAGCAAATCGAAAATGAACTCAATGCCGAACAGAAGATTCTTGACAATATCCTGTCAGAACTGAATGATCAGATTCAAAAACTTGAAGCAGACAGCAATGACTGCCTGCCCAATATCAGCAAGGACCTGTTGGCGAGATATAATCTGTTAAAAGACAAACGAAATGGCATGGTGATAGCAACGGTCGAGAAACCGGTATGCACCGGCTGCAACATAAACCTGCCTCCGCAGCTTTTTAACGAGCTACTGAAAGGCAATAAAATACACACATGCCCTTCATGCCAACGCATTTTATACCATCCACCCATTGAAAAAACATCAGAGGCAGAACAAAAATAACAAAGGGAACATTCCTAAAAGATTGCCTTTCAAACCTGAACGCCTTACATTGTTTTGTATGGCAAGAGACGGCGACGGTCGCTGATTCAGTTGAATCAGAGGAAAGTCCGGGCTTCATAGGGCAAGGTGATTCGTAACGCGAATCGAGGGAGACCTTAGGGAAAGTGCCACAGAAAATATACCGCCGCAGCTATAAGCCTGCGGTAAGGGTGAAAAGGTGAGGCAAGAGCTCACCGCCGCGTTGGTGACAACACGGGCACGGAAAACCCCACCTGAAGCAAGACCGCATAGGAAGGCGTTTGAGGACGGCCCGTTCGAAGAGGATTTTCCCTCGCGCCTTCGGGTTGGTCGCATGACGTGAAGGGCGACCTTCATGCAAGATGAATGACCGTCACCCTGCAAGGGGGACAGAACCCGGCTTATGCCGTCTCATGCCATATTTTTTATTTTTCATCAATTGCTATGTTGCCCTTGAAGAATTTCTGCATGTTCTATTTTTTTGCAACGTTTCCGTATAGCTTGACGTATTCGAGCGGATGCCGACAGATTCCGGCTTGTAACCCAATTTGGAAAGGAGACATTTATGCAACTCACCCGTTTCCAGGATAAAAAACTCAACAAAGAACCAATCACTATGCTGACTGCCTATGATTATCAATTTGCAAGGCTCATCGATCAGGCTGGCGTGGATATGATTCTTGTGGGCGATTCCCTCGGCATGGTTGTCCTGGGATATGATTCCACTGTACCGGTCACTATGGAGGAGATGTTGCATCACGCACGGGCGGTCAGACGCGGCACAGAAAAGGCCTTTGTGATCGGCGACCTGCCATATATGTCATATCAAATCAGTATAGAAGAAGCCGTCAGAAATGCCGGCAGATTTCTAAAGGAAGCGGGCTGCCACGGAGTCAAGCTGGAGGGAGGTCAAGATATGGCCGAGACGGTAAGGGCTGTTACACGAGCCGGTATTCCGGTCGTGGGCCATATAGGTCTTACACCCCAAACCACAACCGCTCTTGGAGGCTATAAGGTGCAAGGCGCAAGCGCCGAGGCGGCGCAACGACTCATAGAGGATGCAGTAGCATTGAGCCAGGCAGGTGCCTTTGCCATAGTTCTGGAATGCATTCCCACAGAGCTGGCAAAATACATCACAGAGTCCATATCAATACCAACCATCGGCATCGGAGCCGGCCCATTTTGCGACGGGCAGGTGCTGGTAACCCACGACCTACTTGGCATTTTTGACAAATTCACGCCCCGTTTCGTCAAAAAATATGCAAATCTGGCCCCTCTCATAAAAGATGCCCTGGCTGCCTTTTTAGGAGACGTCAAAGCAAGAGAATTTCCTGATACAGGTCACAGCTTCGGGGGGGGAGAAGACCTTATCAAGATGCTCCAGAAGTCTGCCTTCGATAGTGATACGGCGCCTAAGGCGTAACGGACAGGGCCACTGCGTTGCTGGTCAGGGTTCTTCCATTGATGGTGCGCTTCACCGTCAGCTGGTAAGTCCCGCTGGTCAAACCTTTTGGCAGTTTGAAACGGGCCCTGGAGTAGCTGTCCAAAGTAACAGTCAGTGTCGTTACGACGTTTGATGCGCTTGTGAGTTGAAAAGCAGCGCCTGTCAAAAAGCCTACTCCGGTCACCACGATTTCACCAGAACTTGCAGCCGAAATGGAGGACGGCGAAATAGACTGAATCTTCGGAGTGTCATAGATCGTCACAAACAAACTCTCCTTACTGCTCACACCATTCACTATCACCTTCAAAGGCCCTGACACAGCGGTCAGAGGCAGTCTGGCACTGATGTTGCCTGTAGTGCTGGATAGAATGGTAAGTGTTTCATCACCGATGACAACGGTGTTTTTGGCTGCTGTTGCGTCGAAATTGCGGCCCGTTATAACAACAGTGTCTCCGGCCACAATCTCGGTGGGAGTAACCGCATCCACAACAGGAGGATATGTGAAGGTCAGAGCCCCCTTGGCGGCTTGGCCGTCTGTATAGACCAGCACCTTGCCTGTCTCAGAGGCCGGGGCCCTTACCAGCAGGGTAGTGGTGGTAGCCTCCATAACAGCTGCCGCCACCTGGGATGTGGAACCGGCATTGAACACCACATAGTTGTTGCTAGGCACCGGGCTGAAATTCTTACCGCTGATCACCACTGTCTGGCCTGTTTCACCGAATGCAGGCGTAATGGCATCCATGACCGGAAGAATGGTCATGGCCACAGGTTTACTACTCATGTCATTTGCAGAAACTGTCAGAGGACCTGTATTACCATCAGGCACAGTGACATTCAATTGAGTGGTGGTGGCAGTATTCACCGTGCCCCTAATGCCGTTGAAATAGACATAATTCCTGTTTTTATCCGCATCGAAATTGAATCCCTTGATATTGATCTTGTCTCCCGGAGCAGCAATATTGGCTGAGACACTGTCGATATATGGACCCACAATAAAATTGACTGGATTGGACAGGGCGCCATCTACGCTCACCTGGACCTGACCTGAAACCGCTCCGTAAGGCACCCATGTGTATATCGTATCATCCGTAACATCCATTGGAGTGGCCTCCCTGCCTCCTACAAATATCTTCACTTTGGCCGCAAGATTCCCGAAGCCCTGGCCCACCAACTTCAGGACATCACCTGTTATGCCCTTTGAGGGCTCTATTCTATCCAGATACGGGGCTGTGATCAGATAAAATACGGATTCATCATAATCTATAAGCACATTAGTATAGGCGGCATATATCTCTATGCCCAGACGGTACTCACCAGGTGTCATCGAGATATCCGGTACAACCATCAACGGCAAGGCCCCATCCGCCACATTGAAAGGGCTGTACGGCCAGTTCGTAATCAACCACAAGGAATTAGCGCGACCAAACATGCCGTTGCCTCCCATAAAGAGTATCTCTCCCGACGGCATCTTGAGCGAAACAGCGAGATTGAGTGTGGTATTGTCAGGCAGACCGGTCAAGGCGGCCTTGATATAGATGGGCTCCTTCTGGACATACACACCCTTGGATGTGGAAATGGAGATATGGTTTCCGGCCCAGGACAATTGGCTGCAAACACAAGACAACGCCATTATAAAGGCATAAAAAACTGTTTTGTTCATAACTCCTCCTGGCAACACATCATTATCTCAAGACTACCAGACCGGCAGCACGACCACTTCGGCATTTCCCGTGCTCATGGCGTTTTTGACCTGCACCATCAAAGGCCATCGGCCAGGCATCAAACCGGCATTTGTTTCCGCCTGAAGTTCCGTAGATGTGGCAGAAATTACCTTCAGGGATTGAGACCCCAGAAAAACCTTGTTTTCTTCAAGTGTGGTGGAAAAATTGGCGCCAAATATGGTCAACCCCTGGCCAGGCATCAGTTTGCGGGGGTAATAGCTGAATATCTCTGGATGCCGCAGGGACATGGAAAGGCCGTTTCCTCGAATGCCGTTGCTCACCACCTGCACCCAGGCATAAGGGCTTGCAACAGCAGGCACTGTCACCGTCAGGGATGTGGCCGTGGCCGCAGTCACAGTACCCGGAACCTCGTTGAAATAAACCTGGTTCGCCAAAGGATTTTCATTGAAATTCAAGCCGGTTATTGTCACACTCTCGCCTGGCATTGCTGAAGACGGGTCAATTCTTATGCCTTTGGGAGGTAGAAAAAATGGAAAGGCATTGGAGCTCCAAACTGCCACACGTGGTATGGCGAGATGTCCCTGGCCTGCAGATTCATCCCAGTACGGGAGTGTGAGAGAGACCACAAGGTCGCCTGAAACAGCATCCTGCGGTATTTGAATCCTCAGCCAGTTTCCCTGTTCGTCCATGGCCACCACAGGTACTTCTTTACCTGCCAATCTCACATTTATCTGAAAGTTATCGATCAGACCAGTATCCACCAGACCAGGTTTCCCCCTGAGATTTCGGCCTGTTATGGTGACTTCCTGGCCTACATCGGCATAGGGCGGCGTAAGCCCGTCTATTATGGGTCGTGGCGTCTCGGCAATGGATGGCAATAGATCAGCCCCAACTATCCAGAAGGCATCCTCGCTGGAGTCACTGACACCAGCGCCTGAAATGGTGGACTTCAACACATATCTCCCTGCGGGCATATCTACTATTTTACTTTCCGAAGCCACTCCGGTCTTGGGATTGACGGCCCCCAGCTTAAAGACCATGGCGCCGTTTATGCGGAAAAGTTTGGCGGTAGGCACGGCTACAAAGGGAAATTTATTTAAGACATATGTATAGGCAGAGTGAAACTCCAAGGCAGGCGTCAAATATACGACGGTATTGTCCGGCAGCATAAGGCTTACGGCAATATCCACAGGAGTGCCGGCGGCCACCTCCCGTAGATAACCCATCACCTGCACATCTTCCTTGAGTGGAAAGGCATAGACCAGCTTCTCCGTGGTCAGATATATCTTATTGCCAGCCGAACAATGGCCATGCCACACAACGACGAGACAAAATAATGAAAGCAACGCAACCAACCGTCTCATAACCGTTCTCCTGTCAGCTTCCAAAGTCTGCAAAGATACTCTCACAGAAATCCGAAAGATCAGAAACCATGAACAATCTCTGAACAGAAGTTTTGCAAAAGCAGTGCCAAGGTCTCACGGTATAATGGCTGTTTCGAAATAAACATAAACAGAAAAAGCGCTCTATGAGCGCCTTTTCTGTTTAACAAAACATGGTGCCGAAGGGGGGACTCGAACCCCCACAGGTTACCCCGCCACCCCCTCAAGATGGTGTGTCTACCAGTTCCACCACTTCGGCAAAAAAATAAAATTTATTTCTGCTTTGCAGCAGGTGCTGCCTTCGCATCAGGCCTTGAATTACCACCGCTATCCTTATTATCCACTTTGTCGATGGATACCGATAAGTGTTTGTTGGGATTTTCCACAGGAGATGCCTGCTTGCCGACATCCGTTGGGTTTCCTGTGGGATTACCTTGCGTAGCAGGGTTATTTGCATTGCCCGCTGAAGCAGGCACTGTCTCAACAGGTACAGAAGGCACGGCAGGCTTCGCACTCTCTTGAACCTGCACACTGTCCATAACGGATTTATTGCTCATCTTGGCCGACATATAGGTAAGACCCAGCGATGTGAGCATAAACAATACCGCTGTAACGGTAGTCATCTTATTCAAAAAAGTAGCTGGCCCTGCCGCACCGAAAAGGGCCTCACTTGACCCGAATACGGCTCCAATCTCAGCACCCTTACCCTTTTGCAGAAGCACGATACAGACCAAAAAAATACAGATGATTATATGAATCGTAACGAGTAACGTGTACATTATATCTCACAGGAAACGATTTTTACAAACTCAGCGGCATCAAGGGATGCCCCTCCCACCAATAGACCATCCACGTCAGCAATGCCCATTATTTGAGCGGCATTGTTCGATTTAACCGAGCCACCATACAATATCCTTATATTTTCTGCAAGGGCTGAATTGAAGTGATCTGCCAGCCAGGCACGAATAAAGGCATGCACCTCGGCTATCTGTTCCAAAGAAGCGACCTTGCCGGTTCCAATGGCCCATACCGGTTCATATGCAATGATCAGACCATTTAACGCATTTTCCGACAGAGCGGCCAGGGCTGCTGCCAGTTGAATGGCTATCACCATATTTGTCTTTTCCGCCTCCCGCTCATTCAGGCGTTCCCCTACACATAGAATAGGAGACAATCCTGCTGCAAGCACAGCCTTTACCTTAAATGCCACCTCCATATCCGTCTCACCGAAGACATGTCTGCGTTCCGAATGACCAAGAATGACAAACTCAACACCCAGTTCCTGTAACATCGGAACAGACACCTCACCCGTATAGGCACCTTTCTTCTCAAAAAATACATTCTGAGCGGCGATGGAGACATCCTGCCGCTTGAAGGCGTCGATTTCCTCTCGAGCCGCTGCGATGGCGGTAAACGGCGGTGCGATGATGGTTTTTCTGTCTGTATATGTGTTCAATACATCGAGAAAAGAGGCAAAAAACGCCCGTGTCTCTTGAACAGTCTTGTGCATCTTCCAGTTGGCGGCAAAAACAGGCTGTCTTTTTCGAAGCATGCAATTTCTCCTATCCAAAAGAATCAAACACCCTCTCCGAGCGCCCTAATGCCAGGCAGTTCCTTACCTTCCAACAAATCCAGGAATGCCCCGCCGCCCGTTGAGATATAGGAAATATTTTTGGTCTCACCGGCCTGTGCCACAGCCGCGTCCGTATCGCCTCCACCTACTATGGTCAAGGCGCTGGAGGCCCCCACTGCATGGGCCAGGGCCATGGTGCCGGCGCTGAACACAGGTATTTCGAAGGCGCCCACAGGGCCGTTCCAGACAATAGTTTTGGCATTCTCCAGGGCCTCGCAAAAGAGCTTTATACTTGCAGGGCCTATGTCCAGGGCCATCCAACCATCAGGCACCTCCTGCACAGGAACGACCCTGGTGAATACATCCGCCTTGAGTTCCTGGGCTATCACCACATCCACCGGCAGATAGAATTTCACTCCAAGGCTCCTTGCCTCAGATACCAAGTACTTGGCGGTCTCGAATAGATCGGACTCGACCAATGAGTTACCCATGGAGATACCTTGAGCTGCCCAGAAGGTGTTGGCCATGGCACCACCTATGATGATCTTGTTGACCTTGGGCAAAATGTTCTGAATGGCACCCAGCTTGGTGGAGACCTTCGAACCACCGAGAATGGCCACCAGAGGCCTTTCAGGGGCCTTCAATGCCCGCTCAAAGTAGGCCAACTCGTTCTTCAGCAAAAAACCGGCCGCATAGGTCTTAAAAAACCTGACAACTCCATGCACAGAGGCATGTGCCCTGTGAGAAACAGCAAAGGCATCGTTGACATACACCTCTGCCAGACTTGCCAGGGCCTTGGCGAATTCCGCATCGTCCTTGGTCTCGCCGTTATAAAAACGCAGGTTTTCCAGTAGAACCGCCTGACCTGGCTGCAATGCCTCCACTGCCGCCTCTACCTCAGGACCGATGCAGTCCGAGAGTAACGGCACTCGCATACCCAGCAGCTCACTCAAACGCAAGGCCACCGGCTTAAGACTTAATTTCTCCACGCGCTGTCCCTTGGGCTTGCCCATATGAGAGCAGAGAATGAGTCTCGCACCTTTTTCAAGGGCATAACGCACACTGGGCAAGGCCGCTCGAATACGGTGATCGTCCGTGATCTCCAATGCCTCGTTCAGAGGCACATTGAAATCCACGCGCATCAGGACCTTTTTACCCGCCAGTTCGAGCTCATTGATATACCTGATCATTTCATAACCTCCTGAGAGCATCCATATGCAACCCACTACAGCATCGAATCCGCTATGGTCACGGCCCGTTCGCCCAACATATTGGTATAACTGCCCAATTCGTTGTCATACCAGCCATATATCACGACCTGAGTGACAGGTATCTGAAGCGGGGCGCAAGTAATCTTGGCGCCTTCAGGGCCGGAGCAGATCAGGGATGGATCCACATTGATGACCCCTGTTCGAGTATGTGTCTCTGTGCCTTCGATAATGGCTGCAGCCCTCGGATAACCGATAATATCCGAGGAGACATTCTGTTCCTCCGTAAAGATCAGATGCCCCTTCATGGCCCCTTCCGCAGCATCCTTATAGATGCCGTTTATGAGCTCCCGTTTGATGGGCGTTTCGAGACTGGTGTCATGAATGGTCAAAACAAGTATGACGATGGAGCCGGTGGATGTGGGTATGCGCACGGATTCGGCTATGAAGCCGATCTGCTTCATCTCGGGCAACACCAGGGACAATGCCTTGGCAGCACCTGTGGTGGTAAGGATTATGTTATTGAATACACTACGATTCTTACGCAGATCCTTGGCACCGGCATCCGGCAGACGGTCCAATACCACCTGACTGCCCGTGGAGGCATGTACTGTAACCATGGAGGCCGTCAGGATTCTGGATACTCCGAAATAATCGAGCAAGGGCTTGACCATATATGCCAGACAGGTGGTAGTGCATGATGCCGCCGAGATGAGGCTGTGCTTGCCGGGGATGTAGTCGTCTTCGTTGATACCCATGACCGTGGTAACTGCATCCTCTGGCATGGATGCGGACTTGTCCTTGATCTTGAAGGGCGCTGAAAGCAGCACCTTGGACGCCCCTGCCTCCAGGTGGCCGCGCAGCGAGCCCTTGGGACTGTCGGCCGGCAGCGTGGGGTCATTGAAAACTCCGGTGGAGTCCAGCACAAAACGCACGTCATGTTCAGCCCATTGAATCTCCCTGGGGTTTCTCTTGTCTCTCAGAATAGTCACTGGAATTCCGTTTACAGTCATGGAGCCTGCGGCATCGTTCAGGTTCTCAATAGTAACTCCGCCTTTATATCCGTGCAGATATGTGGACAATCTGCCATAGCTGCTATCCCGTTCAATATATGCGGCGATATCGGCCAGGGACTTACCGGCCTGCCTGCCTATGTTGACAACGATTTCTGAAAAATTACGGCCAGCCACATGGTGCCACAGACTCAATTTTCCGATTCTACCAAGGCCGTTGATACCCAATTTCATGGGTCTTGGGGTGTTGCCGACTTCTATCATTGACAATCCTCCTGATTTACGTAGGTTATTTTGTTGACCATCAAAAATTCCATTTCATTCAAAAACACAGGCCGGCTGGCCGCAAGGCAACGCTATTACACAGAGATAATACGCTTTTCACGCTGCACCTTATGTTTGCCCCAATATACCATGCCCAATCTGCCATCGATACTGATGTAATCTCCTGTATGTATATCCAATTCATTTATCTTTGCAAGCCCTTTGTCCTCATACACCTTGAGTTGTTTGCAGCCCACAACGCAGACCTTGTCAAGCCTGAAGGCCACGATGGAGGCATGAGATGTCTGTCCGCCTCTCGCGGTTAAAATACCATTTGCCGACGATATTTCACGAATATCCTCTGGCACTGTATCCGAACGTATAAGAATCAACGGGGTATCGGGCTCCTCTAACCTGAAATTTTCTATGTCCTTCATACAGAAAACCGCCTTCCCCGACAAAGCGCCGCCGCTCACTCCAATGCCTCGAGCCAGATAGTTTGCATCCAATGATCTTCCTGGCACGAATATATTGACCATATCGTGTTTTTTGATGGCCATGTTGCGAGTCTGAAGGATATATAATTGCTCGCGGTTCGGACCCTCGAAGGTAAATTCTATCTCCTGGGGACTCCACTTCTTTTCATAGATGAGCTTGTTGGCAATGCCGGAGAGCTCCGCATATATCTCGGGAAAGGTCTCTTCCAAAGTCACCTCGCCGTTTATGCCTCTGACGGCCTTCTGTTCTCTGGAAATGGGATATGTCAGCACCAGGCCGCTCACTATGTCTTCGCCCTGATTCCCAGGCGTAAAATCCCCCCATAAAGAGACCCTGTCCAATTTTTTGGCGGGATTCGCAGTGAACACGACACCGGTACCTGAGTTTTCCGAAATATTGCCGAATGCCATGGCCTGCATGATAACAGCGGTCCCCCAGTAGTCAGATATCTCCATGATGCTTCTATAAGCCTTCGCTTTGGTGGAATCCCAGGAACCAAGCACCAGACGAATGGATATCAACAGCTGCTCGAAGGGATCGTCTTCCACCTCTATGCCATGAGACAACACGGCCTCTCTGTATAATAACGCCAGTTCCCGCATGGCATCCCCGCTAAACTCCCTTTTTTTACTGACTCCATACAGCTTTTTGTGGCGCACCATCAACTCCGTGAATATCTCACGCTCCATGCCAAAGGCCATACCCCACGATTGCAGGAAACGACGGTAATTATCCCATGCAAACCATGTGTTCTGCGAAGATAAGGAAAGCCCCTCAGTGATCCCCTGATTCATACCCACGTTTATGATAGTAGCCATCATGCCAGGCATGGAGATGGCAGCGCCGCTTCGCACGGACAACAATAACGGATTGGCGCTGTCGCCGAATCGTTTGCCGGTCTGTCTTTCCATATCCGTTATGGCCGCACGCAACTGAGCCTGAAAGTCCTCATAAACCCTCGGAAATGCCTGAAACACCGAATAACAGCGGAAAAGCTCGGTGGTCGCTATAACTCCGGGCGGAACAGCCAACCCTTCTTCAGCCAGTTTCACGAGATTGAACCCTTTGTTCCCTAGATAGATCAGGTTGTTAGTCTGAGAATTGGGATTGTATATAGGACACAGAACCCGCTCCATATCGTAACTCAACAGCAGGTCCAGCTCTCTCTGGCTCAATCTCTCTTTTTGTTCACCCATAACCTGGTAGAGCCTGGAGACCAAACGATCCAACACCTGCATACCGAAGGTAGTGGCTATGAGGTCCCTGTAAAAACGCTCAGACACTCGCGGCAGCAACTCACCGGTCTCCTGGCCTAAGGAGGTACGATACTTTGCAGACAGACCATCCTTTCCCAATTGCTTCAAGACACGAGCGAGATTATCCTGATGAGGGCTGATGTAATGCACATGAATCATCTCCTTGACTCCATCGGACAGGCCCCTGACAATGTCCAGGTATTGCGAAAAGCTGAATCGCCTTATCTCGAGGGACTGTTCCAGCAAAGTCAAATGCGACTCAAAACCCCTGGACCTCACGCCGTTCAGACGCACGGCCCTGTAGCACAGCTTAAGATATCTCACAATCTTTACAAAAAGTGCCCTGGTAACAAATGTCAGCTCCAGGCTCTCTATCATGGACTCAAAGTATATCTGGGCCAGATTCTCTAATCGAAAACTCAGGCTCAGGGCATCGAACTTTTTTTCATGATATTTTCCATACATCGACGGGATATCCACGGCTATGTGCCTTTTGTAGTAGATATCCTCATGAATCTCAAATTGCTGCCGACTTAATATGATCTTCTGAAGCCATTCCAACGTCTCCAGAAGTACCTGCAAATGGTCCTCCAGTTCCATCGAAGCGGTGCCGAATGCGCCGGAGTCATTGGAGGTCTTTTGCCTGTTCTGATCGAGCATCTCTATAACACGGTCCAGCCCGCTAAACCCCCAGTCCCTGGCCTCTTTCAAATGCCCTGCCAGTTCCTGCACACCCAATCTATATTTCAAAACCTCCAGGCGATACATCTTGAAAAGCAGCCAAACTCGCTTTTTTTCCCTCTCCGATACGTCGGTCATACCCTCAAGCAATGTGGATACACGTTCCTCCGAGAGATCACAGAGACTCTCAAGCACATCAACGCCGCTTCGAGGTTTTGTCAAAGGACAGCTCTCCGCCAGTCTTGTGATGATCGTATGCACCTCGTCGAAAAACTCACCGGACGCTGTCACACCTTCCAGCACCACATCCGGCACCCATGGTTTCAGTACGGATTTATCCCCTGTATACCAGAAATGCAAAATGGCCCCGATGAAATCCACTATGAGATTGTGGCTCTCCACATGGGCCTGTTTGCGCAGAAAATGTACGAGTCTGTCCTGACGCAAAGTCAATTCATCCAACTCCGTAGAGACATCCCTCAAAAGGCCTTCAGCGCCTATCTCGTTGAAATAAACCGGCAACAACTTGGTGAACTGTTTTACCAGGGCATAGACCGGCTCTATGTCTGCATTCAAAAGCTGTGTGACCTCCTTTTGAAAGAGATCTGTATCCTTTATGCATGTGCCTGCCAGCGACAGATTTACGATCAGGGCCGAGAGCAGCGTGCTGAAAACCTTAGGATTCTGTCTTATGAGCTTGAGCCACACACGAATATTCTGAAGATGCGCTGGATTGGAAAGCACGTGCCACTCGGCGTCCACTCCATGAATATCAGGGGTTTGAAAACCGAACTCCACCACCTGCTCCAGAAACAGTTCAAGTAGGGCCTCATTGTTCAACCTGGATATCTCACCGCCCAAGGCATCGATGCACTGCAGGGCTGTTTGAGGAAAATTTCCGATCTGCTGCTTGAGCAAGCGAAAGGCGCGCGGCAATATGTCGTTCAGCTGTTCTATTTGAGCCGTACGCACCAGACACAGCAGCCTTTTGTTGATGTTTCGCAGCACATCCTCATGAATAGTGGAAAGGGCGTCGATCTCCACCATGTGAAAGAGGAAAAGTGTATGCAGGTCTATTTCAGGATTTTTTTCTTCGTATATGGAAGTTGCTTTACCCTGAAGAGCACAGTAATGCTCGCCAAAAGACTGGGCCACTGTCCTGTATGCCTTGACTATGTCCAAATGAAAGACAACGGCAAGCATATCCTGAAGGCATGAGATTACAGACGGCATTCCGTTCGGCGACACTGAGCCGCCTTCCTCCGGCGGCAACCATGCGAGGCAACGCTTACGTATTTCAGCCACCTTTGCCAGCTCCTGCTGCATACGCATTCTGGAAATGGGTTGCAGCAGGACATTGACCTCTTCAAGCAAAGAATCCGGCAAAAAAACGCCGTACTGTTTTATGGTACGTTCAAACCATTCAACGGGGTCATCCAATTGAATCCAATAACCCAGTGACAACTCCTGCACATGCACAAGCAGACGCAACAATGCCTGCCACAAACCTTGATCGTCAACATTCGGCGCAGCCCTTGACAGCAAGGTAGCGGTTATACGGGATAGAGGATACAGGCTGCGGGCTATGCCCATCAAAAGCGGTTCTTCCAGATCACTCAAGCGGGAAACGCTGTCTCGCAGGGCCGGCATCATTTTATGCAATAGAACAGACTCCAGCGAGAAGACGAGTTTTTCGTAAAAGGCCAGCAGTCCATCAAGCACCAGCAACTTCTGGTGTTGTTTGGGCGCCCTGACAACGGTATCATGAAAAAGCTCGAGGATTACGCTGAGGGCCTGCTCGGCATAAGGCGTTCGGCTGATGACAGGCAGATTCTTCAGGGAAAACGAACGCAACTCATCTATAAAAACCCCCCAGTTCACAAAAGGGTGATGTAATTCATAGACAAGGTGTTCCGCTGCCTTGAAAACCCCCTGATATGACCGCAATGCCTCCAGCAGATTATCATAGCGTGCATCTATCAAGACATAATTGACGGCTGTTTCACGCAGATTCTGACGCAACGCATCGGACTCAAGCACCATATTTCACCTGCCGCACTCGCAAAATTAATTCTTAAGTTATTATTCTACCGTCATACTATAAAAATGCAAAAAGATATTTGGCGCAATCCGCAGCACCCGTGATGGAGTTTTCCTGGTTTTGTATTATAGTATTCAAAATCACACCAATTGATCAGGAGACATCATGAACAACAAGATATCCTCTCTGCTGGAACAACTCCAGGCAGAGGCAAAAGACAATCCCAACTCCGTTATAGCCCACCATCGCCTTGGTCTTGCCTATTGGAGGGCCGAACGTTTCGACGAGGCCATAGCAGCCTTTCAAAAGGCACTGGAACTGGACCCCCACTCCTATGAAATCCGTTCCAACCTGGGTGTGCTCTATTTACAGACAGGCAGGCTCGAGGACGGCATAGCGGAGAACAAAAAGGCATTGGAAATCTATCCCGAGGCAGCGGAGGCCATGGTCAATATCGGGTCTGCCTATTTGCAACAACAGAAATGGGAGGATGCACTAAAATATCTGCAAATGGCCGTGAGTATCAAACCGGATATGGTACCTGCCCTGACCAATCTGACCACTGTATTGATAGCCCTTGACCGCATCGACGAAGCTGTAAATGTGGGGCAAAAGGCAGTATCCCTTGCCCCCACATTCGCCCTGGCCAGAAACAATCTGGCAGTGGCACTGTATCACAAAGGTGACAAGGCAGGGGCATTGGAACAGGCCCGCAAAGCCAAGGCTGCTGGCCATCCGGTTTCCGACGATTTCCTGGCCAAACTGGAGGCCAAGGCATAGCATGACCAGACACATTCACAAGACACAGGCATTCGCGCCCAGATGTCCCTTTTGTGACCGCCTCATAGACCGGCCCAAGGACTTCGAACCCAAACGTTTTGGAGATTTTGAAACCGGTTTTTGCCCATGTGGTGCAGTCTATCTACATGACGTCACAGGGCACAATCTGGGAGCTGCTATTATAGAAGCCATGGGCGTGGCCACTGACGATGACTGGGAAATGGCCTGGAACCTGATGCCAGGAGAAGACTATACAGACCACTTCATCGCTGACTACGACATCAAAACACACCTGATACATCCCACGGGCAGAACCCCTGACGGCAAGCGGGTCAGAGGCACACTGACCTTCGTCAGACTCGCAGACGATATTCAGGAGGCTGTAAAAAGCAGGCCTGAAAAAAGGCTTCGAATCATCGAAAGGCCGGCTGAAAAAGATACGGAACAACCCCGAATCCGCCGGCGTTTCTCGCGACAGGAAGTCACGCGCCTTGTGCAGTACCTGGATATCCCTTCACTGCAACTCATGGCAACTCAGGACTCACTGGCATTACGTAATGTCCAACGTCTTCTTTGTTCCGCTGAAACAACACTACGTTGGCATGCAGTACTGTCCATAGGGATTCTCACAAAAGAAATCGCCAAAACACGGCCCAATGTGGTAGGGGATTTCATAAGAACCCTACTCTTCATAACAAGCGATTCGGCTCAAGCCAGCTGGGGGAGCATCGAAAGCATTGGCGAGATAATCCGCAACAACCCAAAATTATTCGGTACATTCGTGCAGCATATTCTAGGGTTCATAGCATCCGACCCCGGTCACATACCCGCTGTGCTCTGGGCCATCGGCAGGATTGGAGCGCTGCACCCACAATTGGTGAGGGCCAGCTCCTTTTTTGTGATATTTGATCTGTTGAGCCACACGGATTCCATAATCAGAGGCCACGCAGTATGGGCACTGGGCTGTATGAGGGCAAAAGAAGCCAAACGCGCCATCGAATCCCTCCAAGAAGACATGGCCGAGATACAGCTTTTCGATGGAGAAAAAATCAATTATATAACGGTAGGAATGCTGGCCAAACAGGCGGCACAACGTCTAAAAGATACAACAACTAACTTGCACTGTGAAAGAAAGGAAGCCATGGAACCAGAAGAATTACAAAACAATCCTGAAATACAGGAGGCAAAAAAAACCTTTCAGGAAGGTCTGATGTGCTACAGCAGAGGCATGTCTTTGGATGCCATCAAGCATTTTGAAAAGGCGCTGAAGGTTTTCGAAACCTATAAACTTGATGTAGACATAGCCAATACATGTGAAAAATTGGGTGATCTGCACCTGCAACGGGGCAATCTAAAGCCGGCCATTCCGCTATATCAAAGGGCCATGGCCATCTGTGAAAAATACAATGACCCGATAAGTGAAGTGCTGTTATGCGAAAAGATCATAGACATCTATAAAACGCAGAACGCCAAACAAAAGGCCTACCCATATCTCATTCAGGCCCTCGAGTTGGTGGAAAAACTGGGAGACAGCGGCAAGGCCGCCTTCTATCTGACAGGCATCGGAGACATCTTCGAAGAGCGGGGCGAGGTGGAAAAGGCGCTGGATGCATATGAAATCGCACATAAAATCTACAAAGGCATGGGGTCGCGTGGCAGGGCCGAGGTGCTTGAAAACGGCATTCGGCAGCTCAAGGCACGTATGGCAGGGGCGGCTTAATCAAATCAGCCTGACAACAAAACAGATTGCGAGTAGAGACAGATAGGTATGAATCTTCTACAGTTAGCGGCTGTCGGCATGGGCGGCTTTATCGGCGCAATCACTCGGCATACCCTTGCGGTCTGGATAGGACAGAAATGGGGTAGAACATTCCCATTGGGCACATTTATCATAAATGTCAGCGGCAGTTTTCTCATCGGTCTTTTTATGTACCTACTGACGGAAAGACTTATGGTGAACCCTCTGTGGCGTCTGTTACTGGTAGCGGGCTTTCTCGGTGCTTACACCACCTTTTCCACATTTGAATATGAAACAGGCAGGCTCATTCAGGATGGCGAATGGCTGTTCGCATGGGCAAACGTGATCTTCAGTGTCCTTGCAGGATTTGCAGCCCTTAAAGCAGGGGAATTGATTGCTCGAATGCTATGAGGAGAGGGCTATGCTAAAACAGGGAACAGCAAAAAAGCTGACAATCTATGTGGACGAAACAGACAGGTTCGAAGGGAAACCGGTTTATGAGGCGCTGCTCAACCTCTTACATAAAAAGGGGGTTGCAGGTGTCAGCGTCTTTCGAGGTGTAGCCGGTTATGGTGGGGATGGAGTATTCCATACATTCAAGATGCTGGAACTCTCCACAAGCATGCCTGTGAAGCTGGAGGTTGTAGATACGGAGGATGTCATCGACCGCATCCTGCCGGATGTCTATCAGATGGTTGAAAAGGGCCTGGTGGAAATCACGGACACCAATGTCTTGAAATGCTCCACCAAAACGGTTGAAACGAAAGCAGAGATGCAAAAACATATGAAGCTTGAAGGCAAGGCAAAGATGCTGCGGGTGATCGTCAGTGAAGACGACAAATGGGAAGGAGAGCCCCTTTACGAGGCCATTGTAAAACGTTTTATTCTGATGGACATAGCAGGGGCCACGGTTTACAAGGCAGTGGCTGGCTATGGTCCCCACAGGAGGTTTCACAAAAAGAAGACTCTGACGAGCACCGGCGAGCTACCCATGCTGATTACGGTCATCGATTCCGAGGAAAACATAAACAAGATACTTCCGATTCTGGACGACATGCTGAAAGAAGGCATCGTCATTCTTTCCGATGTCACCGTGATGAAATACACGCACAGAGATATAGACTTTGAAACCATATAAAGGGAAGTCCCAAAAATTAGGAGTTTTGTTGAATAGTAAGGCGCGAGAAGGCGAAAAAGCTAAGCATACTCTTCGTATGTGAGCATTTTTCGCTGACAAGCAACGCAGCTATCAGGCAAAAGAACAATTTTTGGGACTTCCCTAAAGTACCTCTGAAAGGCAGATACAGCCCACGGAGTTGCAGTGATTTTTTTACTTGACACGCACGACGCCTCCTGATATCTATATATGTCTTTTTTAAGCAAACCATAAGGCCCTTGCCATACGATTCAACATCAGATGTACACACAGGGGCCGTTAACTCAGAGGTAGAGTATCTGCCTTTTAAGCAGAGAGTCGCTGGTTCGATCCCAGCACGGCCCACCATAAAAAGTTTACAAGACGTCCCCGTCGTCTAGCCAGGTCCAGGACACAAGCCTTTCACGCTTGCGACACGGGTTCAAATCCCGTCGGGGACGCCAATTCTGTTCAGCCTTACAAATCCAGCCAAAAGCCCGTTTATCTGACCGCTATTTTTCGGCATACCTACTCCTTTTTTCTTGACATTCCGATTTTCAGACGATATAAATTTTTTTATTGAAATCGTAAAGGAGGATTCTGTCATGAGAACACTGAAAGCCACACTCTTGGCCATCACCATTTCAGCGGCACCGGTTATTGCCACTGCTATGCCCATCAACCTGCCTGTACCGTGCTCCGATTCAGGGGTCATGAACATAACCGGCACATACGATGAGATGACTGGCGCGGTCAACTTTGCCTTGCAGACGCAGGATTGTAAAGTAAGAGGCTACGCCATAACAGGCACAGGTTCAGTTAAAGGTACCTTCAAACCATCCATTACCGATTACACCAAATTCGATACAGACCTGACCACCACTATGGATGCTATGTACATGAAGAATACTGATCATATACATGCAGTTTTCAATCTCACTGTAAAGGGTGTATATGACCTGGCTAACGCTAAATTTGATCAAAACTCGTTCAAATATTCTATAGAGGGCACAGGCTCTACCCCTGCGAGGATAATGGATCTGATTACCATAGACTGGTCGGCCCTAACCGACTGACGACACGAGTCTATAGCAAATCTATGACAAAACCAAATAGTTAGAAGTTTTTTGACCTTACTCAAAACATAAAAAGCGCCTGAATCAGGCGCTTTTTATGTTTAAGCATGAATTAAAAGGGGCGGGGTTACGCCCCATTTTGTTAGTAACAGGTTATTTCATGAAGGCCTTCCACAGGTCCAGATTAGCCCCTGTGATGCGAGTGCTGTCGATACACACGAACTCGCCAGGATGGTTGACCTTCGCCACGATATAGGCGCTGTTGTAGTCCAGGATCACAGCGGAGGTATCCTTGGTAAAGCCTGCATCCCCTTCCTGTTTCGTCCATATCTCTGGAGAGGCACCAACAAACGGCAGAGAGATCACCATGGCCTTGCGTTCGTTGGTATTGAGCCCAAGCCTAAGCACATAGCCCTCACCCATACCAGCGCCAGTTAGCAATACAGGCTCGCTTTGAGGCTGGAATCCGCACTCAGACAGCTCGTTTTTCAATTCCTTTGGAATATAAAAATAGAGCTTGTCGGACCATGGCCCATTCACCACCTGTTTCGCATACTCGGTGTTCAACTCCTCTGTAGTGAAACTGGAGGAATAGCCCAAATCACTACCACCCACCGTGCCTTCACTGGTCATGTAAAAGAGGTCTTCCGCATGATGTTTGCTGAGGGCCAAAATATCCTTGGCCGCAGCACCCAACACACCGAGGCCATTGGCCTGAATGGGTTTGATGTAGTCTACTTCGCCGTCCACTATGAAGAAGCCGTTGGGATTAGCAGGCACCATACCCTTTGCAGGGTCATACTTCATGGCGCGGTTTTCATCCCTGAACCACGGCGGGGCCCAAGGCACATACACAACCACTCTGTCAGTGATGCGATGAGACCCTGGATCCTTGGTATAATCGCCATGGCAGTCATAGCAAGACTTGGCGCCCAAGGCCTTTTTAGCAGGCTGCACACCATGAGAATCCGAGAAGTAATGGGCTGCCATAAAGAGCATGGGCATGGGGTTTTTGGCACCCTCAGCCTTCAATACTTTTATAAGGGCCTGCTGCACAGCGCGCACATCCTCATCCCACCAGAGCTCAGGGTACATATCACCTGTATGGTCGAAGATCACGTAACCACTGTCCTTCAAAATGATCTTACCAACATAGGGATTTTTTGCCCAGGTTGGATCATTGGGCGGAATCTTGGCCAGATCCATGGGACTTACCTTGCCCAATTCAATGGGAGGAATGTATGACTGCACCACTGCATTGAGCTCACGTATGTACAGCACCTTGGCGCCGCCATATGGAATATCGCTCATGTCGTGATCCGGCTCTGGATTGGCATCCACCCAGGTAAGGATGGTGATGGGGTTGCCGTTTACGATCTGCGGATAGCCGTTCTTGGAATTTGCATAATAAAGCGGAGTGACAGACTCGTTGTCATGAGCCGGATCGTAGTTTATGGGCACGCCCATGGCCTTATAGTTGTTCAAGAACATCTGATAGAAATAGTGCCAGAAGTCAAAACTCATATTGGTGGGCATACCGTTTACGACTCTACCGGGGTCGGCAGAACTGCTCATATTGAAGTAATCCACCATCTGGGACACGAAATCCATGGGCACCACACCCTTACCATCCGCATCTATGTGATTGGCGGCCATATGGAAGTGAGGAATGCCGTAACCAGGTGATGTCGCATATACGGGCGACAATGCATATTCCCCTGGATAGGCGGCCATTTTGGCGTCTCCACCAGGCAGGACATTATATCCCATGCGGTTGTCGAAGTTGCCATAATAGCCCATGGTATCGTCAAATGTGCGGAATCTCCATGTGCGTCTGTATGGAATATGACAGACCTCGCAGGTGATCTCAGCCATGTGACGACCGGTGTTTTCGCCAAACTTCTCCTCATGGGCACGAGTTGGATTGGGCGCACGTGTGTCGCCGCCAGCCAGGTGACAATACTCACAGGTCTTGGGCTTGGGGTTGTTGTCCAGCTCATTTGCCACCATGTGAGCCGTATCGGTACCCTTCAGGAAGTTGTGTTTGTCTTCTATGGTGCCGGCTGTCCTAAGGTGACAGGAACCGCAACCCATCTGCTTGCCAGAGAGGTGTACATCATAACCGGATGCCTCTTCGTCATCGGTGAAATTCACATAAACACCGTTTTTGACCCAGTCTGCAGGCATACCGAGATTATATGTACGGGCATAGTTCCACTCGCTGTTTCCATGGTCCTTGGTCATGACATGGCACTGACCGCAGACATTCACCCATTTGTAGGAATTGATGTCTGTAGGTCCACCGAACATGGGCATGTTCAGATAGCCATCATTCAAGTCAGCCACGTTCCAGTATGCCTTGGCCTGCCAGTCATTACCCACTCTGTCGATACGTACATAACTGATGGGTGCGCCGTCCTGATTGAAATCCAGACCCATGAGCTCTGCCGTAGGCATCATATAGAAGAAGCTGGGCAGAAAATCATGCAACGTCACCTGAATGTCCTGAGGCTTGATCACACCTTTTTGCATATCCAGCATCACTGCTGCCACATCCGGCATGCCTGCTGCATTCATATAACGCATATCGCCCTGCATGGCCTTTTGCACAGCATACATGGCCGCACCCCAGCCCATACCTACCTTGCCGCTGTAGGCAATGCCTTCACCCTCTATGAGGGGAGCGCGCACATAATCACGAATGGATGCATGATTTGTATCCCAATCCGTATAGAACTTACCAGGCTCATAGGCACGCAAGGGCACAGGAATGGGCAAAAGATTGCCCATCTGGTCCTTGATTTTATAGGCATAGATGAAGTCATTGAAGAACATGCCCATCATGTCGTTCATGGTGGCATTTGCCGGCATCAACCCCTTGGACTGCATGTAACCCAAAAGACCGGAAAACAACTGATTGATGGCAGGAGCCGCATTCATCATGCGGTTCATCTCATCGGCAGCACCGGCTGGATTGGCACAATATGCCGGATTTATGCCATTTTGAGTCCATATCTTGGTCACATTCTGGCCATAAAGGGCATAGGGCAGCCTCACGCCCTGCTTTTCCATGTTCTTCAGGGCATCCACCCACATCTGCATCATCTCGCCCACAACCTCCTTGGGAAGCTGAGACAAGGCCAGCATCTTTGTAGGCCTGGACATGCGCTGTGAATCATTGGTATAATTCAGGGCTGTTTCGTTGGCCAAACCGGTCTTGAGGGGCATACCCAAAGAGATGCTCTGCACTCTACCACCCTGACGGTCTGCGAAGATCATCATACGGGGTCTGAACGGCTGGGCCTTCAAACCATCCGCAGCCTGAAGGGCATAGGGGCTTTTGGGGTCTGTATGACAGAGCATACAATCCGCCTCCATGACACCGGACTTGTGCCAGTCATGGGGTTTGGGATCACCTATAGCCGCCATGGTCTCCGCTATGGAGGCCAGGCTGTTCAGTGTCTGTGTAGTGAGATTGCCGCTATAGGCATAAAAATCACGATCATATGTATGAGTGGGCTTCAGGGATGGATCGGTATATGGCTTTACCGTACCGTCGGCCTGAACGATACCCTCGGCAGGGCCACCACCTGGATGGCAGGAATAACAGACAGCCATGTGGTCAGCTGTGCCCTGATCAAAAAAGTATCTCTTGCCTTCCGATGAAAATGGATCCTTCAAGCCACCGCGTTCCTTCTTAGCCGCCAACTGGCGGTAAGAAGGGGGTCACCACGCGCCGAACTGACCCGGACTCAGCAGATGCCCATAGGCATTGGCCAGATAGCGGTACAGACTGCCGTCCTTGTTCTTTGCTGACCAACGATCATCGAGGTCCTGACCTTTTGTGCCAGCACCCTCTCTAAAATGATAGCCACGCGTAATCGCCTGATAATCATGGCACTTACCGCAGGTCTGCTTCGGGCTGTATGCAGGGCCTCTCATATAGACAGTGCCGTTTGCGGCCTGAACCGTATCAGAAGGATCGAGCTGATCCTTGACCGGCTTACCGTTTTCATCCAGCAACTGCACCGCTGGATGGGCAAAGGCCATGGCAGGCAACAACAGAGCCGCCAAAAGCCCCAACAAGACATAACGTTTACCCTTACCTTTCACTTTCACACCTCCTGATATTTAATCTCTATTTCGCCCTTCTGAGCGCAATGGTCTGATGACACTGCATGCACTCAGAGGTGGTATGACACACATTACAACTCCTGAAGTTCCGCTTGGCCTCTTCGGCATGACCATTTTCACGAGTATAGGCCATCCAGTTACCACGGACATGGGAAATGGGCTTCTGAGAACGATGACAGTCTGAACAGTAGGCGGCGGTATGACATGTGGCGCAGAGCCTTCTGTCGTGCGTGGCCTCTTCGCCATGCCCGCTGGTCTTCCAGCTCAGAATGTGATCCTTGGGTTTCTGCGTCCTGTGACAATCCTGACAGAAACGCTCCTGATTATCATGGCAGAACTGACAAGATTTATCGAATCGGCTCTCCAGACCATGATGCATGGCCCAATCACCATTGTGGCTTTCAGGCTTGATCTCCTTTCTCACCTCTTTATGGCACATCTCACAATCGATAGGCGCTGTTTTACCGTTGTGGCACTTTTTGCAGGTAAACATGTCAGGCCACTCGATCTGTGAGAGCGAATCCTGTTTACAGATACCCTTATGACACTCACCACACTCGGCTATACCTTCATGGGCCTCATGTTTGAAGATCAAGTCCCTGTAACCCTTGGGTTTTTCGGTAACGGCGCCTTCGGTTTTATAATCGTTGGCAGCGGCCTTCACGGAATGGCACTGAAGACACTTATCAGACGGGTTGTCCATGTCGATCTCATGACACTCCTGGCACTTGTCCATGCCGGGATTTGTGAGCTTGCCGTCCTTACCCTTGGCATGGCAGCTGTCACAGGACAGGGAATTGTCCATCACATGTAGATTGTGGTTGAATTTCAGGCTGGTATCTTCCTTTTTACAGCCATAGACTCCAAGACTCAAAACAAGCACTGTCAATACGAATATAATTTTGCACGAGATTTGTATTTTCATCTTTTCACTCCCCCACAATTAAAAATTAGCATGAAGGGTAAGGGTCAACATGTTGATCTCTCCCACTCCAAACTCTTTATAATAATCATCCCGTTCATATTCGTATTTGGCCTCAGCCCACTTTTCTTTGGCGAACTTGTATTTCAGTGCACCGTAATAGTGAGTGGAGCCCTCGTTCTCTATCATGGAATTCACGTCCTCATCTTTGTAGTAGAAGCCGCCCGACAACTCCAATTTATATGGAAGTGCCTGACGTGCGTCCAAAAATACAGACCTGGATTCCGCCTCATACATACGATTCCGATTCTCCCACCACCAGGTGAGGCCCGTGCTCAAATGAAAGCCCTTGAGCCCAAGCCACTCATCCAGATTGATACCGCCTGTGAGGCTGTAAAAATCCGTTGTGTAAAGGGTCTCGGCATTGTCGTGATCCAGATTACGCACAGTACCTCGCGCAAATACAGACAACCCCTTCTGATGAGGAATCGGCTGAGATAAAGACAGAGTGTACTGCGTATATGCCTCTTCCCGTGACAAATACAACCGTTTGATATTGTTTATGGTCTCCAGAGAAGATGTGTAGTCGAACAGAAAATCCTCAAGCGTGTGCTGAGCGATCTTGAACCGCCTGAAGACATTTACACCCACAGTGGTATCCGTAGCGTGTATATCACCTATGATATCCAGAGAGGCCTCACGGTTACGAGTATTCAACAACTCCCATCTGCCGTTGACCTTTAATCCTTCCATAGGACGCCAATATGCCTGGGCTTCAAAGGAGTTCTCGACATAAAAGACGCTGTTCAGATATAGGGCCAGCTCCTTCATGGGGTAATAACCCACGTTCACGCCACCCACTTCATTCTTGGTAAGGTCTGAATACATTTGAACGATCTGGCCTCCAAAGGCCTCCACGCTGAAACGATTGTCGAGCAGCCTATCGGCCTTCATCCACAGACCGTCGAAATGCACCACCTCCGCTCCGTACACATACTGACGACCAAGACGCATATCCAATCCAGGAACGATGTCCTTCTTTTCGGCATAGGCATAATAGGCGTCCAGGCGCTGACGCTCCTTGCTACTCACATCCAGATAATCCTGAAAGACAGAACCCTCGGCAGTGCCATCCAAGTCCTTGGAATACTTACCCAAAAATGAAAAAGACAAGCCGTCTATCTTTGAAGATTCATACTGAACCCCAAGAAGCTCTGAAAAGTCCTGGTCACTGGTCTCATTTGGGAGGAGTTTTTTGTCGGGCGAGGCTGCCCATTGAAGCTGATAACGCGTGGTGGAACTGATATCCACCTCACCCACAGATGTCTCGATGGCCGAGGCGGACGATACGAAGCAACCCGTCAGAAGAGTCGCAAACAACAGACTCTCGAAACCGAGAGGCCGCAACCTCCAACAACTACAATCTTTATTCATTCCATTTATACCCTCCTCTCCTTGAACTTTATGAATGACAATTCATTGTTACATCTATCACTTGTTGACAACCTCGTCAATGCCTTTTTTCTATGTTTTTTGCAAATTTTATTGAAAAAAACCATATATAAAAAATGTTAATTAATTGTAATTATTGAATTTTTGTTTTATTTTGAAACATAACTCATCTCTTGATTCCATACTTTGCCATCTTGTAACGCAGCACGCGCTCACTGATTCCCAGGGCCTCGGCCGCTCGAGTCTGCACCCAATCGCAGCGCTCCAGGGCATTTCGTATCATCTGAAGCTCCATGGCCTCGAGCCGCTGCACGAGAGAACCATGCATCTCCAATGATGAATTCCGCAATTCAGCAGGCAGATCTATTGATCTTATCACCCCTCCTCTACTCATGGTCACCACCCGCTGCAAGACATGCTCCAATTCCCTTACATTGCCTGCATAAGAATACTTGACCAGCAGGTCCATGGCCTCTGAAGAGATTTGAACAGGCCTTGAGGAATATTTAGACAGAAAGAAATCCACCAGGGCAGGGATATCCTCCCTTCGCTCTCTAAGTGGTGGAATCACTATCTCCAACACATTCAAGCGATAATAAAGGTCTTCCCTGAAATCTCCTTGTTCCGCCATCTCCTTGAGATTGCGATTAGTGGCGGATATGATTCGAATATCGACTTTGACGTCCTTTTCAGCCCCAACCCTTGTAATACGGCCCTCCTGAATGGCACGCAGAAGTTTGGGTTGCAAAAACAAGGGCAACTCACCCACCTCATCCAAAAAAAGGGAACCTCCGTTAGCCAGTTCGAAACGGCCTCTCCGTAGATTGACAGCGCCGGTAAAGGCACCTTTTTCATGCCCGAACAGCTCACTTTCAAAGAGATTTTCGGGTATAGCAGCGCAATTGACCTCTATGAACGGACCGTCGCTTCGTGGACTCAACATGTGAATGAGCCTTGCTATGAGCTCCTTGCCAGTGCCGGTCTCTCCCCTGATCAGCACCGGCCAGGGGCTTTCGGCCACACGTCTTGCCATGGAGATGACCTCCTGCATGGCCCTGCTCCTGGCCGCTATGCGAATGGGAAGCTCTAATTCATTCACCTGCTCCACCACATCCTGTACATCCTGTTCAACCGCCAGCTCACCCTCTACCCCCTGTATTTTCTGTAAAAGTAGGCTCAGATCCACAGGCTTTTCCAGGAAATCCATGGCTCCAAGCTGCATAACTCGAACGGCCGTACCCACCTCGCCATAGGCCGTTATCATAATGGCCTTTATCAGTGGGTTTATGGCCACTATGCGCTCCAACACCTCATCGCCCGTCATTCCCGGCATTTTATGGTCCAATAACACCAAAGAAACCGAATTGTTCTGAACAATCTTTAGGGCGGACGTACCGTCAGAGGCTGTCAGAACGTCATAGCCCTGATGCCTCAAAAAATCTGCAAGCATCTCCAATTGTTCCTGTTCGTCATCGACTACGAGTATTTTCATGACGTCACTCCAGTTATATAAGCAATTATCATTAATGTTTAACGGTGAATTTTGAATGTTGAATTAAGGTTTTTTATGAGACCATCCGCATTAACCACTCGACATTGTTAATTACGATGACAAGAGGCCGCAGCACAACAGTGCGAAAATTTTTGCTACACCTTCAACAGTGCTACAGTGGCAAATAAAAAACCAATGCGAAGAAACCGTCCTTTGCCGACACCTCCACTCTGCCGCCATGCACATGGATGATCCGCTTTACGATGGCAAGCCCTAACCCTGTACCCTGGACTTTAGTTGTATAATAAGGTTCAAAAACCCTCTGTAATTCTCCTTCAGCCAAAATGCAGCCGGCATTTTTAATACGTATTTCAACCTCGCCGTTGTTACGCCTGGCGGTTATGTGCAAAAAACCACCACTTGGCTGGGCATCTATGGCATTTTTGATAAGATTGTCCATGACCTGTCCCAAAAGCTGGACATCCCCTGAGATGGACAACCCATCTTCCAGTTCAAGCTGCAAGGCTATATCAAGCTCATGGAAACGACCCGAATAGGGTTTGAGGCTATCCTCGATAAAATGCTTGAGATTCACCTCAGTCCGATTCAAATGTATTGGCCTGGCATAATGCAATAACGAAGTAATAATCCTATTGGCTCTGCCAACTGCACCAAGGGACACATCCAATAACTTTTTATGCTCATCGGTGAGACCTTTTGCCTCCATCACCAGACGCTGCATGGCCATAGCGATGGCGTTCAAGGGGTTCCTGATCTCATGGGCGATGGCTGCCGTGGCCCTTCCCAGGGCTGCATCCTCCCTCTGAACGGAAAGACTCTGTTCGAAGGTCTTGACCGCCTGAATGTATCTCTTCTGCATGCCATACAACAGCCATGAAAGAAACGAACCGACCAAAGCAAGCATCAAACCAAATATGGTGAAATCCCGCACCAATCTGCTGATCATCTCATGAAAAAGCGTGGCATCTATACCCACCACCAACACGCCGCCGGTCTCAAGAGGCACCCTTTCCTCCACCACGTGCCGCAAATCCGACGGCGTATTCATTGGATATTCGGAATTGCCGCGAAACACCGAATCGTCCAGCAGTGCGCCCTCCAGCTTGACATAACGGATTCCTTCGATTTGATACAGCTTGGACAAGGTCTTTTTAAGCCCGATCTCTGAAAGCATAGCATCTATCTGATGAGTGCCCACCGCCAAAACAATACAACCAGCGTGCATGCCTGTGATAGTCAGAACCGTGAGGTGCCTGTCGGCCAGATAGTTGAGGCTCGGAGTCGAACCGCACGATACATTCAAACCTTCGGTCCAATGGCCTGGCCCTTCCACTGCTACACCATCAGAACGCACTATTTTGATACCGACCAGACCTGATTCCCTGGCAAAAGCCATCAGTTCCTTCGCTGTAAACGGCTGAACCGTATCGAGATAATCGATAAATCTGGCAATATTGCTCAAAAAACGACCGAACACCTCTTCCACCACATCTCCTGCCAGCACAGCGCCCTTGGCATTGAGACTGACCACCTCTGCCACCAGCCTGCCGTGGGCATTCACGTCCTTCAAAAATGCATTTCTGGCTGCGGCCAGCTGATAGAAAAAAAACGAAAGCACTATGCAGAAAAGCAAAAAGAAAAACAGTAGATTAGCCACCCAAATAGGGAATCTTTCATTGGATGGCTCTTTGATACCCCGGAAAAATCCTTTATATTTTGATAAAAATGTGCACATACTATTGCTATAATCTACAACTATTCGTGAGGCAAGCCATGATTCGAACCATTCAGACCACGCCGTTTGACGACCAAAAACCCGGAACCTCGGGGCTCAGAAAAAAGACCCGCGTCTTCATGCAGCCGAATTACCTGGAAAACTTCGTGCAGGCCATTCTATTCGAGCTGAAAGAGACCAATGGTACCTCACTGGTAATAGGCGGAGATGGCCGCTACTACAATCGACAAGCCATACAGACCATCATCAAAATGGCCGCAGCCAACGGCATCAAACACATTTATGTGGCACAAAACGGGCTGCTTTCCACGCCTGCCGCCTCGCATTTCATTCGAAAATACGGCATCTCCGGCGGCATCATCCTTTCAGCCAGCCACAATCCAGGGGGCATTGACGAGGATTTCGGTGTAAAATTCAACACGGCAAACGGCGGGCCTGCTTCGGAATCCGTCACCAATTCCATATATGAAACAAGCCGCAACATCACGCACTATTTAATAGCTGATATTCCAGACATAGACATGGATTCCATGGGCACGGCACAGGTTCTTCAAAGCACGATTCATGTGTTTGATGGAATAGACGACTATGTGCAACTCATGGAGACCCTCTTTGACCTCGAACGCATTAAAGAACTGCTGAAAACCGGCTTTTCACTGCGTTTGGATGCCATGAATGCGGCCACAGGCCCGTATCTCAGAGCCATCTTTCGAGACCGACTGAATATGGACGAAGACACGCTGCTGCGGTGCATACCCCTGGAGGACTTCGGCGGCATACATCCGGACCCAAACCTAAAATATGCGGCCGGTCTGGTGCAAGAGCTCATGCGGCCTGACGGACCGGACTTCGCCGCTGCCTTTGACGGCGATGGCGACCGCAACATGATATTGGGCCGTGGCATATTCGTCACACCCAGCGACAGCCTGGCCATTCTTGCAGCCAATGCCCCATCGGCGCCCGGCTATGCAGCAGGCATTTGTGGCATAGCACGCTCTATGCCCACCAGTCAGGCAGCGGACAGAGTGGCAGAAAAGCTAAACATTCCCTGCTTTGAAACCCCCACCGGCTGGAAATTCTTCGGAAATCTGCTGGATGCAGGGCTTGCAACTATCTGCGGTGAGGAGAGCTTCGGCACGGGTTCAAACCATGTACGTGAAAAAGACGGCATATGGGCCGCCCTGTTATGGCTCAATATATTGGCAGTAAAAGGCAAATCCGTGCAAAAGATCATGCACGAACACTGGCAACGATTCGGTCGAAATTACTATTCAAGGCACGACTACGAAGCCATTGACTCCAAGATTGCACAGGATTTCATGCACGAGGCAGAAGAGATACTGCCGTCACTTAAGAATAAGCACCTTTGTGGGCTTACAGTGAAAAAGGCGGAAAATTTCTCCTATAAAGACCCTGTTGACGGAAGTCTGACACAAAAACAGGGAATCTGTGTTGCATTTGAAGACGGCTCCCGTATCGTCTTTAGACTCTCTGGTACAGGTACTCAAGGAGCAACCCTGCGTGTCTATCTCGAACGCTATGAGACACCCCAGGGCAACCTAACCCGAGATACACAGGAGGCTCTCAAGGATTTAATCCTTTGGAATGAAACAGTCTTTAACACAAAGCAAAAGATAAAGAAAAATGCACCGGATGTAATAACATAAACTGGGACAGCATCTATCGCAGTGCAGATACCATTATTAATTGATGACTGACACTCTATCTAAACCGGACAATTCTATTTGTCGCTGTCAGCAAAAACATTCAAAAGACAAAAATGGAACTATTGAGAAGCCGCTGTTACATTGCTTCTGTTACAAATCAGGCAACTATAATGCATCATTGAATCATGTATTTTAATACAACATGAAAACAAGGGGTTCATCTAATGCACATCGTCTTCTATTTGCTTATGTTATTATTTTTGGCTCTGACATCCCAGTCCGTTGCAGGTGAAACCATGCACATTAACTTGGAGTTAAGTATTGACATCAGGGAACCAGTCCTAACGGGAATTGCAGGTGTGGAGCTTGCCCCCAATCAAACAATCGTGCTGGACACTCACGGCATCTCTGTTTCTAAAGTACAACTAAACGATAAGATCGCCCCTCTACAGCCCTCAAAAAATACCATGACCCTTGGCCCATTCGACAAAAAAACACAGGTCATCATTCACTACACCAAAGATCTTACTCTCTTAAAAAACCAAGGTCATGTCGCAATATCCACTATAGAGCACGGTATACATGGCAACACTCTGGTCAATGATACCCTTGTGCTCACAGAGGCATGGTATCCAAGGCCTTCGGACTATGCCGTCTATAGCCTTACGGTCATCACACCAAAGGACATGACTTCGGTCTCAGAGGCGGACACAGTAGAGGTGAGCTCGGACGGCGACCAGCGGCGATGGCGGTTTCACTTCGACCATCCACGAAAGGATGTCTCTCTGGTGGTCGGCCCTTACGAGATACACCGAATACAGCATGAAGATGTGGAATTGCTCTGTTATTTCTATTCAGAAGACAGGGGGCTTGTACGCACATATCTGGAGAAGATGGCCTACTATCTGGAGCTGTATCGACCTCTGTTGGGCGATTATCCCTTCAAGCGGTTTGCGGTGGTGGAAAATCGGGCGCCAACGGGCTTTGGGTTCGCATCCTATACCCTTTTGGGTCAGCAGGTGATACGCCTGCCCTTTATTCCTGATACCTCCCTGGGCCATGAATTCGTTCATTCGTGGTTTGGAAATTCCGTGTATGTGGATTTTGATAAAGGCAATTGGTGCGAAGGGCTTACCAGTTATCTTTCCGACTACCTATACAAAGAAAAGGCCGGCAAGGGGGCTCAATACCGCAAGGAACTGCTAATCAACTATCAAAGCTACATAACGGCTGCCGACATGTCCATAACGGACTTCAGATGGGGCCAGGATAAAAAGCACCGTGCAGTAGGCTACGGAAAAACGGCGATGCTCTTTCATATGTTACGAAATCAGGTGGGTGACGAGGCGTTTTACAGGGCAATTCGGGCATTCTATGAACAACACCGCTTCAAGCCTGCCTCCTGGGAGGATATCCGCAGGGCATTTGAGCAGACCGTCTCCCAGGACCTGACTCACTTCTGGAATCAATGGCTCGCACGAAAGGACATCCCCAAACTCGAGGCTGAATTAGAACAGCAGGGAGAGGACGTATATCTCGTAATTACTCAAAAGACTGACCCGCTATACACCCTCACCATTCCTGTGGTTATCAAGACCGGGGATGGTGACATACGCTGGCAGATCACTGTAGCGAAAGGGACAGAGCGCATACTACTTCCGAGAAGCGATGTGGAGGCCGTGACAGTGGATCCTGAATATGATGTCATGCGGGAGCTCACCAGCCAGGAATTCCCAGCGGTTTTATCCCGCATATTGGGGGCATCCAATCGATATTTCGTAAAAACATCGCCCATCTACGACAGATTTGCCGAGATACTCAAGGCCGATGGCTTTGTGGAACTACAGGCAGCCCAGTCTGCCGACTGGAACAAGGGTGCCGTGCTGTGGCTAGGCGAACCCAATACAGACTTCACAAGGCTTTTCGGAGAATCTGTACTATCACAACGCCGAGATATGAATCCGCAGGGCGTCCTCATCGAGGTTAGAAACAATCCATTGGCATCCTCATATCCATTGTGTCTGCTTCAAGCTCCTTCAGCGCAACTACTGGGCATGCTTGTTCCCAGACTCTCGCACATGGGGCAATACAGCACCATTTTCATGAATAACGAGGGCAAGTTGACCATAAAAGAGACGGAACCCAAAGAAAACGGCATGCGGGTAAAGCTCAATAACACCATCGGGGTCATTGAGACCAGGACCATCACGAACCTGTCCAAGGCATTGAACAGCGTGCTACCGGGCCAGGTGGTCTATGTGGGCGAAAAACATGACAAATTCGAGGATCACATGGCACAGTTGCGGGTGATCGAAGGGCTACAAAAAAGGGGACACAGGCTGGCAGTGGGCATGGAGATGTTTCAGCGGCCGTTTCAGGGCGTGCTCGATGGGTACATGAAAGGAGAGATAGATGAACGGACCTTTGTGGAAAAGACTGAATACCTCAAGCGATGGGGCTATGATTATCACCTCTACCGGGACATCATCCGTTTTTGCAAGGAACACAACATCCCTATAATCGCCCTGAATCTGGAAACGGAGATATCTCAAAAGGTGGCCAGAGATGGCATGAACAGCCTTTCCAACGAAGACTTGAAGCGGATTCCCGCAAACATCGACTGGAACGACGAGACCTATAAAAATTTATTGAAGCGCATATTCACAGCCCATGCCGAAGGGCCTGTGCAAAACTTCGACAACTTCTATCAGGCCCAAATACTATGGGACGAAACCATGGCCATGTCCGCAGCCCAATATCTCGAAAACAACCCCCAGCATACAATGGTAATTCTGGCAGGAACAGGGCACATTGCCCACCGACATGGAATACCAAACCGTCTCAAACGCCGCATCGGACGAAACGACTTGGTGATAATCTGCCTGCACGACGAACTGGATCCTGAATCGGCAGACCTACTGCTCTCATGCCCGTCCATTCCACCTCCTTTTTCTGCAAAGCTTGGGGTGGTATTGGAAGAGCAGGAAAACGGACTTGCGATCAAAGAAATCTCCCCTCATGGCGTGGCAAAGACCGCCGGTATAGAGGCAGGCGACATCATTCGCACAGTGGACGGGGCTCCGGTCAAGAAGATATCCGACCTCAAACTGGCCTTGCTCTTCAAGCAGGAAAACGATTCCATTGAACTGGAACTCCTGGACAAAAACAAAAAGACACAACGAAAGACCGTCACCCTGATCTCCATGACAGGACAGTTCGGCATGGCCTCTGCTGGAATGCCGCACCCGGCTCATCTGCAACAGACGGTTCAGCCCAAGACAGGGCAGCCAGTGGCCAAACCCTCCTCAATTGCTGGCAAATCGAAATGAGGGCGGTCAAGGCGGCTATCACCGCAAACATCACGGTCTTTGCCTTGAAACTCGGCATCGCTGTCACAGGAGGCAGCGCCTCCATGCTTGCGGAGGCCATACACTCCCTAGCGGACACATTGAATCAGGCCCTGCTCTGGCTTGGAATCCGCCGCAGTCTGATAGGGCCTTCAGAGGAATTCCCGTTCGGACGAGGCAAGGAACGCTTTGTCTGGGGACTCATCTCAGCATGTGGCATCTTCTTTCTTGGCGCGGGTGTCACTATCTATCACGGCATTCGAGGTCTTTATGGACATAATATGCCAGAATTCACACATTGGACATGGATAGTGCTGGGAGTCTCTCTTTTGGCAGAGGGCATCTCGTTCTACATAGCCTTTTTTGACATGAAAACAGGCGACACCACCACACTGGCTGTACTCATGGAAGACGGGGCAGCGATTTTGGGTGTTGTAATAGCCGCTCTATCCATTTGGGCGGCCAAGATCACCGGTAACTATGAGTGGGACGCCATAGGCTCCATACTCGTGGGGTGTCTCCTTGGTATAATCGCCCTGGTACTCATTAAAAAGAATCTGGAATATCTATTGGAAAAGACCTCACCAGAAGACCTCAAGGAAGAGGTAAAAGAGGTCCTGCAGGAGATGCCGCTGGTAGAGGACATCAAGGACATTCGCATGATCGTGCTCACTCCAGAAAGCCACCGCATTCGAGCGGAAGTGGAGATAAACGGCTATCTCCTCATCAAGGACATGGAGGATACACTGCGAGAGGAGTATGAAGAGATTCACACATTTGGTGATTTTCTGCAGTTCTGTGCCTCATTTGCCAATCGCATCACTCGCATAGTGGGAAGCCGCATAGATGGCATGGAAAAACAACTGCAAAAGCGACTGCCCTATCTGAAGAGCGTGGACATAAAACCATCGTAAACTCGATTGTATGGAGATAACGTGACATATAACGACCTCACTTATGTAGAAATAGACCTCGCCGCCATTTTACACAACATCACTGTCATCAAGCGGTGGCTGGCCTCGCAGCACTCTGCACCACCTGGCATTTTGGCCGTGGTCAAGTCCGATGCCTATGGTCACGGCATGATTCCAGTGGCGCAGACCATTCTGCCCCATGTGTGGGGTCTGGCGGTCTTTGATGTAACTGAGGCGATTACATTGCGCAATCAAGACATTAACTGCCCCATTGTGCTCATCTCCGGCATTTTAAAAGAGGCTGCAAAGGCAGTGTGTGAATATGGGCTGACTCCAGCTATCTGTGACATAGTTTCACTAAATGCCCTGGAAGACGCCTGCAAAGCCCAAAAAACCACCTGCTCCGCCCACCTCAAGGTGGATACCGGCATGTCCAGAATGGGCTTTATGCCAGATGAGCTGTTAGATGTCCTTCGCAAGACCCGCAAATGGCCACATGTATCCATCACCGGCATATTTTCACACATGTGCTGCGCGAATGAGCCAGAAAACCCCATGAACACCATCCAAATCAGCTTGTTCGAGGAAATCCACCAAAACATCACCAAGCTAAACTTTGGTAACCTGCTTTTCCACTTAGCCAACTCAGCGGCCATGCTGCACCTTCCACAGACCCACTATGACCTGGTCAGGCCTGGCCTTGCCATCTATGGCGGCCACCTCCATGAAACAAACCAATCCCCCATCGCTATTCATGGAAATAATGGCAATATACCCCTGTATCCCCATTATCTCCAAAGAACAGGTGAATCACCCGTCAATTCTTCTGAAGCTGAAGAGGACTCAGAGTCAACCGGGCTGGCTCAAGGGGGGTTGTGGCAGGCCATGTCACTCAAAACCCATGTAATTGCAACAAAAGATATTCGCAAAAACTCGGTTGTGAGTTATGGTGCAACATATAGGGCCAAGCAAGACATGCGCATAGCGATACTACCGGTGGGCTATGACAACGGCTATTTTCGCAGTCTTTCCAACATGGCTCAAGTGCTCATAAAAGGCATAAGGGCGCCAGTCATAGGCCGCATCTGCATGAAGTCCATGATAATCGATGTAACCCATATTCCAGGAGATGTAATGGGAGAACAGGTGGTGCTTTTAGGGCAACAGGGAACTGACCGAATTTCATGGAAAGAATTGGCACAATGTGCCGATACCATCGATTATGAACTCATGTGCGCCATCGGAGCCAAAAATTTTAGGAAATTCCTAAATGAAACAGGAAGGTAACCATGTATTTCCCAACGGCAAATATCGAAGTTAATCCCCTGATTCCACCTGTGGTGGCCTTTGCCATCGCATTTTTCACCTCCATGGGAGGGCTTTCTGGTGCATTTCTCATTTTACCGTTTCAAATGAGCTTTCTAAAATATAATACACCGTCTGTAAGCGCCACCAATCAACTGTTCAACATCATCGCCATTCCCAGCGGCGTATATAGATATGTAAAGGAAGGCCGTATGGTCTGGCCTCTGGTCAGAGTAGTGGTGGTGGGAACGCTGCCAGGCGTTCTGATAGGTGCCATTGTCCGCATAAAGTATCTACCCGACCCAAAACACTTCAAGGTATTTGCAGGCTTTGTGCTGCTCTATATAGCAAGCCGCATGATAAAAGACCTGCTAACTCAAAAGAAGACTCCCGTACCGGCTACAACAACACCTGCACAGGCAAACAAAGAGGCGGCTTGCAAGACAGGAACCACGTTTCAGGTGCGTATTCTGAAGGCCTCCTGGCGCACCATCAGCTATGAGTTCTGCGGCAATACCCACACGGTAAACGGCCTGGCCATCATGACACTGAGCGCCATAGTGGGCATCATTGGCGGCATCTACGGCATAGGCGGAGGCGCCATGCTCTCTCCCTTCTTCGTGACCTTCTTTGGCCTGCCGGTACACAGCATCGCAGGGGCCACCCTTATGGGGACCTTCGTCACCTCTGTGGCCGGAGTGATCTTTTACCAGGGTCTGGCCCTCATCTATCCCAATTTAGTGGTGGCGCCAGACTGGTTACTTGGCATCCTATTCGGCATTGGCGGCATGGCAGGCATGTACTGTGGTGCCAGATGCCAAAGGTTCATACCAGCCCGCATCATCAAATGGATACTGGTGGTCTGTCTCTTGGTACCAGCTATTCGATATATATTTAATCTGTAACAACTGATACCCGATGACCTATTTTGAGGAAGGCACTCAGACAGATCTTTATATTACTAAAAACGTTCACCATCACTGTGCATGGAGACTGCCCGTGAATGACTCAAAACATACACAAACGGCTATCAAAAAATCTGGCATCCGTATTCATGGACATGGCCTCTTTTTATTATATATTCGACTTCTGCTCATCAGCTTAGTATTTGGTCTTGCCCAAAATGCCATGGCCCATGTTGTAAACCAGGTGGTGATCATTCGCTATCCCATAGAATTCAATCACTTTCGAGATGCAGTGGCTGAATTCAAGGCTGCAATGGCACAAAATGGCTTTATGGAAGGCGTCAATATAGAATATATAGACATACTTACTCGCACCGCCGACGAGTCATCCATTCCAGAGGTACAAGAAGCCGTAGAGCGTTATAAAAAGACCGCAAGCATGTTCGTGACCTGCGGCTGGGTATCCCTCTATGCCAGAGAACTACTCAAAAATACAAATATACCGCAACTGTTTCTTCCTGTACTGGACTCAGTGGCATTGAAACTCGTACCATCTCTTACGGATCCACCTAACACCAACATTACGGGCATATATCTCAAATATCCTGCCGAAAAGGTAACCAGACTGACAGCAAATCTCATGCATGGCATAAAGCACTTCGCATATGTTTACGACTCACGCATTCCGGCTGATGCAGTCTATAAAAGCTCCTTTGAACGAATACCGAAGAATTGTTGCGGTTTCACAATACACTATCTCGACCTGTCAAAAGGCATAGATAACATTTTAACAACATTAAAGACCCAACAAATTCAAGCCATGTGTTTTATAGTAGGAGGCTTCCAGCATCTAAAAAAACTCAAGTCAGCCAACATACCCATCGTGAGTCCATTTACACTGGATATGGACGAGGAATCCGTAAAAATCTTTTTGAAAGATGATGACACCATTCTTGCAGGCCTTTTCAATCCTTTCTCTATATGCGGAAGCCAAGCAGGAGAAATGGCCTCTGCCATCCTTCAGGGCGCCGACATAAAACAAATCATTCCACGGCCCGCCAAACAAAAGGTCTTTGTGAACATGAAAGCCGCCAAACGCTTTGGCATTCAAATTCCATTGAAGATACTGGAAACAGTTGACTATGTCATTAAATAACCTGGCTAACCGCCTCAAGTCCATTAAAACCATAGGCTTTTTAAGCCCGATCCTATTAACCCTGATCATAACACTGCCACTATATTTTGCTGCTGAACGCACCATACATGAACTGGCTCAAAGTCTTACAAAAGAATTATTTCTAACCGAGTTAAATCGAATGATTACCGATATAAACAACCACTTTGAGAGACTGAAAATAGTGGGATTGGAAGACAGTGAAGAGCATAAAGAGGCGATACGAATAGATGCATTCAAGCGATTCAGCGAATATTCTTATAAAAACACAGGTTCCATGTTTGTCATAGACAATTATGGAAAGATACTGATCGGCAGAGAAATTACAACAACACCTTGGGAAGATATAAGAAAATCTTCGACAAATCCACACAAAGCCCAAGTAATTCAATATCAACAAAAGGACAAAAAACGCTGGGGGGTAGTGGTGTTCTATGAACCATGGCAATACTACATCGGCATCGCCATGGACGAAGATGAACTATTCGCTCAGAGTATCGCCTTACAGAAGCTACAACTGGCAATGATGGCGGTAAGCCTGCTGATAGCCTTTCTGGCAGTAACTATCTCAAGATACTTCTTCATCACTCCTCTAACGAAACTCATACGATATGCCGACGATATAGCGGCCGGCCGATATGACACCCAAATTTCAGGGAATTTCCATTGGGAATTCAAACAGTTAAAAAATGCCTTAAGTATAATGGTCATAGCCATGGTGCAACGCCTGCAACAGATTCAAGTACAACTTGAATTGATTACTCAACGAGAGCGGGAAAGGGATGCGGCAATCCGACAGGCAGAACAGGAGGCTGAAAGGCTGAACATAACCCTGCGTTCCATTGCCGATGCGGTCATAGCCCATGATCTTTCAGGCAAAATCTCCGCTTTTAATAAGGCAGCGGAAAAGATGTTGGGTATCAAACATGATGAGGTGATGGGGAAACCCATATCCTTGATACTCTCCATGCTATCTCATTCAAGACAGCAGGACGGCATAAAAAATACGGTAGCTGCCTCCCTTGAATTCATAGGCCAATATGAACTGAAAACGAAATCAGGCAAGACCCTGCAGGTGAGCTGCACCTCCAATCTCATCAAAGACAACCAAAGCCGACCCATCGGCACAGTGATGGTCATTCGGGATATCACCACCTACACCAAACTACTGGCCGAAATGAACAAGGCACAGAAACTGGAATCTCTAGGGCTGCTGGCAGGGGGTATCGCCCATGATTTCAACAACATACTCACAACCATCATGACTGCCACCGATATGGCTGCACAACTCATCGAAAAAGATGCCCAAAAGGCAAAAGAGTTTCTCGAAAAAGTGGAAAAGGCGGTTACAAGGGCCATTGGTCTCACTCATCAGCTCCTGACCTTTGCCAAGGGTGGAGAGCCCATAAAAAAGGCCGCTTCTATAAAAGACATCGTCACAGAATCCACTGAATTCATGCTCGCAGGCTCCTCCACCAAGTGTGAATTCCATTTTCAGGACGAGCTCTGGCTGGCGGATGTGGACAAGAACCAGATAAGCCAGGTGGTGCAAAACATCGTGCTCAATGCCAGACAGGCCATGCATGACAAGGGACACATCTGGATCACCTGTGAAAACTTCGAAAAAAATCAAACCCTACCAGTACAGGCAAATGGCATGGTAAACACCACAGAGGAATGGAGCCGACTCTGTCCCCTCGCCCTACCGGCAGGTAAATACCTCAAGCTCACCATAGCCGACAACGGCCCGGGCATTCCTAAACACCTGCTGGACCGCATCTTCGAACCGTATTTCACCACAAAAGAACACGGAAACGGCCTTGGCTTAGCCATCTCTCACTCCATCGTTACAAAACACGGCGGCTGCACGGTGGTGGAGTCCGAGGAAGGCAAAGGCACAGCATTTGCTATATATCTACCGGCATTCGAGGCCGAACAGCCGGAGCATACATCCCCCATGGAATTAGTAACAAAAGAATCGGGGCATCGCAGACTGCTTCTCATGGACGACGACCCCATGATACTTGAACTAGGCTCCATGCTGCTTCGAGAACTGGGATATGAGGTACTGACGGCCTCAAACGGCGAAGACGCCATCACCCTCTATAAAAACGCATTGAAATCAGAAAAACCGGTGGATATAGTCATTATGGACATAACGGTAAAGGGAGGAATGGGCGCCAAAGAGACTATGCCAAAACTTATGGAATTGAATCCAAATATCATAGCCGTTGTTTCAAGCGGCTATTCCAGGGACCCGATAATGGCCAATTATAAAGAATATGGATTTGCAGCGGCCCTGCCCAAACCCTACCGCATACAGGAGATGGCCGCCATGCTGGAACAAATTGCCGACACGGCGCCGAAGGAGTGAACATGTCAACGGAAGAACTGCTGCCCCACGGAGAAAAACTCAGAAACGCTGTCCGCTGGATATCTGAAATGGCCCAAGAATATCCTGAAAAGACTCGCACATCCCTCATATATGAGGCGGAAACCCGTTTCGATCTCACACCCAAGGAGTGCGAATTCCTGAACAAAAAATTTATTTGCGAAAAACAGCCAGAAAATTAATTTAATTTAGGGAAGTCCCAAAAATTAGGAGTTTTGTTGAATAGCAAGGCGCGAGAAGGCGAAAAAGCACAGCATACTCTTCGTATGTGAGCATTTTTCGCTGACAAGCAACGCAGCTATCAGGCAAAAGAATAATTTTTGGGACTTCCCTTTATAAACACAAAATAGCACAGGCTTAAATTTTACTGTTTCACTACTTGACAACCCCCTGTAAATAGCAGTATGAGTATTGCATTTTGCAACACTTTCTAACAAAGGGGGTTATCATGTCTCAAATCCTTTCCAAAATCGCCGGGCTGGGGACGGCTGCATTTGTTGTCGCAGCTTCGAGCCCAATGTTGTCCTGGGCGGCAGAAACCGTAGTGGCAACTACACCGGCTGCGAATGCCACTGCATGGTGGGTCTGGCCATTCATACTGCTGGTCGTAACCTTTGTCATGGGTATAGTGGCTGTTTTGGGTGGTGTAGGCGGAGGTGTGCTCTTTGTGCCCATCATCAGCGGATTCTTTCCATTTCACTTGGACTTCGTCAGAGGTGCAGGCCTTCTCGTAGCCCTGGCAGGAGCATTGGCCGCTGGTCCTGGGCTTCTGCGCATGAACCTGGCCAGTCTCAGGCTTGCCATTCCTGTGGCATTGATCGCATCCACGTGTGCCATAGTCGGTGCAATGATGGGCCTGGCGCTTCCCACTAACATAGTGCAAACCGCCCTGGGCGCCACTATTTTGGGTATCGTGGTAATAATGCTCACCGCCAAAAAATCCGATTATCCTGATGTGAAAGAACCGGATGCCTTGTCCTCAGCTTTAAAAATTTATGGCATATACACAGAGGCCAGCACAGGAAAGGAGATCCACTGGAAGATTCACCGCACACCGCTTGGCCTGCTTCTTTTCGTTATCATCGGCATCATGGCAGGTATGTTCGGTCTGGGTGCAGGCTGGGCCAATGTGCCGGTTCTCAACCTTCTAATGGGCGCTCCCCTCAAGATCAGCGTTGCCACCAGCAAGTTTCTGCTCTCCATCACCGACACCTCAGCCGCCTGGGTGTATTTGAACAAGGGCTGCATCATTCCCATGATTGTGGTGCCGTCCCTTATCGGCATCATGTTCGGCTCTCTTGTGGGTGTCCGTATCTTGAAGGTCGCCAAGCCTGCTTTCATCAAGTGGATGGTAATAGGCCTGCTTCTCTTCTCGGGACTCAAGGCCATCACCAAGGGCCTGGGCCTGCCTTTTATATTCTAACATGACCACAAAAAGGAGTAACCAATCATGACTGACTCTAAATGCAGTTGCGTAACCAAAGAGGCCTCGGAAGAGCAGATGCTCTATGCCGCCCTGCTGGAAAAGGGCATGTACACGGGCATAGGACTGTTGTTTATCACCTTCATACTGTACGTATTCGATATTGTCTCTCCCGCGGTGCCGGTGAATGAGGTAGAAAGATACTGGGGCCTGAATGCCCATGCCTATCTGGAGGCCATCAATCAGGATGTCCTGCACCTTACACACCCACCCACGGGCTGGACCTGGGCCACACTTCTCAACAAATCGGACTTCATGAACTTTCTCGGTATAGCCCTGCTGGCAGGTGTGACCATCTTTTGCTATGCAGCCATAATTCCAACCCTGCTCAAGAAAGGAGACAAGGCCTATGCTATCATGTGCATAGCTGAGGTGTTGATACTATCCCTAGCAGCCAGTGGACTGTTGGCCGTAGGCGGGCACTAATCATCGTTAATTTATTGAACCTCATTAATCTGTTACAAAGCGCCTTCAGGCGCTTTTTTTATACATGTTTGCAAGACGCATAAAATAAAGGTAACTTGTGGGCATTAACAATGGATTTCAGGAGAACAAATATGCTGGCAAGGGATGTAATGATACCGGTGCAGGACTTCCTCACACCTGACAATACCCTCAAGGAGGCGGTGATGCTGCTCAAGACCGCCAGACGAGGCGAGACCAGGCTTGGGGTTAAGGGGCTGCCGGTTCTGGACTCTAAGGGCAGGATCATAGGCATGCTCTCCATGCGTGACATCCTCAAGGCTGTCTTTCCATTTTATATGACCATGATGGACCTGGGCGACTTCACATGGGACGGCATGTTGGAAGACATTGCAAGACGCTCATCCCATCGCAGAGTCCAGGAGATTATGAGCAAAGACGCAATCACCGTGCCTGAAGATGCACCGCTCATGGAGTGCATAGACCATATGCTCAAACACAACATAAAACGACTTCCGGTGATCGGGCATGACGATAAATTGGTGGGCATGCTCTACGAACGGAATATATTTTTCGTAATCACAAAGGCTATGCTGAGTTAATGACTGAAATGAGCTCCACAATCGCGACAGAGGCATCGCATTTCCAGTTCTGGGCTGCTACAGCCATCTTTATCGTGGCCTATGGCATCATCATCTCAGAACGCATTCACAAGACCATAGTGGCCATATTAGGCGCAGGTGTTGTCCTGGTGCTCGGCATTTTAGACCAGCACGAGGCCTTTCACATGGAGGAGCTGGGCATAGACTGGAACGTAATCTTTCTGCTCATCTCCATGATGATCATCATAAATCTCATGAGACCTACGGGCATTTTCGAATACATAGCCATTAAAAGCGCCAAGGTCGCAGGGGCCGACCCTTTTAAAATACTTGTGGTTTTTGCAGTTGTCACCGCTATACTGAGCGCCCTTCTGGACAATGTCACAACGGTCCTACTCATTACACCGGTCACGCTGCTCATAGCGGATGCACTGGAGGTGGATTCCATCCCGTATCTCATCTCATGCGCCCTGGCCTCGAATATCGGAGGCACCGCCACACTCATCGGAGACCCGCCGAATATCATGATAGCATCCAAGGCCAAGCTGGATTTCATGGCCTTCATATATCATCTGACACCGGTGGTGATCATCATTATGCTTTGCTATCTCGCAGCAATAAGACTCATATGGAAAAAACGACTGATTACAACACCTGCACTGCAAAAAAAGATACTGAACATGAACGAGCGGGCCGCCATAAAAAATCCGTTTCTACTCAAAAAGGCCATGTTTGTACTGGGGGTAGTACTCATTGGTTTTACATTTCACTCAGTCCTACACCTGGAGCCGGCCACTGTAGCGCTTTTTGGAGCCGGCCTGCTGATGCTCATGTCCCGTACACACGAACCTCACCATCTTTTAGCAGAGGTGGAATGGCCTACCATCTTCTTTTTTATCGGGCTCTTCGTGATGGTGGGCGCTGTAGTAAAGGTGGGACTCATAAGCTGGCTCTCGGCTCAGATGCTTCAACTCACACATGGAAATCTGTTCGCCACGTCCATGCTGGTACTCTGGTTCTCGGCCGTTGCATCGGCCATAGTGGACAATATCCCCTATGTGGCCACCATGAACCCCTTGATTATCGACATGGCAAAGCAGCTCTGGCCCAATGAAACAGGACTACAGCTACTGCAACACGCAGAACTCATGCCCCTCTGGTGGTCTCTGGCCCTTGGGGCCTGTCTGGGCGGAAATGCCACAGCCATTGGGGCATCGGCCAATGTAATTGTGGTAGGATTTGCCGAAAAGGCTGGCAAACCCATCTCATTTTTACGATTTATGGCCTACGGCGTGCCGATCACCCTCATGACTGTGGCTATTTCCACACTCTATGTGTGGCTTCGATATTATTTGATAAAATTCTGAACCGATGCAGCTATGCCCTCTGCGTTCAGACCCTGCTCTCGATAGAGATCAATGGGGGCTCCGGATGAGCCATATTTGGTCACGCCAAGCATCAGACACCGCTGTAAAACATTGTTATTCACGAGCACACCGGCCACCATGGAGCCCAAACCCGTTGCTACAAGATGGTCTTCAACCGTTATGATGGGGCCTCGTTTGGCTGCGCTTATCACTGCATCGACATCCATCGGTTTGATGGATGCCATATTCAGAACACTCACATTCACTCCTTGCCCTCTCAAGAATGCCTCGGCCTTCAATACCTCGAAAAGGATGGATCCATATGTGAGAATGGTAGCCTGTTCTCCCTGACGCAGCAGCTCCGCCTTGCCGGGCCGAAACACATAGTCTTTTCCATAAAACGGTTCGCCCTTGTCGTTCAGAATCGTCGGGAATTTGGAACGCCCCATGCCAACAAAGACATTGCCTGGTTGTTTTGCCACATAACGAATGATCCGGTCGGTCTGATTGGCATCTGCAGGCATGAAGATGGAAAAACCCAAAAGATTGTTCAAAAGCCCTAAGTAATCGATGCTCTGATGTGTGGGACCGTCCTCGCCGACATCCAATCCCAAATGCGTGGCCACTACCTTGACATTCGTCTGGTTCAAGTCATTTAACCGCTGCTGGTTATAGACCTCTGCCACCGCAAACACGCCGAATGTGCTGAAAAAAGTCACAAAACCACAACGGCTCAATGCACCTGCCAGAACCGCTGCATGGTGCTCCTGAATGCCGCACTCGATAAATGCCTGAGGAGAAACCTTTCTGAGTCCATCCATCTTTACGGAACCTTCGAGGTCACAACTAACGCCCACAACCTTTGGTGGCTTTCCAGATAAATTGTTACGCTCGGCTATATCCTTTAAGGCATTGCCATAAGCAGAACGGCAATCCGTCTTTACATCGGCTTCATAAAGAATTGACTCTCCCATCTCGATCGCGGGATATGGTGCTGTGAGGTCTCTATGAAAAGGCACAACCACATGGGCTTTACGCCTTGTATCCCAGGTCTCGACCAGACTAACATCCGCTCCTATCTCCTGAAGGGCCGAGACAAGGGCATCCTTCGACAACGTGGAACCATGATACTTGGCCTTATCTTCCATGAAGGAGATGCCCTTACCCATGGTGGTACGCATGACCACGACAGTCGGACGATCCGGTTCCATATAATCTCGATACCAGGCACGTCGAAGACCACGATAGACCAATTGGAAATCATTGCCGTCCGGCACATAAACCACATTCCAGCCGGCAGCCTCATACTCCTCCTGAACACGCACCGGCATTACGTCTTCAGTGACTCCGCCTATCTGCAGATGATTTCTATCAATTATGGCAATGAGATTCTTCTGACCATATTTGGAAGCAAATCTCCGGGCCTCGGCTATCTGCCCCTTCTGCTGCTCTCCATCACCCATGAAGACGATAGTCCTACAATCTTTGTGAGCAAACTGCATGGCTTTAGCGAAACCCGTTCCCACGGAAAGCCCCTGCCCCAAATTGCCTGTATTCCATTCCACACCGGGCACAGCTATTTCCACGTGACCTGCACAAGGGGAACCGGCCCTTCTGAACTCCATCAGAAATCGTTCCTCTGAAAGATAACCATACTCTACCAACACACTGTAAACCGCAGGGGACACATGACCGATACTCATAACCAAACGGTCTCTGTCCTCCCAATCCGGCATGTCCGGCCTGTGCCTCATGACCGCATACAGAATAATCAAGCTGTGCAGGGACGAAAGCGACCCACCCGGATGACCGCTTGCAGCAAGACTCGTGGAAAGCAGAATACGGGTCGCACACCTCTTCCACATCGCCTGAAACCCTTCCAGTTGTTCGGAAGTCAAATTGACCTGTTGTTCCATATCCACGTGAATCATGATTTACTCCTTAATATAAAAATCTCTTTGACAACCATTCAAAGACATACGGCACAAAAACATCTAAGTATCTCAAGGTAATCTCGCAAGATTAAGAATACATTCCGGCTGGCACAGATCTATTGGGAAGGAACCAATAAAAAACCCACGGGCAAGCGCAATCAAGCCTGCCTATGGGCGAAAAACAAAATGCAAAGAAAGAACAAAGAGATCTTATTATTTACCACTCCGGGCCGAAGCACCGCCGCTGGATTTTGCAGCATCTTCGTCATAGGCCTTGATAACCGCATCGGTTATATCTACGGAAGGCGCCACATAATAAATGCCGGGCATATCGTGTTCCAGTATTATGGTATAACCATTGGCATCACCTATGCGATTGATGATGGTCTCCAGAACCTTCAGTATGGGCTCCATGATCTTCGCCTCTGCCTGACGCATCTCAAACTGTGCATCATCACTCTGCTCTTTGAACTCCCGCAGAAGTTTTCTGTACTCACGCTCTTTGTCCGCCTTCGCCTCTTCGCTCATAAGAGGGGCCTTTTTCTCCGCATCGTCCTTGAATGCCTTGATGGCATCCTGTTTGGCCTGCAATGTCCGTTGGAGCGCTTCGAATTTTCTGTTCAATTCCTCTGTGGCCTTCTGGCCGGCCTTGGACTGCCTGACGACCTTGCGCATATTGATAACAGCAATCTTGGTCTGTCCATCAGCGGCCTGGGTCTCACAAACAACACCAAACGAAACGGCAAACAACAACGCCCCCATCAATAAAGCGAACAACCTCATATTTTTACCCCTTCTTGAAAGAAAAGCGCCACGAAGGTATAGGCACCACATGGCGCTTCTCAAAAATAACCCCCGGCAATCAACAGGAATATGCCTGAAATATAAAAAATATAATTGACAGCCGGAATTACTTCTTTACGATTACAAAGTCGTCACGGCGGTTCTTGGCCCATGCGGCCTCGTTGTGACCAGGATCCAACGGCTGCTCTTTGCCAAGGCTCACCACATCCATTCTGTTGGGGGCAATGCCCATCTTGACGAGATAATCTTTGGCTGCCTTCGCCCTTCTCTCACCCAGAGCCAGGTTGTACTCATTGGTGCCGCGCTCATCGCAGTTGCCCTGAATCTCGATTCTCACCTGTGGGTTATCGGCTAGGAACTTGGCATCTGTCTGCATTCTGGCATTCATGTCTGCACGAATATTATACTTATCGAAATCAAAGTAAATGGGCAGCATGGGCGCGCTGGTTCTGCCCTCGGAAATGGCATCCGGCATACGAATACCCTCACCCATCTCGGTCCTGCTCGGTGCTGGCGGCGGTGGGGCCGGAGCTGCGCTCACCGTGGGAGCAGCGGGCTTGGACTCAACAGGCTTCTTGGCACAACCGGACATGGAACCGACAACCATCCCAACAGTCAACAGACCCACGAGGATCAATTTTGTCTTGACTGAATTCATAAAAAACTCCTCCTTGTTAAATACAATAAAATAAAATCGCTCCACCATAGAACGATTAAAACGCAATTAAAGCACCGTTTTCCAAAAAATCAAGAGAATTTTAACCACCACCTACATTGATACCCATATCTTTCATATAATGTCTAATTCCTGACACAATACCCCTGCTTAGCTGGTCCAGATAGGCATTGTCTTTGAGCATTTTTTCCTCTTCATCGTTGCTGATAAAGGAGGTCTCCACCAGAACAGAAGGCATTTTGGCACCTATAAGCACAAAAAATGGCGCCTGCTTGACTCCAAGGTCCTTTCCTCCATACCCATGTACATGTTGGCTCAATGCATCTTGAATAAATCTGGCCAAACGGGAGGATTCATCCACCTTGGTGTTTTTCAATATCTGATTCAGGATGCCGGAAAGGTCTCCCATGCGCTTGGCGGAACTGGCATTCTCCAAAGCGGCCACGCGCATGGCGTGTTCATCCACCGCAAAATTCAAATAGTAGGTCTCGATGCCACGCAGTCTGGAGGAAGGGGCGGCATTTGTATGAATGGAGACAAAAAGGTCGGCCTTCTGCGCGTTGGCAATGGCCGTTCGCTGTTCCAGCGGCACAAAGATGTCTTTCTCCCTGGTCAGAATCACCTCTGCACCGAGTTCTTCTCTGAGGCGGGCAGCAACCTTCTTGGCAAGTTTGAGTGTAACATCCTTTTCCTTGAGACCGGTCGGCCCGATGGCGCCAGGATCCTTGCCGCCATGACCAGGGTCCACCACTATACGCCGCACACATAGGCCAAGCTGCCTGGCCAGTGAAGGTTTGCCCTTAAGCATGGCCATTTTTTGATTGGTGACAGCCAATTGCTCTTCATTAGGCTCAGGCGCATGCACCTTTGAGGGAATGGCGTATTCCTTGGATTCTTTCGCATGTTTTTTCGGCTTTTCTGCTGAGGAGACCGGGGACTGGGGCGTATCCATCTTTGGAACAGGCACCTGCTCGAAGAGCTTGGCCTCGACAGTCTTTTCTTTTGCAACAGGCATAATGCAAGGTCTGGGAGTCTTGTAGCTATCTCCAAAGGCATCTATGATAACTCGAAACGGATCTTCCAGATAAAACGCCTTGACATCGTTGCTGCTGCCCAGATCACAAACCACGCGAACGGTTTGAGGATCAAATTGCCCTATTCTCACACCTTTAAGAAAACCGCTTCTGACACTCAGGTCCTTCAGTTTTTTAGACTTACGGGCAGGAGAGATATCCAGATAAAAACGCCTCGGCAGACCCTTGCCCTCATCCCCGGGCAACCAGCCTTCCTTGAAGGAAACGGGCCCACTGGTGGCAATGACCACTCGTGTATAATCCGAGACAGACCAAAATCTGACATCCTCCACCTCTTTCATGCCATTTGTACTTACAGATACCCCTGTAGCCGGCTGCGCTACATCTCCAGCATCACCCACAGGCCCTCCTGAAGAAATACGTGAGGTATCAGCAGGCAATGCAGCCTCTGCCTTTGTTCCGTAACCACCGATTTCACTCTCAGTATCTTTGACGCCAGCCACTGCGGCCACAGCAGGTTTGCTTCCGATGTCAATGGAATGGGCCTTCAATTTTTCTCTTGCCCTGGCTGCCATATCGCCGTTTGGATAATTCAAAACCACTCGACGCCATGCGGCTATGACGGCATCTTTTTCATTCCTCATCTCATGCACTCTAGCCAACGCCATAAGGGCATCATCGGCCAGATTATTTTGGGGAAACTTTTCCGTCAAGGTTGAATACCGAGTGATCGCCTCGTCCAGCAGAGACTTCTGCCCTGTCCACCCGTACATCTCCTCGTAACACCTGCCAAGCATCCAAAGCGACTTGGGCGCTATCTCGTCATCTTCAGGAAACGAGAGATAAACCTTTCGGAATTGTGCGATGACATCCTCCCATGCAGCCTTGTTTCTGCGGAGTTTTGAACTGTTGTTCAGGGCATCGTAATGCCTTTTGGCCTGAGCATAAGCAGTCTTCGCGTCTGAGGCAACCGCAGAATGGCTGCCTTGCACAGCATGTGTCTCGGACTTTTTCTGCGACACAGCATGGCCTGCGGCAATGGGTTTTGACGAGGCAAGGCTCGCAGACACCAAAAGAACGCCACAAAAAAGGCTCAATACGACAAGTAGAGCAGCACACTTAAAAAATATATATTTCACTTTCAATCCATCATTTTTTTCAATTCGACCAACAGATTCAATGCCTCTATTGGAGTAATATGATTTATATCCACTGTTGCCAGCATATTTTTCACGGACTCTTCGACATTCAGAGGCAATACAGCCTGTACACCTATCTGACTTCTTTTCTGCGCACTTCGTCTCTTGCCTTGTACAGCCACAGGACCCTGGCCTGAACCATTCTCTGTCAGAGGATACGGCTTATCGGCTTTTTGTCTGGGTTTACCAGATTCCAACCAATCCAACAACTCCACAGCCCGTTCTACCACATCCCTGGGCACACCAGCCAGAGCAGCCACCTGAATGCCGTAACTGCGTTGTGCAGGCCCTGACTGCAGACGATGAAGAAACACAATCTCCCCCTGCCATTCCTCCACGGCCACATGCCAGTTCTGCACACCACTATACCAGTCTGCAAGGGCTGTCATCTCATAATAATGTGTGGCGAACAGAGTCTTGACCCCTTTTCCAGCCTTCTTGAGCAGGGATTCCGCCATGGCCCATGCAATGGACAGGCCGTCGTAAGTGCTCGTCCCCCTTCCGATTTCATCCAGAATGACCAGACTGCGCTCCGTTGCATTGTTCAATATATTGGCTGCCTCTATCATTTCAACCATAAAAGTGCTCTGACCGCGAAAAAGATAGTCTGTTGCACCGACTCTGGAAAAAATGCGGTCAACCACGCCGAACTCGGCCTGTTTTGCGGGCACATGGCTTCCCATCTGAGCCATCAACGCCAACAGGGCGGTCTGACGCAATACGGTGGACTTACCTGCCATATTCGGCCCTGTCAAAAGTATCATTCTGGTGTTTTCATCGCCTATGGACAGGTCATTGGGTACAAATGTCCCGCGCGGCAAGGCCTGTTCCACCACAGGATGCCTACCTTCCTTTATGACGATAGCCTGTCCTTCACACACCACAGGGCAGACATAGTCATTGTCCTCGGCCACGCGTGCCAAGGAACACAGACAATCAAGTGTAGCCACCGCCGAAGCTATCTCCAGGATACTTACGGCCTCAGCGGCTATACGGCCTCTGATCTCCTCAAAAAGGGCTATTTCCAATGCCAGTCTGCGCTCTTCCGCTCCAAGTATTCGGTCCTCGAGCTCCTTGAGCTCCTGAGTGATACATCTTTCACCGTTCACCAATGTCTGTCTGCGCTGGTAGTATGAGGGTATCTTGGAGATATGGGCCTTGGAAACCTCGATATAATAGCCGAAAACCCGATTGTAACCCACCTTGAGCGTGGAAATTCCGGTACGTTCCCGCTCCACATGCTCCAATTCAGCCAGAAGCCCTCGTGCATTGCGCTGAATGGAGAAAAGTTCGTCCAGTTCAGCGTTATAACCCTCTTTTATAACACCTCCATCTCGCAGGGTTACAGGGCAATCCTCTCTGACGGCCTTCTCCAGCATCTCGAAAAGATGGGATACGTCATGAAGCGAACTCATGATCTGTCGAAAAAGCATCGGGTTCGATGCCTTCTCCGCCAAAATCTGCACCAATATCCTCAGCTCCGGCAGGATACCTATAGACTGTTTGAAGGCCAGCAGATCCCTGCCGCCGGCGGTTGCCACGGACATCCTGGAGATCAGGCGTTCCAGATCGTAAACGCCCTTCAATAACCGCCGTATGTCTTCAAGCACCGCTCCCTGTTCTCTCAGGATGGCAACCGCATGAGACCTGGCCTCGATGGCCTTCACATCCTGCAAGGGATAGAGTATCCACTGCCGCAGAAGTCTGCCGCCCATCGGCGTCATAGTCCTGTCCAAGACGTCGAGAAGCGTGCCAGACCGGCCTCCGTCCAGACAATTACGCACCAGTTCCAGATTGCGCTTTGCAGCCTCGTCTATGAATAAAAAATCATGCACCCTGTGCAAAAGCGGAGGCTTCAAATGGCCTGCGAGGCCTTTTTGTGTCTCCATTACATAGGCCAAAAGACCCGCCCCTGCCCCGATACCCTCCGTTATTCCCTGAAGACCAAGCCCCTGAAGATCGGCTATGTGAAAATGTGACAATATCTCCTTTACCCCGCGTTTTACATCAAAAAATTCATTCGGCCGAAAACTCAAAAAGACTTGCGGCAAGACCTGCTGAATGGATAGCATCACCTGAGAACCCTTCAAAAACATGGGCAGCAGCAATTCAGACGGCTCGATACGGAATATCTCCGCAAGCAAGGCCTGCAATTCTTTCAACTCGGCTATACGGAATTCACCTGTGGATATATCCAAAAAGGCTAGCCCGAAAGGCTGACCCATCGGCCCCTGAGAAACAGCCACGATAAAATTGTTTTCCTTGGCGGAAAGGCAGGTATCGGCGGTCACCAGCCCTGGGCTGACCACCCGCACCACCTCCCTGCGCACCAGGCCTCTGGCTGTTCGCGAATCCTTCACCTGATCGCATACCGCAACCCTTCTACCTGCCTGCACCAGTTTAGCCAGATAGGCATCCGCAGTGGCAACCGGCACTCCGCACATGGGCACGGCATTCTTCTTGTTTTTATCCCGTGAAGTAAGGGTGATCTCCAGGATACGGGCAGCCTCTTCCGCATCCTCAAAAAACATCTCAAAAAAATCCCCCATGCGAAAAAAGACGATGGCATCGGGATATTGACCCTTTACATCCCTAAACTGCCTCAGCATGGGAGTCAACTGGCTATTCTGTACGGCATCTTCCTGCATCATATCTATAAATTTATAGCCTTTTTACCTCGGTTATGGTATTCCATAAAAAATCTAAATCCATAAAATCAGATTTTCAAAACATGGCCAACATATTATCACAATTCGACACTGAATTTAATCGCATAGAGGATGCCATGACAAGGCACTTCCAATCCCATCTGCCCTTTGTCAACGATATCTGCGGGCACATATTGTTTGCAGGCGGCAAACGCATACGTCCATTACTGGCCGTCCTGTTCGGCAGACTCTGCGGCATTGACGACCAGCGGCTATACGACCTGTCAGTCACACCCGAGTACCTGCACGCAGCCAGCCTTCTACATGACGACGTCATAGACGGCGGAGAAATGAGACGTGGAAAGCCAGCCGCATACAAAATCTGGGGAAACAAGGCCACCATCCTGGCCGGAGATTTTCTCTATGCGCGGGCTATTCATCTGGCCAGCAGCTTCGGCAAGGCCACCATTGCCCAGGCCATTGCAGAAACAGTGGCCCGCATGTCGGAAGGTGAAATCCTACAGTTGCAGCGCATAGGCAATACCTCGTTCGACGAAAACGCCTATCTGCAAATAGTGGAATACAAAACAGCATCCCTCGTAGCCACCTCATGTAAAATAGGCGCCCTGCTTGCCGATGCCGCTCAGGAACGAATTGCAGCGGCTCACAGCTATGGCCATGCTCTCGGCGTTGCATTCCAGATCATAGACGACGCCCTGGACTACACAGCCAATCCAGAAGAAGCAGGCAAAGGCATCGGAACGGACCTGAATGAGGGCAAACTCACGCTGCCTCTGGCCGCCGCCCTTCAAATGGCGAATTCAACGGACAGGGCATGGCTGAACTCCATACTGAATCAAAAAGACTTTTCCGCCGACAGTCTGCCACGCATTCAAAAAATTATTCAGGAAAGCGGCGCCCTGACATACACCATAAACAGAGCGCATAGCTTCATTCAACAGGCCATAACAGGGCTCGATATCTTTGAAGACAGTCCGATTCGGCGACAACTCATGCATATCGCCAACTTCGTAGTGGAGAGAAAAAAATGACGAAACTTTCATTTCCGGCAAAACTCCTTCTGGCTACTGGCACTGGTCTGACCGCCTTTGCACTGTATGAAACCCTCTGTCCGCAAGCCACCCTGTTTGGCCGTATCGTCAACCACGGCAAAAGGAATAGGGCTGCTGTCAGCCTTGTCTTCGACAAGGCGCCTCATGAAAATACTCGACAGATCGCCTCCATTCTGAGGCGGGCAGGCGCACCGGCCACATTCTTTCTGGAAGGACGGCGCACCCGTTCAAATACCAGGGCGGTCATGCCCCTTCTGGGTTTTGAACTGGGCATACATGGCGAGGACTACAGTCCATTACTCCTGAAAAACCGGACAGAGCTCAGAAAACGCATCCTTCCCACACTCCATCTGACCAATGATCTGCAGGGACACCGGACACGCTTTCTCATGCCACCCATGGGCTTCAAGGGCATAGGACTGCTGAATACGGCGGACGAGCTGGGGCTGGTTGTCATCAACCCATCCGTATCCTTTAAAATACCGTCCGCCATGGATTCCGCTGCCCGACACAAGGTATCCGTCCTGCTTCGGCGCATAAGGCCTGGGGACATCGTTCTATGCAGGGCGGAAGGAGCGACCCCTGACGACATCGCAGAATACCTGCCCGGCATCCTTGACGGCATTAAAGAAAAAGGCCTCAGCGTCTGGGGCCTGAGGGCGCTACTTACCTGATCATGTTGAACACTAAATGTTGAATCAAGGTAATAATCGATAACATTAGATGGTTAATCTATCCTGCGGTAACGAAAAATACACGAACCAATAGGTGAATTTCGCCACAATTCAGCATTAAACATTCAAAATTCAACATTGAACATCAAGGGGTCTATTCCATGTCCACGAACGACACAAAAAAACCATGGGGAGGCAGGTTCAAGGAACAGACCGCCCCGATTGTAGAACGTTTCACATCATCAGTGCAATTCGACAACAGACTCTACCGGCACGATATTCAGGGCAGCATGGCTCATGCCCGTATGCTGGCCAGGGTGGGCATCATCGATGAATCAGAGATGAATGCCATCGTCGAAGGTCTAACATCCATTCTACATGACATAGAGCAACACAATTTTGAATGGAAACAAACGCTCGAAGATGTCCACATGAACATCGAACGGGAACTTGCCAACCGCATAGGAGAGGCAGGTAAGCGTCTGCACACCGCCCGCAGCAGAAACGACCAGGTGGCCACGGATGTCAGACTGTATCTGCGCGACGAGATAGACCGCATCTGCGGTCTGCTGACGGACATGCAGCGCAGCCTATATAACCAGGCGGAAAGACACTCGAATCTCATCATGCCGGGTTACACACACCTTCAGCCGGCACAACCAGTGCTCTGGGGCCATCATATGCTGGCATATTACGAGATGTTCAAACGCGACAAAGAGCGGCTTGCCGATGTGCGAAAGCGCGTAAACGTTCTGCCCCTTGGCAGCGCAGCCCTGGCCGGCACCGGCTTTCCCATCGACCGTCATTTCGTAGCCGACCAACTGGGTTTCGCAAGTATCAGTCGCAACAGTATGGATGCAGTCTCGGACAGGGACTTCATCGTGGAATTCTTGGGGGCGGCCAGCCTGATCATGATACATCTGAGCAGGCTTTCAGAGGATATCATTCTTTGGAACAGCAGCGAATTCCGTTTTGTGGACCTGCCTGACGGCTTCTGCACGGGCTCCAGCATAATGCCCCAAAAGAAAAATCCCGATGTCTGCGAACTGACTCGCGGCAAAAGCGGCAGGGTCTTCGGCCATCTCATGGCCATGCTCACCATCCTCAAGGGACTGCCCATGACCTACAATCGCGACCTCCAGGAGGACAAAGAGGCCCTCTTCGATGCAATCGACACAGTGACCATTTCACTGACCGTCATGGCAGCCCTGGTGGAACATATGCAGCCAAGACCGGAATCCATTCAGAAATCCCTGCGCCGCGGCCTTTTGACTGCAACAGATCTGGCCGATTACCTCACTCGCAAGGGTTTGCCCTTTCGAGAAGCCCACGAAGTGGTGGGCAGAATCGTGGCATGGTGCATAGAAAACCAAAAAGACCTGGCTGAACTGACTCTTACCGATCTAAAACTACATCATCCGCTCATAGAAGAGGATGTATTTCCTCTGCTCACCTGCTCCGGCTCCGTTGCATCCCGCACATCCTATGGCGGAACGGCGCAGCAGAACCTCCTCGCTATGCTGAAGGCAATTGCATGCGAATTAGAGCAATCTTAGTGAAAATATATACATCGATGTTGCATGCAACTTTTTAGTTGCATCAGTTGATATCTTCATAGGCTTTCAATTTGTATTTTTCAGTACAAAACAAGTGACGTTGCGTCCAAAAAACCGTATTTTTTTTAAATAGGCTCAATGGCATATCCTTTGCAGTTTTCTATCAAAGAAAATAAAAAACAGGAGGTGTGCATTGAACACAACAAAGATTCCAAAGGCTACCGTTTTTCGGCTTACCCTCTATTACCGTTATCTTCAGACGCTTTGTAGAGCGGGTTGTCATACGGTATCCTCAGCAGAACTGGCTAAAGGCACTCGAGTAAACTCAGCGCAGCTCAGAAAAGACCTGTCATATTTCGGCAAATTCGGCGTAAGGGGTGTGGGCTATCAAGTAGAAAAGCTGATGCGCCGCATTCAGGAGATACTGGGGCTCAGCAAAAGCTGGAATATGGCATTGATCGGTCTGGATCACATCGGCTATGCCCTATTGCAACACAAACAATTTGAAAAACGCGGATACAATCTCGTTGCCGCCTTCGACATAACAGGCCGATATGCCGGCGAACGCATTCACTCTCTTACAGTCCACTCCATTGATGAATTTGATACCGTTATGCAGCACAGCCCCATCGATCTCGGTGTGATCGCCATCGACAACGAACATACCCAACAGGCGGCCGATGCCTTTATCAGGGCTGGCGTAAAGGGCATCCTCAACTTTTCCAGCACATTGGTCAATGCGCCAAAGGACATTCAGGTCAAGGACGCTGATTTCACCATACTCCTTGACAACATCACCTATGCCATCACTCGTGATACCAACAAGCTTGAAACGCCATCAGACATACATGCCGGTGCACATTGCCCATGCACGGCGTAGCACTCTCTATGTAATTGAACAGCATGCCAAGACTTGCTGAGTTGAGAATAAAAAGGAGGTGATTGAACACCAGATACGACAACCCACAACACAACGAAAGATCATTCGTCATCTCAACTTAATTATAACACTTCTATTTCGAACATCCATACTCGGAGGGAGTAATGAAAAAAAACAAATCCATGTTCCTGAGTTTCATTCTTGCCATGTGTCTGACGGTCCCTGTCTGGGCCCAAGACACAACCACGGCCGCCCAACCTGCTTCAGGGCAGACCACAGCAGCGGAACAGCAAACCAAGACAGCGTCAGCCCCTACCGCTGATGCTGCATCGGCTCCTGCCGCAGCTACTGAGGCGAAGGCGCCCGGAATGCAGGAAGCAGCCAAGACCGAAACCATCACCATACAAATCGACAAAACCAGCCTGAACAACGGCGGGGAGATAACAGTCACAGGCAAGGCACCCGCTGGAAAACCGGTTTATATCGAGGTCTGGTCCGCCGACAAAAAGGTCAAGGCCAGCTTCTTCGACTCGAAGCCAGACAAGGAAACAGGAAAGATTCCATATATTCTTTATATCACAGAAGAAATGCCGGCATACTACAAGATGTTCGTGCCAACAGATAAAAAGGACGCCATAGCAGAGGTCAAGAAGGAAGGCAAAAAGTGGTCGTTCTCCGATGCCCTCAAGAAGACAGGTGCAGACGCCGCTTATGTAGTGCCCGCCCAGATCAAGATAGACCGCTACAAGGCGACCATCATGGCCAGCATAATCGGTTCACGTGGAGATCTTTTGCCCGCCATGGATGAAAAAGAAAACAAAAAACGCTCCATGCAGCTTCTGAAATCCAGATTTAGAAGCATTGACAAACTGCTTGGCGCAGAGGTAGACGTCAAACCGGACGGATCTTTCACAGCGAAGCTCAAAATACGAGAAGGCCTGGCCCCTGGCCAATACAAGATCACAGCGGCAGTGGACAAAAAACTGCGCTCCGAGCCGGCCAGTTTTGAAAATATCATCTCATTCCCCAACATGTATTTCAGTAATGCCGGTGCCAGCCTCAATCTGGTGTGGCCGTTCCTGCTGTGCCTGGTCATCTCCATATTCGGCGTGCTCATGGGGGCAGGTGGAGGCTTCATATTGAACCCAATCCTCGTCTCTCTGTTCCCCATACCACATCCCGTGGTGGCAGGCACAGTCATGCCCACCGTGCTCTTTGCACAGGCATCTGGTATCGTCAATTATGCCAAGATCAAATTCATCAACTGGAAACTGGGCATCTCCATGGGCATAGCCATGCTGGTAGGCGGATTCATCGGCCCAAAACTCACTGAGCTCATCACACTGGATCAATTCAAATTCCTATTCGGATGGGTGTTGATCGTTCTTGCAGCTCTGATGATATGGCAGACCACTCCGGGATATCTGGCAAAGAACAAGAAGGAACAGGCCATTTTGAAAGAATTCAAAAAACGGGCAGAAGAGGCTGCAAAGGCCAAGGCCTAACACTCACACCAAAAGGAGAAAACAGATATGAAAATAGAATTTTGGGGACAAGAATTTGAAGCCAATCTCGTTGTCGGTTGCATCGGTGGTTTTCTGATAGCCATCATGTCCTCCATGTTCGGATTCGGGGGCGGGCCTTTCATGGTACCGCTCATGACAGTGGCCATGAGACTCCCCATGTATATCGTAGTGGGTAGCTCGCTTCTGGCCATATTCTTCAATACCCTGATGGGTTCAGTAAGACACTATCAGTTCGGCAACTTCGATCTCTGGCTCTTTATCGTGATGTTTCCGGCGGCCATACTCGGCGGATACATAGGCCCTAAGATAGCCAAAAAGGTCAACCCCCTAATAGTTAAACGCGTGGCCTCTGCAGGGTTATTTATCCTGGCGCTCAATCTGCTGGGTGTGTTCTAAGACACACTATCCAATAGGAAAGGCACAAAAAAGGCGGAGAAATCCGCCTTTTTGTTTTTTATTCGTCTTTTCTCTGCGGCAGTCGATTCTGAAATATCCCCCGGATTGTCTTGCAACGCCCTTCACAAAATTCCTGTTGACAAATGGCATCGATGTAGTTAAAAGAGAATTCAAATGAATAGCCATTCATTTAATCAAAATCTTAGGGAGGAATTCCATGAAAAAGAAGACATTATCTGTTTTGGTGGCCATGGCCTTTGGTGTTATGGGTGCTGGTGCAGTGATCGCGGCCGGTACAGGTCCTGAGACCGTTACCATCAAGGGTCCTGCCGGCAAGAAGGAAGTGGTGTTCAACCACAAGGCACATCAGGCCAAGGCCGAATGCGCCAAGTGTCACCACACCAAGACCGCTGACGGCAAAAAAGGACCTTACGAGGCCGGCAAGGAGGCCAAGTGCTCCACCTGTCATGAGCTTGGAAAGCCCAGCGACAACATGCACAAGCAGTGTAAGGGTTGCCATCAGGAAAAAGGTGGCCCCACCAAGTGTGACGGTTGCCATAAGTAATTCTTTTTTTAGTATTTCATGAATTGACGATATCGGGGCGTTCCTTCTATAGAGGATGGAACGCTCTTTTTTTTCCTATGCCCCGAAAATCCTTGCTATTTATGCTACCATTGGGTTTTGCATCAGGGTTACCCATTGCCTTGACCGGCGCCACACTTCAGGCATGGCTTACGGTGGATGGTGTGGGCATGACGACTGTTGGTTTGGTTTCCGTGGTTGCCTTGCCATATACCATCAAATTTCTCTGGTCTCCTATTCTGGATACGTATTCTTTGGCCGTTGGCAGACGTAAGGGATGGATACTTTTGACTCAGGCCGGTGTAATTATCTCTTTGTTATTGATTTCCTTTCTATCTCCTACAAAACATTTATGGGTTATGATTGTAGTCGCCTTTGTTGTCGCCTGTTTTTCGGCTACGCAGGACATGGCCATCGATGCCCATAGAACCGAAATACTTAAAGAGGAGGAAAGGGGGCTTGGTGCCTCGTTGACCATTACCGGTTATAGATTGGCCATGCTGGTGTCAGGCGGGCTGGCATTGATAATGGGAGAGCATATCGGCTGGTCTTGGACATATGCCTTGATGGCAGCCATTATGGTCTGTTGCACTATTATTACCTTTTTTGCCCCTGAGCCCGTTGCACCCTCAACTCCTTCAAAAAAGTTGAAATATGCCATCAAAGAACCCATAAAGGAGTTTCTTTCACGTAGCAATGCCATCTGGCTTATTCTGCTCGTTTTTCTTTATAAGTTTGGGGATTCCTTTGCCGGGGCACTGACCACACCGTTTTTGATTCGAGGCATGGGTTTCACTCCAACGGAGGTGGGGCTGGTCAACAAGACCATAGGTCTGATAAGCGCTGTTCTGGGAGGTATAACCGGCGGCGCCATCATGCTGCGTCTCAATACATACAAGGCGCTTTTGAGGTTTGGTTTTTTGCAGGCTGTATCCAATTTGGGATTTTGTGCCATGGCTGTTTTGGGACAGAATATGTATCTTTTTGTGGGTTCGGTCTTTCTGGAAAATTTTACGAGTGGAATGGGGACAGCGGCCTTTGTGGCGCTGATCATGTCGTTATGCGATAGAGAATGGACCGCAACCCAGTATGCCTTGCTTTCGGGTGTTGCAGCCATAGGCCGGATTTTGGTGGGCGCCCCTGCCGGCTGGCTCGTAAATCAAGTGGGTTGGGCATGGTTTTTCTTTCTTACATTCCTATCAGCCATGCCTGGACTGCTCCTTCTGTTTTTTTTAAGGCGAACTACTCATATTTTTGTTGAAGCAGATGTTCGATGATCTGAAACAGCCCTATCTGACAGGCCGTATTGCGCCTTTATCTCATAAGTTGCTATCCATACTGGAATCCGTGTCAGGTGATTTCATCTGGCTCGACACCGGTCTCGTGACTCAGCAAGGGAATAGTTCTTACCTCTTTATAAAGCCTGTTGGTGTACTCAGCTGCGATAGGGTAGAGCAATTGCCTAATTTTTTTAATGGGTTGGAACAAGCCTTGAAACAAGGGTTCTGGCTTGCCGGCTGGTTTTGTTATGAATGGGGGTACTTGCTCTATGATCGGCTCTCGTCTCTCCTGGACTTGCACAGACCCCATTTGCCACTTGCGTGCTTGTTCCTGTTCAAGAAGCCATATATCTTGGCACACGAACGCAAACAGACGGTACCGATTGATATGGTCGAACTAAAGCGGCAAATGACTCCGTATCTGGACCATAAAATTCTGCTGGATGTACCCTATGCCCAGTATCTTGCAGCGATCGAACAAATCAAGGGATACATCCGTGCAGGTGATAGCTATCAGGTCAACTACACCCTTCGCGGTCGCTTTAACATTCCTCAAGGTTTTGATGCCCTCTCCCTTTATCTCCATTTGAGGGATATACAGCCAGTGCCCTATGGTGCATTCATGCGAATAGGCGGCGTTCAGGTGCTTTCTTGTTCCCCTGAACTTTTTTTTCGACGAGAAGGAGAGTTGGTGATCACAAGGCCCATGAAGGGGACGGCTAAACGGGATAAAACAGTTCAAGGGGACCGGAAGATCGCACAACGACTACAGAATGATCCAAAAAATCGTGCAGAAAACATCATGATCGTGGATCTGCTGAGAAACGACCTGGGACGTATAGCCAGGACGGGAAGTGTTCGAGTGCCTGAGTTATTCTGTGTAGAACGCTATGCTACCCTGTTTCAGATGACATCCACAGTGCAGGCCACGCTTTCTGACGATTGCTCTTATGAGCGGCTCCTGCGTTCGCTCTTCCCATCCGGTTCAGTGACGGGCGCCCCAAAGCTTCGCACCATGGAGATCATAGCAGAGTTGGAGGGCTCACCGAGGGGTATCTATACCGGTGCCATAGGTTTTATTTCGCCATTCGATACTGCCTGCTTCAATGTGGCCATTCGCACCCTGGTCATAAATAACAGGCAGGCGGAATTGGGCATAGGAAGCGGGGTTACCATCGGTTCCGAGCCACAAGTAGAGTACGATGAATGCCGTCTGAAGGCGGATTTCCTTGTGCGAGGCCAGAGAAAACGACCTGATTTTCAATTGATAGAGACCATGTTGTGGGACCCTCAAAGGTTTCAGGATGGGCAACCATTGAGCCCATATTTTCTATTGGAACGCCACATGAAGCGCATGGCGGATTCGGCTCATTATTTCGACTTCTCATGGAATGAAGAGGATGTATCGCATCGCCTTTCTGCCTTGTCTTGTGAGTTTATGAGGCGAAAGGTGCCCGTCAGGGTGCGGTTGACCTTGGGTCGAAGGGGAGATACCTATATCACATGGCAGGATTATGTCAGTGATAATGGCTGCGACATAGTGCCAGTCTCCATGGCTGATGTGTGCACTTTTAGCAATGATGTCTTCCTGTACCACAAGACCACTCACCGACCCATCTACAATACCGAATATGGCAAGGCGGTGGCCAGGGGTCATTTCGACTGCATATTTTTGAATGAATGCAATGAGATCACCGAAGGCGCCATTACCAATATCTTCATCAGGCGAAAGGAAGGTGAACCCATGCTTACTCCGCCTGTCTCCTGCGGTCTGTTGAACGGCACATTGCGTCAGGAGCTGCTGGAAAGGGGTGAGGCAGTGGAGGCAGTCTTGTATATGGATGATCTCATGTCAGCTAATGCCATCTTCATCGGCAATTCTGTCAGGGGATTGAAGCCAGCGCGGCTCGTATCCTCTGTAGCTATCGAAGATGCTTGAAACCTATAGCTCTATGGTCTCACCGGAGGCGAGCACAATAACTTTTGTCTCAACTTCTAATTTGGCTAATTCCTCTTTTAGCTGATCTGGTGTGCCCTTTAGCACCGGAAACGAGGAGTAGTGCATGGGAATGACTTTTTTTACATTCAGCAATCGGGTTGCGTATGCGGCCTCTTTTGGCCCCATCACATAATGGCCTCCGATGGGAAGCAAGGCGATATCAGGCCGGTATAGCTCGCCTATGATGGCCATATCGCCAAACACCGCTGTGTCACCCGCATGATATATTGCAGGTCCGTCTGCCTGGCGAATCACGAAGCCCGCTGGGCAGCCGGCATAGTGATGTTCGCCTGCTTCGAAAAAGGAAGAGCTGTGAAATGCCTGAGTCATGGTGATGGTTACCGTTTTGGTGGTATAGGAACCTCCGATATTCATACCTATGACATTTGGAAGCCCTTTACTCAGCAGGTACTGTTGTAATTCATGAATGGCAACCACCTCTGTGCCGGAGTTTCGTGCCATAGCAATGCAGTTTCCCAGATGGTCACCATGGCCGTGTGTGATCAAGATGATGTCTGATGGAAGATGAGGGATGTCTGATGGCGCCAGAGGATTTTCGAGCCATGGGTCTATCCAGATACCGATTCCATTAGCGGTAAGAATATGAAAAGCCGAATGCCCGAAATATGTGATTTTTACAGTTGCCATGGTTAGAACTCCTTCAAAACAGGCGAGATATTATTTAATGCACAGAGAGAAGACGGCTGAAAGTCCAGAAATGAAAATATGCGGTTTTCCAGGGAACGGGCCTTCTCCAGCGTGATATTTATGCGGACGCGCTGTTCCTCTGTTTTGCCGTAGCGCTCCAGAAGGTCAAGAAATCGTTCGGAAAGCTCTACAATCTCGGTATGCCGGACGCGTTTGTCGGCATAATTCACTATGTGTACCTCAGTCAATACGGCTGTCCGTTCCATTGCATCGTCGATGGCCACATGCCTTTCGGCTATTTCAGCCACATTGTCATAGCCATAGCTAAGTAAAAGCGCGGCGGCGGCCTTTGCATGGTCCTCACCGCTTAGAATAGACTGCATCTTGGCGATATCGTGCAGAAGCCCGCCCGCCACCACGAGGGCCGGATTCAGGTCATGCCCCTTTTCTTTCAGACTCACAGCGATGCTCAGGCCGACTTGGGCCACGCGCATACTGTGCTGAACGATATGAGCCGGGACTGCATGTCTTTCGAGCAGTTCCATACATATGTTGGTTGTCGGAAGATTTAAGCACCGAGTATTCTTCATCTTGACAATCTGAAGTTATAACTTATTGTTTATAATAATAGAAAAGTTCTTCATAAGGAGCAACATATCATGCCTATTTATGAATTTATCTGCGAAAAATGCAAGACCACCTTTGAGACCCTGGTACTTTCTTCCCAGCAGAAGAAAAACATTACATGTCCACAATGTAAAACGGATCAAGTCAAGAAGATGCCCTCCGGTTTCAGCTGCGGCTGTGGAGTCGATAATTTCGGTTCAAGCTTGAGTTCCAGTTGCGGCAATGGCTCCACCAGACGGTTCGGCTGAGGTTAAGCTTTTGTCGGCAGGCTGCCGAATCACGCCCTAAAAAGGACAGCGGAGTCAGCGTTGTCCTTTTGTTTTTTTGATAGTTAGTCCTAAATTTTGGCAACACTAATCTTCATTAAACATTGTCTATGGTTCTAACTCAATTTGATATTTAACATTCAAAATTCGATATCTGCTCTTTCTTACTCTTTTATAAGGGCGTCTCTTCTCTGTGTCCAGGCTTCTTTTATCAGGATATACGGATCCAATGCCTCCTTCTTGATATTTTCATACTCTCCTATGTGTAATGAGGTATGATTGACCATCGAGACACCTCTTTCTGCTACGTTGGTTTCCCAGTTCAGGTAGTAGGTCAGAGGGTCTGTGAATGTGTCCGCCACAAGCCCGACACCGTCTCTCAGCGAGGAGGGGCCGAAGATGGGCAACACCAGATAAAAGCCCTGCCCTACACCATAATGGCCAAGTGTCTGGCCGAAGTCTTCATCTTTTTGTGGTATTTCCCAGTATTCCTTCGCCGGATCAAAAAGGCCGCCTACACCATATATGGTGTTTATGCAGAATCGAGAAAATTCATTGCCTGCGTCCTTGAATCTGAGCTGTAAGGTCGCGTTGAGGAATCTCACAGGAAACCCGAGGTTGCTGAAAAAGTTGGAAACGGATATTCGAATCGGCTCCGGCAAAATGAACGAATAACCCTGGGCCACAGGCTTCAGCAGATAGAAGTAGAACTTGTCGTTGAATTGAAACATGAAGCGGTTGACCGGTTCTATGGGGTCGGCCAGAGATTTTTCCGTGTAATCCTCGTCAAAGGAAAGTTTTTCCTGTTCAACGGCGGCTCCCTTCACAGGGCTCACCGTCTGAAGCAGAATGCAACATATTGACAGCGCTATTAATTTCAGACTTTTCTGATTAAGGTAAATCATGTTTTACCCCCCTTCAATGTGTGTTATGATTGAGTAATCGGCAAATACGTATGCGATCAAAAATCAAAATACAGATGCCATTCTTTCATTTACAGCCCTGAGTCTCAATACTACTTCCTTTAATACCGACTTCAGCAGCCTCAGGCACACAGTGGGCTGCTCTTGAGACATTGCTTCGAAACGCTCCTTTGTGAGTATCGCCAGTTGTGTTCTGTCAAGTGCAGTTGCAGTGGCGGAACGCACTGGATTTTCATACTCAAACAACACTATTTCTCCCACAAAGGTACCTGCCCCCAGTATGGAAAGTACAATGTATTTATCTGCAAACTCCGTTTTTTTCTTGATCTCCAACGACCCTTCTATAATGAAGGCCATATAATCCGCAGGGTCATCCTCTCGAAAGAGCACATCCCCACGTTCCAGTGTCCTCTCCTTCAGGAAGGGACATAGAAGCCCACACTTGTCCTCTTCCATAAGAAAAAAAGCCCGGAGTATGCGCTTGAGGGACTCACACTCATGAGTGGTTATATCCACTGGAATGTCCCTTATCTCTTGTTGTTTGGTGCAGCAGGCGATGAAAGCTGCAACTCTTCTATCTTTTGTTTCATCTGGCTTATCAGCCCATTAAAACCATCTTTTTGGAGTATCTGCGCATAAGTATTACGATATGTGCTGATAAGGCTGACCTCTTCTATTATAACATCATAGACCATCCAGTCTTTGCCATTGTTGTAAAGTTTATAATCGACAGGAATGTCATTGTTTTTGCTTTTGATGATGGTATCCACCTTGGCGAGATTGTCCTGTACTATTTCGTTGCCGATTACTACGGATTCATCGCCTGCATAGGTATCGATCTTGCTTGAATAAGACTCTTCGAGAAGCTGCATGAAGAGATTGGTAAATAATGTCTTGTCAGCATCGGAGAGTTCACGCCATTTCGGGCCTATGACACGTTTGGACATCTCGGCGAAATCAAATCGTTGCCGCACGGCCTCTTCGACCTTGACTAGCTTGGTGTGTTTGTCGACGCCTTTTTCGTTCAAGGCCGCAAGTACGGAGTCGATCATGGTCTTTATCAGGGTCTTGGGGGAGTCGGCGGCAACAGCCATGGCCGGCCCGGCCGCATGCGACACCACAAATGCGCACAGAATCAAAAAAACGATGAGATGGAGTCTGACTGTCTTCATAACTACCTCACTTCTTTTCAAAGATATATTTGCTGATAAGCCCTTCAAGGTCCAGGGCGCTCTCAGTCTCTGTTATAACCTGGCCGTCTTTAAGATAGGTGCTGGATCCACCTTGGCTTATGTTGATGTATTTATCGCCGATAATGCCGGCGGTTTTGACGCTTGCAATGGCATCGGAAGATATTTTTACATCATTGCTCAGAGTAAGATATACATCTGCTTCATATTTTTTGGTGTCCAATGTGATTTTTTTAACACTTCCGATCTTCACGCCGGCCATCTCGACCGTGGCGCCTTCTTTCAGGCCCGATACGGAGGAAAACAGGGCATGTACCTCGTATGAATTCTGATGAAATATGTCTATTTTACCCAGTTTGATCGCCAGATATGCAAAACATATAATACCTGCCACCAGAAAAAGACCGACTATGGTCTCCAGCTTGAAATTGTTTTCAGACGTGCTCATGTAGTTATCTCTCCAGCTGTATATATATTACCCATGGTATTCTCCACAAACTTCCTGATATACGGATTAGATGAGAGCTGAAATTCCTCAGGGGGAACACAGCCCTGTATTTTGCCATCAGCGATCAGTGCGATATAGTCCGCCAGCTTGAATATCTTGGGGGCGTCGTGGCTGACAATGACCGCAGTCAGGTGTAGTTTCTTCTGCATGGCCTCGAAAAGACGATATATCTCCTTGCTCATCTTTACATCCAGACCCGTAGTGGGCTCGTCTAAAAATATAACCTTCGGCTCCAGAATCAATGCCCTGGCCAGGCCCACACGTTTTTTCATGCCGCCGCTGAGCTGGGCCGGATATTTCTCTTCGACCCCTTCCAGGTCCACGAGATCGAGTTTTTCTTGCACTCTGCGATGGATTTCATCGGAAGACAGCTTGGTGCGCTCCAGAAGGGGGAGGGCGATGTTTTCATAGACAGTCAGTGAATCGAACAGAGCGGCCCCCTGAAACAAGACCCCGAAGTTCTGTCTGGTTTCGTTCAATGCCTTGCGGTTCATTTTCAGCAGGTCTTTGCCATAGATCAGAACCTCTCCATCATCGGGTCGAAGCAACCCCAGCATGTGTTTGATGAGCACGGATTTGCCCTGGCCGCTTGCCCCTACGATAACGGTTGTACAACCCTCACGAATAGTCAGGTCCACACCGCGCAGCACCTGCTGTTTGCCGAAGGTCTTTTTGAGCCCCCTAAGCTCTATGGCAATACCGTTTGCGCCGTTTGTCATAGCATAATGGATGTGATGAGATAATCAGCCACTAAAATCGTAACCGAAGACATCACCACGGCCTGGGTTGTGGCCCTGCTGACACCCTCGGATCCAAATCCAACCTTGTACATATACAGGAAAAAGCCTCGTGAGGCGCATATCCACACCATCAGCAGGGCAAAGACCAAGGACTTCACGATCCCCATATGGACATCAGCCCATACGACACTTTTGTAAAGCCCCTGGAAGTAAGCGCCTTCGTTTACGCCCAGCAGCTGCACTCCCACCAAGGCGCCTCCAAAGATGCCTACCACATCAAAGATGCTTGTCAGAAGCGGAATACAGAGAATGGCCGCTATGAACTTGGGTGACATAATGTATTTGTGGGGATCTATGGCCATACACTCCAGTGCGTCGATCTGATCGGAATTACGCATGATGCCGATTTCAGCACATATTGCGGAGCCGGCCCTGCCTGTTACCATCAGGGCCGTAAGCACAGGTCCCAGCTCTCTAACGAGGCTCAGGCCTACCGCCGACCCGAGGGCGCCCTCGGCCCCAAACTGTCTCAGGCTGTAATAGCCCTGCAATCCCAGCACCATGCCAGTAAATGCACCGGTAAAGAAGATCACGAACACCGATGACGCCCCTATGAAGAGCATCTGATGCAAAATGGCCCTGAATTTATAGGGAGGTGCTATAGACGCCAGCAGACAGTTAAACAGAAATATGGTTTCCTGCCCTCGTCTGTTCAGATTTTCTATGGTCCAGCCGCCGATTCTGTTTAGAATGGATATTACCATATGGATTGCTTTATCTTCATTCCGTTTCCGCTTCAGCCATCTCTTTCATGGTTATTTCCGCTGCCTCTATGGTCCATTCCATGTCGTCCATGCCGTGAGCCAACGACAGAAACGCCGCTTCGAACTGGGATGGCGCCAGATATACGCCGGCCTCCAGCATATTCCTGAAGAATCTACCGTACATTCCTGTGTCTGCCTGTTTGACCTCGTCGAAATTATAAACCGGATTGGTGATGCCGAAGAAACATGTAAACATAGAACCTATGGTCTGTATGTGACAAGGTATGCCAAGGCCCGATGCCACTTCCGTGAGGGCCTCTGTCAGGAGCGCGGTTTTGTTGCTCAGAAGTTCATATATTCCTGGTCTGCTCAAAACGTTTAATGTGGCAAGGCCGGCTGCCGTGGCCAATGGATTGCCAGAAAGCGTACCTGCCTGATACACAGGCCCGGCAGGGGCTATATACTGCATTATTTCAGCCCTGCCACCATATGCACCCACCGGCAGACCGCCGCCTATTATCTTGCCGAGGCAGGTGAGGTCAGGCATTACACCATAAAATTCCTGTGCCCCTCCCGAAGCCAGACGAAAGCCTGTGATCACCTCATCGAAGATGAGCACTGCGCCGGTTTGTGTGGCCCAATCTCTCAGTGTCGGCAAAAAATCAGGCAGCGGCAGCACAACCCCCATATTGGCAGGCACGGGTTCCACAATAATTGCCGCAATCTGATCCACTTCCAGTTCCAGTACCTTTTTGAGGGTGTCCAAGTCGTTGAATGGAAGGGAGATGGTATTGCCCACCACTTCTTCAGGCACGCCGGGGCTGCCTGGAATACCGAGCGTGACCACTCCTGATCCTGCCTTCACCAAAAATGCATCCGCATGGCCGTGATAGCACCCGTCGAACTTGATGATCTTTTTGCGATTGGTATAGGCACGGGCCAGGCGAATAGCGCTCATGGTAGCCTCCGTGCCGGAGTTCACCAACCTTACCTGCTCTATGGACGGCACCATGTCAATGATCTTTCGTGCCAATTCCACCTCACGCCAGGTAGGTGCACCGTAGCTCGTGCCGTTTTTCAATGCCTCTTCTATGGCGGAGGTCACTGCCGGATGACCGTGACCAAGTATCATAGGGCCCCATGAACACACATAATCGATGTAGCGATTGCCGTCCACATCGTATATAATACTGCCGTCCGCCCTGTCTATGAATACAGGGTTGCAGCCCACGGATTTGCAGGCCCTGACAGGGCTGTTGACGCCTCCTGGAATGACAGCCTGTGCTGCGTCAAAATAGCGTTCGGAGAGAAAATATGGTTCCATAGGGCCTCCGGAAGAATTTGCTTAAAAATGATTTATTGGCTAAACGTCCATCAGATACGGATTCGAGGAAATAAAATAACCCCATATTCCATGCATCGCAATAGAATTATCGAGCAAGACATGGGCTTTCTCGATGATAGTGCTTAATATTTCCTTTCTGCAAGCAAAGATATTTGTTACATCGAACTCTAAACAAATTTTAATATACTAATAAAATGAATAATACCAGTTTTATATTTCTGGATGCCGAAGGCAAACGTTGGTCGCGTGTCAAGTTGTTCACTGTTGCGGCCTCTCTCCTGGCGGCTATGGCTGTGCTGATCTTTTTTCGTATCCTCTTCATTAAGCCTGCCATCTACCTGCCTCAATCCATTCTGCAGATGAAAGATAGGATTAGAGCCGAGCAAAAACAAGTTCCTCGTAGCAATCTCTATGCAAGCAAAAGGACCTGGCAGGACTTTACAGCATTCAAGCAGACACCCAAGACGCGGCCGGAGCCATACGATTCCAAAAAAGCGGTTCATCGAAAGCCCACCGGAAACGTTCTGCTTGGATTCTATGTGGGCTGGGATCACAACAGCCTTGCATCGCTCAAGCGCAATGCCAGCAGACTCACTCATGTATGCCCCGAATGGCTTTCTGTAGTGGATTCCACAGGCCGACTCAAGGAAGAGGAATGGGATGAGAATTTTCTGAAGGTTGTACACGATTCCAATCTGGCCCTGATGCCCCTTCTAAATAATTTGAAAGGAGAGTCCTGGCAGCCTGAGGCCGTTGAAGGCCTGGCAACCGCTGATACAACGAATCAGGCCGATTTTTTTGCAAAGATTCTGCAAAAGCTCGAATCAGTCGGGGCCTCTGGTCTTGTAGTGGATTGGGGTCAACTGGATTCAGCCAGAAGGAATGACATCACCGCATTAATCAAGGGGCTGGCCGATGCGTTGCACGGCAGGAATATGGAACTCTGGCTGTGTGTGCCCATGGGTCTGGAACTCAAGGCTTACGACCTGGAAGAGCTCTCCGATGTGACCGACCATTTCATAGCCATGCTTCAGGATGAGAATGGGGAAAATGACGCGCCAGGCCCCATAGCCTCGCCTCAGTGGTTGGAGGGTTGGGCGGAGACAGTCGCCTCCTATGGCAGACCGGAACAGTGGATAATCGGGCTCGGAGTATATGGCTATGACTGGCCTGTAAGTGAGTCGGCTGCTGATGGGGCCGCTATTTCCTTACGCAATGCAGGAAACAAGGCCCAACTCATCACCTTCAAGGATGCCATGGCCAGGGCCATAAAGGCGGATATACACACACTTGAAACAGGCCCGCCCTTTTATCAACCGCATTTTTCTTATGAAGATAACGGGATATCACATGAGGTCTGGTTTTCAGATGCAGTGTCTTTTCTGTATCAGGCCAGACTTGTAAAAAATAAGCTAAAGAACGGCGGCCTGGCTATCACATTTTTGGGTGCCGAGGACCCAGGTATATGGAAGGCCATAAGTCTTATAGGCGAGGAAGAACTGACTCCTGTTCAATTGAACGCCATGGAATCCTTGCCTTCGGCAGACATGGTCGCAAATGTGGGCAAAGGCGAGTTTTTAACCGTGGAATGGGAACAGATGGACGGTAAGCGTGAGATTTTCATCAAGGATGGTCAGCCTGTCGCTGTCTATAAGACCATTCCCAAGTATCTAACCCTGTATCATCAGGCCCCTGTCTCTTCAAATCAGGTGGCTATTACCTTCGATGACGGGCCTGACCCCAAGTGGACGCCTCGAATCCTCGAAATCCTCAAAAAATACAATATAAAGGCCACATTTTTTGTTTTAGGCGTCAAGGTGGAGGACAACCCTAGGCTTTTGAGGCGCATTCTGGAGGAAGGCCATGAGATCGGCATACATTCATATACCCATCCTGACATGTATACCGCCTCCGAAGAGCGTATTATTCTGGAGTTGAATGCCTCCCAGCGTCTCATAGAGACCATTACCGGCCATTCCACCATTCTGTTCCGTCCGCCTTACAGCGACTGCATGCCTCATACGGCTTCAGAGTTGAGGCCGTTCAAGATAGCGCAGGACATGGGATACCTGACGGTGGCCTATACCATCGACACAGAGGATTGGGCTAGGCCTGGAGTGGACAATATACTTAAACGTGTACGGCAGCAGAGAAGCGAGGGCAATATAGTGCTCATGCACGATGCAGGAGGCAACAGGGAACAGACAATAGAGGCCCTGCCACTGGTTATTGAATATCTGCGCAAACGCGGCGACGATATCTTGCCGTTGAGCGAGATGCTGAACATCCCCGACACTCAGCTCATGCCTGAAACACCGGTGCAGCAAAGCGGCATGGTAAGCCTCATCAGCGCAGCGGGCTTTTTCACATACCGCTGGATGGATGAACTACTCTGGGCCTTCATTGTGCTTTCGACCCTGCTGGTGATCTTCCGCATAGGCATGATTTTGTTTTATGCCCAGCGCTACAAAATGCCTGCATCGACTGAAACCACCGGGTATCTGCCTCCGGTTACAGCGGTTTTGCCAGCCTATAACGAGGAAAAGGTCATTGCCAATACATTGAAGGCCCTTTTGTCTTCTGATTATAAGGGCGGTCTGGAGATTCTGGTGGTGAATGACGGCTCTACAGACAGGACTGCGGAGGTGGTGGAACGACTGGCAGGTCTGCATCCATCTATCCGTTTAATCACTCAGAAAAACCAGGGTAAGGCTGCGGCCATCAAACGAGGACTTGAGGAGGCCGGGCATGATCTGGTGGTCATGCTGGATGCCGACACCCTGTTCGAGCCTCGAACAGTCAGCCGGCTCGTCATGCCTCTATTGCAGGATCAATCCATCGGCGCTGTGTCTGGTCACGCCAGGGTTGGCAATCGGAACAACCTGATTACGAAATTTCAGGCACTTGAGTATATGTGCAGTTTCAATCTGGATAGACGGGCGTACGATGCCCTAAATTGCATAACGGTAGTGCCCGGAGCCGTGTGTGCCGTGCGCAAGAGCGCCGTGCGCCATGCGGGCGGCATCAGTATGGATACCCTGGCCGAGGATACCGACCTGACGCTGGCCCTGCACAAGGTAGGTTACAGAATACGCTACGCATCTTCGGCAGTGGCCTGGACAGAGGCCCCTGAAACAGTGAATGCCCTGATCAAACAACGTGTCCGTTGGGTTTATGGTACACTACAGTGCCTTTGGAAGCACAGGGATATGCTCTTTGACATGCGCTACAAGGCCCTTGGCTGGTTCGCCCTGCCGAGTATCTGGTTTTATCATGTCTTTTTGGCTGCCATAGGGCCATTTCTGGACCTTTTATTTTTCAAATCCTTGTTCGGCGCAGCCAACGGCGCCATCTATTTTTATTTCGGGGCATTTACATTGCTCGAAATAGCCCTGGTGCTGATGTCTATAAAAAAGGAAAGGGAGTCCTTATGGAATTTGTGGATACTGTTGCCCATGCGTTTCACGTACAGATATATCCTGGCGTTAGTGGTCTGGCGTTCAATCGTAAGGGCGTTGAAAGGAGTGTGGTTGGGCTGGGGCAAACTGGAACGTACGGCATCAGTCATGCCGGAAAGGGCCGCAGGTATAAATTGAAGGTATGAACACAATGTATGCGTTCTAAGGGCATAAGACCAATCTCTATCTACAGGGAAGTCCCAAAAATTGTTCTTTTGTCTGATAGCTGCGTTGCTTGTCAGCGAAAAATGCTCACATACGAAGAGTATGCTGCGCTTTTTCGCCTTCTCGCGCCTTGCTATTCAACAAAACTTCTAATTTTTGGGATTTCCCTACAAAAGGAACCAATACGATGAATTTTAGGAATAGCTTTATATTTTTTACCATTTTTTTACTTTTTCTCACCTGCTGTTCCGCCTGTAACCCTTTACAAAATGAAAAAATCAAACCGGCTTCAGCGAATGCTGTCTCAAGTGCTCAGCCGGAATCGTCGGTCCATGCAGCGGGCAAGCGGCTCGTTTTTCCTGAAAATGGGGCATATACAGGCGCTTATGTGGATTTCGGCGAGTGTGAGGCCCAGGTTACATTGGAGGCCATAGAGGACTTCGAACATATGGTTGGCAAGCATCAGGCCGTCATCGCCTCTTCGAGCTATTGGGGCGAGCAGAGTTTCCCTCGTAAAAATTTGGAGATTATAGCCAATTACGGCGCAGTACCCCTGCTTTTTTGGTCTCCCTGGAACAAGCCTTATGACGAGGAGCGACCCCCAGATGGTTTCAGCCTGACCAGCATTCTGGCTGGCAAGTGGGACGCCTATATAGACAAGTGGGCGGACGAAGCCAAGGCCTATGGTCGTCCAATCCTTGTGGTGTTCGGCGTGGAGATGAATGGCCACTGGTTTCCATGGTCCGGAATCCATTATGGTGCGGATCAGCCTGTTGTAATCAAGACGCCCAATGGCGAGAAGAGAGGCTTCAAGGGCCCCGAGACCTACAAAAAAGCCTACAGATATGTAGTGGATCGAGTCAGGGCCAGGGGTGCAAGCAACATACTTTGGGGTTTTCACGTGAACAACGGCTCCAGCCCTCCTGCGCCGTGGAATTCGTTCGCCAATTATTATCCCGGAGACGATTATGTGGACTGGTTGGGATTGAGTGTCTATGGTCAACAGTTTCCAGGCCAGGGCTGGCTCAAGTTTCATGATATGATGGACAGGGCTTATAATGAAATATGCGCCGTCAGTCAAACCAAGCCGCTTCTCATCGGCGAGTGGGGTATAGGAGAGTTTCCAGAGTCAGGAGACAAGGCGGCTTGGATAGAAGAGGCCATGACCGCATTCAGGACGAAGTACCAACGCGTCAAGGCCGCTGTGTTCTGGCACGAACGCTGGGAAAATCATGATGGAAGCACCAGCAATCTGCGAGTGAACTCCTCTCCCAGGGCACTGAATGCCTATAGAAAAGCCGTAGCCGATTCCTACTGGATAGCCTGGCCCGAGTACAAATGACACAAAATATTTTTCGGCGTCTTACAACCCTGCTTCGACCCTATTTTCCCCGTGTGCTGGCATCAGTACTCTGTGGTCTGGTGCTTTCCGGCATAAACGGGGCCATAGCCTGGCTGGTCAAGCCTGCCATGGACTATGTTTTCGTGGACAGACGTTACGATTATATCTGGTTTATGCCCATCGGTGTGCTATGCCTCTACCTGTTGCGGGGAGGCGCTGACATGGTGCAGACATATCTCATGCAGACCGCCGGATACAAGATGATTCGAGACATGAGAGATGCGTTTTTCAAGACCATTCTATATCTTCCAGTCTCTACTGTAGCGCGCACTTCCTCAGGCGATATGGTCTCCAGGCTCATAAACGATATCACACTTCTCAGTCGCATAGTTTCTGACAGTTTCAAGACCTTTCTCGGTCAGATACCATCCCTTATCGTATTGTTGGGTGTGGCCTTGTACCGCAGATGGGACCTGGCCGTGTTGAGCTTTCTTCTGCTGCCTTTCATAGCCCTTGCCACCAAAAAGCTGGGCCGATTTCTGCGTCAGAAGCGCAGGGATGCCCAGGTCACCATGTCCAGTATCACTCATAGAATGGCTGAATCCGTAAGCGGCATCAAGGTGGTGAAGATCTTCGGTATGGAACAGGCCAAGATAAACCAGTTTCAGCAGGAAAATCAGGCATCTTATCGCCAGAACGCCAGACTGGTGCGTTTGAACGAATGGTCCAAATATACCAACGAAGCCATTTCAGGTGTAGCAGTGGCCATCATTCTGGGTTACGGCAGTCATCTGGTGATCAAGGGTAGCATGACCTCAGGTGATTTCTTTTCGCTGCTGACTGCTATTGTCATGGCATTTGCTCCGATGAAGAAGCTGGGTCAGGCCTATGCCGTGTTTCAGGAGTCCCTCGGTGTGTTGGAACGGTTGGACGATTTTTTTAACCAACGGTCTGAACCAGCTTCGGGTAGGCCTGTGAATGGTCTCAAATCCAGCATAGAATTTCAGGATGTGTCCTTCCGTTATGCAGCCGACACAGCCGACATTTTGCAACATGTCAGTTTTTTCATTCCCAAAGGCTCTATATTCGCTATTGTTGGCCCGAGCGGAGCGGGCAAAAGCACCATAGCAGACCTGATTCCACGATTTTACGCGCCCAATACCGGTAGAATCCTGTGGGACGGTGATGACATACAGGAGTTGAATGTTGCCGCCTTGCGGAAACAGATCGGAATAGTGAGCCAGGACGTGATACTGTTCAGCGATACCATTCGAGAGAACATCGCAGCCGGTCGCCCCGGCGCATCCCAGGCAGAGATCGAAAATGCAGCTCGATTGGCCAACGCCCATGAGTTCATTCTGGCGACTCCAAACGGCTATGACACCGTTCTGGGAGAGCGCGGCCTGAATCTCTCCGGTGGACAGCGTCAACGCATAGCCATTGCAAGGGCACTACTCAAGAACCCACCGCTGCTCATTTTGGATGAGGCCACCAGCGCCCTGGATACGGTCTCTGAGCAGGCGGTGCAGGATGCACTGGACAAGGCCATGACAGGCCGCACCACTATTGTCATCGCTCACAGGCTCACCACCATTCAAAATGCAGACCTCATAGCCGTGATGGACAGAGGCCGCCTTGTAGCCATAGGGTCTCATGCAGAGTTGTTGTCTGAAAATATGCTATATCGAGAATTGTATCAGGTAATGAGTCGTGAGTGAAGGGCATGATCACATTTTAATCGTTCGTCCCAGTGCCATGGGCGATATAGTCATGGCATCCTGTCTGCTTTCCGGATTGAAGCACTTTTTCCCCGCATCTTCAATAGATTGGCTGGTGGAGCCGCGTTTTGCGGAAATAATCCGGCATCATCCTCTGTTGAACAGCCTTGTCCTTTGGAATAAGGCGGGTTGGCGTGCTGAATTCAACTCATTGCATCTATCGGCTCTCTTGAAGGAGCTGACCGAATTTCGGCGCGTCTTGCGCTCTGGGACATCGAATGGCGATGAGAAGCCGTATTATGATCTGGTAGTGGATGCGCAGGGTCTTATCCGCAGCCGGCTTTTGAGCCGGCTGACCGAAGCGAAGAGGCGTGTGGGCATTGCCTCTCGTGAACCAGGCGGTTTTCTCATGACAGGCCTGGTAACGCCGCCTCATGACACATTCATGGGTTCGGAATATCTGTACCTGCTTGCCCATATCACTGGAGCGGATTTGAATGTGGTGCGGAAAGCAGCCCGTCCTGCCGTGCATGTGCCAGCCAGTTGCAGGGAGGAGGCGGCTCGATTGCTGCAACGTCATGAAATAGGGCGATATGTGGTGTTTCTGCCGTTTACCACTCGACTCCAGAAACACTGGGTGCAGCATTACTGGCCGGAACTGTCTGAGAAGTTCAAGAAAGTTGGATATCGCGTATTGATCCTTGGAGGCCCGATGGATCAAAGACCGGCGGCGGAAATCACAGCCGCATCAGGCAATGTCTTGTCTCTGGCAGGAGAGGTTTCGCTTTCCACCGCCATCGCCCTGATTCAGGGGGCGTCTCTGGCCGTTGGCGTGGACACAGGGTTGACGCACGCAGCGGTGGTTTCGAATATACCTACCGTGGCCATTTTCGGCTCTACCTGCCCGTATATTGCCTCATGGAACCAGCGGTTGAAGATCATTTTTCACGACCTACCTTGCGCTCCATGCAGGCGTTCGCCGGTATGCAGCGGGGATTTCAAGTGTATGAAGTCCATATCGGTAAAAGAGGTATTCGATGCGGCTATGCAGATATGTGAGTAGATTATGATCGCTGCAGCCGATATTCTTACCGAAGCCGCTTCCAACTTGTAAATCAAAACGCACTACATTGTTTTTGCCAAGATGTTTCAGTCGCGTATTCCATCATTAAATCGGCCTGACTGTCAATGAATGGTTCTGAGCGGAGTGGCTTGGCGAGTGGAAACCGAAAACCCGATCATGAAAGATGTTGTTTTTTGCGTCCGTCATGCTATAACGGATTTCTTATGTCAGCCAGCGACCGCACAACCGAACAGATTCATGGATATATTCAGGCACTTCTGGAAGATGTACGCCAGGAGGACGGCTGCAATGTAATGTTCTTGCGTTGGAATGGGCGGTTGTTTCAAGTGATTGCCCCTGTTGTTTTCGATCCGTCCCTTCAGGCAGCGGCCATGCTTTCCGAGCATCTGCCCATAGAGATCGCCTTGATCAATGCCGTGCAGAATGGCAACAATCTGATTTTGGATTCCGCAAAACAGGCATATTGCATTCTGGAGCCCAACTGGCTCATCAACGTTACCACACTCACTCAGCTCGATTACTGCAAACGGACCTATCTCAATCAACGCTTTTCCATTCGTAAGACCAACAGGTTTCTGATAAAGGGATCAGTCATTCATGCGGTCTTTGAAGACATCCTCAAAAATCATACGAATCACGATGCGTTGCGCCAAAAGATGTCCACTGTATTTAATGATTACGCCCTTGAGTTTGCCTTTCTCGATGTGGACTTGACGGACTTCGAGCAGGATGTCAGAAGCCATCTGAACAGGCTCTATCTCTATCGCAAGCAAAAACTCCACAAAATCAAACAGATATTTACAGAACGCTATCTCATCGACAACAGGATGGGTCTGAAAGGCAAGATAGATGCCGTGGTGGAATACGAGGATGGCAGTTTGCAGGCCCTTGAGCTGAAGACAGGAAAGGGCTGGGGTATACATGCCAAGCGGGGTCACGCCTTTCAAGCACAGGCATATTCATTGATGCTGCAACTGAAATTTCCGGAACGAAGGGTACTTGCACCTCTGATCATATATTCAGGCGAGGATAAGAAGGCGGAATTTCTGACTCGAAAGGTGCCGATGTCCTATGCCGACACGGTGAATCTAATGAACATGCGCAACGAGTTGATAGCCGCCGACCTCACAGGCAGGCTGGATTTTCAAAGGGATGAGAAACGTTGCCTCAAGTGCTCAAATCGGTCTGAATGTGAGGCCCTTGCCGGTTTGTTTCATGGTGCGAGCGATGAGTCGGTATTGTTCAATTCCTATGTAAAGGCCATGATGGAAGAATACAGCCTCATAAAACGGTCCCAAGGCAGATATTTTGCATTGAACGCCGACGAGAGACTGAAACAGGGGCGGGCGTTGCGGATTATGGACGTGCAGCAGAGTAGTGGAGCGAAGCACTTGGTACTTTTTTGTGAAAACAACTCCGAGTTGAGAGAAGGGGAACGTTGCCTTTTGAGCAACGAATCAGGGCCTCTGGGACCCCATTGTGTGGAATGTGTGCTCTCCTATGTGGGGCATGACATGGTAAAGGTGATTCTTGACATCCCCGCCGATGAACTCTGGTTCAAGCCAGCATATCTGGACATCCATTCATCAGAGACCCTTTTCGAGGTGAATTTTGCAGGCCTTGCAGAGCTGTTCAGGAATGAAAATCTTGTGTGGCTTTCGAAATTCTTGTTGAATCGAGACAGCGTTCAACCCTGCCGATCCATCGATGCACAGCCTGCGGAAGGATTAGGTACCGGTGATTTTTCCTTTTGTGCAAAAGACGGCCTGTCCAAATCCCAGCGTCAGGTTGTGTTACATGCCATGAAAGACGATGGGCGGTTATTGCTGGTGCAAGGGCCTCCAGGCACCGGCAAAACCTATACCATAGCCCGTATGATTCATGAATTACATAAGGCTGGAAAACGGGTGATGGTGGCCTGTTTCACTCATCGGGCGGTGGAAGAGGTCTGTTCCAAGCTCATGGCAGCGGCGCCCGAGCTGGAATTTTACTACCTGGGTTCTGTCTCTAATTCCGACGAGCGACTGCCGCATCTGGAGCGGATAATCTCATCCCATGACACGGTGCATGGCCGTATTACGGCCTTGAAGGAATTGGTCGCCTCTAACCCTGTTTATGTGGCTACCACTCAGGCATGGCTTTCGGGTAGATATGATTTTCTGACCAAGGATGAGCTGTTCGATGTGGCCATAGTGGACGAAGCCGCTCAATTATTGCTTCCACAGACCATCGGTGCCATTCGCCTGGCAAAACGTTTCATTCTGGTGGGTGACCACAGACAGCTTCCGCCTGTGGTGCAGAGTCCCAAGGCCGTGCTGCTCAAAGAGACGCTCTTTGAACGCATGATAAACCATGCCGATCTTGTGAAGACAAAAATCATGCTTACCGAACAGTTTCGTATGCCTGAGCCTATTGCGGAACTGATTTCCAGGGAATTTTATGAAGGCAGGCTGGTGTCCTGTCCCATGTGTTACATATCGAATGTGGCGGTTGAAGACGAGTCTGATGATGTGCTGTCACAGCCGCTGAAGGTCTTGCAGGGCAGCCCGTTGGTGCTTTTGGATGTGCCGTCGTATATTTGTCTGCAAGATGGAAGGGCGAAACACAATCCGCAGGAAGTGGATGCCATAATCCGTGTATTGAGGCTCTCGAAGCCGGATTTTTTGTGTATGTCCGACGATTGTCACAGACCACGATTAGGGATTATCGCCCCGTTCAGGGCACAGGTGGCTGCAATCCGCAAGGCATTGCAAATGAATTTTCAAGGTTGTTTCAGCCATTCATCAGAAGTCAAGGCCTTGGTCGACACGGTGGATCGTTTTCAGGGGGATGAAAGGGATTTGATACTGCTTTCACTGTGTATTTCCAATGGAGCCCTCCCTGACCTCTATTCCGATGCAAGGCGTCTGAATGTGGCGGTATCCAGGGCCAGAAAACAGCTCATCATTGTAGGGGACTGGCGATTGGCGGAGACGGTCCCTGTGCTGTCCAGTTTCAAGAAAAACGCCATGAAACAAAAGGGTTGTCTGTATGTGGACAGGGAAATGCATATGAACGTTATGTTTAACGCAGAAAATCGAGTGTTGTCTGATTTTACAGTGCATATATGTGGCTGACATGACCATTTTATCATGTATTTCTTGCTTCAAAGGTTTCAACCGGAATGTGGTAATAACCGGTGTCGTGAGCTTTTTCATGGACGTGAGTTCCGAGATGGTCTATCCCCTGGTGCCCCTTTTCCTTGCCAATGTCTTGAGTGCCGATAAGTCTGTGATAGGTCTGATCGAAGGTATCGCAGAGGCCACTGCGAGCCTTCTCAAGGTCTTTTCAGGTTGGCTTTCCGACAGAATCGGAAGTCGTAAATGGTTGATGGCATTCGGTTATGGATTGGCTACACTGAGCAGGCCGCTCATTGCCACAGCCCAGTCCTGGCATGGTGTCCTCGGCTCCAGATTTACGGATAGATTGGGCAAGGGGATTCGGACCGCCCCGCGGGATGCCATTCTGGCCGAGTCCACCGATGCAGCGCATCTTGGCAGGGCCTTTGGGCTGCATCGCGGCATGGACACATTGGGCGCCGTATTCGGCCCCCTTCTGGCCTTTTCCATTTTGGCATATTTCCATGAGAATTATCGGCTGGTCTTCTGGCTCTCCATGATTCCGGGGCTCGTTGCCGTGTTGCTCATTGTGTTTTTCATCAAAGAGGTACGTAAAAGAGAGGCAGCGGCCGTTATGCCAAGGCTCACGTGGGCCCATTTCTCCAGAAGATTTTTCTTTTTCATGTTCATTGCAGCAATTTTTGCCTTTGGTAATTCCAGTGACGCATTTCTCATACTGAAGGCCCAGCAAACAGGTATTTCAACGGCCATGATTCCCATCGTCTATATGACATTCAATTTCATATACGCTATTTCATCCTTTCCGGCTGGTATGCTTGCAGACAACTTCGGGAAAAAGCGGGTTATTCTAATAGGTTTTGTGCTCTTTGCCGCTATTTATGCAGGGTTTGCGATGGCAGAAAGCATCTCGATGATCTGGCTGTTGTTTGCGGCATACGGTGTGTTTATGGGTTTTACCGAGGGGATACAAAAGGCATATCTTGCCACCGTCATTCCGGCGGATTTCAAGGCCACAGCCTTCGGGCTTTATAATATGGTGATAGGGCTTGCCGTACTTCCGGCAAGCATTGTTGGTGGGTGGCTGTGGGAACACATCTCGCCTGCAGCAACATTTTATTTCGGGGCTGTGACTGCTATTTTAGCCGCATTGATGTTTATTGTTTTTTTGTATGTTGAAAAGGAAAAGAATGTTTGATGCTTTAACTTGCCCCCCACCTAACCACTAACGGTGCACTTACAAGTTGAACTCAACTAACAGACATGAGTCCATTATTGTCTTCTATGATCTTCTTTTGCTCTATCTGTGTTATACCGTCTTTTGAATTAGTTTGCTGTCCAACTCAAGTTCGCAGGAAAGGATTGTTTTTAGATTCATCTTTTTAGAGGCATGAAGCATTTCAATTTGATACGGTGCCTTGCATTCTCCCCACCTTAAAACTCCACCGGAAGCCGCTTGACCTGCTCTCTGGTAAACACAGGACCGTCCTTACAGACATAAACAGGGCCGACATTGCAGTGGCCGCATACACCCAGACCACATTTCATGCGGTTTTCTAAAGAAAGATATATCTGGTCGTCCTTCCACCCCGTTTTTTCCAGAGAAGGCATGGTAAACTTGATCATGATAGGCGGGCCGCACACCAGGGCCACGCTGTTCTCTGGCGATGGCGCCACCTTCTCCGTAACAGCAGGCACAAAACCCACTATGCCCTTCCAGCCTGAAGCCTCTCGATCCACCGTGATGTGGCAGTCCACTAAGCCGCTCTCTTGCCACGCCTTGAGCTCATCCCTGTATAACAGCATTCCAGGCGTCCTTGCCCCATAAATCAGAGTAATCTTTCCGTAATCCTGCCTGTGAGCCAGGAGATATATAATCGTCGCCCGAAGGGTAGTGAAGGCATAACCACCTGCAATAATTACTATATTTTTGCCTTTGAAATCAGAAGCCAGTGGAAAACCGTTACCAAGCGGCCCTCTAACGCCGATTCTGGCCCCCTTTGGCAGTTGATGCAGGGCAGTTGTGAGGGATCCGATACGGCTCACCGTAAAGAGCAGATAGCCCTTTTCTGTTGGAGAAGAGGCAATACCAATGGCCGATTCGCCCTTTCCTGGCACGGAAAGCATGGCAAATTGCCCTGGATTGTGATTCCAGGCCTCCCTTGCCCCTTCGTCCTCTATCACCAGTTTGAAGGTCTTGAGGCTCTTGTCCTCTGTCTCGACCACAATATCGTCTATGATCACACTGTATGGCAGATATGGATTCTTCTGATTGCACATGTTTTAACCCCTTGTTAAACGGCCTGCATGAGGGAGATCACCTCACGAATATCGATATTCACAGGACAGTCCTTTACACACCTTCCACAGCCCACACAGGAAACAGGGCCGAATCGGTCAGGGAAGTACTTGAATTTATGCATAAAACGGTTCCTGACCCGCTGCACCTTCTGACCACGAGGATTATGCCCTGATGCATGCAGGGTAAAGAGCGGAAACATACAGGAGTCCCAATAGCGCAGCCGCACGCCTTTGGTTCCAAGGACCTCGTCCTGAATATCAAAACAGTAACAGGTGGGGCAAAGGAATGTGCATGCCCCGCAGTTGATACACGGCTCGGCCACCTGTGGCCAAAACGGCGCATTATATAACTCAAGCAGGTCTTTTTCACGCATTTCCATGGCGATTTTCGGCAATTCAGGGCGCCCATCCCCTGAAATCTGAGATAGCTCAAGGCCTTGCATGTCACAGCCGGTCTCCTTAAGAAAAGCCGCTCCCTTTTGAGTCAATGCCTTCAGGCTAAACCCGTCCTCCACCTCCCTCAGCACCACATCCATGCCCTCTGTCCCTTGAGGAGAGCCGCCCACCCGCTCACAGAAACAGGTGGCACATGTCTCGGTGCATGTCCGGCCTATGATAACAGTGCGCGCCATGAGCCCTTGAAAATATGGGTCGTCGGCATAGGGCTTGGCATTCAAGGCTACGCTTCGAGCATCACAGGGCCGAATGTTCAGAAGCACACGCCGTGGCGACTGGGCATCGAGTGCCCTCAAAACAAATGCCTGGGCATCCTTGGAATTCACTGAAAAACGTGCAATGACCTCAGGCTGCGGCATAAAGAATGTCTTGATGGAGGTCTTGGGCACACCTGGGACAGGCTTCAGTACCGAGTCTGCATCAATTGCCGTATCCTTTGCATTCCGCAGATGCACCACACCAGTTTGGGCATCCTTCATCGGATAAAACAGCTCAAAGCCATCCAAAGTATGCTGCAGCCACTGAACCAATTGGTTTCTATCGATCTGAGTCTTCATGGCATCACTCTTTTTTATTCGTAGATGAACAGGTATCGCATTCAAATGGATTCTGATCCGAAGGTGCATAGGTGGTGAAAGGAGCCGGAATCGTAATATCCATTCCAGCCTCCACACCAAACAGGGTCAACACATCCTTGGAAAGCTTTTTGGTGAGCAACCTCACCTTGATTCCCATGGGACACACGCTTTCACAGGCGCCGCAGTCCGTGCATCTTCCAGCACAGTGAAAGGCCCGCAGAATGTGAAAGGTCAGAACATCGGGATTTTTCAGTGTCTTGCCCACCCACTGCGGGCGATTATCATCCACAAAACAGGTGGTGCAGTAGCAGAGGGGGCAGGCGTTTCTACAGGCATAACAGCGAATACAGGAGGAAAACTCTTGAGTAAACCACTGCCAGCGTTCATTTGCAGACATGGCCTCGATGGCCTCGATTTGGGCAAAAGGTGCCTGAGATGCCCGTTCAGAAGGGGTATCGAGCATGCGATCGTAAATAACGGGGTTGGGGTGAGTACAGCTCTGACAGTTATCTCGAACCACAGACCAGCGGGAAATCTCCTCCTCTCCCCACTTGCCCTTGACTCGAAGCACATGGTCATCTTCAACCACGTCCAACACCTCTTTGCCCTTGAGGGCGGCCACGACATTCTTTCGATCCACCATCCCCCGGCTGGGGACACCCAGAATCACGAGCCGACTCCGATCCACCTGATTCTCCTGAGCCTGAACCACCATATTTCGAGACCAGCAGCCCGTGGCAAGAACACCGACCTTGGGTAAGGGACCGGTGGGCGGTGGGTCCTTGGGGCCTCTGGGAGGTTCCAGGCTCTTCAAAAGCGCTGGCAGATAATTGGCTAAATTCACGACACAAAAGCTGTTCCAAACGAGTTTTTCTGCATCCTCGGGCGTCCTGGCCACAAAGGGCCGAGTAGTCATAGAAAGACTTCCAGCTGTAAAACCCAAAAAGGCCGCAACCTCGCCTGATGCGAGGAGTTCCCTTGCCTGTCTTCGAATCTCCTGCGTGAGTTCAAGATATTTGCTGCTCATAATGTAAACCTCGAAAGATTGCATTCCAAATATGTGGAGTCAGCGAATGGGCATTTGTTCCCTGCGGCAAATAACCTCTCTCTTGAAGGTGGATTTGCCGACGGCAGCCCTTCTATGGCTGCCTCATTCCACAAACACCCATTCGCCGACTTTGGTCGTTTTTGATTTTTCATGGTTTCCGTGTGTTAATCCTCGATTCGCTTTACCAGATGGGTGGCAGGCCCAAGGGCTCGAACCCGCTCCGTTACTTCTTTCACCAAAGAGGCAAATTGCTCGCCCTCCGATGCCGATACCCAGGCAAAATTGAGGCGTCCCGACTCGATGCCCAAAAACTCCAGAAAATTCTTCAACACGGAAAACCTCCTGCGGGCATGGAGATTACCGCTAATGTAATGACAATCACCAGGATGACAGCCGGATACGAGAACACCGTCTACACCGCTTCGCAGGGCTGAAAGTATCATATTGGCGCTCACACGTCCTGAACACGGCACTCGAATGATGCGCACATTGGACGGATACTGAAATCTGCTCACACCAGCCAGGTCAGCGCCAGCATAACTGCACCAATTACACAAAAACGCTACTATTTTTGGCTCCCATTCCATATTCAACCCCCTCATTCCCACATGACCGCTTCGATGGCAGCCATGATCTGTTCATTGCCCATGTTCTTGAGCGTAATGGCATCCGAACGGCAGGCTGCCACGCATGCCCCGCAACCCTTGCAAAGACTTGAATCCACCGAGGCCTTTTGAATCACAGGGTCTTTGGAAATGGCGGCGTAGGGACATATCTTGGCGCACACTCCGCAGGTAACACATTTATTGGGATTGACCACAGCTATGGCGCTCTCCGCCGAAACCACATTCTGAGCCAAGACCCTGGCAGCCCTGATGGCCGCTGCCTTGGCCTGGGCTATACTCTCCTCTATGGGCTTGGGATAGTGGCAAAGGCCAGCCAAAAACACGCCATCTGTCGCGAAATCCACTGGTCTCAGCTTGGCATGTGCCTCCATGAGAAAACCATCGGCATTGATGGAACACTTGAAGAATTTGGAAAGGCTCTTTGCATCAGAACGAGGCTCCACCGCAGTGGCCAAAACCACCATGTCAGAGTGAATGGCAACGGGCCGTTTCAATACATGATCCACTGCCTGCATCACCAGACCATCGCCATTCCGTGACAGCACCGGCCTGTTATTCAAATCGTAGCGAATGAACACGATCCCCTTGGCCCTGGCCTCCTGATACAGCCTTTCCCGCTGGCCATAGGTGCGGATGTCCCGATACAGCATGAATATATTCATGTCGGGGTTCAATTCCTTGAGTTTCAATGCCTGGTCTATGGCATGGGTGCAGCACACACGGCTGCAATATGGCCTTTCAGGAATACGGGAACCAACACAGTGCACAAAGACCACGTTTTTGAGGCCGGAAAACTGTTTCTCATCGGCCATACAGAGCTCATCCACCTCAAGCAGAGTCTTGACTCTTTCGTCCTCGCCATAGAGATACTGCCAGTCACCGATCGGCTTCCATGGCTGACCGCCTACAGCAATGATGGCCACGCCATGCTCGATCTCCCGACCATTCGAAAGCCTGGTCTTGAAACGACCCACAGAACCGCTGGTATTGTCGAGCTCCGTAGATAGGTGCAGGGTAATGTTCGAATGTGATTTTACCTGCTCGATCAACTTTTCGAGCCTCTCTTTCACCTCTTCTCCCTGCCAGGTGCGGTAAAGACGCCTTGCATTACCTCCTAAAACATCCGCCTTGTCCACCAGATGCACAGGGAAGCCCTGATCTGCCAGGGATAGGGCTGCGGTCATGCCGGTAGCACCTGCACCGATGACCAAGGCCATTTTATGGACCGGCACCTGATTTGCAGCAAGGGCATGGTCTCCCCTCACCTTTGCCACGGCCATGCGCACCAGGTCCTTGGCCTTTTCCGTGGCCTTCTCTGGCTCGTTCTGGTGCACCCATGAGTCCTGGTCACGAATATTGGCCATCTCGAATAGATACCGGTTCAGTCCAGCCTCCCGCAGGGTCTCCTGGAATAGGGGTTCGTGGGTTCGAGGGGTACAGGATGCCACCACCACACGATTCAGGCCCTCACGCCGAATGGTCTCAACCATTTGAACAATGGTATCCTGAGAGCAGGTAAAGAGATTGTCCTGAACGAAGACCACGCCGGGGAGTGTCCTGGCATATTCGGCCACTCGCCTCACATCCACCACACTTGCGATGTTGATGCCGCAATGGCACACAAACACTCCGATGCGTGGGGCTTCGGCGCTCACATCCCTTTCGGGTGGGAATTCCTTGATCTTGGTGGCCTGCCAGCGGGCAGGTGCGAGCATCGCACTGATCTCAGCAGCCACGGAACTGGCCTCTGTAACGGACTGCGGAATATCTTTGGGCCCGGAAATAGGACCACAGACAAATATCCCTGGCCGGGATGTAGCCACAGGAGAAAAGGCGGAAGCAGAAACAAAACCATCCTCATTCACCGAAATATTCAAATCCTTAAGGAGGTTGGCCGCATATGAAGAAGGCTGCATCCCCACTGACAAAACCGCCAGATCGAACACCTCGTCGTGCAGATGACCGTCTTCATCACTGTAACGGAGCAGGATATCCTGGCCATAATCAAAACCCTTTCCCGTATTCAGTGCAGCACCGGCAGGCCAGATGCTGTGCACACGGGAACGCACGAATCGCACACCGCTTGCCTTCGCCCGCTCATAGTAGCGCTCGAACTCCTTGCCATGACAGCGCATATCCATGTAAAAGATGGAGGCATCCAACTGGCCGCCTGCATGTTCCCGTGCTATGACAGCCTGCTTTATGGCATACATGCAACAAACAGCAGAGCAATAGGAATGAGCCGCCCTGTTTATATCCCTGGAACCAACACACTGGAGCCATGCGATCTTTTTGGGGATTTTGCGATCTGAAGGCCGCTCCATGTGGCCCAAACACGGCCCTGACGGGCTCAAAAGCCGCTCGAACTCCAGGGCAGTGACCACATTCTTGACCCTTCCATAACCGGTAAAATCCAATGGAGACGGGTCATAGGAATCAAATCCAAGGGCAAGGGCAACGGCCCCCACCTCCAACACATGCTCTTTGGGCTTGGCGTTGAAGTCTATAGCGCCGGCAGGACATGCCTTGGCACATGCACCGCATCGACCGGGCTTATTGAGCCAGATGCAATGACGGGCATCGATGGCATATTTGAGGGGCACAGCCTGGGGGAATTTGAGGTATGCGGCCTTACGCGTCCCCAAGCCGTTGTTGAACTCGTTGGGCACCACCTTCGGACATTTTTCAGCACACATTCCGCAGGCGATACATTTATTCACATCCACATAGCGGGGTGTTTCCCTGACCACTGCCCTGAAATTACCTGGCTCACCATTTAGAGACACCAGTTCAGCGAGGGTCAATAACTGAATATTGAGATGTCTGCCGCATTCCACTAACTTGGGTGAGAGGATACATGCGGAACAGTCGTTGGTGGGAAAGGTCTTGTCCAGCTGGGACATGACACCGCCGATGGCAGCGGTGCGCTCCACTAAATACACATAAAAACCGCTGTCAGCCAGATCAAGGGCGGTCTGTACACCAGTTATACCGCCGCCTACGACCAATACAGAACCTTTGGGATTATTCATAATTAGACATCCACAATCAAGATTTTGACTATTACGTTAATTCAGCATCATGCATTAACCATTCAACATTTATCATTCAATCCACCATTGCCTTCACTATCCAGTTCCACAGATGCGTGGTCTGCCACTTGCCGCCGTAGTGAGCGCAGATGTCCTGCACCTGAGTATGGCAGTTATGGCACGGGGTGATCACCACATTCGCGCCAGTAGCATTCAACTGTTCGAATTTAGACCTTCCGCAGGCCCTTCTGTTCTGCACGAAACCGGACTGAAGGGCACCGCCTCCACCTCCGCAACAGTAGTTATCTGACCTGTTAGGCCATACATCTATGAAATTCTCTTCACCAGCCACCTGTCTTATGACAAAACGCAGGTCATCAGCTACTTCATCTCCGATGCCTTGCCTCACTAGCTTGCAAGGATCTTGCACGGTAAATTTGAGACCTTCCTTGTTCCAGGCCGGGCTCACTTTGAGCCTTCCCTCACGAATCCATCTGGCATAGAGGGTAATGATGCTTATGAACTCAAATGTATGGGGTATCTTGAACCGACGCAGTCCTTCCAGGACTGCATAGAACATGTGGCCTCACTCGGTGTTGATATAATATCGGCAACCAAGGGCATCTATGACCTCCACCTGATTGCGAAGCGTCTCCTCCCAGTCCTTGGGGTCGCCGGGGAAGAGGCAATAGTTGGCGCCGTCCCACCACTTGGAGGAATATGTCCAGTCAATACCAACCCGATGGAGTATCTTCCAAAGGGGCACCATCTCCTCTGGCTCCACCGTTGGCTCCTTGGCATTCTGATTGAGATAATATTCCGCTCCGACCTTATCTATTGGTGCCCTAAGGTCTGCCCATTGCGGTTCGTTTTGCTTCGTCTCCTCCAGCACATCCCCCACCACCCAGACAAAGTCTTCGTTGGGGATACCGGTGCTGTTTCCGGCCTTCTGCAGGTCACATGAACGCTGGAGATTGGCAGGACGCTCCTTCTTGGGCCGCATCCCCCTGAGCACATATACGATTCTTCCCACATCGATGCCCATGGGGCAGGCATGCTTACATCTGCCGCACATCGTGCAGGTATAAATCCATCGAGTGGAGAGGAGCTCCTCGTCCTGACCCAAGACGAACATGCGAAGGAGCTTACGTGGATCCAATCCCTCGATATCAGCGGCAGGACAGCCGCTTACGCACATGCCGCAGGTAAGACAGTAATCCAGATTAGATTCAGGAAAGACCTGCTTTATGTGATTTCGCAGGTCATCTTTGCGTTGTGAAAGGTCTATCAGATGTTCCATATATTTCCTCACTTACCCCAAACCAGTTGCAGCACGATGGCTATCTATGGCCATTCCATGGCATAAGGACATTTTTGCAAAACAACCCCCAAAAAAAAGAGGGCGTTCATCTTATATCTTTTTATCCATTACCAACCTTGCAAAGTGTTCAAAGCTTCTATCGTAAGTCCTTTCAGCATCAGGCGAGAAGCAACAAGCCGGAAGCTGCCGGGACTTCAAATGATAGCGCAGACACTCGCAGCAGATTCCTTTCCTGCTGCAGGGCTCATATGAGCATGTACAACCCTTCAGATTCTTTTCTTTCTGGCATTCCATAACATCACCTCTTCAAACCTTCAAGTGGATATTCGTCCTTTAAGGCGTCATATATTTCCGTTCCTCGACCGGCACCCACCAGTGAATGAAATTATAACTTATTCCAGCCGGGGCCGGTTCTATCCCTTTGAACCTCTTATGAATGATGGAAAGGCTCATGGGGACATAAAGAAAGATATATGGCTGGTCTTCTGCTAAAATCTCCTGAATACGGTCATAAATGGCCTTACGTTTTGCCCGATCAAAGGTCATTCTGCCCTCCACAAGAAGCCTGTCCATCTCGTCATTTTTATATCTAATGAAATTCAATTCCTTTTTGCCTGTTTTGGAGGAATGCCAGATGTCGTAGATATCAGGGTCCTGCCCTGTTGTCCAACCCATGATAACCGCCTCAAACCGCTGCTTGTCAATGAAGTCATTGATCAATGCCGTCCACTCCACGGAGCGGATCTGCATATCGATTCCTATCTGCTTGAGCCTGTACTGAATGATCTGGGCGGTTTTCTCTCGCAGGCCATTTCCTTGATTGATGAGCACCGTAAAGGCAAAACGTCTTCCGTCTTTATAGAGCCAGCCATCTCTTTCCGAGCGCACCCAGCCGGCCTCCCGCAACATAGCTTCCGCCTTTCGAGGATCAAAATCATAACGCTTCACATTAGGATTATAAAACCAGGCATCCGGCTTATATGGACCTGTAGCAGGAACCCCATGGCCGGAAAGGGCGCCTCTCACCAGTTCATCTTTATCGATGGCATGGGCGATGGCCTGACGTATTCTTTTGTCTGCAAATAGAGGGCTGTCCAGATTGAAACCCATATATGTATAAGCAAAAGCCAGGTAACTGTATTTCTTGAAGTTCTGCTGAAAATATTTGCCATCAGTCTGCCTGTCGAACTGAAGTGGTGAAAGGCCGGTCCAATCCACACCACCTGACTTCAACTCCATAAAGGTGGTGGCTGCATCCGGAATGATGCGCATGAGATAACGATCCAAACAGGGCCGACCTTCAAAATAATCTGGATTGGCTATGAGCTCTATGTGCTCCTGAGTCTTCCACTCCTTTAATTGAAATGGTCCAAGCCCCACAGGGTTTCGGGCAAGTGGGCTCTGTGTGATATCCTTACCATCCAGCAGGTGTTTGGGCAAGACTACAAGATTGCCCCAGGAGCTCAAGGCTGGTGCAAAAGGCCTTTTGTAGCGCACTCTGAAGGTGTAAGGGTCAGGGGTAGTGGCCTCCTCTACCTCAAGAAAATCCCCTGCATAGGCGGTAGGGGTCTTTGGATTGGTGATGGTTTGAAAACCAAAGAGCACATCAGCCGAGGTGAATTCCTTGCCATCGGCCCATTTTACACCTTTTCGCAGATGAAAGGTGATGGTCAGGCCATTCGAAGATATTTCCCATGATTCGGCCAAGTCACCAACGAGATTCAGATTTTTATCGTACTTAACAAGACCGTTATAGATGAGCCCGGCAATTTCGTGAGAGGTGGCATCTGCGGAGAGCATTGGAATGAGATTTGATGCATCACCAATGGATGCGGTCACGATGGTGTCGCCTGTCTCAGGACATTGAGGATTTGGAAATACATTTTGATTTTGCGCAAAACAGATATGAGATATTACAAAACAAAGGGAAAACCAGACTGCAACCCAGCGTATCATGATCTCAACCGCTCTTTAAGGGCAGTCACACACTCATAAGGCACACACAGATTGCCCTTGCCCTTTCCAATCTGAATATTGGGCTTGGGTCTGCCATGAAAATCGCTGCCGCCTGTAGCCGCCAGATCGTATTTATGTGCGACTTGAAGACACATCTCTGTAAAGGATGAGTCATGTTCGCTGTAATAACACTCCATGCCGTCCAATCCCAATGCCTTCAGTTCCGCGACGGCCTCCTCCAGTTCCGCTTGGTGGTTGCAGTGCAGACTGAAGGGATGGGCCAAAACCGCCAGTCCGCCCGCAGAGTGAATGGCTTCTATAGCCCTTTCAGGGGAAAGCACGGACTTTGGAGCATAGGCAGGACCGCCTTTTTTGAGATACATGGCAAAGGCAGAACGTGTATCCGCCACAAAACCATGGTTCACCATGGCCTGGGCGATATGGGGTCTTCCGATCTGGCCTCCCTGCGAAATATATTGCAATTCATCCATTTCAATGACACAACCAAGATGCGCCAATTTATCGAGTATCTTTGGATTCCTATCAGCCCTGGCCTGCTGAACCTCCTGCAAGACAGTCTCCAAAAGAGGTGATGTCGACAGATAATATCCGAGCATGTGCATATCACCCTGGCGATAAAGCACGCTCAATTCTATCCCCTGAATCACTTCGATTTGATATTCTTTACCCGCATTCACCGCCTCCTGAATACCCTGCATGGTATCGTGATCCGTCACAGCGATTGCCTTCAAACCGACGAAAGACGCCATCTTTATCAGATCATGAGGTGAATATGAACCATCCGAGGCCGTGGTATGTGTATGCAGGTCACAACACTCTGTTTCCAATAATGAACCCCTTTCCTGACGGATTGATTGAACTACTTGGTTTGTTATCACAAAAATCACATAAAAAAAAGGGCAAAATAAAAGATCGGTTCCACCAGGCAGACCATTTTTTAGCTTGACAAAAAAAACACAAAGATAGTATAAGAAATTTCCGAATGGCGATTCATTTTTTTACAGAGTTTCATCTTTTGGCCTCATTTGACGGCCCAAGGCAATACAAAGATTTTTATCAAAAATCTCAAGTCGGAGGAAAAAACAATGGCAGAAGTCAAGAAACATGCCACACCAATGTGCGACGATTTAAAAAAAGGCCCCTGGCCCAGCTTCGTCGATGACATCGAGCAGCAAGGCCTCTCTGGCAAACAGGAGTGTCTGGACTTGCTCGGTCAGCTCGAACTCTCTTTCAAACACAAAGAGACCCACTGGAAACACGGCGGTATCGTGGGCGTCTTCGGTTACGGCGGCGGCGTTATCGGCCGTTATTCCGATGTACCCGAGCAGTTCCCCAGCATCGCCCACTTTCACACAGTGCGAGTAAATCAGCCCAACGGCAAATTCTACTCCAGTGCCTTTTTGCGCAAGATATGCGAGATATGGGACTACAGAGGCAGCGGCATGACCAACATGCACGGTTCCACAGGCGACATGGTTCTGCTCGGCACCAAGACAGACCAGCTCGAGCCCATCTTCTTCGATCTCACGCATCAGATGCAAATTGACTTGGGCGGTTCCGGTTCCAATCTTCGTACCCCTGAGTGCTGCATGGGCAAATCCCGCTGTGAATGGGCCTGCATCGATACACAGGCTATCATATATGACCTGACCCAGACCTTCCAGGACGAGCTGCACAGACCGGCCTTTCCATACAAGTTCAAGTTCAAGGCCTCGGGCTGCCCCAATGACTGCGTGGCCGCCATCGCCCGTGCCGACTGCTCCATCATCGGCACATGGCGTGATGAAATCCGTATAGACCAGACCGCAGTAGCTGCATACATGGCAGGGGAAATCAAACCCAATGCAGGCGCCCACGCAGATAGAGACTGGGGCAAGTTTGACATTCAGAAAGAGGTGATAGATCTCTGTCCCACAAAATGTATGTGGATGGAGGGCAAAACCCTGAAGATCGACAACCGTGAGTGTACCCGCTGCATGCACTGCATCAATGTCATGCCTCAGGCGCTGCGCCCCGGCGTAGATACAGGTGCCACCATCCTGATGGGTGCCAAGGCCCCCATTCTGGAGGGCGCTCAGATGTCCACCCTGGTCATTCCCTTCATCAAGATGGAGGGCACATATGATGAATTCAAGGACTTCGTCAGTTCCATCTGGGATTGGTGGATGGAAGAAGGCAAGAATCGCGAGCGTTTCGGCGAGCTTATGCAGCGTCAGAGCATTCAGGAATTGCTCCGCCGCACAGGTCTAAAGGCCATTCCTCAGATGGTCAAAGAACCCCGCTCCAACCCATATGTATTCTGGAGTGCCGAAGAGGTTGAAGGCGGCTGGAAACGCGATGTAGCCGAATTCCGCAAGAGACACGCTGCATAGTTTACACAAACAAGGAGACAAACAACTATGAACGAATATTTTGAAAAACAAAAAGAACTCTATGGTGACAATCCGGGCTTCGATATCTCCGAGGTATTGAGCAAGCCCTACGACAAGACCCTGGCCGAGAAGCTCTACGATCCAAACAAGCCCATGCAGAACCGCATCTCCGATATCGGTCCTGCCCATTTCTTTCAGTTCCTGCCTCCGGTTCTCAAGAAGAACTATGGCCAGTGGAAATATCATGAGATCGTGCAGCCCGGTGTAATCAAATATACCGCCGAAAGCGGCGATACCGTGTTTGCCGTACGTTGTGCTTCCGCCCGTCTCATGACCACGAACCTCATTCGTGAAGTCGCAGAGATAGCCGACAAATACTGTGACGGCTATGTGCGCTGGACCACTCGTAACAACATCGAATTCCATGCCGACAGTGAGGCCAAGCTGCGTGCCCTCTTGGATGATCTAAAGAGCCGCAAGTTCCCAGGCGGCTCCTATAAATTCCCAATTGGCGGCACAGGCGCATCCATAACCAATATCGTGCATACGCAGGGTTGGGTGCACTGCCATACTCCGGCCATCGACGCCTCCAGCGTCGTGAAATCCGTTATGGACGACCTGTTCGAGTACTTTGGCAGCCACAAGATGCCCGCCCAGGTGCGCATCGCTCTGGCCTGCTGTCTGAATATGTGCGGCGCGGTGCACTGCTCCGACATAGCCATACTCGGCATACACAGAAAGCCTCCTCTGGTCGAGGACGAGCGTATCACCGGCGTGTGCGAGCTGCCTCTGGCCGTTGCAGCCTGTCCTCTGGGAGCTATCAAGCCGGCTACTGTGGAAATCAACGGTGAGAAGAAAAAGACCGTACGCGTCAACGAAGAACGCTGTATGTTCTGCGGTAACTGCTATACCATGTGTCCGGCCATGCCTCTGGCCGACGGTGAGGGTGACGGCGTAGCCATTCTGGTCGGCGGCAAAATCTCCAACAGGATCAGCACACCCAAGTTCTCCAAGCTTATTATTCCTTATATTCCAAGCGAACCACCTCGTTGGCAGAGCACCGTCAAAACCATCAGAAAGATCGTCGAAACCTATTCCGCCAATGCCAATAAGTACGAGCGTCTAGGTGACTGGGCTGCAAGAATCGGCTGGGAGCGGTTCTTCGAGAAGTGCGACATTCCATTTACAGAAAAATCCATCGACGATTATCGTCTGGCTTACGATACCTACCACACCACCACACAGTTCAAGTGGAGTGTACATACCGATAATCTCTAATCGACGAACCTCATAGGAGGAACATTCAAATGGCAGTCAACAAAGAAGAACTCAAAAAAATGCTCGTGGAATTCTGTACAAAAAAAGCGGCCTTCAAATCCAAGATGTATATCAAAGACATGTATGCCGCATGTCCGGATGCATCTCCACGTGAGGTGAAAAATGCAGCCAACGAGCTCGTAAGAGAAGGAAAGCTAGAATTTTTCTCCTCTGGCTCCACTGTTATGTATGGTGTGCCTGGCTTTGGAAAAACCGTTGAAGAGGCGTTTGAACAGGAAAAGGCAGAATAGTGTAATGTTGTTGCAATAAAACATTTGTAAACAAAAGGCCCTGTTGTGATATACTACAACAGGGCCTTTTGTTTACAGGAGGAAACAATCGTGCAGTCTGAAAGCAAAACAGAGAGAATACGTTGAACCTCTCCTGCGACCAGATAATATTTCTGGAGGGCGATGAAGCCGATGATATGTTTTTATATACTTGAAGGAGAGGTGGAGATATTCAAAACCATGGAGGGCCGCCGCATTATAATAGCTACTCTTGGCAAGGGAGAAGTCTTCGGAGAAATTGGACTGCTTATGGAAGGATCGAAGCGCACGGCATCTGCAAGAACCACAAAAAAATCAATGATCTTGGGTCTGACAAAGGAAGAATTTCTGCGCAGAATAACTATTACACCCACATTCTGCCTCACCATATTGAAAAGTCTGTCAGAACGGCTTCAGCAGGCCACAAGCGAGTTAATTTTATTAAAATATGTCATACCAGGGCAATAAGCCGAAAGAAAAAATCAGCTTAGCCCTTATGATGTGCACTGTATTCCCGCTGCAGAAGGGCTACCGATCTGCCGAGAAAAAAATCAAGGGCATCTTCTTCGATTTTAAAGGTCGCCCGCACCCTTCTCCTGAACATTGCATCCTTTTCAGCTACATCCTGCAACTCAGACAGTATCTCTTGAGCGGAATCCAGAAGGTCTCTGGCCTCGAAGATCATCGAAAATATCTCTTTAGGAGGAAAACGTTGGTCGTAGGCGTTTATAACCTCTAAAAATGCGGAACCAACCGGAAAGATATTCTCTCTGGCCAGTACATCAGTCAAAAAAAGACCCTCCGCCTCTTCGGTATCCCAACATCTAAATGCCCTGCACTCAAGTGGTCTTTCATCATAAATACTGCAGCACATTGCCTGGGCATCGAAAAACATGCAGGTGTTCTCTGCAGGCTTGGACTTGATTTTGATTATATCCAGAGGCAATTCTACGAGCCTGTCCTCTGTAGGATGATAAACAGGTTCGCCCTTGCGAATGGTCACCAAGACATTCGGCGTCAAAAGACTTGAAGAGAGTAGCGAGATATCCGCTTTATGAAGTACGGGGCCGCCCTTGATGCAGCAGGCCCCGCAACGTTTACAGGCACTTTTTGCCATTATTGACCGGTTTTAGGGGCTTCCTGACCGGCTGGCGTCTTTACAGTCTCGGTTACACCTGCCCCAGCCACAGGCTTGTCGCTCGTCACATCTGAGGTATGGGGTGCGACAGGGGCCGGCTCGGCAGGCTTGGTTTCAGGCGCAACGGCAGGAGCCGGCGGCGCCTCTTTTACTGCCTCTCCGGAAGCAGCCGGGGCTGCAGCAGGGGCCTGGGTTTCAACGGCTATCTTAGTTTCAGGTGCTGGAGTTGCAGTCTTGGTTTCAGGCGCAACGGCAGGAGCCGGCGGCGCGGCTGGTTTGGTAGTCTCCTGAGTTGCAGCGGGCTGCTCGGATTTGGTAGCCGGCTGCTTTTGATCCGCCGGATTACTGCAACCAATCAATAAACCCGCCATCAAAACCATGAAAATATACTTTTTCATCTTAAAATCCCTCCTTTGGAATTTTGCAGTATGATATCACCGTTCCTTCTATTTTTCCATAAAAAATGTAGGAATTTTCACACAGATTTCTTCCTTTATTTCGAAAAATTAAAAACCTCCTATTCAACAGCGGAAAAGTTTGGACACCCATCTAAAAATAATGGGCTATGATACGCGCATGCCCCTTTTCCTGCTCCGCCAATTGCAGAAACACTCGTACCATCTCCACATCCTCTGTAACGGCTGCATAATTCTTGTAAAGCTCGTAGGCCATCCACTCTATCTCGATGGCAACCTCACCAAAATTCAAAATTGGCTCACCCTCCATGGCCTTCAAACGCTCCATGGCCTCGTCCAGCATCAAACCGCCTTCCAAAAAGCTGTCGGATGCTGCCTCATACAGTGTTTCAAAAGACGGCGCTTCAGGATTCAGGCGTTTGAGCAGACTATATATTCCCTTTGCATGACCTATTTCAAATCCGGCCAGGTGTACCGCCATCTCAGAAACCAGTGACTTAGGAAACTCACGAGCCACCATTTTATAGAAACGTTCGGCCGCCTTTTCAAAACCTATGGCATCCCTCAGCACCTGTTCAGGCCCCCTGGATATGTCAATGGTCATAAAATGCGGAAAACCTGACAGCGACTTGCCCTGCCAGGCCAGAATGCCACCCGCCAGATTGAATATCTTGCTGAAGGGCACGCCCATACCATCCACGAACTCGGCGGCGAGGCGTGAACGTCTGCCGCTCCTGCAATAAAAAATGACCTCTTTGTCAGTGATATCCAGGCCAGCCATTTTCGCCTCCACATCCTTCAGGGGAAGAAGCAGGGCCCCGGGGATATGTGATACTGCGTACTCCTTCGGCTCTCGCACGTCTATGAGCAGGTACTCGTTTTCCTTGCGATTCTTGAGATAATCCTTGAGTTCATCGGAAGAGATGTCTGTCACCATGTGATGTTACTCCCTGTAGATTTTTAATCCGATCTCCCTGCATCTTCGTTGGAATTACAAGGGAGCATCAGACCTCTGTTCAAATAAACCACAAAAACAACAAAACATAGTTATAATATACACAAAAACAACAAGCATTGCTGGTTTTTGAAAAAATACCTGCCTGCGCCTTGACAAATATGGACTTTTCCTTTATGAATTTAACTTCTTTAGAAAAACCATCAAGAACAGCCTCAAATGGAGAATACTTTCATGAAAACGCCGCTTCCAAAGGTGAACGAGATAGAACGCAAATGGTATGTAGTGGATGCCAGGGGTGAAACCCTAGGCAGACTTGCCACACAGATCGCCACTCGTTTGCGTGGCAAACACAAACCCATCTTTACTCCGCACATGGACACAGGGGACTTCATCATTGTCATCAATGCCAGCCAGGTTCATTTGACCGGCAACAAGGCCACAGAGAAGCCATATAAAACATACACTGGTTTCACAGGCGGCCTCAAGATCAAAAAGGCCTCGGAGATGCTGGCCAAACGGCCCGAAGATGTCATAAAGCTTGCCGTAAAGCGCATGCTGCCCAAAAATACCCTTGGCCGTCTTCAATTCAAAAAGCTGAAGGTATATGCGGGCTCCGAGCATCCACATGCTGCTCAACTTCCTGAAAAATTACAGTTTACTCAATAAAATCAACGCATTAAAAATAGAAGGAATTCGATATGGCCAAAGATACGCATTACGCTACAGGCAGAAGAAAAACAGCGGTAGCCCGTGTCTGGCTTCTGCCGGGCTCAGGCTCCATACAGATCAACAACAAAGGCTGCAGGGAATATTTTTCCTCTGATCTGGCTGAAAACACCATCACCAAACCCTTACTTGTAACCAACACACAAGGAAAATTCGACATAAAGGCTACGGTAACAGGCGGCGGTATATCTGCCCAGGCAGAGGCGATTCGTCACGGCATAGCCAGGGCTCTCCTGTTGGCCGATCCGGAACACAGGGTACCTCTGAAAAAGGCCGGCTTTCTCACAAGGGACCCTCGGGCCAAAGAACGCAAGAAATACGGCCTTGCCGCAGCCAGAAAGCGCTTCCAGTACTCCAAACGTTAAAAGGTTACCAGACGTAAAGCGGTTTCTTTGCCCCTTTTGTACAACCTGGCAAAGGGACCGCTTTTCTTTGAGTGAAAAAACATGCTGAGAGTGGCTATCATAGGCGGCTCTGGATACACAGGGCTTGAACTGCTCAGACTTCTACGCAGGCATGAGCGAGTGCAGGTAGTTGCCGTCACCTCCCGCAAGGAGGCAAGGCTTCCTGTCGAAAGCCTATTCCCATCCCTGACCGACCTATTTCCAAATCTCATCTTCGAGGAACCTCATACCCCTTCCATAGCAAAACGCGCCGACCTGGTATTCACCGCTGTCCCCCATGAAGCAGCCATGGCCGTTGTGCCTGAGCTATTGAATGCGGGATTAAAGGTGATTGATCTGTCCGCTGATTTCCGCATACATGATCAATCCGTCTATGAAGCCTGGTATTCTGTCCACAAGTCCCCACAATATCTTGCAGAAGCAGTCTATGGTCTGCCTGAATTATATGCCCAGCAGATCGTTGACGCCAGACTTACAGCAAATCCTGGATGTTACCCGACAAGTACCATTCTTCCTCTTGTACCACTTTTGAAAAAGCAACTGATTCAACACCAGGGAATAATAGTGGATTCCAAATCAGGGACCAGCGGTGCAGGCCGCAGCCCATCCCTTACAACACTGTTTTGCGAGGTAAACGAGGGTTTTTGTGCCTATAAAGTGGGCCAACACCGCCATACCCCGGAGATAGAACAGGAGCTATCCATAGCAGCGGGAGCGCAGGTAACCATAAATTTCACTCCACATCTGCTGCCTGTTTCTCGCGGTATCCTCACCACCATCTATACCGATCTGACAGACCGGAATGTCTCGACAGAAGACATTCTGACAACCCTGAAGGATTTTTATGCGGACAAACCCTTTGTTCGCATTCTGCACAAAGGCACATTCCCCAACGTCCTGCGTGTAAGAGGCAGCAACTACTGCGACATAGGCTGCAAGGTGGATACGCGCACCGGCAAATTGATTCTGATATCCGCCATAGATAATCTGGTAAAAGGCGCATCCGGACAGGCCATTCAGAACATGAATCTCATGGCAGGCTTTCAAGAAACCGAAGGCCTGCTACAGGCCCCCCTGTATCCATAACCATTTTATATCATTTGCCACCTTGCTGCGCTGGATGAACTCATGCGCAACATAAAACTCCTGCTCTCATATGATGGTTCCTGCTGCCAGGGCTGGCAGCGGCAGAAACCTCCGGCATTGACACTACAGGCACTCCTCGAAGATGCACTCAAAACACTGCTTCAGGAAGAGATTCATATCACGGCATCCGGCAGGACCGATGCAGGCGTGCATGCCCTTGGTCAAACGGCCAATTTTCACACTCAAAACACCACAATTCCACTGACCGGCCTTAAAAACGGACTGAACGCAATACTGCCCGAATACATGGCGGTTTTGAATGCAGAAGAGGTCCCACTGGAATTTCATGCAAGAAAACACGCACTCTGCAAAATTTATATATACAATCTCATCTTGACTAACACCCCACTGCCTCTCTGGCGGAAACAGGCCTGGCTATTGAAAACGCACACCATAAACGAGCTGAATCTTCTGGCCATGCAAGACGGAGCCAAATTTCTGCTGGGCACCCATGACTTCAAGACCTTTCAAGCCAGCGGCAGTTCGGTCACCACAACGGAACGCACTGTTTACAGCCTGTTCGTTGAACATCAGCCTATTTCATTCTGTTCTCCTTTTTATTTTCCTTTTTCAAATGCACATTTCTATACATTTACCATTGCCGCAAACGGTTTTCTTCGTTATATGGTTAGAAATATCGTAGGGTTATTGACAGCTGTAGGCATGAACAAGATACCATCAGAACATGTGAAAATAGCCTTAGAAGCCAAGGACAGAAGGGTTTCAGCCCCAACAGCCCCTGCTCAAGGGCTGTTCCTGAAACAGGTCATTTATGAACAAAGAGAACTGGATGCATGGATTCATCACCATACAATCTCCAATCACTTATTGAAATGAAAGGAACGATATCATGACCAATCAGACAAACTGGACGCCGCCTCTTTCGGAACGTGTAAGAAACCTGAAGCCATCGCCCACCCTGGCCATAGACGCCAAAGCCAAGGCCCTCAAGGCACAGGGCGCCGACATCATAAATCTGTCGGTGGGAGAACCGGATTTCGATACCCCCGAGCACATAAAAGAAGCAGCCATCAAGGCCATTAAGGATGGATTTACCAAATACACGGCAGTTGGCGGCATTCCTGAACTGAAAAAGGCCGTTATCGAGAAGATGCAGAGGGATTATGGGCTAACCTATTCTCCGGATGCGATCATGGTCTCAACAGGCGGCAAACTGGCCCTCTACAACTGCATGCAGGCCATCATAGATCCAGGAGATGAGGTCATTCTGCCGGTACCCTATTGGGTCTCCTATCCTCCCATGGTGGAGCTGGCAGGCGGAGTGGTACGCTATCTTCAGACAGATCCTTCCAATGGTTTTGCCATAGAACCTGCAGCCATCGCCGAGCTGCTGACCAGTCGCACCAAGGCCATCATACTGAACAGCCCATCAAATCCGACAGGTTCGGTCTATTCATCCAAAAATCTCAGAGATATCGCAGAGATGGCTACCAAACATGGCTTTTACATCATATCCGACGACATCTATGACGCCATCCGCTTCGACGGCAAGGGCTGTGAAAACGCCGCATCCCTGTTCCCTGAAGCCAAAGACCACACACTTGTCATCAACGGCGTTTCCAAGACCTATGCCATGACTGGCTGGCGCATCGGATATCTGGCAGGGCCTGAGGCAGTGGTAAAGGCAGCTACCAAGATTCAGAGCCAGAACACCTCGAACCCCACCTCCATCGCTCAAAAGGCCGCTGCTGCAGCCATTGCAGGGCCTCAGGACTGCGTCAGAAACATGCTCAATGCCTTTGCAGAACGCAAAAACTATCTGATGAAAGAACTGCCCACCATACCAGGTCTATCCTGTGTAGAACCAAAGGGCGCATTCTATGTATTTCCTGATTTTTCGGCATATTACGGCAAGAAGACCCCAAATGGCAAAGAAATAGACGGTTCACTGGCCATGGCCGATTACCTGCTGGATGAGGCAAAAATCGCTGCTGTGCCAGGAATCGCCTTTGGAGACGATAGATTCGTACGTTTCTCTTATGCCACAAGCATGGAAAACCTAAAACAGGGGATGAAAAGATTGAAAATGGCCTTGTCGGCCTGTAGCCTGTAGGGACAAAACCTATGTGTCTGCCACGGCAAAAAGGACACACAGGTACCCCCTGCAATATTTATAAAAAGGGAGGAGAGGTGGAATTACTACGCAAAAAACCCGTTACAGAGCATAGCGTCTCCAGACTGAAACGCTGCTTGAGCGCCACAGACCTCACTCTGATGGGTATCGGCGCCATCATCGGTGCAGGCATCTTCGTGCTGACAGGTGTTGCCGCTGCCACAAAGGCAGGGCCTGCCATAATGCTTTCCTATATGATATCCGGTTTTGCGTGCGCATTCACCGCCCTTGCCTATGCTGAACTGGCTGCGGCCATCGGAGGCTGCGGCAGCGCCTACGGCTATGCCTATGCAGGGCTTGGAGAGATTATAGCCTGGATAATCGGCTGGGACCTGATTCTGGAGTATGGAGTCGCCACTCCTGCCGTAGCCATTGGCTGGTCGGGCTATGTCAACAACGCCCTTACAGCCATTGGATTCGGCCTGCCTCGGTTGCTGACCCTATCACCAGCCGAAGGAGGCATGGTCAATCTGCCGGCTGTATTGATTATTCTTTTTCTCGCAACATTACTCTCCATCGGTGTACAGATGAGTGTAAGATTCAATGCCGTCATGGTGGTGGTTAAGGTATTGGCCATATTACTATTTATCGTAGTAGCGGCAGGGAGCTTCAAAATGGAGAACTGGACACCATTCATGCCGTTTGGTTGGAATGGTGTTGCGGCAGGAGCTGCCATCATCTTCTTTGCATATATCGGCTTCGATGCGGTCTCCACCGCAGCGGAAGAGGCGGTAAACCCTCAAAGAGACCTTCCCATAGGCATAGTGATCTCTTTGGCCGTCTGCACTCTCCTCTATATTGTGGTATCGGGAATTCTGACCGGCATAGTGCCCTATACCACATTAAATGTGCCATCACCCGTAGCCGATGCAATGCTGCGCATCGGTCACCGCTGGGCATCGGCTGTCATAGCTGCTGGCGCCATTGCAGGCCTTACCACCGTGATGCTGGTGCTGTATTACGCATTGACCCGCATCTTTCTGGCCATGTCCCGTGATGGACTCCTGCCGCCCGTATTTGCACGAGTCAACGAGACCACTCAAACCCCTGTGCGCATCATTCTTACAAGCGGAGCTATCATGGCCGCCATCGCAGGCTTTACACCCATAGGGCATGTGGCGGAACTGGTCAACATCGGCACACTGGCAGCATTTGTGCTGGTATGTGCCGGAGTCATTATACTTCGCTACAAACAACCAGAACTGAACAGACCGTTCAAAACACCCTTCAGCCCTCTGATTCCTCTGCTGGGCATGGGCTTCTGCATCTACCTGATGGTCAGCCTGCCGTTAATCACCTGGCTGCGCTTTCTCATCTGGCTGATAATCGGACTGATCGTATATTTCAGCTATTCCAGGCAGCATAGCAAGCTGGCCACACACTATAATAAATAGAATTCGCACATCAAATGGCTATTACAGTCATAAAGGCAATCAATGAACTTTGTAGATAAAGTAGAAATACATATAATGGCCGGTGACGGCGGCAGGGGCTGTGTCAGCTTCCGGCATGAAAAATTCGTTCCCAAAGGCGGCCCTGATGGAGGCGACGGAGGCGACGGAGGGAATGTCATTCTAAAAGTGGATTCCAATCTCAACACACTCTCCTCCTTTAGAAAAAAACGCATCTATCGTGCCCCAAACGGTTCGCCTGGCATGAGGGCCAACAGGCATGGCAAAAGCGGAAAGGATTTGGTCATACTCGTTCCACCAGGCACCGAGGTCAAGGACAATGACACAGGAGCCGTGCTCGCTGACCTCACACAGCCGAATGAAGAGTGGGTAGCTGCCAAGGGCGGCAAAGGGGGGCTTGGTAACTCCCATTTCGTAAGCCCCACGCGCCAGGCCCCTCGCTATGCCCAGCCGGGCCTGCCCGGCGAAGAAAGGCATCTGCTGTTGGAGCTGAAGCTCCTCGCGGATGTAGGGTTGGTGGGCATGCCCAATGCAGGGAAATCCACCCTGCTTTCGGTGTTGACCTCAGCTAAGCCCAAGATAGCAAACTATCCATTCACCACTCTGGTGCCTCAACTTGGCGTGGTTGACCTGGGAGACGACCGTTCCTTTGTAATCGCCGACATTCCGGGCCTCATCGAAGGGGCGCATACAGGAACAGGCATGGGCATCGAATTTTTGCGGCACATAGAGCGCACCAAGGTGCTGCTGTTTGTAGTGGATGTCTCCGATGAAGACCCTTGCAGGGCATTTCTCACTGTCTGGAAAGAACTGAAACAATTTGACCAACGCTACAGCACTTCCATCACTCAAAAACCGTTTTTGATCGCATTAAATAAGATAGATATTCCATCTAAGGAAGAATTACAGGAACGACTGGATGCCATAAAAAGACTGCCTCAGTGCACATCATCTTCTGCAAATATAGTCTGCATATCCGCAGCCACTCATGAAAATCTCACGGAATTACTGAAGGCTATTCAAGTGATATTGATGGAATATGTGGCTGATTTATTCGATTCCAATACAAAAATGAAGTACTCCGAATTACAAACATATGCAAAACCATCTCCATGACACCCTAAAAGAAGAAAAACGCAACAAGCGAGACCTCAAAAGCATCAAAAGGCTCGTGGTTAAGGTGGGAAGTGCTGTGCTCACCGACAAAAACGGCTTAGCCATCGATCGCCTGAATCATCTCGTGGCCCAGCTCGCAGAGTTGCGCAGCCACGGTCTGGAGATCACACTGGTCTCTTCAGGTGCAGTGGCAGCCGGCCGTGGACGCCTCCCTTCCAAGGCCAAACTCAAGACCGTCAAGGCCAAACAGGCCCTGGCGGCAGTGGGACAAGGCATCCTGATGCAGGCATATGCCGCCGCATTGTCTGAATACGATATACCGGTAGCCCAGGTCTTGTTGACAAGGGACGGCCTTATCGAAAGAGATCGCTACAACAATGTCAAAAACACCCTACAAACCCTGCTGGAATGGAGTGTGCTCCCTATCATCAATGAAAACGATACGGTTGCCACAGAGGAACTGCAGTTCACCGACAACGACCAACTCTCTGTCCTGGTCCTGAATTTAGTGGAAGCCGAGATGCTCATATGCCTGAGCGATATCGACGGCCTCTATGACAGCGATCCCAGAGAAAACCCGAAGGCCCGGCTGCTTCACGATGTGCCGGTTATCGATGAATCCACCATGGGAATGGCCGGCGACAGCCCAGGTCGAGCAGGCCGCGGAGGTATGAAATCCAAATTACATGCAGCCCGCATGGCCACTTCATGCGGTATCCCCATGATAGTTGCAGGAGGTCGTATCCCTAACGTGCTTCTGCGCCTCATGGACGGAGAGGTCATCGGCACCCTCTTCCATGCAGCCAAGCGCAGAATTCACGGGAAAAAGCCATGGATCGCCTTCACCCTGCCCCGTGAAGGCAAACTCGTTCTCGATGACGGCGCTGTAAAGGCCATCACTCAGGGCAAAAAGAGCCTGCTCGCCGTGGGCATCAAGGCTGTGGAAGGGAAATTCAAGGGAGGAAGCTGCATTTCATGCACCGACCTAAACGGCAAGGAAATAGCCATAGGGATCACAAACTACGGCTCAAACGAACTCCAGAAAGTCATCGGCTGCACCAGCGAAACCGTGTGCAGTATTTTGAATAATTCACTTGATGAGGCGATTCACAGGGATAATCTGGTGGTATGGGAATAGGTAATGACTATCTATTTAAGGAGAACGATATGAGCGAATTTGAAAGATTGACTCAAGAAATCGGTCAAAAGGCCAAAAAGGCCGCCAAAAGCATGACAAATCTTTCCACAAAGGTCAAAAATCAAATACTTCTGGACACAGCGGAAGAAATTCTGGCTGCTAAGGCATTCTTGCAGCAAGAAAATACCAAAGACCTGGAGAAGGCCCGTGAAAAGGGTATGAGTGCTGCCTTCATCGACAGGCTTACCCTGTCAGACAAGGTGATAAACAGCATGGTAAACGGCCTCAAAGAGGTAGCAATGCTTCCAGATCCCGTGGGTGAGATCACCAGAATGTGGCGCAGGCCCAACGACCTGCAGGTGGGCCGCATCCGCATTCCACTGGGCGTAATCCTCATGATCTACGAATCCAGGCCCAATGTCACCATTGATGCCGCCGGCCTGTGCCTCAAGGCAGGAAACGCCGTGATCCTTCGGGGTGGCTCCGATGCCCTGCACTCCAACATGGCACTGGCAGAGATACTGCACAAGGCCCTGGCCAAAAACGGCGCTGCCACCGACGCCGTCCAGGTGGTGCCCACCACAGAACGAGAGGTACTTACGCACCTTCTGAAGTTGGATGAGCTGATAGACCTGGTGATTCCAAGGGGAGGAGAGGGGCTCATTCGTTTTGTGGCCGAAAATTCAAGGATTCCAGTGCTTAAGCACTATAAAGGAGTCTGCCATGTGTTTGTGGATGCCTCCGCTGATACAGACATGGCTGAGACCATCTGCATGAATGCCAAGGTGCAAAGACCCGGAGTATGTAACGCCATGGAAGGACTGCTGGTGCACGAGGCCGTAGCAAAGGCATTTCTGCCGCGTATGGCAGATGCCTTTGCCAGTGCAGGGGTTGTGATGCTGGGCTGCCCCAGGGCCTGTGCCACCTCCTCAAAGATTCAGCCTGCCCAGGATTCGGACTGGGGGACAGAATTTTTGGAGCTCAAGGTGGTAATCAAGGTGGTAAAGGATATGGATGAGGCCATGGAATACATCACCCGATATGGTTCCAACCACACAGAGGCCATAGTGACAAGGGATTACGGCAATGCCCAACGCTTTATCAAAGAGGTGGACGCATCCTTGGTGCTTGTAAACGCATCCACCCGTTTCAACGACGGCGGAGAACTCGGTCTCGGAGCAGAAATTGGCATCAGCACATCCAAGCTCCATGCCTATGGGCCCATGGGATTGGAGGAGCTCACCACAACTAAATTCATAGCCTATGGGAATGGCCAGATTCGAACCTAATCTCAGGACATGTTAGCCTATTCTCGAACAGCGGTTGTAATCGGTATTCAGGCATTTCCGGTCACGGTGGAGATAGATGTATCCCCTGGCCTTCCTGCCTTCAATATTGTGGGGCTTCCAGAGGCAGCAGTCAAGGAAAGCCGTGAGCGAGTGAAGGCCGCCATCAAAAACTGTGGCTATCCATTCCCAACTCAGCGCATCACCCTGAACTTAGCGCCTGCTGACCTGAAGAAGGAAGGGGCAGGTCTGGACCTTCCCATAGCCGCGGCCATCCTGTGTGCCCAGGGAATCCTGCCGCAGGAATGCATTCAAGATCTGCTGCTTTTGGGCGAGCTTTCCCTGAACGGCGCCATCAAGTCCACACGCGGCACCCTGCCCATTACATTGGCGGCACGCAACTGGAATATAAAGGCCATGTTGACGCCCGAAGAGAATGCGGGCGAGGCCGCAGTGGTAAAGGATATGACCGTATATCCTGTGGGCCACCTTTCCCAGTTGGTGGAATTTCTGTTGGGCTCCACCACCATCGCGCCGGCAACGGCCAATTTAGAGAACATAGCCAGACAGCAGCTTCCTCTCGACGACTTCGAGGATGTGGTGGGCCAGGAACAGGCCAAACGCGCCATGGAGATCACCGCAGCAGGTGGACACAATGTGCTCATGACAGGCCCACCAGGTTCGGGTAAGACCATGTTGGCAAGGCGCCTGCCATCCATTCTACCTCCACTCACATTTGAAGAGGCATTGGAGACTACCTGTATTTACAGTGTGGCAGGGCTTCTGCCCAAGGATCAGCCCATCATCTTTACCAGGCCGTTTTGCGCCCCGCATCACACCATCTCAGAGCCAGGACTCATCGGTGGAGGAAGCATCCCAAGGCCGGGTCAGGTGAGTTTGGCACACAATGGAGTGCTTTTTTTGGATGAGCTTCCGGAGTTTCGTAAGGACACGCTGGAGGCCCTGCGGCAACCGCTGGAAGATGGACAGGTCACCTTATCACGTGCCATCGTCAGCATCACATTTCCTGCTCGTGCCATGCTTGTGTGCGCACAGAACCCCTGCCCCTGCGGTCACTTCGGGGACACGCGGCACGCCTGCACCTGCCATCCCAACCAGATCAGTCGCTATAGGAGCCGCATCTCAGGCCCGCTTCTGGACCGCATCGATCTCCACATCGAGGTACCGGCAGTGCCGCATCAGGAGCTGTCTCAGGCCAGACGGGGGGAACCATCAGCAACCATTCGAGAACGGGTGAGCCAGGCAAGAAATATCCAGAGCCAGCGCTTTCAGGGCACGCACATTCACTGTAATGCCCAGATGTCCGCCAGAGAGATTCGTAAATACTGTGCATTGGACAAGGGATCACAGGGTTTTCTGGAACAGGCAGCAGCCAAATTGGGCATGAGCGCCCGTGCATATCACCGCATTCTAAAGATAGCCCGCACCATAGCAGACCTGCAAAATTCCCCTATTATTCAGATCAAACACATCGCTGAGGCAGTACAGTACAGGAGCTGGGATCGACAAAAAAACTGATGGAGCTTGTTGACAAATGACTGTGCAAAAATTTGCAAGACTCGTTGCAAGACAATTCATCACTTCGAATAAACTGAATTTTCTTATGCAAGAAGCAAACAGGTCAAATAGATATCCTGAAGAACTGCTGCTTGAATATGGCATACCAAAGCACGAAATACTGTTTGCTCTGACAGAATATTATGGATATCCATTTGTTGAGTATGATGAGAAAATTACTGCATCCTACTTCATTACCATTCATCTCAATATGGAAATGCATAAAAAGGCACTGTGGTTTCCGCTCGAAATTAAGGAAAATACGGCAAAGATTGTTATATACAACCCCGAACGTAACTCTGTTATTGCGGAAATCAAACAGACGCTCGGTGTCGAAAATCTTGACATATTGATAGCGTTGCCATCCGATCTCATACGCATCATAGAAAACAGCTTTGACGTAAATCCAGGATTTTCACAACCCGCAGGTAGGACTCCCCTGGCGAAGGTCAGGACCTTTCTTGCTAACAGACGCTCGTATCTTTCCTGTTACCGGACATCGCTTGCGCGTGGAAGAACAGGGCTTGCGTTTCTCAGAACAGGCATAGCATCCATCGTCATCAGTCTGACACTTTTCAGGATATTCGGCATCGGCTATCTGTTGATTCTGGAACTGCCGCTGCTCGTTGCAGGCGTCATAATGGTGATAGACGGTATAAAGTGGCACGTAGGCGCCCGCAATACCGGAAAGACCATGCCTGCCTGTTCAGGCACTGAACCCACGTGGGGCACGACATTCCTTGAGGTATCAAATGTGGAAAATGAGCCGGTCTTCAAACGCACCGGCCCTGTCCCTGGGGCAGACAAGCTCAGGGTCAAATGGAATAACCTTTCACCTGTAATGAGACGCAGATTTTTGGCCAGTGACCGCACCGATATGGCTGAGGAACGCACCGTACTTGCGTGCTACAGGACTATCATGGCAAGGGCACGCACAGGGCTTGCCTTTGCACGAACAGGCATAGCATTTATCGGGCTTGGAATAGCTCTCTTCAGGCAGTTTCATGCCGGTCCCTGGACTATGCTGGATTTTGCCTTGATATTCATTGGTTCCATAATGATTATGGAAGGGTTTTACTGGTATTTCCCAGGTCGAAAGGCAGGAATGGATGCCTTTGAATCGTTTAAAAAGGCCGGCGGCAAAACAACTATCTGGGACTTCGTCTTTCCTCTGCCTGCTTTGAAAGAAAACAATATAGTTGAGAGCGGTTCCGCACGGTATATCTCCATTCCTTCTGTAAAACCATCTCATTCTCCCGGCATATGGGCTACCACGGGTCTTGCACTGGAAAGGACGCTTCTTGCAGACAGAAGGGGGGTCATGGCAAGATTACGAACTGTTATGGCGCGTTCACGAACAGGACTTGCCTTCATCAGGACAGGCATGAGCATCGCATCAGTTGGAGCAGGACTTATGGTGTATTTCGGCACAGCCAGCCTTGGATGGACGATATTTAATCTTTTCCTGCTGATCATTGGTGTTATCGCTATCGCAGACGGACTTTATTGGCATCTCCCTGCCGAAAGAATAAGGAAAACCTTACCGTATTGTTTTGGAGATATGGAGATAACCCTGGCAGATTATGGCACTCCTGCCAGATTTTGGAGCAAAACGGTATTCCAGCAATGAAACCTTTGCAACATGAATTTTCCTCAAAAGCAGTAGAACGGTTCCTCTCACTCGTCAAAGACAATCTGATTAGAGAGGATGAGCTGCAGGCGGCAACAACCGCTGCCCAGGCTCGCGGAATCGACATCGAGGCCATTCTGATTCAGGAATATGGCCTGCCCCGCCACACCCTGCTGACGGCCCTTTCGAATTACTACCATTGTCCTTTTGTCGAATATGATGAAAAGATTCCCATCCCACCTGAATTACTGCAAGTCTTGTATGAAAAAAGGCCTGAAATGTTGAGATGGTTTCCTGTCATAAAAAACGGTGATACAATTGTAATAGCAACAAATGACCCAAGTGATCCAAAGATTGTGGCGGAAGCATCCGCAATACTCAAGGCTGGAAGATATGAATTGTGGGTGGCGCTTAAAGAAGATATTGCATGGTTTATTCAAGACTTCCTGCATGCAGCGCCGGGTGCACTCATAGGAACCGAGAGGACAGGGCTTGCCTATTGGCGAAACACCATGGCTCACTGGCGCACAAGACTTGCATGTTATCGAACGGATATGGCAAAGGCAAGAACGGATCTAGCCTTTCTGCGATGGGGACTTGGTCTTATAACCATATCCAATACCCTCAGGCAGGCCCATAACCTAAAAATAAACTTCTATTTTTACATACTGCTCATCATTGCCGGTGGATTACTGGGGCTATTCGGCCTGATAGGCTATCTACAAATAAGAAAAACCCGTATGAAACCACCCGAACATCAGACACTTGTGGAGGTAACTGCCGCCACCCTGCATTTTCTTGAAAATTATCATTTCATTGATGGGTTGAGCACAACACCTTCGATCAAAAAGACGATGCTTGCCCGCCTCGGTGATTTTCTCGCAGGGCACTCCACCATCTTGTATCCGTCCCCATCAAGCAGAGAGAGGACACATCTTGCCCGCGAGAGGAACGTCCTGGCAGGACAGAGGACAATCGCCGGCTGCTATCGAACGATATACGCTCGCGCTCGCACAGGACTTGCCTTTATCAGAACAGGGATATCCTTTACAAGTCTTGGAATTGGTCTTATAACATACTTCGGGTTCAATACATTCACATTGTTTAACACAGCCCTCATCGGAGCAGGGCTGTTGATGATGACCGACGGCCTTTTGTGGTATCTTCCTGTCAGAAAGGAACAGTCTGAGGTTGCACGATGTGTAATTCCGACTCAATAGGATTGTTATGAAAATAGAACACCGAATCATCTTGTCCAATTTTTTCAACATCATGTTGCTAGTTATCGTCATTTCCTTCGCCCTTCAAAACCTCAATCTTGTACTGACAAAATTAAGATTCATACAGATAGCGGACGACCTAAATGCCTCTTTTTTAGAGATACGATTGACCGAAAAAAACTATTTTCTCTATAGAAACAAAATGAATCTGTATGATATCTTGAACAAGATACATGAAATAAGATATTCGATAGATAATGTCAAAGAAGACATAATCAAAGCGGTCGGCGAAGACAAATTCCAAACACTCAATAAAAATCTTAATGACTATACCAATGTAATCGCATTAATATCGGAAATAGATGAGGCTAAAATCAACAATGAACAAACAGAGAATAGCATAAGAGAAGCAGGGAAAAAATTAAGAGAATTTTCGGAGCAAATAACGCGACTCGAACGAACTCACACCAATGAACTAATCATGAATTCCAAAAAAATATTGCTACATTCATTTTGGATAATTATACTTTCAAGCATTATAATAAGTCATCTAATATCCAAAAAAATATTGCAATCATTAAAATTGATAGAAAAGTTAACATTATCAATATCTGAAGGTAATTTCCAAACAATAGAAGAAGTAACACCCGATGAAGAATGCAATTCTGTAATCAAAGCCATAAATTTTATGTCAAATGAATTAAAAAATAGAGAGGAACAACTTATACAATCAAAAAAATTAGCATCAATAGGAGTAATGACTGCTGGAGTTGCACATGAATTAACAAATCCTCTTAATAATATATCAATGCTTGCTCAAACCTATATAGAACTTTACGATAATTTAAGCCGAGATGACAGAATAGACTTTATGAATAAAGTTGAAGATGAAACCGATAGAATGAAGGAGATTGTAAAAAATTTTCTTGATTTCTCTAAACCCAAAGAACCACACTTGGAGCAGATTGATATCAATACAGTTATACAAAAAGCTGTCAAATTAACGCAGAATATGCTATATGTTTCAAACATCGAAACACAACTTGAACTCAAGAATAATTTACCACTAAGCTTTATAGATAAAAATCAAATACAACAAGTGCTGGTAAACTTAATAACAAATGCAGTACAAGCAATGACGAAGAACGGTAAACTTATCATAGCTTCAGACTTAGATGAAAGTAAGAAATATATCAAAATAACTGTTACAGATACTGGGAAAGGAATACCGCCTGAATTGCTTCAACATATATTCGATCCATTTTTCAGCACAAAGGGTGAGGGAGGCACAGGACTTGGTCTATCGGTAAGTTATGGCATAATTAAAAATCATTATGGCGATATCACAGTTGAAAGCGAAGTTGGCAAAGGCACAACGTTTACCATAAGATTACCAATTTATAACAAGATAGAAAGGAGCAAAACAAATGAGTAAACCACAAATAATGGTCATTGATGATGAAAAGATAGTTTGTGATATGTCAAAATTATCCCTAGAACAGTCAGGATATGAAGTTGAGACGTTTCTAAGTGCAGAACCAGCTCTTGATCGGCTTAAAGAAAAAAAATTCGATGTGATTGTAACAGATTATAAAATGAAGGGATTGGATGGCATGGATGTTCTGAAAACTGTTAAAAATCTTTACCCCGATACAAAAGTCATCATGATCACCGCCTTTGCAAATCTTGAAACCGCTATAGAGGCACTGAGATCAGATGTGTACGATTTTTTCCCTAAACCGGTCAAGATAAAGGAATTGAAGGCATCCATCGAACGCGCCCTGCACGGTTGAACAAAAAACCCCGCTCTTTGAAGCGGGATCCACGCAAAAATACTAATCAACTATGATGGCGTAGCAAAAACTCGCCAACTGCTGTGTTGCGCTGCGCCTCTCGTTATCGCGGCTTCATTGAACTACGCCCCATGGGTTGAGATTTGCGCACCTTACGGCGAGGCCAGCCTGGCCACATGGAACATCAGCCCCTATTTGCATATGAGCCGGTGCGTAAGAAATCAAAGCATTCATCAGCGCCATGACTACCTTCAAACTGAACCACGATATCCTGCCTGCGGCAAGTGCCTTGAGTGCAGGCGGCTGCACGGACTGCCACAGCCTCTATACCTCATTCTATCGTCAGACAGAGCTCCTTTATGGCCATTGCCCCGAGACTGCAGACATCGTAGCTTACAATAGGCAGGCCTGCTACCACACTTTTGGCCATGGCCTCGTCAAATGGAATCCTTCCAGCGAGTTTCACACCTTTTTGGGCGCATCTTGTCTCTATCTCCTGTGAAACCTCCGGGTTGATGTCCCACTTATTGATGCACACAAGGGGAGGAATCTTGAAGTGTTGTACAAGGCTCAGGACCCTCTCCAAATCATGCAGGCCCGAAAGGGTCGGCTCGATCACAATGAGAACCACATTGGCATTGGAGATAGAGGCTATGACCGGACATCCGATGCCAGGCGGGCCATCTACGAGGATAAAATCGGCTCCCTGGGCCTCGGCGAGTTTTCTAGCCTTTTCCTTAACCTGGGTCACTAATTTTCCCGAATTCTCCTCTCCTATGCCCAGGGCGGCATGCACCATGGGGCCATAATTGGTTTGAGAGATATACCACTGCCCGCAGATATTTTCTTGTATTGAAATGGCGCTGACAGGGCAGAAATGGGCACATACACCACAGCCTTCGCAGTTGAAATCGTCTATCTCCGCTACATCCCTGATGGCAACCGCATTGAATCGACAGACATCCTTGCATATGCCGCAGCCAGTGCAGGCCGATTCGTCTATCACGGGGCGAATGCCAGCGTAAAAATCATGGCGCTCCTGAATTTCGGGCCTCAAAATGAGGTGCAGATCCGCCGCATCCACATCACAATCGGCTATCACCTTCCTGGGAAGAAGAACCGCTAAACTGGCCGTGATGCTGGTCTTGCCTGTGCCACCCTTGCCGCTTATGACAACTATCTCTTTCATGAGGAGACCTCCTTCAAAAGGGCCTCGAACCGTTCACGCAGATCCGGTCTGCTGTAGAAAAGCGGCTCGCCCCTTGAGTATCCCTGGGCTATTCTGCGGTCAAAGGGTATTCTCATGAGTATGGAAATGCCGTTCGCCTCGCACCACCTCTCGGTCTCATCGCTTCCCATATCGGCTCGATTCAAGACCACACCAAAGGGCTGACCAAGCTTTTGCAGTACACCCACGGCCAATTTCAAGTCATGCAGGCCAAATGGCGTGGGTTCGGTCACCAAAATAGTGTAATTTGCCCGGCGTATCGAGGCAATCACTGGACAAGATGTGCCTGGAGGTGCATCCACTATCACAAGCCCCCCCGATTGCTCGAAGTCGCTAATCTGGGCCTGCACCGCATGAATGAGAGGTGGAGACATAGCCTCGCCCACACGCAGACGGCCTTCGATGAACAAAAGCCCATTGGCCGTGCCCTCTTGTACCACACCTATCTCACGTTTTCCTTCTGAAATGGCCTTTTGAGGACAGATCAACATGCAGCCGCCGCATCCATGACACATCTCGGAAAAGGTCATTACATGCCTACCAAATACGGCTATCGCCTTGAATTGGCAGATTTCTTGACATTTTTTACAAAAATTACAACGAGACATGTCCACAGCCGGAACAGGCATGGTGACAACTATGCGTTTCTCTATGACCGGCTTCAGGAAGATGTGGCAGTTGGGTTCCTCCACATCACAATCCACGATGGCCCTCTTGCCTCGGGCAGCAAGGGCAAGACTCACAGCCACAGTGGTCTTGCCAGTTCCTCCCTTGCCGCTTGCAATGGCGATTTTCACAACCCCAGACCCCTCATTGGCCTTCTTCTTGAAAAACGTCCAACACCACTTATGCAAGACAGATTCCGCGCCCTCCTTCTGATGTTGAGCCCGAGGTTTCTACCCATGCACTGGAAGGCACGGCCAATTCCCATAATCATTGCGGCACAGCGCCCCCTGCCACGGCCGACACCACCTCCACCACCGAAACCACGACCACCACCGAAACCGCGGCCTATGCCTTCAGCGCCTGGCCATGCGCCCTGATATGGCCCACCAGACCTCGTGGTAGAAGGAGACATAACAATATTGCTGTGAGCATCTACATCCGGCCCAGAAGACGCGTTCATATTCCCTTGCTTGAAGCGCTCCACCGCATCTCTTACTGTTCCGCTCATGCCAGAAACTACCCTCACTCCGGCGGCATCCAGTACAGCAAAGGCCTTAGGCCCCACCTGACCCGTGAGCAACGCCTGTGCCCCTGCATCCACAACCATGCCGGCGGCATTTATCCCTGCTCCATGAGCGGCATTCTGGGATGCCCGGTTGTCTATGACCTTCACCACCTCCATGGTATCGGTCTCTACAATGAGCAGATAATTTGCCCTGCCGAATCTGGAATCCAAAACAGAATCCATGTCCTGACCTGTTGCACTGACGGCGATTCTCATTTGCTACCTCCTTGATTGGACTTATGAGCAAATGTTAAGTTATATTTTGGAAAAGTCAATGGTAATAAAGGAGATATCTATCAAGTAACAAAAACAAACAATTACACCTGCTCCCCAGACCTCTTCGCGGCCGTCCATGCCGCTTCCTGCACAGTTTCCGTAATTGCTGACAGCGGCTAAAGAGGGATAGCGTTTCTCCTTTACTGCACTAAGTCGCTTCTGTTCCGCCATAGATGGGAAATTTAAGAAAGATACCCCGGACATATATCTCATCGCTGAACTTGAATAGAATATATAGAACGGGCTAATTTTCTTTGAGATATGAAGCGTTGAGGTCGATTCAAGACCAGAGGGCATAAAAAAGGAGACAGGCATTTCTTTTTTCTTTTTAACAACTTTAATAGTTGAATTAAAGTTGTTGAGAAATGGGTGTGGGGAGAACCCTCCTTACAAAAAGGTTTCCCCACGTAATTACCAACTCTTATTTTTGCTCACCCTCATCCTCACATCCTCAAACAGGCTATAAAGTATCGGCACATAGATCAATGTCAAAAATGTGGAGACCATGAGCCCTCCTATGGCCACCACTGCCAGAGGTGAAAGCCTCTCAAGACCAATGGCCCACTCCAATGCGATGGGAATCATACCCACGCTTGTGCCCACGGCTGTCATGAAAATGGGCCGAGTACGAATGCGCACACTCTCCACAATGGCGGTTTGTACATTCAAACCCTTTTTTCGAGCCTCCTGAATAAAGTCTATGAGCAAGATGGAGTTTTTCACCACTATACCCGCCAAAAGTATCATGCCCATGAAGGATGGCATGCACTGGTGTTTGCCTGCAATTAACATGGACCAAACCGCGCCTATCAAACCCAAAGGAATGGCCGACATGATGGTAAGCGGATGAATCCAGGAATCAAAGGCTGGCACTAAAGAAAAATACAATAAAATCAAACCGATTGCCAATGCCGCAAGTAGCCTACCAAAGGATTCCTTCATCTGCTTCAGGTCCCCTTCGTGCCTCAAGGTATAACCGGGTGGCAGCTTAAGCCCGCTTAATGCCTTATCAATATCTTCGTGAATGTGTGAGACAGCGGCAAGGCTTCTGTAACCATAAATGTCTAATGTGGGCTGTAGGTACTGACGCGTCAAGCTGGTCTGGGCCTTTAGCACAGAGATTTCCCCCAGTTCCTTGAGAGGCGCGGCTCCTTTGGGTGTCTGTATGAGCATGGACTCAATGGCAGGCACATTATTGCGAAATCGAGGGTCATACTGCACACGAATGCCATAGCCGTCTTGACCGGGCACTCGAAACACCGAGACCACACCCCCACGCACTGCTGCCGCCACCTGCTGGGATATGGTCACAGGCGACATACCATAGATAGCCGCCTTTTCAATGTTGACACTAAAGGCCAGCTCTCGTTTGTCCAATGTCCAGCTTCTGGCGATGCTCTCCAACCCCTTTACGCCTTGCAGTCTGGACATAACATCTTCTCCGATTTTGTCTATCACTTGCACATCAGGTCCGCTTATCAGTATATCCACTGTGGCCTTGATGGAAGAAAGGGCTGTAGCACCATAATCAAAGACATCCACATACTTAAGTCCTAAAATGCCTGCAAACTCCTTGCGCAGCTGGTCCTCCACCTGCCACAGGGTCTTCTTGCGATGAAACCTATCCACCAAATGCACGGTGATCTGTCCCTGCTGAGGAATACGGCCGCTTCCAAAGCTGATCACTCCAGGTTCAGAACCCACCACAGTTGAAATGCGCAGGACTCCAGGCAGACGGCCAATTACGGCCTCCATCTGGTTCAATATGCGCTCTGTCTCGGCCAAAGAGGTATTGGAATCTGCCTCGAAGTTTATCTTAAATATGCCTGTATCCATGGGAGGCATCAAATCCCTGCCCACAAGGGGCATTTGCCTCATACTTACTCCAAGCACTAAGATGGCCAGAATCAAAAAGATGGCACGATGGCGCAGAGCCACATTAAGACTTGCCACAAAGAAGTCACGAATGGGGCCGATACAGTATTTGTCAAAAAGCTGAACGAGCTGTTCAAAACGGTTCTTTCTTGCCTCGGCCCGAAGAATCAGAGGGGCAAAAAGGGGAATAACCGTGACAGACACCACATATGATACGCCTAAAGCCAGACACAAGGTCACGGACAACGGCCTCAAAATGGTCTGCACGAATCCGCCTATGAATATTATGGGCAAGAGCACCATAACAGTGGCGTAGGTGCCGGAGAAGATGGCAAGCATCACCTCATCAGTGCCACCAAATACAGCGCTTTTCAAATCTTCCTTGTTTTGATGGTATCTACGCTCGATGTTTTCCAACACCACTATGGCATCATCCAACAGCATACCCACGGCCAAAATGATGCCGGTGAGAGTGACCATGTTGAACTCCATACCCAGCATATACATGATGGCAAAGGTCAAAAGATAGGTAAAGGGAATGGAGATGGCGGCCAAAAGCATTCCACGCACATCCGCCAAAAACAGAAAGATCACCAAAACCGTCATGACAATGGCGTCTCTCAGCGCGTCTATCATGTTGTTTACGCTCTTTTCGATGAGCTCTTTTTGTGTATCCGCTATCTCGAACTCCAGCATGGAGTACTTGGCCTTAAGCGCAGGCAAAGCCTTTTCCACTGCCTCTATGGTGTCGATATCATGACCCGAGTGGCTGCGAAGAATGCTGACTCCTATGGCGGGTTTGCCATTTCCATGATACAGGGACTGCCGCTCCTGATAGCCTGTCTGAACCATTGCCACATCTCTTAGATGCACATCCCCTGAATTCACATGGGCTATGACCATATCTTCTGCCTCATTCTTGCGAGCAAGCTCCCCTTGAGTCTTTAAAATAAACTGATTTTCTGCCTTAATCACATAGCCATTGGGAATGTTCAGGTTTTGGCTGGCAACTGCTGTGAGCACTTGAGTGAGGTTGATACCATAGGTGTTGAGTTTGTTTGCGTCTATGGCAATGATCAGCTCTGGATTATAGCCACCGAACACCTCCACATTGGCCACCTCTGAAATACGCAGCAGATCTTCCTTAAGTTCGTTATCCGCCAGCTGCCGAACGCGCGGCAGGTCATAAGGTGAGCCTTCTTTAGGCCTCACCGCCAAAATGAGATCCGGCTGAGTCGCCTTGCTAATCTTAAAGATTTGAGGTGGTCTAATATCCTTGGGAAGCTGACCCTCGACCTTTTTTAAGGCATTGGATACGTCGGTAGCAGCTGCCTCCAAACCCTTGGCATATTCAAATTCCGCTGTAATGGCGGTTATCTCGTCCTTGGTGGAGGAAAAGACCTTGCGCACTTGATCAATGGTGCTGACCTCCTTTTCTACCAGCCTTGTGACTTGATCCTCCACATCTCGAGCTGATGCACCTGAATAAAACACCACCACGGCTATCTGGGGATAATCACTGTCAGGAAACAGATTTATGGGCATGTGCCTAAACCCGATAAACCCTATGGCAGACAAAAGAAAGATGAGCGATGTAATGAGATATGGCCGTTTGAGATAGATTTCAGTGATTCTCATGGTCTGCTACCTCTGATTTGAAGAAGAATTGGTGACCAAGACCTCCATTCCTTCAGTTAACCGCATGAGCTTTCCCTCATCAGCCACTACAACTTGAGTCCCTGCAGTGAGCTCTCCTTTTATACAGGCAAAATCGGCATTTTTGGCTACAATAGTTACAGGAACCACGTGAATACGCCCATTTTTGACCTCATAGACAAAGGCCCTGTCTGTATTGAGCAACAGGGCGTCAAGTGGCACAACCAAGCCTTCCACTGTGTCTGTGATGAGCTCCACTGGCACAGACGCCCCTGAAGGCAGCCCAAACGCTCGCGACTTGAGGTCTATCTCCACAGTACCCAAAGTACCGTTGGTAACAGCAGGATAAATGCGAGAGATATCTGCCTCCAGAACCTCAGCACCATTTAGCAGCCGCACTCTATACCCTACCTTGAAGGCGCTCACTTGATTTTGAGGCACTTGAACCACCACCTTAAAGGCATTTTCTGCCTCCAGATGCAAAATAGGCCTTCCAATCACCGATAGATCCCCAGGCTCCAACAGGCGTTTGGCCACCACTGCGTCCATGGGAGAAGAAAGCCGAGTATAGGAAAGTTCCACCTGGGTGGCATTTATGACGGCCTTTTGTGCCTCTATACGGCGCTTCGCCTCCTCCACTTGAGCACGCAGTGAATCCCTTTGAGCACGAGAGCGTTCAAATGCCTCTGTGGAGATGGCACCGCTTTGATGCAACACCGCATCTCGATGAAAGACTGCATCCTGCGTAGCAAGCAGGCTTTGTGTGCCGGTAATGCCAGCCTCCAAGGCAGCAAGAGTCGCCTTTTGCGCAAGAAGTTTGTCCTGTAAGTCGCGATCGTCCAACATCACCAACACTTGCCCCTTTTTAACATGATCCCCTTCTCGCACCCCTATACTCAAAATATGAGCGGAGATGCGAGAAGAGAGGTCAAAGGATGTAACTGGCTGTAATACACCAAGATAGCTGGAAAAAACCTGCAACACGCTCCAATTCACTCTCGCTGTTTTGACCGGAAGTGGATAGGAAGGAACCGAAGGTGTATTGGCGATCTGTTGCTTCTTTTTGACAACTACAAAGGCTGCACCTGCTATCAATGCCAGTATTATGACGATACCTATGAGCTTTTTCATATGTTACTCCCTGAATGAAGTGGCCAAAGACACAAGGCTGTTTCCTGAAATGGCACCTGTAGCCCGTTTGAACTCTGTAAGGGCTGCATTGTAGTCGTATAATGCCTGAAGTCTGTCCGCCTCAGCCAGACTCATGGCAGACTGAGACAATAAAAAGTCTGTGATATTGGTGCTGCCTGTCTTGTATCGCAATTCCTCAATACGCAGTGCCTCTTTGGCCTGAAGTACACTGGTTTCTGCCAGTTTGAGGCGCTCTTTTGCCTCATTTAAGGCCGAAATGGCATCTTCTATCTCCTTTTGGGCCCGTAACTCCAAAAGCCTCAAGGTCTCTTCAGCCTTGGCAACCGCCGCCTGTTGTTTGGCTAGCTCAGAGGAGATTACACCTCCATCAAAGATGTTTAGCGAGGCCGTTACTCCAGCCTCCCAGACCTCTTCGCGATTGGACAGGCCAGCTCCAGCCCGATTGCCATAGTCGCTCACCAGACTAATGGATGGATATCTTTTAGCCTTGACCACATTTAGCCGCTCTCTTTCCGCCTGCACTCGATGTTTAATTGCAACCACATCAGGCCTTGACTGCACCAGAGTAGTTATATCCACCTGTAAAATGCCTTCATTGGCATTGATCTCACCCCTTAGATCAGGAAGCTCATAGGAGTTTATACCCATAAAAAACGCTAAGGCATTGCGAGAGCGCTTAAGCCCCTCTTGCGCTGCCACCAAACGTCGCTCTTCGGCTGCAAGCTGCACATCCATGCGCAAAAGCTCCACTTGTGCAATGCGGCCCAACTTGAAACGCACTTCCATATCCTTGCGTTGCTGTTTCATTGCACTTACAGACAGTTCATAGGCCGAGATCAGTTGCTTTAGCTGAAGACACTTGTAAAAGGTATTGGTCACATTGGCCACCAGGTCATTTAGAGTCATTTGCCGCAAAAAGGCTTGAGATGAGCGCTCTATCCTTGAAACCTGCACCTGCCCCACCAAACGTCCGCCTTCATAGATGGGCAGCCTTAAAAATATACTCCATGCATATATTTCGTCGCTGAATTTGGCTGGAATATCGATGGCCTGAGCAGGAATGTACGGAATGGGCTGATTTTCTTTGAAATAAGAGGCATTGAGGTCGATTTTGGGCCACAAGGCTGCTTTTGCACCCTCAAATGCCGCTTGAGCCACCTCTTCATCGGCTTGAGCCGATTTTAAAACAGGGCTTTGATGCAATGCGACTTCAATGGCCTTCTGTAGATCAATAGCCTCTTTTGAAGGTAAAGGCGAAGTTAAGGAATCAGCCGCCCAAATCTCAGGCACAGCCAAAAGGACGAAACACGCATATAAAACACAAAGAAAGTACATCAGGACTACCTCCGCCAACAAAACATCGCCTCACAAATGCCAGGCCATTAGATCGCTACTATATCAAAATAATTTGATTTAATCTTACAGGTTTGTCAATACAAATTCTGTAGGGCTATGCCTCGTTCAGCATTTTTTTCAATTCCTCTGCCTGTTCTGCAGAAAGTTTTGGACATTCTGCCAGTTCTTTGTCTGCAAGGCTAAGACGCGTAGCAAAGGCGAGACAGGTAGGCTCACCACACTCACCGCAGTTGCTCTTGGGCAATAGCTTGTAGATAAAGATGGCAGGAGGCCTTCTTCTCTCTTGAGCAACAGGTGTGATAGTCTCTCTTTGCTCCCAAAGCTCATTCAAGAAATTCACAATGGCCTGAAGAGCCGTTCTGGCCTCGGCCACATGGGACACGGTGGCAGCTGCCAATTCATGTGCTCGCATAGCCACTTTACACCCAGCATATTTGAATACGATCACAGGCTCAGATGTATCGTAAAAGACCACCTTGGCCTTGGCATTGACATATGGCATGATTTCACTTAAATCCCTTGTTACAGACATTTTGGCCTTGAAAAGACAGGAACCCACATGACATGCGGCAGGCTCCAACACGGGATCGATAGCATCTAAAATGTAACTCATGGCAACCTCCTTATGCTTTTTGAGAAAAATACCTCATTCAAAGCCAGATGCAACCAGTTTTTTGCTTGACGTATCAATTTCTATTGTTATATATTTTAAACATGACAACCATTCAAGACCTGGAACTCATATTTAAGGCCCTCTCGGATACCAATCGCCTCAAGCTGTTAAAGCTTTTGGAAGAGGATGAGCGTTGTGTCTGTGCCCTTGTGGAGGCCATGGGCATGCGGCAATCTCATGTGTCTTTTCATCTAGGCGTCCTCAAAAAAGCGGGTTTTCTCAACAGTAGAAAGTGCGGAAAATGGCAAAACTATAGCCTAAATTATAAAGATAGACGCATAAGATTTTTGCTGTTTTCAGTGCTGGAACAGATTAGTCTCGCTGACATTCAGGAGGAACACTCGCGACTTACTGCATTTCTGCAAACCAACAAAGTTCAGATAGCACCAAAGGGAGGAACGATATGCAAGGCTTAATGCAACGTCTTTCTTTTTTGGATCGGTTTCTCACTCTATGGATATTTTTGGCCATGACGGCAGGAGTGTCTCTGGGCTATTTTTCCCAGTCCGCCGTGCACTTCATCAACCGCTTTTCCAGCGGTACCACCAACATCCCCATAGCCATTGGCCTCATTCTCATGATGTATCCACCCTTATCCAAGGTAAGATATGAGGAGTTAGGCGAGGTATTTCGAGACAAAAAGATATTGGGCTTGTCATTGGTGCAAAACTGGCTTATTGGACCTGTTTTGATGTTCTTTCTGGCAATTACGTTTTTGAGTGGCAACCTCGAATATATGTACGGTCTGATTCTCATAGGCCTTGCGCGCTGTATAGCCATGGTAATAGTTTGGAATGACCTGGCTGGCGGCGACAGAGAGTATTGCGCAGGTCTTGTGGCCTTTAATTCCATATTTCAGGTGTTGTTTTTCTCGGTCTATGCCTGGTTTTTTGTCACGGTGCTTCCGCCCATATTCGGTATAGCTGGCACGGCAGTACATGTAACCATAGGCCAGATAGCTGAAAGCGTCTTTATCTATTTGGGCATTCCCTTTTTGGCAGGACTCTTTACACGTATTGTGCTCATAAAGGCCAAGGGTAAAAAATGGTATGAAACCAACTTTACTCCACGTATCGGCCCCATCACTCTCATAGCCTTGCTCTTTACTATTATGGTCATGTTTACATTAAAGGGCGAGTATATAGTGAAACTGCCTCTGGATGTGGTGCATGTGGCCATTCCTCTCTTGATATACTTTGTGGTGATGTTTCTGGTCTCTTTCTATATGGGCAGGCGTTTTAATGCCGATTACGCCAAGACGGCCACCATGTCCTTTACAGCTGCAAGCAACAACTTCGAACTGGCCATAGCTGTGGCAGTGGCGGTCTTCGGCATAAACTCCGGTGAAGCCTTTGCAGCGGTAATAGGCCCACTGGTCGAGGTGCCCGTTCTCATCGGCCTGGTAAATGTGGCGCTGTACTTCAAAAAGCGGTATTTTAACGACATAAAACCATTAACCAAGGAGTTCGTATGAAAAAAATGTTCATTTTGGCTATACTGTCTCTTTCTTTCATGGTGTTCATTGCAAGCAGCGGCCATGCGGCCACCAGCAAGGAGCTGCTGTCCATGGCGCGCACCAAGGGTATTCCTGCCATGCTGGAGGTGGGTTCTGTGCAGTGCATTCCATGCAAGCAAATGAAACCCATTCTGGACAAGCTGGAAAAACAGTACAAAGATCGGCTTCAGGTCATCTTTGTGGATATCGGCAAGGACGAAGAGAAGAAGGTCGCCACCATGTATGGCGTGTTTGTAATCCCGACTCAGATATTTTTGGACAAAAATGGCAAAGAAGTAGCCAGACATGTAGGGTTTTACCCATATGAAGAGATACAGAAGGTATTAAAACAGCATTTCAACTTGGAATAGCCCTGAGATTATAGGAACAGCTCTGCGTGTCTGATCAAAAAATGACGAACATATAAATACCATGGATTCATTTATACAAAAATGAGAATGCAATGGAACAGGCACTCGCATCCCTGCCGAATCTGCTCACATCCCAACACGGCATAGCCTTTCTGCTGACCTTTCTGGCAGGACTTGCATCGGCAGCGAGTCCATGTGTTTTAGCAGCTGTGCCATTGGTCATTGCATATGTGGGTGGATATGCCGAAGGCAGCCGCAAGAAGGCGGCATTGTTCTCAGGGCTTTTCGTACTGGGACTTTCCACAACCTTCACCATTCTTGGCGCCTTTGCCTCCCAGATTGGAAGCCTCCTCGCCTTCACAGGCACCTGGCTCTACTTAAGTTTTGCGGCAATAACCATAATCATGGGCCTGCACATTCTTGGCCTCATACCAATCACGCTGAATCTATCGCACAGAATTGAATTGCCATGGAAGGCAAAGGGTGCCATCGGCGCATTCTCCATAGGGCTTTTTACAGGGATTTTATCCTCGCCGTGCGCAACACCTGTGTTGGCCGTGATATTGGCCTATGTCTCCACAGAAGGGGATGTTCTCTATGGCTCAAGCCTGCTTTTTGTGTATGCCGTCGGCCACTGCGCATTGATCTTTGTGGCCGGCCTGTCCATCGGGCTTGCTCAGGCCATTTTGGATTCTCAGCTCTTTCAAGGCATATCCAGGTTGATCAAAAAGGCGAGCGGACTTGTCTTGATAGGCATTGGCATTTATGTCTTTTATAAAACATTACTCACATGAGCCAACATCCCTCCAATATTCGACAATTGGGCCTGGCCTTGCTGGTCACGGCAGTCATTCTCGCAGCCGAGATAACAGGCGGAATCTTGAGCAACAGCCTGGCCTTGATGAGCGATGCAGGCCATGTGCTCACAGACGGTCTTGCCCTGCTCTTGAGCCTGGTGGCGGGCCTTATGGCCCAAAAGCCCGCTGATTTTCGCGCTACCTACGGCTATCAGCGCATAGGCATCCTGGCAGCCCTAATAAACGGTGCCAGCCTCGTTGTGATAGCATTGCTTATCTTCTGGGAGGCATACAGACGCCTCCAAAACCCGATGGAGATACAAACAGGGGTCATGATAAGAGTGGCTACTCTGGGCCTTGCGGGCAATCTGCTCATGGCCTGGCTGCTGCACAAGGGCCACCACGACCTGAATGTCAAAAGCGCCTGGCTGCACGTGCTTGGGGACACCCTTTCTTCGGTGGCGGTCGTAGTGGCAGGCATTGTCATTTCTTTTACAGGTTTTTGGCTGATAGACCCATTGTTGAGCGTTTTTGTGGGGCTGGTAATTGTTGTGGGCGGTATTCGTGTGGTGAAAGATGCCTTGCTTGTCTTTCTGGAAATGAGCCCCCTTGGTCTTCATGCCGAGGAACTGGCTAAGGGATTGATGCAATTCAGCGGAGTGTGGAACGTCCATGACGTGCACCTCTGGTCCATAGGTTATGAAATACCGGCCTTTTCCGCCCATATCTCCACCTCGGAGATGACCCTCTCGCAAGCGGATGCATTGCGGAAAAAACTTGAAAACTATCTCAAAGGGGCAGGAATCACACACACCACCCTGCAAATGGAATGTTCCTGTAGTTCCGATTCATTTTATTGCAGGCTAAACAGCAATGCCCCCAATCACCAATGCTGCGATGGTCATAACCATTGAGTACGACACACTCAAAAACTACCTGGTAGAACAACTAAGACTTCCATCAGCTTGTGCACAGATTAAATCCATACTGGACAGCCTTCTTGATGATAGACATAACCAATGTTACACCATGAGAAAAAGATGGTGCCAGAACCTCTTTTACCTCTTAATAGCTTCTCTTCTCCATGATGTTGACCATAACTGTTGATACGTACAAGTCTGCCTGTGTGGCAATAGCCTCTTTTATCTTCCAATCGATTGATATGACATTTGCGTGGACACAGTTCGCAATTTGCCATTATCTCAAATGCCTGCTCGATCCGCTCTTCAAAAATGCTGTTTTTTTAACAGCGATAAATAGCCAGGCTGCACATATTACAATGTTAAATGGTGAATGATTAATTTTGAATTCAGTTTACTATTAACCGCAAGTTAGCATTAAAAATTGAAGATTGATATACACAATCACATCGCAAGATCTTCTATGGCATCCCAAAAACACATAGCTATTTGCTCTTTTGACATAAGCGGAAGCTCGTGAATGATGGTCTCTCCATTGGTCTTATCTCGCCATAGAAAAAGGCAGCGATTGGTATCCACATCGAAACCTGCATCTCTCTTCGAGACATCGTTTGCCACCAGCATATCCACTCCCTTTGTCTCAAACTTTTGCAGGGCATGCTCATGCAGATTTTCCGTTTCAGCGCAGAAACCCACGATGAATTGATTGCCTGTGCGGACGTTACACAGGCCTGTGAGGATATCGGGATTACGGCACAGTTCGATTTGAAGGGTTTGGGAGGTCTTTTTGAGCTTTTGAGGTGCGGTAAAAATCGGGGCATAATCCGCTACAGCAGCAGTCATGACAATGAAGCGGGCTGTTCGGGCATGTCGCTCCATAGCCTTCTGCATTTGAGCCGCAGTCTCCACTCGGACCACTTCCACATTCGGCGGAGGCTCGATGGCCACTGGGCCACTCACCAGGATCACATTCGCCCCCCGTCTGGCGGCCTCTTGAGCGATGGCATAGCCCATCTTGCCGGAGGAACGATTGGAGATAAAACGAACGGGATCCACAGGTTCTCGTGTAGGCCCGGCGGAGACCAAGACCCTTGAACCCTCGAGGGTTTGAGGTGTGAGGCTGGAAATAACGGCCTCGCGGACCACCGGCCAATCCGGAAGTCTCCCCTCGCCGCATTCACCGCAGGCGGTTTCGCCGTATGCAGGAGAAATCACCACATGCCCCAAATCCTTCAGGCGCTGCACATTGGCCTGCACCGCAGCGCTCTGCCACATCACTGGATTCATGGCAGGAAAGATCAAAATAGGCCTGCCAAAGGAGAGACACAGAGTGGAGAGTAGGTCATCGGCTATGCCGTGGGCTATCTTGGCCAGGGTATTGGCGGTGGCAGGCAAAATGCAGAAAAGCTCCGCTTCACGGGCAAGGGTGATGTGAGCCATGGCTCCGGACGGCCCTGGTTCAAATATGTCCAGATGGACGGGAGAGTTGGTTAGGGCTGAGACCGAAAGGGGCGTTACGAACCGCGTGGCGTTCTGAGTGAGCACAACAGAAAACTTCATGCCCAACGCCTTGAATCTTCGGGCATAGTCCACTGCTTTGCAGACGGCTATGCCCCCTGTGAGCCCCAATAATAAGCGCCTGCCTTCGAGCAGCCCTTTCGTTAAATACTCAACCATTAAGGGCTTAATAACGGCTTGCTCCGGCGGTCTTGTTGGTGATCACCCAGAACTGCACCTCTGTGTCGTAACCGAAATTGGCTTCTGAGATGTTGATGAGACAGTAGTCACCATTGGGCTTGGAAAAGGCTATGAGATTCTGTTTGGCATGCATGACACCTTTCAGGTTCCAACCATACTGGGGCATGGTGTTGGTATAGAAATCTATGAGAGAACTCACTGTCAGCTTTCCTCTCATGACCAAAAAACCGCCCTCGAAGTCGTTGGTGCGAATGACCATACTCTTGTCCTCGTCTTTTTTGAGCTCAACAGGCGCCGGAACATCCGGCATGGCCAGCACCGCCTGACTCGAGACAGGGCTGGCATCATTGGCCCCTGCCCCAGGCCCGAACTGGGCACAAGATGAAAGCAAAAACACAGACATGGTCAGCGTCAAAAAGATGCTCGTTTTTTTCATTGGTTACACTCCTTATGTTGAATTTCATCATAAACTATCAGTTCATCAAGGGGTCTGCGGCTGGATGTCTGCCCACCCTTGGCAGGATAACCCACGGCGATCACTGCCATCAATTCCAGCTCTTCTGGCAACTTCAGAATGCTGCGGACTTTATCGGCATTCTTCAGAATCTCACCCAGCCAAACGGCGCCAAGCCCTAAGCTATGTGCAGCAAGCAGCATGTTTTGCAGACATGCACCGATGGATTGGTGGTCTTTGGTGTCGTGATACATGACAGTTTTATCAATGAAAACCGGAAGCAACACCGCCGCATTCAACACTACCTGCCGATATCGTGTGAGCTCAGCGATGGCCTCTTTGGTCTGTTCGTTTACCACTATGGCAAAGCGCCAAGGCTGGTTGTTGAGACCTGAAGGCGCCCAAGAACCTGCCTTCAGAACCTCATATATTTTCTCCGGCTCAACGGCCTGAGATGCAAAGTGTCTCACGCTTCTACGTTCATAAATAACTTTAAGCACCGTATTCCCCATATGGCATTCTCTTTATGAAACAAGCAATCTGTATTATAATTGATAAATATAACATATTTCCAGCCGAAATCTAAAAAAATCCACATGAACGCAAAAGACAATAAAGAAATCAAGGCAGTACTGTTCGACATGGACGGCGTCATATTGGACAGCATGAAATACCATGTCCATGCATGGAAAGAGGCCATGATGGATTTCGGCTGTGAGGTCTGTGAGGAACTGCTTTATCTGCATGAAGGGGCTATAGAACCCGAGACTGCCGTGAATATCTTTCGTAATCACGGCTGTGCCATGAGCGAAAAAGACTTTCATCATATCTTTCAAAGGCAGAAGTCCATATTTCATGCCAGATATGCGGCACAGGTATCTCCATACACTACGGTGCCTCACCTACTTCAAAACCTGCATGAAGGCGGGCTTCGTCTGGCCCTAGTGACCAGTTCCCATTTGGAAGTGGTCATGTCCACGCTGCCTGCCACAATTTTGATGTATCTCTCACATGTAGTCACCGGTGACAGGGTAACTCGACGCAAACCCCATCCAGACCCGTATCTCGCCGCTGCAGCCGCCCTTGGAATAAAGCCACAGGAGTGCCTTGTGGTGGAAAATGCACCGGCAGGAATCAAGGCAGCCAAAAGCGCCGGCATGCGATGCGTGGCCATAACCACCACCCTTGCGCCACACCATCTTCAAGAAGCGGATGTCACCGTCGCAAATCATCTTGCCCTGACCTCATTGCTCCTCATGAGTCCTCAACAGGCTGATTAGGCGATACCCATTTCTCTCATCTTCTTCCAAAGGGTGACGCGGCTTACACCCAATGTACGGCTGGCAGCGGTTCTGCTGCCGCTGTTGGCCTGCAAGGCAGCCAAAATGACCTCACGGGTCAGCTCATGCCTTGCAGCAATCTTTGCACCGGAATCGACAATCTTGAACATGTCATTATTATTTACATACATATTATCGGAAAGAATATGCATCGGCATGTGAGATATATCTATTCGTTCAGCATCCATGGAAGCTATAACGGCATACTCCAATACATTTATCAGTTGTCTTATATTTCCAGGCCATTTATAGTTATATAATAAATGTCTTACTTCATCTGTAATATCTTTGACAGATATGGCATTCAAATTGCATATATGGCTTAAAAAATACTCCACTAAAAGAGGGATGTCTTCGGCATGATCTCTGAGTGCTGGCGAATGTATTGGAAAGATATTTATTCTATAGAACAGATCTTCCCTAAAATCACCGCGTTGAAGCATAGCGCATATATTTTTATTGGTAGCTGTTATAATCCTTACATCTACCTTTCGCACCTTGTTATCCCCGAGTCTGACTATTTCTTTTTCCTGTAATACTCGTAATAATTTACTTTGCATTGCATTAGACATTTCACCTATTTCATCAAGAAATAAAGTTCCTTCATGTGCTTCTTCAAACTTACCTTTTCTATCCTTGATTGCACCGGTAAAAGCCCCTTTCACATGGCCGAACAGCTCCGATTCGATCAAGGTCTCAGGCAGAGCGGCACAATTAACCTTAACAAACGGCCCATCTCTTCTATTGCTCAGGGCATGAATGGCATTGGCAATCAGCTCCTTACCCGTTCCTGTCTCGCCACAGATGATTACCGATGCATCAGATGATGCCGCCATCTTGATCTGCTTATAAAGTGTCAACATAATAGGACTGTTGCCTATAATACCCATGAAGCCATTAGACAATCGAACAGACTGTTCTGAAATATCATTTTGCGGCCATCTTTTTAGAGATGTCATATCCACCATCAATTCTATGCCACCTATAATCTTGTCATTCAAGTCCTTTATGGGTGTTACGCTTTTCAATACATGAATTTTTGTGCCATCTTTGCGCTTCATATGACAATTTTTTCTTATGATATCCCTGCCTATCAATATGGGACATCGTTTCTGAATAGCACCGTTATGTATGATGTATGTATCAGAATCCAACAGAGAACAATCCTTTCCTAAAACCTCCTCGAAAGAGTAACCAGTGATCTTTTCAGCTGCCTTGTTGAAAAACAAAATGGTGCCCTCTGCATCCACTATAAGAACACCCTCGTTTAGGTCAGAAAAAAATGTCTTTAAAAGCTGTTGATTTTTGAACATTGTTAACACGGGTTAACACCTCCTCTTAACGCTGCTCTTAACAACTTTTTTATTTCAACCTGCCGATCCTTATTCAAAAAATCCAAATCAAATACAACCTGTTGATTTTATGAACACGATCGTTTTGACACAAATTTCAATTTCATATCCATGAAACGGGCATATATGTTGCTTAAACTATAACCACCATATTCAAGTAATCATACAATAAGGAGGAGAAAAATATGCTTATCCCAAAAAAGAAGCATTATTGATTTATCACAACCATTTTCCCAAATAGTTTTAATGCAATTATCTTAACTTTCAAGGAGATTGTTATGTCTTGCTACAAATTGTTCATTACAGGAATGGCTGCAAGCGCCCTGTTGCTTGCCTCTGGAATGGCTGAAGCTGATTCACATTATGCGAAGATTGTAAAAACAGAACCCGTGACCTCATCCACTACCACTACCAGCACAACTTCCACATCCAGCCCTCATGCCAATCTCACTTGGCAAGGACCTGGTACCTGTCTGGCATGTCATTCCGACAAGGCCAGGGAAGTATATGCATCAGCCCATTATCAGTGGCAGGGAGCAGCCCCTTATATGGTGAACGGCGCAGCCCAGCAGGGTAAATTGAAGACAGCGATGAACAGCTACTGCATCAATATAATGGGTAACTGGAATGGATGCGGAGCCTGTCATGTAGGACTCGGTGCGCAACCAAATTCGACCACCAATCCGACTCAGGCCGATCTGCAAAACATCGACTGTCTCATCTGCCATCAAAAGGATTACAAACGAGTGAAGGTAAACGGTGTGTTCGTGCCAGATACAGCCAATATGACCATCACCATGGATCAGGCCGTGCGAACGGTCCATAAGCCTGTGAGGGCCAATTGTATTCAGTGTCATGCCAAAGGTGGCGGCGGTGACAATTACAAACGTGGTGACTTGGCCGTGGCTCATGCCAATACAACAGATAAAGTGTTCGATTATCACATGTCCACTAGCGGCAAAAATCTCACCTGTCAGCAATGCCATACTACCAAGAACCACCGTATCGCAGGCAGAGGATCGGATTTGAGAGAAACCGATCTGGATGTAAAGGTGATCTGCACCAACTGCCATAGCAGCAAGGCCAGCCTGACAACCGGCCATTCATCCACCGACATCTCCCATCACGCGAGCCGTGTGGCATGCCAAACCTGTCATATACCGGTCTTTGCAAAGAATGCCTCTGATACAGCCGCTACAGAGGCCACTGAGATCTACAGAACCTGGCTGACACCAGAGTGGAATGCCACCCTCAATAGATGGGAGCCGACTATCGTAAAGGCAAACAACGTAAAGCCGGTCTATAAATTCTGGAATGGATACAGCTGGGGTTACAGCCTCTATGATGTGGCCACAAAGGACCCATCAACTGGAAACTACCCCACATCTTATCCCATCGGTGCCATAAACGATGCCAACAGCAAGCTCTATCCCTTCAAGTACAAGACCGCGGAGGCCCCCCTTGACGTAACTCGTGGCGTCTTGATCGCCCTGGCCACCAACGTCTATTTCTCCACAGGTGACTATCAGGCGGCTACTCTTCAGGGCCTAATCAACATGGGCTATAATACAGCGGATCAATTCCAGGCAGTAAAGACAGAGACCTACCAGCTCATTACACATGAAGTGCCGCCCAAGAGCTATGCCCTGCAGTGTACTGCCTGTCACACAACTGCGGCTACACAAATGAACCTCAAATCGCTGGGTTATGTACTCAAGGCCGATTCCAGAACCGTGTGTTCTCAGTGCCATGATTACGAAGACCCAAGCAGAATGAACTATACCAGTGTGCACAAAAAACACGTAACCAAGAAGAGATATGACTGTTCCAAGTGCCATAACTTCTCCAGACCTGAACGCGGGCTGAAGATGTAATCTTGCAAACTCTCAATCATTGCCGCACATGCACATAAACATGACGGCATAAAAACCAAGGGGCCGTTTCCTCCGCGGCCCCTTTTTCATTCCAATCCATGCCTTATAACCAGACACTACCCTTCAATTTTACACTCAAGAAAATGTCTTTTGTGCATAGAATACTACTTCATCTACCATCCATTGCATGAGACAGGAACTGCAATAATGCCACACGATCAGCCATGAATGTTACCTGCCACTTATCTCGGCAGATCATTTTTATCAGCAAAAACAGACTGTTCGAGCAAGGTTACCGGCCACACATGAAAGGTCTTACCAGGCTTGTGACCCACGCCACATGCACCTTTGTGCATGTAGAGCACCCAGGCCCAGTCGGTTTCGAAAAAACTGGTGGTCGATGACCAGTAGGCCTCTTGCACCCGTTCAAATGGATGACCGGCAGAGAGTGCAGGCGAATGCAAGCGGCAGTCCACTAATGACTCCAGTTCGTTGATATTGGGCAGACGCCAATGGATAATCCCACCATATCCCTCACGGTTCAATGTCTGAATGGCCTGAAGCGCCTGCTCCCAGGTAACGGTCTCTCCCGTCACATTTGCCACCCTGGCCCAAACCAGGTCCGTCAATCTATCGATAACAACAGCTTCATGCGCAATGAATCTGGGCTGCGGCCAAGAAGCACCTGCCCGTGTTTCGCCATCCTGACCGCTCCCCGCACACGCCATCTCCGTGCCGGATACATCAAAACAACGGTCAGCACCGGTCATAGACAACAGCCCATTACCCCTGCCCCGCACCGGCCAGAACAGATAATCCTGGTCCTTGCGGCCATAAAACATACGTGCACCTTCCAGATGCACATACCAGGCATAGGCCGGGTTCATGGCAGCACTGGTGGAGGTCCAGTACCAACCGAGAAAAACATTTTGAAAAGAATGGCCTTCAGGAAGTGACGGCTTTCTGGCCTGATAACTCATGAGACTGCGAAGCTCTCGGCGATTGGGAAGCCTCCAGTCATCAAAGCCAGCGTAGCCGTCTTCATTCAAAAGGGCAATCTGGGCCAATGCATCAGGCCAACTCACGGGAAAACCAGCGATATTGGCATCACGGGCCCAGATCAGACCGGTCAGCATATCGTGCGCAACATTACCATGCACAACAAAACGTGCTTCCGGCCAGGATGCTCCCAACCGGTATTCACCATCATGGCCGCTACCGACACAGGGTATTTCCAGCCCGTTACGGTCATAACAGCGAGACTGGCCGGTTTGCAGGACATATTTCATTTCAGGAGGCCTCCAGATAAAAAAATGATGTTATATCAAATTCAAATTACAACATCTTAACGAAGGCCCTCTATCTCTACAACTAATCAATCCCAGCACTGACAGCAAAAGTGGAAAAGAAAACAGTTATGCCCTTTAGGGGCTAATTGCAAATAAGGACTCCATTACTCCATATTCATCATTCTTTGCAGCATCTGCATGGCATTCTGCGCCTCAGGAGACAAGGCTACCTCATACCCAGCGGCACTCAAACCGTATGCAGCACCGGCAGCAAAACCAGAATAGAGCACATTTGCTTCACTCGCCAAAGCCATGAGGTCATTGCCACTTGGCCAATCAAATGCCCCTTCCCAACTGGTTACTGTCCGGGGATCAGCATCACCAAAAAACGCCTGAAACATGAACTGTGTATTCATCACAGCTATTCGAACCACATCGCCTTTCCGATAGGCTATGAGCTTACAAGGTGTGCCTGATGCCCGATGCGCACCAAGGCGCAACAGTATCTGGCCATAGTAGGGGCTTCCGATGTCCACGGCATAGACCTTTTCGCCCCTTGTATTTTCAAAGACCGTAAGCTCGTTTCCACGAGGCCGCAGAAATGTGGTCTGAAACATGGGGGTCAGAAGCTGTCTATAAAATACCAGCTCGTTTGCATTGTAAAGGGGGCCAGCTGTCCATGTTTTGGCATTCAAAAACATGAAATCGTCCATCACCATACCGTCTGGCCGTACAATCCAGGCGCTGGGATTTCGAGGGCTGTTGTAGGCAGCCGTAAGAAAAGAGGCAATGCCGTCAAAGGCTGCATAGGTCTGAAAGAAAAATGGATGAAACATGGCAATGTCATTGGGATTAGCCGGATTCATGGCCACAGGCATGGTCATCATGGGATTCTGCATGGTGAGCAGAGAGTCGTTAAGGGAATCGGCCGAACGGATGAGCACATGACCTGGCTCCTCCTGAGTATGAATGTCGGCTATGTTCACCACAAAGGGCACCTGTGGATATGAGGTCAGAAACGGCGGCAATCTCTTGGGGGCGATAGTCACATTCTCTTGTGGAAACAGGGCATAGAGCCCAGCAACCACTGCCTTTTCCACGGATATCCGCAATTCATCGGCGGCATTCCTTACATTTTCCTGCAACACAGATGGAAGCCCTGCATAGAAGAGCTCAGCCACCGCAGAAGGATTGAGTATCACCACATTCAGGAGGTCACCTTCCACATAAAAGCCCACCTTCCAAGGAAGGGCCATGGCAAACTCAGGGCCATAATCAAGGAATATCCTGTCGTGGCCAGGATTTTTGAGCTCTATGACCGCACTGCCGGCAGAATCAGGCATCATGAGGGGAATGGCACTCAACATCGAGGCGATTCGGCCTGCCATGACATTATCTTTGAGCAACACAGCATAAACAGCGGCCATGACCGGCTGCATCACCGGATTGGGCTCTCCGGTCACAGCCTGCCATTCCCCATTGCTGACATTCGCCATCACAGCCCCCAAAAGGCTCGCTACCACAAAGGGTCTGAACTCCATGGGCACATTCATCTGAGATGCAAATGGCGTCTGCATGAGAATGGCCATGAGCTGTTGATCAAAAGCGGCCTTGGGCATGCTCACAACGGCTATGCGCTCATACACATGGGTGTGTTCCCATGGGTACATGCCGCTTCTATCGCTGCTACTGAAATCAAAACAATGGCCGATGGTTGCAAAACCCACTAAAATTCCCATAAAAAAGGCAACGAGTTTCGTCTTCATTTCATCTCCTCCTACCATGTGTATGTGAATGCCAAAGTGCTGGTCACACCCTTGGAGGTGTTCTCACCGTATATGGCAGGAGTAACCTCCAGTTCAACGCCGATCTTCTGGGTAAGTTGGTATGCCAATGTCGCATCCAACTTGATGAGATCATATTCGGTAGCCAAAGTCGGGTTGGAGATGCTCTGAAGATTCGCAAAACTCACGCCTTGCGAGCCAGCAGAGGACGAAACACCGTTTACAGGCTTGAGCAGCAGGTTGTTCAGATCAAGGTTGGTGGATGTGGGCACAGGCTCGCGAAAACTGCGGCTATCGGCATTGCCGATGGCGTGAATGCCGTCCAACTTCAGGCGGGCGGAGAGCTTTTGAGTGAAATTCCCTCCCACCTCCAAAAGATAACGAAATTCGTCCGAAGGCCCATTATCCCTCAGCCGATAGGCCACTTCCAGGCCGCAATATCCAGGAAACGGCCACAGGGAACGGCCGAAAAGCAGGCGCAATTCATAGTCGTTCTGGTGATTGCCGATCTGCGGGTCTTCGATGCCATAGAGCTGACCATACTTCACAAGCCCCTGAAGGCTCACCACCACAGGGCCGTCATATAGCTTGTATTTTACCCCCAGATCCAGATCACCTATACCTTCGCTCTCGCTTTTGACATACATGTCATTGGCATTCAGCCACTTATAATACACGGAGCTTATGAGCGTAAACCGATCGCTTATCCCGTATTCCTCATACCAATTGATATTCCTATCATAAAACCTACCCTTCATGGGCATGGAATTGCTATCCCCCGATCTGCTGAAAAGATTGTCGGCGTAATAATAGTTAAAAGCAAAGCGGTTATACATCCCGCCCTCCTTCATGGTCCAGGCCCCGGCAAATGCCAATTGGGGCACCAGGACGACCAAACAAAGCAGAAACATCCTTCTCATAAACACTCTCCATAAATAATTTTAATTAAAAAATATAAATAATTTCAATTGATTAATGATTAAAAATATAACCATGGCTGCGAGAAGTAAAATCGTAAATTTCGATAGGCTACTCGAGAACGATAGTTTTTTACGATTTTTCAGAACAATGGGATTCGATTATTTTAATGCCTTGAAGAATCTCGAACCATTAAAAAACCCCGGCGGCGTGAGGGAACTTTCGAGATTCCTTTATAAACACTTGAAGGAGGCCTTCCATGCAAAACTACCGGCAGATGTGGCAGGAACTCGGGCTGAATCTCGATGCCCACAACAATCTGATGCAGACCCTCGCTGAGTTTTATTCATCCATCTATCTTTCTCAAAAAAACAGGCCAAGGGCCATGCAATACTTTGATTTTGTCATAAGCGAGGTACACGGCCTGCGCATACAGGAGCTGCAGGAGGCAAAGACTCGGGGCAAAAGGATCATCGGTACATTCTGTGTTTTTGTACCGGAAGAGTTGATATTGGCCGCTGATGCCGTGTGCATCGGCCTCTGTGCTGGAGCGGAGGCAAGGTTCGATTTGGCCGAACAGTACCTGCCCAAAACTACCTGCGGCCTCATCAAATCATTTTTTGGGTTTAAACTTGCCAAACTCTGCCCTTATACCAATTCCTGTGATCTAGTTGTGGGCGAGACCACCTGTGATGGCAAAAAGAAGGCATATGAACTCTTCAATGAAATTCAGCCGGTGCATATCATGGAGGTCCCCCAGACCAAGAGCCAGGCCGCAAAACTGCTTTTTCACCAAGAGATCAAACGGTTCCAAAAGAGACTTGAAAAATTAACAGAAGTAGAGATTACAGCGCAGCGCCTAAACGATGCCGTTAAGGTAGTAAATAACAAACGCCATGCCTTAAACAGGCTGAATGCATTACGAAGCGCGGAAATCCCGCCCATAAGCGGGTTGGATGCCCTTCTCATCAATCAGATCGCCTTTTATGATGACCCAATCCGTTTCACAGAGGCAGTCAACAAACTCTGTGATGAGCTGGAAGAACGCGTCAAAAATCAACAGGGTATTACGGACAAAAAACCGATTCGCATACTCATGTCAGGCTGCCCCATGGCCATTCCCAATTGGAAGATACCTTTCATCGTGGAAGGCACCGGCGCTGTCATTGTGGGAGAAGAAAGTTGTGTGGGAGTGCGAAACACGAGAAACACCGTGCAAGAGGACATAAATGACTTAGAGGAACTGCTTGCAGCCATTACTGATCGGTATTTTCAAATCGACTGCGCCACCTTTACGCCCAATCAGGAACGGCTGCAGCACATCATGGAGATGACAGAGTCCCTAAAAGCCGACGGCGTCATTCACTATGCCATTCAGTTTTGTCAGCCCTATACCATCGAATCCAAGCGAGTGGAGGATGCCTTGGCAAAAAAGGGAATTCCTCTACTACGTCTAGAGACAGACTACTCCATGCAGGATGTAGAGGCATTGAAGACGCGAATAGAGGCATTCAAGGAAGTGATCACGCCATGAAAATAGCTGGATTGGATGTTGGATCAAGGGCCATCAAATTGGTCTTACTTGAGGATGGCATTCTCATCTCCTGCCACGAGATGATCACAGGCTTTGATTATGTCACATCGGTAAAGCAGCTTTTAGAAATCCTACGGCCTGATCGAACAATGCTCACGGGTTATGGCAGGCACATCCTCTCTTCATCCCTCGATTTTCCCAATATCACGGAAATCAAGGCCCATGCCCGCGGGGTACATCATCTCTATCCGGAGGCACGCTCCATATTGGATATCGGAGGCCAGGATACCAAGGCCATCGGCCTCACTCCCAATGGAACTGTGCAAAACTTTGTCATGAACAACCGATGTGCAGCTGGTACGGGCCGTTTTTTAGAGGTAATGGCCAACTCGCTTCAGTGCAGCCTCGATGAACTCAACAAACTGGCTATGACCGGCTCAAACCACTTTACCATAAACAGTACATGCACGGTCTTTGCCGAAACAGAGGTCATTTCACTCAAGGCACAGGGAGCAGCCCCTCAGGATGTGGCAAGGGCGGTGTTTACTTCGGTAGCACAAAGTGCAGCAAGTTTACTCCATCGCCTGCCCATCGTGCCACCCCTGTGTTTCTGTGGCGGAGTGGCGAGAAATCAGCACCTGGTGCAGGAACTCGAAAGGATACTTGGAATGGAGGTGTTGGTCCCGAAACAGCCTGAATTCACTGGCGCATTGGGGGCGGCACTATTGGCAGTAACATAGCAGGATTAAAAACAAAAAATGCCGCTTTTGAAGATATTCCGCCTAAAAATCTATCAGACTCCAAGAGGCCGAGCCATGGCGGGTACCAGTCAGGTTAATGTAGCCCAGACATGGTGTTAAACACCTTGCACCTTTGCGACCAAGTCGTTGGTGTTGTAGTCCAGTTACCATACCGATCCAAATAAAAAAAAATGTACCTGGAAAATATGCCGCTACCCACCAGTCAGCCGGTGTATCTGTATAAAGACCATCGGTAAATTTGTCGGGACATTATAGTATTAACTATCACTTTCTTACAGAAAAGACCATTTCTCAGCATAAAAGTCAAATCGATTATTCAAATTAACTATTCGGAATAACTATTTGTTATCAATAAAATAATAGCCAAAATCAATCAATTAGATTTATTTTATCGATAAAATCTATTTGCTTTTTATAAGTTATAGAGTTTAAATTTCATATTGTTCATTTGGGGACAAAAATGTTGGCGCATTCCGCGGGCTGCAAACCCGTTGGCCCTGCCTAAAAAGCAGGGAGGAGGTTCGATTCCCCTTGTCCCCTTTTTTCAATATGAAGTGTGAAGTGTTCGAAAGATTACATGGAAATAGAAAAATTTCTTCATCACACAAGATGGCGATATAGCAATGCGTGATTCCATCATCATTGCAGTGGCAGGTCATGTCAAACATGGCAAGACCAGCCTTGTAAAACTACTTACCGGAAGCGAACTCAACAGACACCCCGATGAGCAGCGTAGAGGCATCACCATCACGCCAGGCCATGCGGTTCTGCGCCTTTCTGACGGCAAAACCGTCTTTTTTATCGATCTTCCTGGTCACAAAGAGTTTTTACACAACACCATACGAGGGCTTTGGGGTATAGATGCAGCCATACTGGTCATAGCTGCAAATGAAGGGGTAATGCCGCAGACGCGAGAGCATCTTAACATTTTGCAGCTGCTTGGAGTAGCACGACTCATCTGTGTCATCACAAAAATCGATTGTGTAGAACAAGAACTGCTGGAGTTGGCCATGGTAGAGGCGGCTGAACTACTCAAGTCCACGCCATATACCACTTCACCCATACTTCAGGTCTCATCCATCACTTTAAAGGGCCGTGAAGGCCTGATGAATTCCATAAGATATTTATTTGATATTTTGCCAACGCCTGATTTGGAACAACCCTTTGTGTTAGCTATCGACCACATTTTACACAAAAAAGGGCACGGTCTGGTAGTGACAGGCTCTGTAAGCTCTGGCACTCTTACACAAGAAGACGTCATAGAGATTCAACCACTGGGCATAAGGGATCGAGTAAGGGCCATTCAGGCCGGCGGAAGACTCCAATCACAAATATATGCAGGCATGAGGGCTGGCCTGAATCTGGCCTCATTACACGCAAATGACATAGCAACAGGATACATAGCATGCACTCCTGACACCTTGCCCAAAGGCCGCTTTTTAAATGTAGAGTTATACACGCCAGCCCAAATTCCATCCATAAAATCCTATATGACAGCCAAGCTATTTATAGGAACCATGCAAACCAATTGTAAAATAATCCTAATGAATACAGACTGGTTGCATGCAAATGAGCGTGGCCTGGCACAGTTACGTCTTGAGACAGCCATTGCGATTCCCACCAATTCACCCTTTGTGCTCGTCTCTCTTCACAAAAATGAGCTGTTGAGCGGCGGACGAGTACTGGAAATCTCCAATAGAAAATGGCGAAAGCGCTGGAATGAACATGGAAATCTGCTTCAAACTCTGGCAACCGGCGATTTATTGGAAATCATACCTACGCTTATGCACTTCAATCCCCTGACCGTTCTGACTACGGAAAAGATTTCAATTCTTTCCGGCTATCCATTGCGCATAGTTAAGGATCACTTAATGCAATTATGCTTCAGCAATACCATCAGGCCCGTAGGAAATGGCTATTTTCTTTCAACTGCCTTTGATGCCATTCAAAATTCTATTTACGAAACGGTATTAAGACATCATGCGACATATTCAGAACAAGAAGGCATAGCCCTTGAAACTTTGCGCGCCCAATTTGCCCATCTACCAATTATGCTGTTCGAGGAAGCCATCAATGGCTTGATAACAACCACCAGATTGGATTGCAAAAATGGTCTGGTGCTACAAAGGGGATTTAATCCCAAGTTCAACAGGCAGTTCAAAGAGTTAATGCAGCTTATTTTAAAGACCGCAGAAAAAAGCTGGATCATGCCCATCACTTTGCATGGAATTTTAAAGACTCTGCCTGTAAGTGAAGTGGAGATAACAAATGCATTCAACGTACTGACAAGACAAAACAAACTCATAAAAATATATAAAAGCAAGATGGGCAAACGAGAAGAATACTTAACACCTAAGGCATTAGAATACATTAAAGATACAATAACAAATTTCTTTAGACACAATAAAGAACTGACTATGGAAGACGCAAAAAAATTATTTCCAATAGGAAGACGCATTATAAATATACTCGACTATCTTGATTCAATATCATTTACATTATTTGACAAAAAACAAATGAAACGCATTCAATACCCACATCTAAATGGAAGTGGCTGCCACATGGAAGGACCCATTTAACGGAGCTGTACTCATCGACAAGAATCATTGTATAGGCTGCGGAATGTGCGTAGAGGCATGTCCATATGGAGCTCGATACCTCAATAAAAGGCTGGAAAAGGCAGACAAATGCACATTTTGCGTAGAAAGGCTTGAAAAAGGCCTGGAGCCTGCATGTGTACAGACCTGCTTGGCCAGGGCACATATCTTTGGTGACATGAACGACCCAAGCTCAGAGGTGGCTCAATACATCAAAAAAGGCGCTAAGGGCATTACATTGGTTACAGTCAATATCTGACCAAACGTCTATTACTACGGCAAACCCAGGGATATGGAACTGCTTTTGCCCAATGTGCCCCTCAAAGGCTGCCACAGGCCTCATTTACTCATCGACACAACCTACTGGCAAAGATGATCAAAGGCCTCATCAAGACATAAACAGCATATGTTTGCCACTACAAACAGGCTAACTCCACAGACATAGCATGCATTCCACTCAATAAAAAAATTATCAAGGGCATATTAACCCTGCCTTTGCCTTATGAGCTGACAAGAATTATTGTAATGTCATTAAACAAAAAAAAGAAGAAGGCCTATGAACTCGCAAGAACTTTGTGAAAAGATTCGGCAAATCTATCCAGACATCGGTTCATGCGCCATTGATCTCGCAGTGCGTTACGATCAAGAAAAAAGGCATGGATAGTAAGTCTAAAAAAGGATGGCCAGGAGCTGGAGACTTACCTGGAAGATGAAGAGGCCAGTGCCTGCATGTTAGGCAAGCAGTGTGTTTCTTTAGGCATACAGGTCTCTCAATTGGTCAAAGACCTTCGAGAAAGACCGGCAACGCGACAATCAGAATGAGTATAAACAAAGAAAGACCGCCTAAAAGCATTCATGCCTCAGGCGGTCTTTCTTTTATAACTAAGCCACAAAATTAGTGCCCTTTATGGCCTGTCTTTTCTGTCTTAAACATACGGTTATAGCCCTTAACACCTATATGACAGGTGGCACACTTGGTGTTGGAGGCAAAGGCCATGTTCCCGTCGTGACATTTACCACAGTACTTACCCTTATAAAGGCTGTCCATGGTGAAATCAGCCTGCGCCTCAGACTTCTTGTCTGATGGAAAAACGCTGTCATGGCAGGATGCACAATCATCTCCCACCATTTCGATATGCGCCTTGTGATCGAAGATAACGGCCTTGACCGGCTTGGCAAATACAATTTTTGACTTGACATTGTTGTGACATGAACCGCACTTGGTGTTGGAGGCAAAGGCGGTATTGCCGTTATGACAGCCACCGCAGTATTTGCCTGCGTACATGGAGGCCATATTGAAATCGGCCTTGTCTTCAGAGGAACGCTTGTATTCAAACAACTTCTCGTGACAGCTGTCGCAGTCAAACCCCATGTCTATGTGGGTTTTATGGTCAAAAACCACGGAACTTACAGGTTTAGTAAAGGTAATGGTGCCACCATGTCCTTCATCACCAGCCTTTGCCTGAATCGCATATCCCACAGATGCCACAGCAAACAGCAACGTAACGATTTTTATATATTTTTTCATTCTCACTACCCCTTTTCGTTGAAATTTTAAAAATCAGCCTTTTGTATAGAAGACATTGGGGACCGCGCCGGTCTCAGGCCTCAACACCCAAAGCACACGTTCAGGCTCATAGACCAGTTTATGAACCTGACTGGATGGGTCTGTAATATCACCAAATATACGCACACCTGCAGGACAGGCCGCTGCACAGGCAGTAAGGGTCTCACCCTTGGACAGTCTGGACTCGAAACAGAAGTCACACTTGTCTATGGCGCGCTTGTCTTCATTATAATAGCGGGCATTGTAGGGGCAGGCCGCCATACAGGTCTTACAACCGATACAACGCGTTATCTCCATGCGAACAATACCTGTTTTGGGGTCTTTGTAGGTGGCTGTGGTAGGACATACACGCACACAAGGCGGCTTGTTACACTGATTGCATAACACCGGTATGAATTCTCGAAATTTTTTCTCTGGAGCGAGCTCAACCTCTCTCTCCAAAATTGTGGTGCGGTAACCATAATCCGGGACATTATTGGTCTTTACGCAGGCATCCATACAGAGCTGGCAATCTATGCACTTATCCTGCCTCATAACCATAGCATAGTGAGGTTTATATGGAAACTTTCTCTGCTCTATACCGTCCAGGGCTGCTAAACTTTCTTTAGCGGCAGTCAAAGAGAGAATGGTGCCACCGGCAAAGACACCCGTCACTACCAGACCGATCTGCAGGAACTTACGCCGTTCTGGTGATGGAAGGTTATCGGCTCCTTCCTTCTTGAGTTTTTCCAATGCCTCTATTTCTTCTATTCTCATTGCGTCCTCCAAAAATTCAACATACTGAATTCAATCTATATATTATCTTTAAGCTTTTATAAGTAACTTATAAACCTGTCCACTTCAAGTAATTTTACGCACAATCTGTTCTTTTTACAAAAAAAGCCGAGAAATTTCATCTCGGCACTTCAACAAAACAATCGAACCTCTCAGAAGACAAATGACAGAGTGCTTTGGGCCACGTCTGCCAGCTTTGCCACATTAGAAGGCAATATCCCCAGATATAATACGCTAATAGCCGCTATGATGATGGCCAGGTATGTAGCAAGATTGACCCTACCCGGCACCACCTCATGCGCAGGCTCCTTCATATAAAGCATGTAGATTACCCTCAGATAGTAATAGGCTCCTATAGCGCTCGTAAGAATACCCAAGGCGGCCAACAAAAAATAGCCCTCCTTTATGATAGCTGCAAAGAGATAAAACTTGGCGATGAAACCTACAGTGGGCGGAAGCCCTGCCATGGATACCAGGAACAATGACATCAAAAATGCCAGACCAGGTCTGACATAAGCCAATCCGCGATAATCTTCCAGCTCCTGGGCCTGGCGTTCTTTACCGTCTATGACATACAAGACACCGAAGGCACCAAGATTCATAAATGTATAGGCCAGAAGATAGAAAAGGATGGCCATGCGGCCTTCACCATTGTCTGCCAAAATACCCAAAGCCATGTAGCCGGCATGGGCAACCGAAGAATATGCCAGCATACGTTTGACATTCTGCTGAGATACAGCGATGAGATTGCCGAAAAACATGGTAAGAAGGGCTATCCACCACACAACAGGCTTCCAATAAACCGACAATGCAGAAAGACTGCTGACCCCCTGGAAAATCGGCTCCCCACTGCCAGCGAGTAGGGGGGTAAAAATCACAAAAAACACCTTCACAAAGGCCCCGAAGGCCACGGCCTTAACCACAGTGGCCATATAACCGGTCACAGCAGAGGGGCTGCCTTCGTAAACATCAGGCGTCCACATATGGAAAGGCACCAGCGCCATCTTAAAAAACAAACCGGCCATAATCATTGCCATGGCCACCAATATCTCCGGTCTGTTCAGAGGTTCTGCAGCGATCACCTTGGCTATCTGAGACAGATTCACGCTGCCGCTGACACCGTACAACAGCACAACCCCAAAAAGGAAAAATGCGGAACCAAAACTGCCAAGCAGAAAATACTTGAGGGCCCCCTCCTGTGACCTCTGGTCCTTTTTCAGAAAACCAGCCAGGACATAGACCGCAATAGACATGATCTCAAGGGCGATGAACATCATGAGCAGATCAATAGACTGCAACATAGCAACCGCACCATAAAGACCGAAGATAGAGAGGGTAAAATACTCGGTTCGAATGATCTGATTGTTTTGCGCATACCCGATACCTATCAGGGTCGCAATCAGACCGGCTATAAGCGTTGTCACCACCAGAAATGCGGTATATTTCTCCATGGAGAATACACCCATAAAGACCACCTGAGTCAAATCCCATTCGCGATAAACCACATGGCCCAAGGCCGCCAAAATACCGATGACCGCCAGCCAGCCCATTTTGTTCATACGCTTTTCGGGCGCATCCTTTTGAAAGCAATACAGATCGACAAACATCAGCACAAAGGCAAAAAATAAAAGGATGAGCTGTCCACCGGTTATTTTCCAGAGCTCACTTAAGCTGAACATATCTTCTCTCCTTGCTCACTTAAAATTGGCATACACCATCAATGCCCTGCAACCTGGCCATGGGCCGCCGCCTGATTCATCTCCAGACTGGCATGCTGCACCGGACAATGAGGTCCTTTGTATCGTTCCACCTTGGTCTGGGCTATGAACTTATTCACCGACACATGCATCTTGTTCAAAAAGAAATTTGGATAAAGACCTATCCAGAAGACCATTACCAAAAGAGGCAACATATAAATCACTTCACGACAGGTCATGTCCTTAAGTGTAAGATTTTTGGGGTTGGTGACCTCGCCGTAAAAGACTCGCTGCACCATCCAGAGCATATACACCGCGCCCAATATCACGCCTGAAGCCGCCAGCACCGCTGCTGCCTTATAGACCTTGAAGGTTCCCAGGAGAATCAAGAATTCACCGATAAACCCGTTGGTACTGGGAAGACCTATGGAAGAAAGGGTAATGATCAAAAAGATGGTGGCATAGATCGGCATGATTCGAGCTATTCCGCCGTATTCCGATATAAGACGGGTATGGCGGCGCTCATATACCACACCCACCAAAAGGAACAATGCGCTGGTGGAAATACCATGGTTTATCATCTGCAGAATAGAGCCCTCCACAGCCTGCGGTGTCAGGGCATAGAGACCGAGCATACAATAGCCCAGGTGAGACACCGAGGAATAGGCTACCAGCTTCTTGATATCCGGCTGAACCATGGCCACCAATGCACCATATATGATACCTATCACTGAAAGTGTGATTATAAGCGGCGTAAAGTATTCCGAACCAGCAGGGAACAGGGGCATGGCAAAGCGCATAAAACCATATGTCCCCATTTTCAGCAGAATACCGGCCAATATCACGGAACCAGCGGTAGGTGCTTCCACGTGCGCATCCGGCAACCATGTGTGCAATGGGAACATGGGCACCTTGATGGCAAAGGCCAGGGCAAAGGCCGCAAAAAACAACAATTCATAGATATGAGGGAGTTTCGTGCCATAAAGTTCCAGAAGATTGAATGTAAGGATACCGGTGGTCTCTTTATGGAAATATACCAACCCGATGATGCAGACCAGCATCAACAAAGAACCCACGGCAGTGAACAGAAAGAATTTGATTGCCGCATATATCCTTCTTTCTCCACCCCAAACACCTATAATAAGGTACATAGGAATAAGAAGCAACTCCCAAAAGATATAAAAAAGGAAGACATCAATGGCCAGAAAGGTGCCAAGCATGGCCGTCTCCAAAAACAGCATCGCCACATGAAATTCCTTGACTCGTTTCTCTATGGCATTCCAGGTGGACAGAATGGTAATGGGCGTCAGAAATGTGGTCAACATCACCAACCAGAAGGCAAGGCCATCCATACCCATGTGATAACTGATGCCATAGGCAGGTATCCAGGGTGCCAATTCCACAAACTGAAAATTGGGATTCGATGGGTCAAACCCTGCATAGAGCCGCAGAGAAGCGGCAAAAACCAATAAAGATGTGACAAAGGAGACCCATTTGATCAATGCCTTGCCGGCCTCACCCTTCTGTGAAATAAAAAGGATGGGAATCACCCCTAAAAGGGGCATAAAGGTGACGTATGTGAGTTGCAATCCATTCATGTCCGAGCCCTCTTTGTGCTTATTTATACGTTATTAAATCAACCCTTCTCATCTCAACTGCAAGAAATAATACAGGATACACACCAGACCCACCATCATGAATGCGGCGTAGGTCTGCAGATAGCCGTTATGCACAAAACCTCCGGCCCTGGCAAAACGCTGCACCAGCCAGGCCTGACCGTTGATGCCCACTCCATCTATCACAAATGCATCCACAACCTTCCACAGGAATACGGAGAGATAATAGATGGGCATGACCACGAGTATGTGATATATCTCGTCCACATAATATTTATTATAGACCACACGGTAGTGTAGAGCATATACCTCGGCCAAACGGGCGGGCAGTTCCGGAAAACGCATGGAATACACATAAAATGCACCGAATATGCCGCAACACGCTATGGCTACAGACAAGGCCATCAAACTCCACTCCGCTGCATGGGCATAATGGGCTGCAGGAACAACCGTTGCCAGCACATGTTCGGAATTGGCAAAAACCGGCTCCAGAAAGTGCTCCAATATATTGGGGATATGGCCGCCCAACTGTTCTCCGATCAGATGCGGAATACCCAGCCAGCCGCCTACAAGAGAGAGAAATGCCAGGATCATGAGCGGTCCTGTCATGGAAAGAGGTGATTCATGGAGATGATGCTCCTGCTCGTGAGTACCACGAAACTTGCCGTGAAAGGTCATGAAGATGAGCCTGAACATATAGAAGGCGGTGATACCTGCGCCAAGGGCGCCCATGAACCAGATCACCTTACCCATCACAGGAAAGTAAGGAAATGTAAAGGCCTTCCAGAGTATCTCATCCTTGCTGAAAAAGCCCGCAAAAGGCGGAATACCTGCAATGGCTATGGTGGCTATGAGCATTGTGGCATAGGTAATGGGCATCTTCGAGGCCAAGCCGCCCATTTTGCGCATATCCTGTTCGCCGCCCATGGCATGTATGACAGAACCTGAACACAGAAACAGACAGGCCTTGAAAAAGGCATGAGTCATGAGATGAAATATGCCTGCCCAGTAGGCAGTGACACCGACGCCGATGAACATATAACCCAACTGGCTCACAGTGGAATAGGCCAGCACCCGCTTGATATCGTTCTGCAAAATACCCATTGTGGCAGCCATCAGTGCCGTAAACGCCGCCACGGTACCCACAACCAGCAGGGCCGTTGGCGACAGGGTGTAGAGGATATTGGAACGGGCTACCATATACACACCGGCTGTCACCATGGTGGCTGCATGTATGAGAGCGGAAACAGGGGTCGGGCCTGCCATGGCATCCGGCAACCACACATAAAGAGGAATCTGGGCTGACTTACCTGTAGCGCCTACGAAAAACAGAATACATATGGCCACGAGAATTGGGTCGTTGATGTGTATCTCACCCAGAGAATAGAGCTGATAGGCAGACTTGAAGACCTCGTCATAGGACAGGGAGCCAAAGGTCCAGAACATCAGGAACATGCCCAAAATAAATCCAAAGTCACCGATTCTATTGACCACAAAGGCCTTTTTGCCTGCATCGGCATTTGCGTTTCCCTTGTACCAGAAGCCGATGAGCAGATAGGATGCCAGGCCCACACCTTCCCAGCCCACGAACATCACGACATAATTGGCGCCCAACACCAACATGATCATGAAGAACACAAACATGTTGAGGTAGGCGAAATAGCGCCAGTAAGACTCGTCTTCGTGCATATAACCGGTACTGTAGATGTGAATCAGAAAACCGACTCCTGTCACCACCAGAATCATGACACAGGAGAGCTGATCCATCATCAAGGCAAGATTTACATTGAAATCACCCACGGCCATCCATGTCCAGAGTACCTGACTGATATGCCTTGCCTCGACCGGCCGGTGAAAAAGCTCCAAGGCCATCCATGCGGCTACGGCAAAGGCGATGCCCACACTGGCACAGCCCACATAGGAGACAAAGGCCTTGCCCAGACGCTTACCGAACAGGCCGTTCAGGATAAAACCCAAAAGCGGCATAAGTGGTATCAAGAAAAGAAAATTATCCATGCAGCTCCCCCTAAATTAACCCCTTTTCAATGCTTCAACAGATTGAAACGATTGATGTCCACTCCCTTCACATGGCGGAAGAGAGATATCAGAATCGCAAGGCCCACAGCCACTTCAGCCGCAGCCACAGCATATATGAAAAGTACCATGACCTGACCGGCCATGTCCGCCTTGAAGCGTGAAAAGGCCACCAGCATCAGATTGACTGCATTCAGCATCAACTCCACGGACATAAACAGTATGATGGCATTTCTTCTGGTCACAAATCCTATGGCTCCGATGCCGAACAGCACTGAAGCGAGCAATATGTAGTGATTGAGTGTAACGGCTACCATTGACCGGCCTCCCTATAGATTACGCTTCGATATATAGATGGCGCCCACCAATGCCACCAGCAACAACACGGACACCACCTCAAAATGCAGCAAAAAATCCGAATAAAGCAGCTTGCCTATGAGACCGGGCTGACCAAAATCACTCGGCATGGCCTTTTCGCCCACGATACATGCAATTCCTCTCACTCCCACGAGCAAAAGAGCGGTCATTGCCACACCTGCTATCGCACCCATGGATTTATAAGACAGGTTGTATTGCCTCACGCTCAATTCTTCATCCGGAGTCATGAGAAGCATGATGACGAAGACCACCAGCACCAGAATAGCGCCTGCATATATGGTAATCTGAAAGATGGCTACCAGAGGCGCATGCAGATGCAGATACAGAGAGGCCAATGAGATAAAGGTTGTCAGCAGACCCAATGCACCAGGCAACGGCTCTCTAGCTGTCACCATAAATATACCGGAGGCAACGGCTACCAGAGCGAAAAACCAGAAATATATGTCCATAGACTCACTCCCTCTAAAAGATTCACGGACTATCAAGATTGCAGCAGGAATGCCATATTCATCAACACAGGGCCGATCGTGTTACTTAGCCGCCTTAGGTTTTGCCTTTACAGCCGCCTTAGGCTTTGCGGCAGGCTTCTCACCCTTCTCATCCGCTGATGCAGCAGGCTTCTCTTCGCCGGACTTTGCTGCTGCTCCAACTACAGGGACAGGCTCTCTGGGAGGCCTCAACTTGCCTTCCTGTTTGGCCTTATGAAAATTGGCCAGCAACATGGATTTATCCGCCATACATTCCTCAGGGATGTAGCGGGCAAGTTCGTATTCAGGCCCCAGCATCAGAGCGCCCTTGGGACAGTTTTCCTCGCAAAAACCGCAAAAGATGCAACGCAGCCAATCTATGGTAAAGGTCTTGGAATAGGTCTTGCCGGCATATTTGCCTTCCTCACCCTCTGGAACCTTGGCATTCTCTACCGTTATGCAGTTGGCAGGGCATATCTTGGCACACATTCCGCAACCCACGCACTTCTCTCTGCCTTCTTCGTCCAACATCAGCATATGAGCGCCCCTGAAATTTGGGGCGATAGGACGCCTATCTTCAGGATACTGCCAACAGGTTGGAATGGTGTGCGGCTCCGGCCTGAACGATGCCTTGACATTGAATATGAAATGCTTCCATGTGAGCCCCATACCCTTGATGAGCTCCCATAGATAGACCTGCTCGGACAATTTATATCTTTTTTCCACAACCGGCTTTGCCATAATACACTCCTTAAATGGTCAACTGAATGGCCAGGGCCGTCAAAAACAGGTTCAACAAGCCCAGAGGTATAAGGGCCTTCCATCCCAATCCCATGACTTGGTCATATCTGAAACGCGGCACGGTCCATCTGACCCATACAAAGAGCCACAGGAAAAAGGAAACCTTCAGAAAAAAGACCAGAAAAGATGCTATCCCATAGGAAATAGGACCCAAAAACGAGGCCATGTCGATGTAGGGCAAGTGCCATGCCCCAAAAAAGAATGTGACCATAAGCGCTGAAAGCGTACAGAGATTTACATATTCTCCAAAAAGATAAAGGCCAAGCCTCATGGACCCGTATTCCGTGTGATAACCTGAGACTATCTCGCTTTCCGCCTCAGGAAGGTCGAAAGGCACACGATTGGCCTCTGCATAGGCTGCAACGATAAAGAGTATAAAACCAAGGGGCTGTTTGAAGACACCCCAATTGGGCAATATGCCGAGGAACGTCCCCTGCTGTGCCAGTGATATCTCCCTGAGACTGAAGGTGCCGTACACCAGCACGATAGCCAGAAGGGCCAACCCCCAGGGTACTTCGTACGAAATGAGCTGGGCAGTGGCGCGTAACCCGCCAAGGATCGAATATTTATTGTTGGATGCCCAGCCACCCACCACTATGCCGTAAACAGCCATGGAACCCAGGGCGACTATATATAAGAAACCAACGTTGACATCCGCCACCTGCAAAATGATCTCCTTCCCACCCAAAACGATCTTGTCACCGAAGGGAACCACTGCATAGGCAGAAAACGCAGGTAAAGAAAACAGAATGGGACCAAGTATGAAGAGGAGTTTTTTGGCCTTTGCAGGTATGATATCCTCTTTAGTAAAGAGCTTGATACCGTCTGCCAGGGGCTGCAACAACCCAAACGGCCCCGCACGATTGGGGCCGGGCCTGTCCTGAATCATGGCGGCGCCCCTACGTTCCACCCATGTCATGACCACTGCAATGAGCAACACCCAGACCCAGATAAAGACAACCTTTATGAGCGTAATTATCAGATCATTCATAAGCCCTACCTTCCTATCGATCCAGTTCGCCGGCTATGATATTGAGACTGCTAAGACAAGCTATTAAATCCGCTATCATCTCGCCCTTGACCATCTCAGGAAATGCCTGATAGATCATATAGCATGGCGGCCGTATCTTGATGCGATAGGGCTTGTCAGACCCATCGCTCTTGATGAAGAAGCCCAGTTCACCGTTGGGAGACTCTATAGCGGAATAGACCTCGCCTGCCGGCGGCTTGATGATCTTAGGTACCTTTGCCATTAAAGGGGCATCGGAAGGCATCTCTTTATACAGTTTCAGCGCCTGATCAATTATTTTAACGGACTCTTCCATCTCTCTCATTCTGACCATATACCTATCGAACACATCCCCGTATTTGCCGACGGGCACCTCGAAATCAAAACTGCTATACATATAATAAGGCTCGTCCTTACGCAGGTCCCGTTTGACACCACAAGCCCTGAGACAGGGCCCTGTAAAACCCCATGCCAGGGCATCCTCCGGAGAAAATGCCGTAACGCCGATGGTACGATCCATCCAAATACGATTATGAGTCAGAAGCTTGTCGGTCTCATCGTTGGCGCGGGCTATGCCTTCCTTCAGCTTCTTCCATCGCTGCTCGAAATCCGCGGGCAGATCCGCCTCCACTCCACCGATTCTGCCAAAGGTATTGGTGAGTCTCGCACCGTTGTAGTGTTCAAATATCTCGTATATCTCTTCACGCTGTATGATCAGATAAAAAAACGGAGTGAAGGCACCCAGGTCCACACCAAGAATACCAATACATACCTGGTGATCCGCTATTCTCGCCAGTTCCATCATGATGATACGGACAAGCTGAGCCTTTTCGGGCACCGACACACCCATCAGCTTCTCAACAGCCATTTCATAAGAGACATTGTTGCAGATAGCCGAACAGTAGTTGAGGCGGTCAGTTATGGGGATGAACTGGTGGTAACTCAGATGCTCCCCCAGCTTCTCGACCCCGCGATGCAGATAACCGATTTCTGGATCAGCTTCTACAATAGTTTCACCGTCCGTATAGGCCACCACACGAAGCGTACCGTGCATGGCCGGATGGGAAGGACCAATATTTATCTTGACATAATCATCGTGGTTACTCATAGATCAGATGCCTCTCCTCCCCTCTTCCTTCCAGGGGATAGTCCTTGCGCAGAGGATACGCAGGAAAACCCTCCCACATGAGCAATCGCCTGAGGTCCGGATGACCGTTGAAATGAATACCATACATGTCATATACCTCGCGTTCGGGCCATGTGGCGGCCTTGAACAAAGACACCACACTGTCAACAACAGGTTTCTCTTCAGAGACACGCACTTTTACCTGTAACCGCCTGTTGGTCTTGAGGGACAACAAAAGATAAATAACCTCAAATCTGGGAGGGAATTCCTGGGGTTTTGGTGGCTCCGCCGGTGCAGTCTCTGCCTCGGCCTTTTTTGCAGGCTTGGCAGCCGCTTTTTTATATAACTCTGAGTTGTCCACTCCAAAAAGGTCGCTGAGAAAATCAAACGAAAGATTTGGGGCATCCTTTAACTTGGACAAAACGACCCTGATATTCTCACGGGCCACCTCTATGCTCAAATCGCCCTGACACTCAGAAACAGCTACCACCAATGACCCCAAACAGTTCTGCACTTCGTCTTTCAGGCTCATGGGCAACTCCTCAAATCGACCTGTCCGATCTCACGGTCAAATAGAGCGCGAAGCGGATGGTCTTTTTCTATCTTTTCCATAATCTTCATGAGGGCATACAACAGGGACTCCGGACGAGGAGGACAGCCAGGCACATATACATCCACAGGAATGACCTTGTTTATGCCCTGAAGGGTGGAATAGGTGCGAAATACCCCGCCTGTACAGGCACATGCACCCATGGCGATCACCCACTTGGGCTCCGCCATCTGGTCATATATGCGCCTCAGTATGGGCACCATCTTCTTGGTGATGGTGCCTGCCTCTATGAGCACATCGGCCTGACGGGGCGAAAAGCTGGGGCGCTCCGCTCCGAAACGCGCCATATCGTAACTGGCGGCCAACGCACACATCATCTCTATGCCGCAACAGGCAGTACCATAAGGAAGCGGCCACGGGGAACGCTTTCGGCCCCAGTTGATCAGCTCCTCCGCTTTGGTCAGCAACCAACCTTCACCAGTATAAGCCTTAAGACCCATCTCAATTACCCCCTTAGTCCCACTCCACAGCCCGTTTTTGCAGGGCATAGAGCAGTCCTGCCAACAGCACGGCAACGAATACAAAAATCTCAAAAAAGACACCCCAACCCTGCTGGGCCAGAGACTTAAACTGAACAGCTATGGGATAAATCAGAACGGTTTCCATATCGAAAACCAGGAAGAGAACAGCTACCAGATAATATTTGACGTCATAACGTTTGATGCCCGCCTCAAAAAGGGGCACACCGCATTCATATGTGGTAGCCTTATTAGACTTGGGGCGGAACGGCCCCAGCAATGCCGATATACCAAGCATAGCCAGAATGGCGATCATGGACATACCAAGGTACAAGACAATGGATTCGAACCCACTCATCTTCAGACCCTCCTCATGACGACTTAATGTGGGAACAACACACAACGATTCAAACAACAAACATGAGAAACAATACTGCCTGACCCAAAATTACGGACTATTTAATATGGTGATTGCAGGAATGTCAAGAAAAAAATGAATTGTCATTCATTGCTACAAGCAATAAGTCCTATTGTGAAAAAAAGAATTAATTTTAATAATAAAGAGTTATGAAATATATATCAAAAAGCACATTCTTCTGTGTAGCCATCTGAATCAGACCGTTAAGGAATCTGTGTGAATATTTTCAACAAGACAATGGGGCTGTAAAACTGAATCAGCGCATAACAAAACATGATGCAACCGATTCTTTCAAGACAACCCATGGCGTTGTGAAACCATCAAAGTTGCCGCGCATATTTGTGCAACAGACGGTAGAAAGTCGCACGACTGACACCAAGGGCCTTGGCAGCCAGCGTCCTGTTGCCACCAGCCTTTTTCAAGGCCTCACTGATGGTTTGCAGAGTGAAAATGGCAGTGCGGGACCGCAGAAACGACAAATCTCCCTCGTCAGTCGGTCCTCGTGAAGATTGAACAGACAGACCGAAAACGGGCCGGTCCTGAATCCCCATTGAAGAAGGGGCTGTTGCAGCCGAAAATATGGATGCCGGAAGATGTTGCGGCTCCATGGGCTTGCCTCGAGCACGCACAGCGGCATATTGCAGACAGTTCATAAGCTCGCGCACGTTTCCTGGCCAGGGATACTGTAAAAAGATATCCATTGCCTCATTTGTAACAGACAGCTTGTACGGCAGGGATCCAGTCTCTTGAATGCGTTTGAGCATGTGCTCCACTAGAAGTGGTATGTCGGCGGCCCGTTCCCGCAAGGGTGGAAGCCAGATCGGCATGACGCAGATACGATAAAACAGGTCTTCCCTGAATCGGCCTGCCTCCACCTCCTTACGCAAATCTTTATTAGTAGCAGATATGATGCGCACATTGACGCGCATACTCTTTTCGCCGCCCACACGCTCAAACACCCCGTCCTGCAATACCCTCAGAAGCTTTGCCTGCATGGCCGGGCTGATATCACCTATTTCGTCCAGAAACAGAGTCCCACCATCAGCTAGCTCGAATCTCCCCTTTTTGTCACGAATGGCACCGGTAAATGCACCTCGTACATGACCAAAGAGCTCGCTTTCCAGTAAGCTGTCCGGCAAAGCGGCGCAATTTACAGGGACAAACAGGCGCTGGCTTCTATAGCTCTCATTATGAATGGCGTGGGCCACCAACTCCTTTCCTGTTCCTGATTCGCCTTGAATCAAAACAGGTATGTCGCTGTTCGCCACATCCCGAATGGTTTCATAAAGCTCTATCATGGCAGGTGAATTGCCCACTATACCGGCAAACTGTTTCAACTCCCCAAGACGCGAAGACAACTCAAACTCTCGTGTGTTGTCCACAAAGGTGGCAAGTACCCCCAAGACTGATTTATCTGCGCTCCGGCCTTCCTTCTCAAAAGCAAAGATGGGCACCACTGACATGCCAAGGCGCTTTTGAGTGCCATCCCGCGCCTGCGCAGAGATGTCATAGGAATAAGGGGCCATGGGAATGGATGTCATGCCATTACAAAAACCGCAACTTTTTCCACAAAACTTATTGGGAAACACCTCATGACAATCCCTTCCCAGCACCTCCTCTTTCTGATAGCCTGTTATCTCCTCAGCGGCCTTGTTGAAATAGAAGATACGGCGGTTCAGGTCATGGGCCATGATACCCTCCCGAAGGTTGTCCAGAATCAAAAAGAAGTTTCTGCGGGCCTGAAGCAGGGCTGCCAAATAACCCTGTTCGAAGAAGCCGGCCACCAGCTCGCTCAACACGGGGAAACATGCGGTACAACACTCTTTCTCGCTGGAATATGGAGGTATTTTCCACTGCACCACGATGGGATTTCCTGAGAGTCTCGGTGGAACCAACGGCATTTTTACATAGATTACGATGTCAAATACACGCGATTCCACCTCGGCAAGGCTTAAAATGTCCTGCGGAATTCGCAGACCATTCTGTCTCAAAAAGCGTAGCATATCCTGATTCAACACAGGATTTCCTCCGCAACCCGCCGCTATCTTCAAGTCTGCAAGCCCGTGACTATGGGCCAGTGCAGCGGCCATGGCTGCACACAACATATCGGAGGAGAAAAAGAGCAGCGATATCATATACCATTCTGCAAACAGGCGATAGCCTTCAGGGCCGCCTGTCTGGACGCATCATCCTCATCGGCTGCATATTCACGCAGCCTCTCTTCGGCGCCAAGCGATTTCATCAAGGCAGGCCAGGCGCAGGCCAGTCTTGCAATGCCTTTCAATGCCCCTTGACGCAGCGGTAGGTACTCCAGATAATTCCCATCATGCCACACATAGGAAAGGAGCATATGGGCATATTCCTGAGCCACACCCTGGTGCAAGGCCATGGCCTCGGCCATGGCCTCAGGCGCACCCCAGCCAATTCCTCCTGACTCATCATTTAAACTCCACATGAGCCTTCTCATTACACTTCTGACAGCCTCCATATCCTGAGAGGCGAGGCGCACCATCAGACGACCAAATAGCTGAACGGCCTTGGTTCGAACTGACTCATCGTGGGAATAACATACTGAAATCACCAAAGAAATAGCGTTGCCAAGTGACATGGCAGACAAGGCCTCTTCCAGTTCTCGAACATTCGCTGTCAAAAAGGCCTGTTTTATGTGCCGTTTCTGTGTAATGGTTGCCATGACTCATGAGCCAATAAAAGACAGGCCAATGGCCCACTCTATAGGCCTGCCAACGACCTGTCCTGCCTTCAATCCACGGCCTCCATAAGCCTGCCACAACAATAGGGAATGGCCTGACCTGCATGAATATTTACGTATTTATTACAAATTGTGCAAAGATATGTGCACTCAGCCTCTGATACCACATCAGAAAACACAGTCTTTCCTCCTGGCACGCCCTCGATCACAAAACGGGCCAGATTTTCCTTTTGTGGCACATACTCACCAATGGGCGAAAGGCTCTTGTTGTTACCACCGGCGCAGTCCAACACCATGCGCCACAAAACCTCCATGGAGGCGGTCTCCTGAGCACTTTCTGGAATAAATTCCACTACATTTTTGTCTATATTTATACGCATAAGACCTCACTCACTTAAAGCGGCCTTGACTGCCTGACCAACCGTCTTTCCAAGTTCCACACATTCCTTGAGATGTTCATGTACAGGCACATATTTGACACGAATACCCTCGTGCACGATCTGGAATTTCATCTCCTCCATGGCCTGATTCATGAGCTTCACAGCCTCACCGCTCCAGCCATAGGAACCAAAGGCAGCCCCGATCTTGCCACCTGGCTTTAAACCACGCATGTACATGAGAAAACCTGCCATACGAGGCAAAAGGCCGTTATTCAAGGTGGGACAACCCAAGACCACTGCCTTGGCATTTAAGACCTCGGTCATCACATCACTTCTATGGCAGACCTGAAGATCCATGAGCTTTACGCTCACACCTTCCCGCATGAGACCATCCGCCACTGCCTTGGCCATCATCTCGGTGCTGTGCCACATGGTATCATACACCACCACTGCCTTTTTCTCGGCCTTGTGCGCAGCCCAGTCTGCATATGCCTGCAAAATTTCTGGCACATATTTGCGTTTGATAAGCCCGTGATCCGGCGCGATCATGTCGATTTGAAGCCCCAATTTCTTGACATTCTCGACGAGCTTTCCCACCAGAGGCGAATAGAGCAGCAGAATATTGGCATAATACTTGGCGTTGTGGTGCATCAAGGTGGTAAAATCCACTTCGTCGTCAAAACGCTCACTGGTGGCCCAATGCTCACCAAAGGCATCGCTGGATATGAGAAGCTTCTCTTCAGGGATATAGGAGAACATGCTGTCCGGCCAATGGAGCATACGGGTCTCGATGAACTGAATGGAACGCTTACCCACACTGATCACCTGGCCAGGTGCCACCACCTCGTACGGCCAGTCCTCTCTGTGAAAATGGTCTAAAAGAGCCTTTTTGCCCATGGAGGAACAGATGACCTTTTCAGGTTTGATAAGGTCGACCATCTCAGGCAGAGAACCGGAGTGGTCCATCTCCACATGGTTTACGACGATGTAGTCGATCTTTTGAGGATCCGTGAGAGAACGGATGTGATGCACCAGATCGCTCATCTTGGACTTCTTGACCGTATCGAAGAGCACGGTCTTTTCGTCCTTCATAAGATATGCGTTATATGTGGTCCCTTCATAGGTGGAGTAACCATGAAAATCCCGAATGGTCCAATCGATGGCGCCCACCCAGTATATGTCCTTTTTGATCTCTGTAATCATGTCCTTTCTCCTTTTACATTACGATAATCTCAAAACCCTGTTCCAAAAAACGGCCCATACTGGGATGCCCTGACATTTCATCGCTCAAGGGCAGTCCCATGGCCTTGACCTGATCGAGCACACCCATTTTATTAGAACATGCCTTACATACAGCCGCTATCAAGCCATTATCTCTCACCTGGGCATACAGGCCGTGCAAAAAATAGGAAGGCTCTTCCATGGCCGGAAGGAGCTTAGTGGCCTCACCTTCCACCACAATGCTTCCACCCAGCCCCCTTTTGTGCAGGTCCAGGGCGTTCAAGAGCACATGCACGAAACACATGGGGTCGCCCTTGAAGGCGAAGATCGCTATCTTTTTTGCCATATCAGATCTCCTCGAATTCCTCTTTGCTGGCCCCGCACACAGGACACTTCCAATTGGCAGGCAGGGCCTCAAAAAGGGTTCCAGGCGCAATGCCCTGCGAGCTGTCACCTGTTGCTGGATCATAGATGTATCCGCAGACATTGCATCTGTACTTAGGTCCTGCCTCCACAGCCGGAGTTGGTGAAGCCGCCTGTTGTGCATCCCGCTCCATCACAGAGCCTGGGCCTGCCAGAGGCCGAAACATGGATTTACCTGCGCCGCACACAGGACACTTCCAGTCATCGGGCAAATCCTCAAACTTGGTACCTTTGGGAATCTTACCCTTGCGATCGCCTCTGTCCGGATCGTAGATGTAACCACAATTGATGGTCTGACACTGCCACATATCTTCTGGTCTGCTCATAGGTTATGCTCCTTGTGTTTTATTGGCTGCAAGCACAAAGGTCAAAGGACGTGCTGCCAGCTCCTTGTCTATCATGAAAAGGCCGCCCGGCGAGGAACTCGCCAATTTCATGCGCTGAACCACCCCATTGGCTGAGGCCTCTTCCTCCACCTGCTCCGAGATGAACCACTGCAAAAATATCTGAGTGGCATGGTCTTTTTCGGTGATAGCCAGCTCCATGAGGCTGTTTATCAGGCTCGTCACATGCTGCTCGTGTTTGTAGGCATCCTCAAATGCCTCGATCGGCGAACCCCACTGAGTCTTTGGGGCCTTTATGGCCTCCATGATCACCCTTCCGCCCCGCTCGTTGACGTATTCATACATCTTGGAGGCATGCAAAAGCTCTTCCTGAGTCTGGGCATGCATGTAATGCGCACACCCAGTCAAATCTATAGAAGCAAGATAGGATGCCATGGAAAAATATAGATATGCCGAATAGAGTTCGGCGTTGATCTGCTCATTTAGTGCCGCTTCAAGTTTTGGGCTCAACATGGAATACTCCTTTATATTTTAGGTCAAGGGGTTAACAGCGCAATCTTACGCCACTAACCCCCTGATTCCTATCATCTCAATTCAAAATCCAACACACGGCATTCAAGATAAAACTATGCCTTCCAGAGGCCATGAAGGTTACAGTACTCCCTTGCAGTGACCTTGTCGGCCTGAATGCAGAAAAAGGCCTCGGGCGCCTGACCTGAGGCAAGGAACTCCCGATACGCCTTGCCATCAGCTATGAGCTCGATCCACTCGATGTAGTGTTTTTCCTCCATGGGATGTGCCACGCTACCAACCCTTACTTTATAGCCGCCATCCACCTTTTCAATCACAGGGACATGCTTCTCTTTGGCTGCATCCACAGTGTTTTCAGCCATGAGCTTCATGGGCTGACCACAGCAGACCAACTGGCCTGCGCCTGCATGCACCATCTCCACCATGTTTCCACATATCTCACACTTATAAACCTGCAATCTTTCTGTCATCTACATACCTCCTTTCAGGTATAGACTATGAATTCTTGAAGGCAACCACGATGGCTTGCCTCACTTAACTCCCTTCTGACCAGCCTGAAGGCAGGCCGAAGTACCTTTACGTCAACATCATTTCACATCTATGACCACATTGGCCTCGTTTACCAGAATCGGGGCATACTCCACCTTGGAGAGCTTGAAGAACTCGCCCACCGAGCTGGGGATCTGGCTATAGAGCAACTTTGCGGTCACAGTGGCCTTACCCTTTGCAATCTCCTTGGGCAGGGTGAGGCCAAAATGCTCTATCTTGGTCTCTCTCGGCCCTATGCGATAGTCCACGACGTCGTTTTTGGCCGTGTACCACTGAGCCACGGTCATCTCACCCTTGGGGTTAAAGAAAGGCCTGCGGAAGATACGGGCGCCGTCCACCACATTGCCATCGCGTTTGAGCCCCTTGAAGTTGGCCAATTCCATGATCTCGCCGATGTCCTGATAGGCCATGGCCCTGGAGTCGGCTATGGTATATTCCTCGCCCTTGAATCCCTTGGGTTTCACCTTCAACGCATACTTTTTGCCTTTGGCATCGGTGAGCCAGACCTCCAGCCAGAGCATACGCTCTTCAGTAGAACCTGAAGGCACATAGTGGCCGGCCTTGCCGTTGAACAACTCCGCCCTGACAGTGAGATCGGAACCGGCACTCACAGCCTCATTCTCCGCATACATGGCCACATCTATGGAACCAGCCAATTTGCTTGGGAAATGGCTACCATGAAACACATGATGGGCCATATCAGGACGCTCCTGACCTCCCATCCCCGGCACACCAGGGGCATGATACATATGACAGTCCTGACAGCGCACGCCTTCCTTGGCATAAGGTCCGGCCTTCCACTCACGATATGTCTCCTTCACCCAGGCACCATACGGGCTCTGCTCGTCATGGCAGGTGGCACAGAGCTCAGGACTGCGAGTAAATTCAGAATAATTCACACCATGTCCAGGGGACTTCACATCCTTGCGAGGCCCTTGCTTCACATCACCGGGTTGAATGATAAAACTGAAATTGAACGGCGTCTGCTCTGTAGTGCCGGTGATGTTGTGGCATATCTCGCAGGAAACACCCTCATTGGCACGGGTACCCGCCTTCACGGGCTTAGGCGGAATATCGCCGGACAAAAAGGCCAATGGCCCATGACATGCAATGCAGCCAGCCTTTACACCAGAGACCTTCTCCAACTTCTGGGCATGGGGAAGGGCAAGCTTGAAGTACTCCACCTCATCCCACTCGTGAGTGAAGGATTGAGACATCAAAGACTGCTGCCACTCCTGATAGATAGCAGTATGGCAAGCGCCACATTCACTGGGCTTCTGGAAATCATCATATTTGAACTTTCCCATCTCGGCAGCACTCAAACACATGGGCAGACCGAGCACTACACCAACAGCAATGCCTGTCAAAAGCCTCTTCATATGCCCTCCTTTAATTATTAAGAACAGCAACAAGAACCGCCGGCGGTGGAACAACAAGACGAACCACTCTTAGCGTGTTTGGCCAGATATTCGGCGACGCCCTCTTTTGTGGGCTTCATGGCCTCTTCACCAGGTTTCCAATTGGCAGGGCAGACCTCGCCATGCTTCTCCACGAACTGCAGGGCATCCAGAATGCGCAGGGCCTCGTCCACGCTCCTTCCAAGTGGCAGGTCATTGACCAGCATGTGCCGGACGATACCGTCCTTGTCGATAAGGAAAAGACCGCGCAGCGAGATACCACTCTCCAGCAACACACCATAATCACGGGAGATCGCCTTGGAGAGATCAGCCACCAGAGGAAACCTCACCTGACCGATACCACCCTTTTCAACAGGGGTATCCTTCCATGCTAAATGCGTAAAGTGAGAATCCACTGATACGCCTATGACCTCGCAATTTCTCTTCTTGAACTCATCGACAGCCTTGTCAAAGGCCAATATCTCGGACGGACACACAAAGGTAAAATCCAAAGGATAAAAAAATAGCACTACATATTTGCCTTTGTAATCCGCGAGACAGATATCCTTAAAGGAATTGTCGGGCATTACAGCGGTTGCCTTGAAGTTAGGGGCCTCTTTAGTGACAAATTCACACATAAACAATTACCTCCTTTTTTTTGTGGATATTACGCAGTGAGATACTGCAAAATTCTACCAATTCTCTGCTAAGAGCTCGAAATGGGCCTTTGGATGTGCACATGCAGGACACTTTTCCAGAGCGGACATGCCCTTGTGCAGGTAACCACAGTTGCGACAGCGCCAGACCACCTCCGTATCCCGCTTGAAGACTCGATCCGCCATTATATTGGCGGCCAGCTCACGATAACGCTTCTCGTGCTGCCTTTCCGCCACCGCTATAGCCTCAAAGATGCAAGCGAGCTCTTGAAAGCCCTCCTCAATGGCTATCTTGGCAAACCCTGGATACATGATGGTCTGCTCATAGTTTTCGCCATTTGCAGCCTCTATCAGATTGTCGTAGGTGGTGGAGATGATGCCTGCCGGAAAGCTGGCGCGTATCTCCACCTCGCCGCCCTCCAAGAGCTTGAAAAGCCTTTTGGCATGTTCCTTTTCTTGATTGGCGGTCTCCTCGAAGATATCCGCAATCTGCACATAGCCGTCTTTTTTCGCCTGGCTTGCGAAAAAGGTATAGCGATTACGGGCCTGTGACTCACCTGCAAAGGCAGTCAATATGTTTCGTTCCGTCTGAGTCCCTTTGAGTTTTTTCATGGTTCCTCCTTTGAATTTTTCAATCAATTGACATTAAAAATCATAATCGCAAAATGCCTTTTTTGCCACATTCAAAAGACAAACTGCGTAAAATATATTGTAAAAAGGATATAAGCTAAAAAGCGGTTCAGTTCATACCTTTTTGGGCGCAATCAGGGCATATTCCCTCATATTCCAGTGCATAGCCGGTCACTTGATAACCGCGAAAATCAATGGTCTTCGTGTGCTCCGGAATGGATATGGGGTCGGCCCAGATGTCGTCCACTCGGCCGCATCGGCGGCAGCGGATATGAACATGAGGAGAGAGATCGCCGTCAAAACGCATCTGCTTGCCGGCTGTCTCCAGTTTCCTGACCACACCCAGTTCAGCGAGCATCATGAGATTGCGATAAACGGTACCAAGGCTTATGCGAGGCATCTCGTTTCGCACCTTTTCATACAACTCATCCGCGGTTGGATGAGTCTTCATGCCCTTCAAAACATTCAGGATGATGGAACGCTGAGCCGTATTGCGTAATTTCCCGGTATTGGACTCCAAGATAAACCTCCATTTTAGAGAATGATTATTATTAATAATATATCTATCGCATTGTCAAGTAAAAAATGAGAACTTTTCCTAAAATTATTCTTTTCAAAAAAAGAACGCAATTTCATCAACTTTGTAGCCGTTTTTTACAAAAGCGACCAATGACCAGCAACGCAGTAATACAAAGCGGGAACGATTTGAATATACCGACATGACCGTCTCAAAAGCCAGCCCATACTGAACAGCCTGACAACAGAAGTGATTCGACAGGGTCCCCTGCTTCATATTGACACCTTCAATCATTTGACATATTTTGATTCAGTTTAATAATAATTCATCGTAATTCAAGGAAAATATATGATTATCATAATGAAACCTGACACAGACCCCAACGGCCCTGAAATGTCCAATCTTCTAGAGTACCTCAGCCTTTTCCCAGGCCTCAAGACATCTGTTTCAGGTGTTAGGGGCACGAGCCGCGTGGTCACAGAGATATATCTCATCGGCCCCACACACGACATCCCCAGTGAACACATCGAACGCATGCCAGGCGTTGAACGTGTGGTGCGGGTCTCCAGTAAATACAGGCAGATAGGCAGACATGGCGGGCAGCTGGACCAACTGGGTTTCGAGTACAACGGCATTGTCTTCAATCAGGAGAGTTTTCATATATTCCTCGGACTCTGTGCGGTGGATACACCAGAGCATGTAGAAATAGTATTCAAAAATCTACAACGCCTCGGCATTCAAACCTCCCGCATGGGGGCATACAAGCCACGCACAAGCCCCTATGACTTTCAAGGCCATGGGGCGGCATGTCTGCCCTGGCTTTTCGAACTGGCGGGCAAATACGGCATAAAGGTCGTATCTATGGAGGTTTTACGAGAAAACCACATCGAAGAGATACACGACGCCCTGGAAAAGGCAGGCAAACCCACGGGAGTCATGCTTCAAATAGGTACGCGAAACGCACAGAACTTCGAGCTGCTCAAGGAGGTAGGGGCACAACAGGAATATCCGGTTCTCTACAAACGCGGCATGGGCCTGCCGCTGGAAGAGGCATTGAATGCCTGCGAATATATCGCCAGCGAGGGAAACCGTAAGATCATCGTATGTCTTCGCGGTGTCAAGACGCGTCTGGGCGACCCACACCGCAATCTCGTGGACTTCATTCACGTTCCTGTAGTCAAACGGCTGACCCGGCTGCCTGTTTGCATTGATCCCACTCATGCAGTGGGTGTAAAAAACAGGGGCAGTGATGGCATCCTCGACATATTTCAGGCCTGTGCGCAGGGTGTCATAGCAGGTGCAAACATGGTACTGGTGGAGTGCCATCCAAGACCTGAAATGGCCCTGTGTGACGGCCCACAGGCCCTGACCATGCGAGAGTTGGAATATTTTGTCGAGGATGTGCAAATAGCCCGCAGGGCGTATGAGGAGCGCAGGGAACTGGCATCGCGTGAGGCCATGAAAAATCTAATAAAATAAACGGGCTAAGGGGGTTATATGCGCATACATTTCATACAGCACGAACCACTGGAAGGCCCGGCCGGCATACTGGATTGGGCCGTATCCAAAGGGGCTTTCACTGGTTTCACTCATATCTACCGTGGAGATAGTTTTCCGAATCATGATTCCTTTGACTGGCTTGTGGTCATGGGCGGATCCATGGGTGCATATGAAGAAGACAAATTCCCCTGGCTGAAAACTGAAAAGACCTTTCTGGAACTGGCCCTCAAAAACCAGAAGACCATCCTCGGTATCTGCCTTGGGGCGCAGATACTGGCAAACGTGTTGGGTGCACGAGTGAAACGAAATGCCTTCAAAGAGATAGGCTGGTTCCCTGTAACACTCACGCAAGCGGGGCTTGATTCACCGTTTTTTAAGGGTTTTCCTGCCACTTTTCAGGCATTTCACTGGCATGGAGATACCTTCGATATTCCAGAATCAGGCCAATGCCTTGCCAGTTCCAAGGCCTGCCCAAACCAGGCCTTTACCGCTCAGAATAACAGGGCGATAGGTCTCCAGTTCCATCTGGAGACCACCTGGAACAGCGCCCAGGATATGATCGCAAACGATATGGCATCTATAAATGAAAAAGCGCCTTACATACAGGATACAGCGGCCATTTTCTCAAAAAAACAGGAATTTATCGCCCTTGAGGGGCTGTTGTTCAAATTTTTGGAGAATCTGAAACAGGCAACAGCACTCTGAACTCCGTTCCTTTATCCTGTTCCGAAGAACACTCCACCATTCCGCCCCATGCTTCCACTAACCTTTGCACAATGGAAAGCCCCAGGCCGGTGCCATCTCCGCGCGTAGTGAAAAAGGGATCAAATATGTGCGCCATCACTTTCTCCGGCATACCTGTTCCATTGTCCCGAACAATCAAAACGGTCCGTTCAAGCACTGGTTGTACGTTCGAGGCTCCCTCTTGACCTGCCAGTGCCACGCCAGACAAGCCATTGCGGGACACGGATTCCACCCCCAAAAACAACTCGCCTTTCTCACCCTTTTCCATTTTAGGCATCATGGCCTGAACCGCATTCAAAATCAGATTCAGCAACACCTGACGAAACTGGCCTGGATTGACATATACGAGCAGGTCATTGGGAATCTGTATATCCACTTGCAGGTGAGACAGCTTTCGGCTGCTCAAAAGTCCGATGGTCCAGTTTACGGCCTCCAGCACGTTCACGGGCTGTTCTCCGCCCCTTTCCGGCCTGGCATACAACAAAAAGGACTGAGTAAGCTCAGTCAGACGACAAATCTCTCTCTGAAGTATCTCCAGCAGTCTTCTGCCATCGGTATTGACCATGCCCCCTTCCTGCAGAAATTCCACTACACCGGATATGGAGGCCAGAGGATTTCGAATCTCATGTGCCATGCCTGCGGCCATCTCGCCAAGAGAGGCCAATCGCTCCACCCGTCGAAGTCTCTCCTCATGGTGTCTTATTTCCGTAAGGTCCTGAAAGATCACGCCATAACCCAGAAGACCACCTTTCCCATCCTGCATGGCAAAACCTGAAAGCCCAAGGACGATCTCGCCTACGGGGCCATTGTATAACAGCTCCCTGCGCCTACCGTCCGTTTTTGCAAACCCAGCCATAATCTCACCGAAATCATGCCCCATATCAGGCCAGAGCTCCTGAAGAAGCCTGCCTGCATAATCATGAGACTGAACCCCCAAAATGGCCTCCGCACGCCTGTTCAATGCCAGGATTCGCCCCTCCGTATTCAACATCACCAGACCCGATACCAAACTGTCGGCCAGATGCCGCTGCATCTCCTGCACTCGCTTGAGGTCCACCACTGCAAGAGATAGACGACGTTCCGCACGTCTCAGGCGCTCGGCCAGGACACCGGCCAGCAGGGCCGTGAGATTCACTACTATTATATTGACAAAAAAAACGATCAGATTGGATGTATCATGCAAGGAGAAAGCCATGTCCAGCCAGACTATCAGCATATACAGCAGGGTAAAAAACACCGCTGCAAACTGACCGCCCTGTCTGCCCTGCAACAAGCAGGCGACCAGAACTATGACAGGAAAAAGAAAGAGAAACGGGCTGGATGCCATGCCTGTTACATAGACCACCGCTGCCGCAAACAATATGTCCAGAGTGATCTGCAACAGGGACAACTGCCTCAACCACTTGCCGGTCTTATACCACTGAATGTAGCCATAAGTTACGGCCAGGGCCGCCAAAGAGAGATAGGCCACCTTCAATAGTACATCCGGAAGCTTCACAATCGGACCGAGGTAGCTGGAAAACAAAAAGATAGCTGTGAGCAGAGAAAGCACAAGAGTCAGTCTGCCCCATGTAACCCATTGAAATTGCTTGTAATCCATGGGCTCGGGAGAAAATGACTCCCATTCGAAAGAAAGTATGGCGGCGTCTTTTGCTTCTCCGGAAACCCTCGCATGAAAGGCGCTACGCAGACGATTAAACATTTTATTCTATACCGTACTTATCCAGACGGTAACGAAAGGAGCGAAAATTCATGTGTACCAACCTGGCGGCATTCACCTTTGAGCCGCCGGCAACCTTCAGCGCCTTTATGATCAAGGCCTTTTCTATATTTGCAAGAAATTCATCCAGAGCAATACCTTCTTTCGGCATCTCCAGTGTCTCGAGACAGCTGACAAGATGCAAAGGCTTCAACGGCCCCTTCATCTCCAAAGGGCCTGCACCCTCCTTGAAGCGAGAAATGGACAGGCTCTCCGGCAAAAGGATGCTGGATGTCTCCAGAGCGACACTTCTTTCCACTATGTTCTCCAGTTCCCTGACATTACCCGGAAAGGAATACTCCTGCAAAATCTTCATGGCGAAGCTGGAGATCCCCTGCAAGGACTTCCCTTGCTCTTCAGCAAATTTATTCAGAAAATACTGAACCAAAACGGGTATATCCTCGGGTCGTTCACGAAGGGGCGGAATGTGTATGCGAATGACATTCAGTCGGTAAAAGAGGTCCTCACGAAACCGTCCGTCAATGACCTCTTTCTCCAGATCCCGATTGGTAGCGGCTATGATGCGCACATTGACATGCTGCTCCTTCGCCCCCCCTACCGGCATAAAGGTCTTCTGCTGCACCACTCTCAACAGCTTGACCTGAAGCGGTATGGGCAGCTCACCGATTTCATCCAGGAATATGGTGCCTTGGTCGGCCAGGGCAAAGAGCCCTGTCTTTTCCCTGTCCGCGCCGGTAAACGCCCCTTTTACATGGCCGAACAGCTCTGTTTCCAGCAGGTTTTCCGGAATCCCGCCGCAATTCACCACCACAAAGGGATGGCAGGCCCGATTCCCTGAATTGTGTATAGCGCGCGCCACCAGTTCCTTACCCGTGCCGCTTTCGCCTGTTATCAGGACACTGGAGGGACTCGATGCAACCTTTTGAATGAGTTGGAATACCTTGAGCATGGCGGAACTGCACGCCACCATTCGATCAAGACGATGTATCTGAAGCCCCTGAAGCGCACACGGCGGTTCTCCCACACAGATTTTCCGCCCGTTAACAGTGGTATGAGAGACATCCTGTACACTCTGTTCATCAATAGCCTGGTCTGACGGGGCCGAAAAACCTGAAGCCATACCGGTTGTCACGTTCTGCAGAACCCGCCTCACCTCATCCAGACGAAACGGCTTGGTCAGATAATCCCATGCCCCCTCACGCATGGCGGATATGGCCGTATCCATGGAGGCAAAAGCCGTTATAAGCACCACGGGCAACCCCTGTCTTCGGGCCTTTATGCGCTTCAGAAGCTCTATGCCGCTCATGTCAGGCATACGGATATCACTTATCACCACCTGAATATTCGGGCGGCTCTCAAGGAGTTGCAAGGCCTCGGCGGCATTGGCAGCAGTAAGGACGGTATGCCCCTCTTTCACAAGGAATATCTCCAGAAATTCCCTCAGACTTCGATCGTCATCTACTAACAGTATAACTGCCATGACGTTTAATTTCGCATTTTTAATATTAAATGATTGATCGAGGTATTCAGTTAGGTGAAAAAGTCAACCAACATAAATCACCACAAAAGATTATGCGTGACTTGCCCCGCCTTCATGGTCAAAACCGCCCTGCCTATGAGGGTCTGGTTCAAAAACGGCGTGTTATGGCCCTTTGAAAGCAGGTTGTCTTGAGTGCATTCAAATGGCGCATTCACATCTATGACGCATAGATCAGCCGATTCACCCTTTTTCAACCTGCCTCCGGCAACCCCTAATATAAGGGCAGGATTGAATGAAAGACACGCAATAAGCTGCAGAGGAGTCAGATGATTCTGGCGCACCAATTCCAATGCAAGAGGGACAGCGGTCTCCAATCCAATGATCCCATTGGCCGCCCTCTCAAATTCGATCTCCTTCTCCAACACGCTGTGAGGCGCATGGTCCGTAGCGATTGCATTCAGCGTACCGTCTTTCAACCCCTCTATAACAGCCTGTCTGTCTTCTTCGGTTCGAAGAGGCGGGTTCATCTTTGCATTGGTATTGTAGCCAGATACAGCCTCCTCTGTAAGCGTGAAATAGTGTGGGGCAGTTTCCGCGGTTACACGCACTCCATCGTTTTTGGCCCTGCGAATCAGCTCGACAGCACCCTTCGTGCTCACATGTGCTATGTGTAACCTCGCACCAGTGTATCTTGCAAGGGCTATGTCACGAAACACTGCTATCTCTTCGGCCACAGAGGGTATGCCCTTGAGCCCCAAAATCTGAGAGACTCGACCCTCATTCATGACACCGGATCCGACCAGACTCAACTCCTCGGCATGGGAGATGATTAGGGCATCGAAACCTCGGGCATACTCCATGGCCAGACGCATCATGGCGGCGTCATTCACAGGTCTTCCATCATCTGAAAAGGCCACAGCGCCGGCCTCCAACAACAGCCCCATCTCAGTCAACTCCTTACCCTGCTGCCCTCGAGTGATACAGGCCACAGGATAGACTCGAGCACTGCCCTCCAGCTCGGCCTTATGCCTTATAAAGGTGGTGACGGTCACATCGTCGTTTACAGGCCTGGTATTGGGCATGCAGGCAACCGCTGTGAAACCACCTGCCGCTGCAGCCCTTGTGCCGGTGGCTATGGTCTCCTTGTATTCCTCTCCAGGCTCTCTCAAATGCACATGCATGTCTATTAACCCTGGAACGAGCCAATGGCCATTGATATTCATGCGCTGCACAGGCAGATTCTTTGGCAATCCATCCTTGGCAGGGAATATCCCCTCGATACGGCCATTGCGCACCAAAACAGCACCCATTTCATTCAGCCCAGAAGCAGGATCCAACAATCGTGCATTTTCAAGAAGCAACTCCATTTCCATCCTCCGCATGTACCCCCTACATATGGCTAACCCCTGTCAGCCCATAAAAGCGACAAAACAGCCATTCTGACAGCCACACCATTGGTCACCTGGTCCAGAATGACCGATTGAATCGAGTCCGCCAATTCAGAGGACAGCTCTACGCCACGATTTATGGGCCCTGGGTGCATAATTATGGCATTAGAGGCCAAGTTCAGACACTTTTTATGCATCAGCCCAAAAAAATTGGCATATTCACGCTCTGAGGGAACCAATGCAGCACCCTGTCTCTCCCGCTGGAGCCTTAGAAGCATCACCACATCCGCGCCATCAAGGGCCTCATCCACGCTGTAAGTCACTTCAGCCCCCAGTTCTTTCAGAGTCAGGGGCAAAAGACTGGCGGGTCCGGATACAACGACCCGCGCTCCCATGGCATGAAAGATTCGAATGCCGGAATGAGCCACTCGACTATGCAGGATATCGCCCACAATCGCTATCTTGAGCCCTTGCACTCTGCCCAACCGCTCCCTGACAGTAAAGAGGTCCAACAGGGCCTGCGTGGGGTGTTGATTTATACCATCTCCGGCATTTATAACAGAACAGCCGGAAAGGTATCGGGCCAGAAAATGCGGTGCACCCGAACAGGAATGACGCAGGACCAGTATATCGGGCCGCATGGCCTCTACATTGCGAACAGTATCCAAAAGGGTTTCACCCTTGAGCACACTGCTCGTCGCAGCTGATATCGATACTGTATCGGCACTCAGACGTTTGGCCGCCAATTCAAAAGAAAGCCTCGTGCGCGTGCTGGGTTCAAAGAAAAGATTCACCACCGTGCTGCCCCGCAGAGGCGGAACCTTTTTGATGGGACGGTTCAAAATCTCCTTCAAGGCCTCCGCTGTATCGAGGATCAGGCGGATATCGTCGATAGTGAGCTGCTCGATACCCAATATGTGTTTTACACTCAATCTGTTCATGACGTTTGTTCAATCCACACTCCCAAAACTGAGAGTGACAAACACTACACCGGCAAAAAAAAGCCTCCTTTTTAAAAAAGGAGGCTGGAAAATCATATGACCGAAAAAATCATTCTACATCTCCGAGAGCTTCAGAAGCTTTTCGTACTCTGCATCCACTCGACCCTGAATATAGTTGATATGTTCTTCTTTCAGATGCCTGAAGCGGCGCTGCGTCTTCAGATACTCGGTGACTGGTTTGGGTTTGGTGATCTTGCGGCTCATGACGTATTTGCCGTCTATCACCTCATAGAGAGGAAATACCTTGGTCTCCACCGCGAGACGTGCGATCTCTATGGAACGCTCACCAGCCGATCCCCAACCAGTGGGACATGGTGAATAGATATGCACATAGGCGGGCCCCTTGACCATAGCCGCCTTCTTGACCTTATTCATGAGGTCCAGATAGTAGGCAGGCGATGCAGTGGCTACATATTTGATACCATGCGCCGCCATGATGGCCGGAACATTCTTCTTCCAGGTAACCTGGCCGAAGCTCTGTGAGCCTGGCGGACTGGTGGTAGTCATAGCGCCATAAGGAGTACAGCCGGAACGCTGCACACCGGTATTCATATAGGCCTCGTTATCCAGACATACATAAAGGAAGTCATGACCACGCTCCATGGCGCCGGATATCCACTGAAGACCTATATCACCCGTGGCGCCGTCTCCACCAACAGCCATGATATCCACATGTTTTTTGGAGATCTTGCCTTTGCGGGCCAGCACCTTGCGGGCGGTCTCCACGCCGGATGCAACAGAGGCGGCGTTTTCAAAGGCAATATGTATCCAAGGTACGTTCCAGGCGGTCTGAGGAAACGGCGATGTGACGATCTCCATACAACCGGTGGCATTACACACAATTACATCCCTGCCAAGGGCCTTCATTACCATACGCAGGGCCAATACCTCTCCACAACCCTGACAGGCCCTGTGACCAGAGGCAAGGGGTTCATCCTTGGGGAGATTCTTGGCGGAAAAGCCAACAAATTTTTCGAGTTCAGGTATCATTTTTCGCGCACCCCTATCACTTCATAAAGTTCTACAGGACGTTTTTTGGCATACATATCTGCCTTGTCCACTATCTCCTTGAATCTGTCAACGGTCACATCTCTGCCGCCCAGGCCTGCCACAAAGCTGAATATCTTCGGCGCGCCTGGCACACGATAGAGAAGGGAACGCAGTTCTGCACCCACAGGACCGCATACCGCGCCCGGAGGCAGACATCTGTCGATCACGGCCAGAGTCTTGGCCTTGCCGATGGCCTTTCTGAATTCAGGGCCAGGGAAGGGTCTCCAGAGCCTGATACGCACCAAACCGACCTTTTTGCCGGCATTGCGCATCTCATCCACCGCAGTCATGGCAGTCTCGGAGATACTGCCCATGGTGACCAACAGGGTCTCGGCATCCTCGGTGCGATATACCTCTACCGGATTGTATTGTCTACCGAATATCTCGGCAAACTCCTTCCAACCCTGCAGAATGACACGTTTGGATGCCTTCAAGACCTCGTTGTGAGCCATTTTTTCCTCGGTATATACCTCTGGAATCCCTACCGGCCCCATACTTATGGGCTTTCTCGGATCCAGTCGATAATGAGGCTTGAATGCTGGAATATATCTATCCACATCCTCCTGATCCGGCATGATGATGGGCTCTATCACATGGCTCAGGGTAAAGCCGTCTATGTTTACGATAAAAGGCAGGGCCACACGCTTGTCTTCAGCCACTCTGAAGGCATGCAGCAGCAGATCCACTGCCTCCTGGCCGTTTTCCGCAAAGGTCTGTATCCAGCCGATATCCCTCTGCACCATGATATCCTGATGGTCGTTCCAGATACTGATGGGAGCGGCCAAGGCTCGATTGGCCACCACCATGACTATAGGAAGTCTCATGGGCCCTGGATGATAAAGTATCTCGCTCATCAGAGAAAGCCCTTGAGAGCTGGTGGCTGTAAACGTCCTGGCACCGGCTGCGGAAGAACCACACGCACAGCTCATGGCTGCATGCTCAGACTCCACGGGAATAAACTCGGCATCCAAATGACCATTAGCCACCAACTCAGACAGATGCTCAACTATATGAGTCTGAGGTGTAATGGGATATGCAGAAATCACCTCGGCCCTTGCAAGGGCTACAGCGTCTGCCACTGCAATGGAAACTTCAACTCCTACGCGCTTTGACATTTTCCGCCCTCCTCTGCAATCATTGTGATGGCATTCTTGGGGCACTCATGGGCGCAGATGCCACACCCCTTGCAATAATCAAGATTTGCCACATAAAAGCCCTCTTCAGTCTGCTGATAGGCCATCTCCGGACAAAATATCCAGCACATGCCGCATTTGATGCACTTGGAATTATCTGTGACAGGATGCTGGGATTTCCAGTCCCCTGTCTTAAACTTGACCGTACTACCCGGCTCCAATACATGGCCGCCGAAAGGCAGTGTCTTCCATCCTATAATGGCGTCGTTTATTGCCATATTCTTCTCCTTAACAGCTTAATGTTCTTGCAAAAAGTCATTGTTGATGAATGGCTGAGCAAAAACCGCTGTCTGCAAAGGGCGCAACTCTCGATGAATAAAGCGTACTTTTAAGGTACGCCGCAGTGACGAGGGATACATCGCAACACAGCAGACGGCAGGATTTTGCGACGCCATCAACCGTAAATTCTGGTCTCTTCATAGGCCCTTCTCAGAGCCACCTTGTTTTTCTCCGCCAGCTTGCCGAAGCGCTTGTCAAGGGCGTCGCTGATGGCGTCCAAACCGGTTATGCCGGTTGCCTTCAAAAGCGCACCGAGCATAGTGGTATTGGTGATGGGGATACCAAGCACCTCTTTGGCTATGGTATTGGCATCCACCACAGCCAATTGAGCCGTGATGCCGAACTGTTTGCGAATATCGGCTTCACACAGAGAAGAATTAAGAATGACTATTCCGCCATCCTTCAACCCGTCTGAAACCTTTACAATGCCAGGCAAGGACGCATCCAGCACCAAAACTATATCCGGATGATAGACCTTTTCCCTTGTGCGGATCTGTGTGTCACTGACTCGCACAAAGGCAGCAACAGGCGCACCCCTACGCTCCGGCCCAAAACTCGGAAATGCCTGGGCATATCGGCCTTCAGCTATGGCTGCCGTGGCCACCAGCTCCGCGGAGGTGACACCACCTTGACCGCCGCGACCATGAAGTCGTACTTCTTTCATGTCTGAGACTCCTTTTAGTGAATTGAATACATTACCAAGTATAAACAGCGACGATAACCTGCCATCAATACGCTGCAAGTATTTTGACGGGACCAAGCCATACCCATCGTAATCCTCGTTGCAATCCCCATTGTAATACTTGTAAGGACAATCCTTCTGATCACCCTTCGTCATTTCAAGGAGCGACCGCAACGAAACAATCCCATTACAGGGCCCCGTCTTAAGAATCGATGCTTGGCTTCGCCCGCAACGACAAGCTCCCTGCGCTGCCCAAAAAGACTTTATGATGATTTTGCATGAACGACACAACAGAATCAGGCCAAACCTGCCAGGAGAACATCTTGTAATAAACCGCACAAACAGAGGCATGGTATTGCACAGACTGCCTTCTTGTTAACACGCCGTTTTTTGCTTTGTCAAGGCTTTGATGCCAAGAAATCCGCATCAGACCGCAATGCCACAGCGCTTTTATCTGGATTTTCGAGCCGGCAAACCACCGGTCGCCATAGCGATGCACTTGTAGAGCGCTCGCCCCCCATGAAAGGTGGTGCTTTGCCAGCGCATGATACGCCAGCTTCCATTCTGGTAAAAGCCGTCACTCTCGATGCGCTCCAGCACACCGGAACTACTGTCCAGCCATTCCACCAGTCCGGCGTTATGGCCCAAGACCAAGGGCTTCTGCATGCCGGGCCCAAATATGAGGTTAACCGGCTCCACCGTCAGGCCGGCCACATCCCACACTCCATGAGGCTCCGGCATCATCTTGGCCTGGAGTTTTATCATACGGGCTCGGGAATCAGGCCCGACTATCCCCTTGGTCTCGGAAATCAGGTCAAGAAGATAATTTCTGACATCGTTCAAGTCCGCTGACTGCTCCAATCTCGATACATCGGGTCTGGCCTCTATGGCCTTGGCCAGTATGGAAATCTCTCGCAGGTAATGATTCCGCTGATTTATTGGCACAAGGTGCATGACCATCAGGGAAACAGGACGGCCATCCTTGGCCCCGTAATCGATGCCGGTAGGGCTCCATCCAACGACACACATGAGGTCCCCTTCAAAAGGCACCTTTGCATGGGGGCATGCCCACCCGTTGCCTATGGAGGAATTGATGGCCTTTTCTCGAGCCAGGACATCGGACACGATATCAGTGCCAGGCGGTATGTCGGGAAAGGCCTCTATGATATGGGCGAGAAACTGCATGGCATCCGCCTTGTCGTTCTCCGGTAGTTCGAACAACCTCCCTTCCTGAAGGGCATCTAAAAGTGTATCCATGATCAATGACCTCTATATTTTTTATAGAACCACAACTTGACCCAGTGGGTTATAACGCCATAGGACAGCATGAATCCGGCTATCCAGAACCAATAAGACGCAGGAAGCGACACCAGACCCAGATATGAAGCAAGAGGTGAATAAGGCAGCCAGGCGCAACAGGCCATGACCATCAAAGTGACGAGGAGCATGGGCAGGGACGGCTGACTCTCCACAAAAGGTATTCGTTTAGTTCTTATGATATAAACGATAAGGGTCTGTGTTATAAGGGATTCCACAAACCAGCCTGTCTGAAAAAGGCTCTCGGCATAACCCTTCTGAGCCGCAGTGGCCGTTGCATCTACGAAGATATTGGCCCGATAATAAAACCACATCAGGGCGAAGGTGGCATAGTCGAATATGGAACTGATAGGGCCTATACAAAAAATAAAACGCTTGATGCCTTCGATGTCCCATTTGAGCGGCTTTGCAACGAGTTCCTCGTCCACGTTGTCTGTTGGAATGCCTGTCTGGGAAAAATCATAGAGCAGATTGTTGACAAGTATCTGAATAGGCTGCATGGGCAAAAAAGGCAAGAGATAACTGGCCCCTATCACGCTGAACATGTTGCCGAAATTGGAACTGGCGCCCATTCGAATGTATTTTATGATGTTCATGAAGACACGCCTGCCCTCCAAAATGCCCTCTTCCAGCACCAAAAGGCTCTTCTCCAAAAGCACTATGTCCGCGGCCTCCTTGGCCACATCAACAGCCGAATCCACAGATATACCCACATCCGCAGCCTTCAGGGCCGGGACGTCATTGATGCCGTCTCCCATAAACCCCACCACATGACCATGAGAGCGAAACTCCTTTACTATCTGTTCCTTCTGAGAAGGGCTGAGCTTGACGAAGGCCTGGGCCTCGTGCACCGCCTTGGCAAAATCCCTTTCAGACATAGCGGCCAGCTCGCTGCCAGTCACCACACGAGTCACCGGCAACCCTACATCCACACACACCTTCTGAGTCACCAGGGCATTGTCGCCGGTCAACACCTTCATATTGACCCCTGCCTTTTTGAGCATGCGAATGGCGTCCATGGCCGAATCCTTGGGTGGGTCGTAAAATGCCATATAACCCAACAGGATCAGATTGCTTTCATCCGCCACAGTAAAAGAGGTCTTATTTCTGGAAAACTCCCGATAGGCGACTCCCAGCACACGAAAACCGTTTCTGCCCAGCTCCTCCACGTCCTCGAAGAGCTCGGCTCGAAGCAGATCGATAAGCGGATATACCTCGTCACCTATCTGATAGTGCGTACAACAGCCATATATCTCCTCCACTGCACCTTTGCAGATGAGCACATGGTCGCCTTCATAGTCCACCACCACGGACATCCGTTTACGCTGAAAATCAAAAGGCAGCTCGTCCACCAGCCTGCAATTGCGTTCCGCATCCAGATTCGTGTAGTCGAGCACTGCGCGGTCGATGAGGCTTCTGAGACCCGTCTGATAATAACTGTTGAGATAGGCATAACTCAGGACGTCCTCGCTTTCGTTCCCGATGATGTCCACATGCCTCTCCAGCACCACTCGGTCCTGCGTGAGCGTACCTGTCTTGTCCGTGCACAGAATATCTATGGCACCGAAGTTCTGAATGGCGGGAAGTTGTTTGACGATGACCTTCTTTTTGGCCATGCTCAAGGCGCCCTTTGCCAAGTTTACGGTCAAAATCATGGGAAGCATTTCAGGAGTAAGGCCAACGGCCACGGAAAGGCCAAAAAGCAGGGCCTCCAGCCAGTTTCCTTTAGTCAATCCCACGATCAAAAAGACCACGGACACGACTACCAGCATAAGACGCATCAGCAGCCAGGTCAGCGACTTAATCCCTTTGTCGAAACTCGTCTCGTGCCGATGCTCTGTAAGGCTTTGGGCAATGGAGCCGAAAAGCGTATTTTTCCCTGTATTGACTACCAGGGCCCTGGCCGCTCCACTGACTACGAATGTCCCCAGGAAGCAGGCGTTACTCAAGGCGATGGCTGTGTTTATCCGGCCGTCGGGCAAGGACGTAGAGGTCTTTTCCACCGGCATGGATTCACCTGTCAGGGCCGACTCACTGACAAAAAAATCCTTGGTGGTAATCAAACGCACATCGGCAGGTATGATGGAGCCGGCGCTGAGCACCACGATATCCCCTGGTACGACCTCGGAGATTCGAATCTCCGTCTCTACGCCGTCTCGAAGCACAACGGTCCTGGACTGGACACGCTTGCCAAGTGCCTCAACGGCCTTTGTGGAGCGCCTGTCCAACACGAACGACAACCCAATGCTCAGGAGGATCATAGACAGAACAATAGCTGCGGCCAACGCCTCTCCAAGCAAAAAGGATAGAAAGGCTATGGCCGCCAACTGAAGATTCAACGGGTTTTTCAATCTCAAAAGGAGTTCCCGTAAAAGTCCCAGTCTTTTGGTTTCGGCAGGCTCGTTCGGCCCGTATTCAGTCAATCTGCGGCCGGCTTCTTCCGAGGACAGCCCGTTTATTGAGGTATTGAGCCTTGAAAGCACTTCCTGAAGGGGCGTCAGACAGAATTCTATGAACCTGGACTCTGCACCCGCCCCTGTCTGGCCGAGTCCTGAATTGTTTTCCTTGAGAAGGGGGTCTGTTTTGAACGAATTTTGCCCTTGCACTGTACACCTCCACACTCCGCAAACCGAAATGCCGCAAGCGAACAGGCACATAAAGCAGGGCGTGCAAAACCGTCACATGTGCAGCAGCCTCGGTTGCGTAGCGGCGCCGAATTTGAAAGTCAAACGAAATAAGCTTAAACTGTGATAGTCTTCCATTTAATTTTGTTCATACCTCGAAATAAAAAGGCCCTGAATCCGTGAGCCGGCAGCGTGGACATTTGCTACCGCGGTTTACTGACTCACTACACGGGCAAATGAAGAAAGCTGCGATTTTTATGCCCTTTACCACCATTCACTACAAAAAACAAGCTCAAAAATCCACATCATCCCCATAACAACGCTCAACAGCTATTTACATCTTTCAAAAAAAATGTCATATAGTTGCATAAGGGTAAAGTTATCTCGCCCCTACGGGTTTTATGGGTTCACCCTATGTTAGGCACATGTAATGCGCCCCTACTCCGTTCAACAGGCTTACTCCATGACAGATGAACGCCCATCTATCAGCATTCTTATAGCAGAAGACGAAAAGGCCACGGGAGATCTGCTTGCAAACAGCCTTGCCCGTGCTGACAGACAGATCAAAATCGTTTACAACGGCTTGGAGGCCATAACTACACTTCAGTCACAGCCCCACGATCTGCTCATCACCGACCTCATGATGCCTGGCGCTGACGGCATGGAGGTAATGAAAAGGGCCAAGGAACTCTATCCGGAGATCATGATAATCATCATGACAGGCTACGCCTCTCTCGACACCGCCATAGAGGCCATTCACAGAGGTGCCTACGATTATATCCGCAAGCCGTTTCGACTGGACGAGCTGGAGGTCAGTGTGCAGAATGCCTGTGAAAGAATCCTCCTGCTCAAAGAAAACCAGGCGCTTTTGAAGCGGATCGAGGAGCTTGACAGCCTACGACAGACAGAGCGGCCGGCTCAGCTCAGCCAGCCTATATTCCTCTATCCATCGGACATACCGCCGTCCGCCTATTATGCGCAGCCCCAGACCGAAAACGATTTCCTGACGCACCTGGAACGGCTGAGCAATCTTTATGAAAAAGGCCTGATATCTCTGAATGAATTCAATGTCATGAAACAGAAACTGTTTGCTCAAATATAATCTTATAGAGGCCGGTTATGAATCTTACAACTGAGGAATGCCAATATCTTTTCAACAATCTTCCTGCTCAATTAACAGCCATGCTACTCAAAGGACTTGTCCACAATCTGAACGGCCCATTACAAGTAATCTCCATGCAGACAGAATTGATAAGTAAAATCAAATCCATAAATCAGCAGCAAATCGACAATCTGCAAGCGAACATAACAAGGCTTGAAAAACAGATACAATGTATGGCAAATCATGCCGACACAAACAATACACAAGCCCAGCCAATCATTCTGAATGATCTGATAGAACAAGAACTGACTTTCTGGAATGCAGATTTATTTTTCAAACACAAGGTAACCAAAACAATCAACATGTTTCAGAAGCAGGTATTTACTACAGCGCAAGAAGCGACGGCACGCGGAATAATCGGAAGCTGCATAGCCTTGAGTATAGAAAACCTGCGACACAAAACACCATGCAATTTTGAAATAACTTGCTCAATTACAGACAATCCTGCGGCATATTCCATAACATTCAATCAGAACGGCTCACCGTTTACGGAAGAACAAAAAACGGACTCAGCTCGACAGGCATTTGAAACCTTCTATCCTGCCTCGCTTCTGAAGAAATATCTTTCAGTAAAAACAGTCAAAACAGGCTGGACATTATGCATGGACCCTCAAAAATTATCTATTGTGATACCGGCATGATATATCTCATACCACACTGTCTCACACTCATACTGGGGGCGCACTACCGAATGCCATATGGGAAGTCCCAAAAATTGTTCTTTTGCCTGATAGCTGCGTTGCTTGTCAGCGAAAAATGCTCACATACGAAGAGTATGCTTAGCTTTTTCGCCTTCTCGCGCCTTGCTATTCAACAAAACTCCTAATTTTTGAGACTTCCCATATGTTG
>JBEULL010000016.1:0-9253 GCA_041287365.1 Dissulfuribacterales bacterium | reverse complement strand
GTGCACGGCTTCGACTACTACAACACGAAGACCGGCGGCATCGAATCAGGCGGCGAAGACAAAATCGCCGTCTGGATGCTCGATACCGACTACGACGGCCGGAGCCTCTATCCGCGCCAGGTCTTCTTCCCGATGGCCGGGGAGAAGGAAGGCTGGGCGCGGCTGGCGAGGAACCTCAAGGCCGAGATCGACGAGGAGCGCATCGAAGCCTACCGGGGCACGGTGTCGCTGCCCTTCGAGCCTGGCGAGCACAGGCGCATCGCGGTGAAGATCGTGGACGACCGGGGGATCGAGAGCCTAAAGGTGCTGCCTGTCCTGAGCGAAGCCGAAGGAGAGGTGGAGTGATGCCCCGCACCACGATTGACCGCCTCATTATCAATTCGCCCTACGAGGAGCCTCAGCGGCACTGGCGCTACGAGCGCGAGACGCGCACCTTCGACCTGGTCGAAGGCCGCCGTCCGGCGGGCTATGTGGTGGCCACGCCGGGTTCACGGTCGTTCGACGACCCCGGCATCTTCGTCGAGATTCCGCTCGTCAATCAGATCCGTCCGCGGGTCAAGGCCTGGTGCGAGGCGGGCTATCCGGGCGTCACCACCATCACCAAGCGCCTGTTGGAGCACTGGCGCGACCCGGAGGAGTTCGATTCGCGGCGCTTTTTCTTCTGCCAGTTGGAGGCGGTGGAGACGCTCATCTGGCTGACCGAGGCTCCGGCTGCAGAACGGGTGGGCATCGAGATTCCCGGCGATGGTGGAGAATTCGTCCGGCAATGCTGCAAGATGGCGACCGGTTCGGGCAAGACCATCGTGATGGCGATGGTGATCGCCTGGCACATCCTCAACAAGGTGGCGAACCCGCAGGACGCGCGCTTCTCGAAAAACGTGCTGGTCGTTGCGCCCGGACTGACGGTGAAGAGCAGGCTTGCAGTACTGGAGACGGCAGGCGCGGGCAACTACTACGAGGCATTCAACATCGTGCCCTCGGCTCTACTCGACAAGCTGCGGCAAGGCAAGGTGTTCGTGCGCAACTGGCACGCGCTGGCCTGGGAGAGTGAAGAGCAGATCAAGAAGCATCGCAGCGTGGACAAGCGCGGCGTCAAGAGCGATGAAGCCTATACCCGCGAGGTGCTGGGCGAGATGGCGGGCGCCAGAAATATCCTGGTGATCAACGACGAGGCGCACCACGCCTGGCGCGTCAACTGGGAGGCAGAGGGCAAGTACCGGCGCGCCCGCGACCTGAAGGACAGCGCCGAGGAGGCAACCGTGTGGGTCGGAGGGCTGGACCGGCTCCACCGCTCCCGGGGCATCCTCACCTGCTACGACTTTTCCGCCACGCCCTTCGCGCCCTCAGGGAAGAAAAGCAGCGAGGAGGCGCTGTTCGGCTGGATCGTCAGCGACTTCGGCCTGAACGACGCCATTGAGTCGGGCTTGGTGAAGACCCCGCGCGTCGTGGTGCGAGACGATGCCGTGCCGGACGCCAAGACATATAAGTCGCGCCTCTACCACATCTACAACGACCCCGACGTGAAGGATGACCTCAACCGCCGCGCCAACCCCGAGGAACCGCTGCCCGATTTGGTGCTGAACGCCTATTACTTGCTGGGCTACGACTGGCGCGAGGCGTGGAAGGCATGGCGCGAGGCCGGGATGCCCACGCCGCCGGTAATGATCACCGTCTGCAACCGCACCGAGACCGCCGCGCGGGTCAAGCACGCCTTCGATTCGCGGCGCATCCACATCGACGAACTATGCGATCCCGAGCGCATCCTGCATATCGATTCCAGGGTCCTGGACGAGGCGGAGGCGCATGAAGAACCCGCCAGCCCTGTTGAGACACCGAACGAGAACGCGGATGGCGAGGAACAGGAAGATTACGGACCAGTGGCACGCAAGTTGACCAAGGCCGAGCAGGCGGAACTCCTTCGCCAGACGGTGGACACGGTGGGCAAGACCGGACAGCCCGGCGAGAAGATCCAGAAGGTCATATCCGTCGGCATGCTTTCGGAGGGATGGGACGCCAAGACCGTCACTCACATCATGGGGTTACGGGCCTTCACCAGCCAGTTGCTCTGCGAGCAGGTCGTGGGGCGGGGCTTGAGGCGCACATCCTATGAGGTGAATCTCGAAACGGGGCTGTTCGAGCCGGAGTACGTCAACATCTTCGGTGTGCCCTTCACCTTCTTGCCGCACGAAGGCGGGGAAGGCGGACCGCCGCCGCCACCCACGCCCAAGACCGCTGTCGAACCCGACCCGGCGAAGGTGGAGTTCGAAATCCGCTGGCCGAATGTGGTGCGCATTGACCGCGTGTTCCAGCCCAGGTTAACGCTGGATTGGTCGAAGGTGCGTCCGCTGGAACTGGACGCGGCCCAAACGGCCCAGGTGGCCGAGCTGGCACCGATCCTCGAAGGCAAGCCGGACGTGACCAAGGTCAACCGCATCGAGCTGGAACGCCTGGCCCGTGAGTTCCGCACCCAGCGCATCATCTTCGAGACGGCGCGAGACGTGTTCGACCAGATGAAGCACACCTGGCAGGGGAGCCGCGAGGTCTTGCTGGCCCAGTTGGTGCGTATCGTGGAACAGTTCATCCGCTCCGACAAGATCGCCATCTCGCCGCCTCTCTTCTATCAGGATGAGCTGCGCCGGCGCTTGGTCATCACGCTGAACATGTCTCGGGTCGTCCAACACGTGTGGGAGGCAGTGCGGCAGAAGAACACCGAGCGCCTGACTCCCGTGTTCGACCGCGATCATCCCATCCGCTCCACGGGAGACATGCGCACCTGGTATACAGGCAAACCGTGTGAGCGAACCCGCAAGTCGCACATCAACGTCTGCGTCTACGACAGCACATGGGAGGCGTCCGACGCCTTCGTGCTGGACGATAGCGAGGCGGTGGCGGCCTGGGTCAAGAACGACCACCTCGCCTTCGAGGTGCTCTACGTGTATCGCGGGGTCGTGCGGAAGTATCGTCCTGATTTTCTAGTGCGGCTCAAGAACGGCGATTATCTCGTGTTGGAAACCAAGGGTCAGGACACGGAACAGGACAAAGTGAAGCGCCGCTATCTGGACGAATGGACGCAGGCGGTGAACGCCCACGGTGGCTTTGGCCATTGGCGCTGGGCAGTGGCGCAACAGCCTGGAGAGATTCGGGACCTGCTCATGCAATATGAGGAAGCGAGAACGGGAGGCTGACAATGGGTTGCAGCCGACGTTGCTCCGCTGCGCTCCGCAACGCGGCTGAACCCGACCGTTAGCCATAAGAAGCATGGATATTGGCAAAGGAGATCATTTGTTGTTCACAATTTCGGATTATAAATAAAAACATGAACTACAATTTTGAGTGGGATCAGAATAAGGCGGAATCAAATAAACGAAAGCATCGTGTAAGCTTCGAAGATGCTGCCACTGTATTCCTTGATCCTCTTGCAATCACAATATTTGACCTATGATGGTTTTAGTGGACACCAAAGTTACGGTATAATATTAATATGGAGGTGTCAACATAAAGAGGATTCCCAGGGCGGTTTATACGAGGGAGTTTCGAGAGGAAGCGGTTAAGCTCATAACAGAGGGTGGGTTGAGCATACCTGAGGCAGGCCGCGGGTTATCGGTTGCCCCTTCGACAATTGGATACTGAGTCAAGGCGCACAAGGAGGGTAAGCTCGGGGATGTAGGTAAAGAGCAAAGGTCTCTTACAGAGCTGGAGATGGAGTTTGCCAGGGTCAAACGGGAGCTGGCCCAGGTCAGGATGGAGCGTGACATATTAAAAAAAGCGGCAGCATACTTTGCGAAGGAGTCGCAGCGAGGTATGCGGTCATGAAGCGGATGCGGCTCAGGTATTCTGTCTCTGCAATGTGCCGTATCTTGAAGGTATCAAAAGCGGGTTTTACCTATGGCTCAATCGTAGACCTTCAAGACATACCCAAGAGGAGCAGAGGCTTGAATTGGAGATAAGGGCGGCGCACAGGAGGACCCGTGAGACCTGTGGGCCCGGGAGATTGCAGGTTGAGCTTGCCGGGCATGGCGTAAAGGTGGGGATTTTCAGGATCAGACGGATCAGGCAGAAGCTGGGGATATATTGTAAACAGAAAAGGAAGTTTAAGGCGACGACTGATTCAAGACATACATTACCCGTGGCGGAGAACCTGCTCAATCAGCAATTCAAGGCTGCGGCCCCGAATCAGATCTGGCTTACAGATATTACATATATACTCACGCAAGAAGGCTGGCTTTACCTTGCAGGTCACAAGGATCTTTTTACCGGAGAGATTGTGGGCTATGCCATGGGTCCACGGATGACAAAGAATCTTGTCATTGAGTCCCTTACCCGGGCAGTGACGGTTAAGCGGCCTCCCGCCGGCCTGATCCATCATTCCGATCGGGGGAGCCAGTACTGTTCCCATGAATACCGGAGGCTGCTCGATCAATTCCATATGAAGGTATCGATGAGCGGAAAGGGCAATTGTTATGATAACGCCCCTATGGAGAGTTTCTGGGGTACTCTAAAAAATGAACTGGTTCATCACCGTCAATTTGCAACCAGGCAAGAGGCTATGAATGAGATCACCGAATACATAGAGGTTTTCTATAATAGACAGAGGCGGCAGGCAAGGCTTGGCTACCTGTCTCCTGCTGTATATGAACGGCGGTTCCTTGAGAGGATGGCAGATAAGATGGCGGCATGATGAGGAGCTTTCGTGTCCACTATTTACAACAGAGGTTAATCCAAAATTAAAAAGTTTGAATTCTGTTCTGCATAGTGTCGGTTTGAAATTGTCTGTTGAAGTTGAGAATCAACTATAAAAGTCAATCGGCGAACCTGTCATTTCACCGGATCGCTAACGCGCCCCTGACCTTGATCGTTCGCGCCGCTGATGCGGCGTTATGCCATAGAAATATTGATAAAGCTCATGGTATGATATAAAGTAATACTGGAGGTAAGCCATGAGTAAAACAAAAATTGCTATTACATTAGACGAACAATTTATCGAAGACATAGATAGATTAATTAATAAACATATTTTTAAAAATCGCAGCCAAGCAATACAGGAAGCGGTGGAAGAGAAATTGAAACGTCTTAAACGCACTCGTTTAGCTAAAGAATGTACAAAACTTGATATAACCTTTGAAAAAGCAATGGCGGAGGAAGGGTTAACTGAGGATTCAAGCCAATGGCCCGAATATTGAGGGGAGATATTAGATGGGCTGATCTAAACCCTGTCAGGGGCCATGAACAGGCTGGCTTACGGCCTGTTTTGATTTTAAGCCATGATATTTTTAATGAACGTTCTGGAACTGTCATTGCTGTGGCTATTACCAGTCAACCTCAACGCGCAGGATTCCCGCTCACTCTTGAATTGAAAACTGCGGAGTTGCCAAAACGTTCTTGGATTAAAATAAGTCAGATTCGGACACTTGCTACAGAGAGGATTGGAAAATTAATTGCCAAAGCGTCTCCTGAGGAATTAGATCAAGTCATTGAAGGACTGAATGAAATAATAGGGGCATAACAAATCACTCGTGCGGATGGCTAATAACCACCGCACAGTTCAGGCGCGGAACGTGTCAATGAAAATGAGACATCTTTATTCATAAATTAAGGTAGCGCATCACAGGTTTGATGAGGCAAGGCAATGGCATCAGTCATCCATGACTGTGTAGCGCTGAAATCGGGACATCCCTGTCCCGACCCCCTTCGGGCGCAGGTGTTTCCGCATCCATGAAATTCAACTGCATCGTGTACAGGTCCCGGCCCTTCGGGCGCAGGTGTTTCAGCGGTATCTGCCGGATGATTTATTCAGACCATAGTGGGCAGTCTTGCCACAGAGGGATTGTTTGGGCTGGGAAAGTGTGGACCGCATCCGGAAATATTCCTTGACACTTAAAGCTTAAACCGGCTATATTTATTTCCGGATTAGACTTAAACCGGAAAGAACTATAACCAGAAATGCCCCTATGATAGAGACGATCAAATCCATCATTCTGGACTTTCAGGAAACCAGGCTGGAGACCGGAGTGCCCCGGCGTTTGCGCATCGAGGCGGTTCACGGCAAGGCAGCCGTCTGCATCGGAGTGCGCCGGAGCGGCAAGTCGACTTACATGTTCCAGGTTATCCAGCGGCTGTTGGACGGCGGGGTACCACGGCAGAACATTCTGTACCTGAACTTTTTCGACGACCGGCTTCACAACCTGCGGCAGGACAATCTCGGCCTGATCGCCGAGGCCTATTACTCCATATACCCGGAGAAGAAAAACACCGAAACGGTTTACTGCTTTTTCGACGAGATTCAGGCCGCCCCCGGTTGGGAGCCATTCGTCGACCGCATGATGCGCACGGAAAAATGCGAGGTGTATCTGACCGGTTCGTCGGCAAGGATGCTTTCGAAGGAAATCGCCACGCAGATGCGCGGGCGGGCGCTTTCGTGGGAGATGTTTCCGTTTTCGTTCAAGGAATTCCTGGACTACAAGGGAATCGAGAGCGAGGGCCCTTTGTCGACGAAGAAGCGGCTCCTCGTTCAAAAGGCCTTTGAGGAATACTGGGAAACCGGCGGCTTTCCCGAGGCCGCCGGTCTTGGCCGAAGCCTGCGGATCAAGACCCACCAGGAATACTTTCACGCCATCCTGTTTCGGGATCTGGTCGAGCGCCACGACGTTTCACACCCAAAGGCGGTGACCGATCTGGCGCACTGGCTGGTGGACAACACGGCCTCGCTTTACTCGGTCAACAGTCTCACGGGCTATCTCAAGTCGCTGGGCCACAAGGCTTCGAAGGCCGCGGTGTCGGATTACCTGGAATGGTTCGAAGACGCCTATTTCCTGTTCACCGTGCGCATATTTGACCCGTCTCTTGCGCGCAGCAACACCAATCCAAAAAAGATCTACTGCGTCGATCACGCACTGGTCACTTCGGTGTCATCCGGAATTCTGGTCAATTCCGGCCACCTCCTTGAGAACCTTGTGTTTACTGCGCTCCGGCGTCTTCACTCGGAAATCTATTATTACAAGACCAAGACAGGCAGGGAGGTCGATTTCATCGTACCTATGCGCGGCCGGCCCAAGATGCTGGTTCAGGTGTGCGAGTCCCTGGCGGAGCCACAGACGCGCAAACGGGAGACTGCGGCCTTGAGTGAGGCGATGGTGGAACTGGGCCTCTTAACCGGAACCATTGTGACCCGCAACGAAGATGAGCGGCTGGACGTCGAAGCTGGGACCATCGAGGTGATGCCGGCATGGCGGTTCCTGCTCGAATTGCCGGAATCGACGGAATAGCCGCATGAGATTCCTTGGACTCTAATCATAATTTTCCTATCTTTGACAATAAGCAGTGGCGTCAAAAGCCGGACGGTCGGGAATGACCACGTCCAAGGCTAATCCGGCAGTCGAGAGGGATGCTTCGCGGCGAAGCCGCTCGCGCACCTTACTTCTACGTTGGGTATCTCAGGACAGCGCATATGGCATTGACAGTGTGTAGCCAGTCGGCTACCATCATTTGATGGTCGAAATTCGCAAAACAGGTGTCTTCGCCCAATGGATAGACGCCTTGAGCGACCTCCAGGCGAGAGCGCGCGTTCAAACAAGGATCGAACGACTCGCCGCTGGAAACCCCGGAGATGTCGAGCCTGTTGGCGAAGGTGTCTCGGAGTTGCGAATCAACTAGTCCCGGTTATCGGGTGTATTTCAAGAAGCGAGGGCAAGAGCTGATTATTCTGCTGGCCGGTGGCGACAAGACTACCCAAGCCAAGGACATTAAAGCTGCATTGCGCCTCGCACGTAATCTTTCGGAGTAGCAACCATGGCTAAGACCGTTACCACTCGCTATGACGTCGCCGAACACCTCAGAACACCAGAGGAAATGGCCGCCTATCTCGAAGCCTGCCTTGAAGAAGCCAACGGGGATGCTGCATTCATTGCCAAAGCACTTGGCGATATTGCTCGTGCCAAAGGCATGTCACAGGTCGCACGCGATGCCGGACTGTCTCGCGAAAGTCTTTACAAGGCGCTTTCCGGCGATCGTAGTCCCGGCTTCGACACTATCCTTAAAGTCATCGGGGCACTTGGGCTGAAGTTGCATGCCAAAGCTGGTCACGGCTGAAGAGGTGCCCAACCCTGCGGTGCAGGGGGCGCTGCGCGATAAAGCCGCGCCGCTCCCCTGACTTTAGGAGGTGATACTATGTATCCATGGGAGAGATGTTCACCAGCTTATTATTCTTGACATCTGTTCCTGTTGTGCGCATAATAGGATCAAATGTGAAGGAGGTTGATTATGCCTAAAACCCGTCTCAATGTGAGTCTTGACCACGATCTTGCCGAGTTTGCCAAGGTCTTTGCCGCTGAAAATCGCACTTCGGTTGCGGATATGATTACGCAATATCTGTTGGCCCTGAAGCGGCGTGCCGAAGGTGAATATATGGAAAAAATTTTCGCCCATTCGGCCTTTCAGCAGGCCATGGAAGACGCTCAGACCAAACTGCGCAATGGTACTGCGCAATGGTATTCATACGATGAGGTCTTTGGGGAGTGATAGAAGCCCGATTTGAAGCCGCTTTTCTGAAGGCCATTAAAAAACATGCCTCGATAAGGCAATTGGTCAAGCAAAAAGTTGATATGATCCTTGATAATCCGATTGCCATCGGCGAACCATTGAAGGGTAACTGGCAGGGGTTTTATTCATGTCCAGTGAAACGCAACTTCATCATCATCTATCTGTATTGCGAAGTGTGCCGGAAAAAAGGCGATAATGCCGTTGTGGCCTGCTCGGATTGTCGGGAAACACCGGACAAAACCATCAAATTCATTCTGCTCGGGCCTCATGATAAGGCCTACGGCATATAAAAGAATCGACGCAAATCAGATAAATTGTCCCCACCCACGCAAAATAGCCCTTTATGTTCCAGACGGTATCGACCTTTCCCCCTAGAAACTGAGCCATTGTCAGGTTAGTGATTTTGGTCTAGAACCTCAAAAAAGGAGACGGGCCTGCCTGTCGTCTGCCTGTCGGCAGACAGGGCAGAGACCTGAATGTGTGAACCAGCACCGGTCTATGGATTTTGTATCTGACAGCCTTTTCAATTTCAAAATCCACCGCCATATGAAAAATTGGTTGGCGATCTATCGGGCGCTTACTCACGGAGAATCAACATTCAACACCGATTGGTTTATCAGGTTTTGGAAGACCTTAATGCCGTTAAAGTGCTGAGGATGTGGTCGCATTATGAATGAAGACACCGTGCCAACGAGCGGATCAACCCGACCGCCTGGGA
>JBEULL010000015.1:0-94737 GCA_041287365.1 Dissulfuribacterales bacterium | reverse complement strand
ACTCCTTTATCGAAGCCATATTGAGGACCAACGTCTTGCACACACCTAAGACCGGGTTTACATTCATCATCAGAATCACAATCACCTTGGCCCTCACTACACGGATTTTGCTTTGAACAAAAATCCCAATCGCCAACGGGTAGGGCGGACACATGCGCAGCCAAGGACAAAAGACCTACTACAATCATATAGTTTAGAATTTTTTTAGCGGACATAAGAACCTCCAAGGGCGAAGGGGGGGGAGAAGTAAAAAACTAAGAAGAAAGATATAACATCTTAAACTTAAACGCAAAGGCAAGCTTTGTGGCAAAAATTTCTATGCACGGCGAGTTGCTTGCCGTGCATAGAACACAATACAGTGTAACTACATATTTCTTAGTTGACAAGAAGTTTTTTATTTTTTATTGGGAGTCAACTGATAAGTACAATTATCATAACGAGTACCACCAGCGGTTACAACACCGCAATCAAAGGTGGCAGGCACCCATGTCAGGTCAGAAGCAGCCTGGAGATAGGATGGAATCACAGCAGAGCCAGCATACGACACCGAAGTCGTAGTATCAGCAGCGTTGTCACTCTGCTGAGCAGCAGCATCCGTCAACTTTACACGCACCCAACCCTCTGCAAAGGAAGGCGTAAGCTGAGCGATATAAACTTCCTTCTCTATCTTGGCACCTGGAGGTGCAGGTGAGTAAATAGTTGTAGTGGTAGTGGTATGTTCCTGCAGGTCATAGATGTTCTGGGCTATGCTTGTGCCATAGGTCTTGCTCAAATCGCAAGTATCTCCTACACTCAACACGCCGTCACAAAGGGTGCCGCCGCTCAAACAGCAGCTCAACTTAACAGGGAAGTTGAACACTGCAAAGGTTGTATTATTGGCATCTTGCCTGTATGGAATGTGTATAGCGCTTTTGGCAAGGGCGGCACGCACCTCAACAGCACTATTATAACCATAGTTATCCCAACGAGTCTCTTCAAATACTGAAACCCTCTGCGTATTGCAGTTATTGGCAAGGGCGGTAGCGACCATCGGCATAACCAGATTCATGGTAGGATCCTTAATCTCCTCCACACCTGCCATAGTGTTCTGGCTTGGGTAATAAGTCATCGTATAGGTTTTATCAGAGTACGTAAAGTCTATACTAGCATTATTAACGCACGTTTTGTTCCCACCCATCGGGTCAGACAAAAATGACACGCCACTTGTATTATTATACAATGTGGAGTACCCTTGTTTAATAAGACCCTTGCTGATAGGCCCGGTAAGGGGGGCATTGTTGTTAGTTTTGTCGACAAATGTCATGGCAGCCACACCATAAACCTCTACATAACCAGTGTTGGCGCTATAACCATTGCAGGTAGTGGCCATGCCAACACTCAAAGGCACTTCAGGGGAGCTGTCATCATTGCTTGTGATGGTGATGGAGCCGTTCATATCAACTATATCAGCAGTCCACTCATCATTTGGAGAGAGATAGATGAAAAAGTCTCTTGCCTCGCAGCTGGTATTGGGCTCACGGAACACCACTTTGGCAACAACGCTATATTTGGATGAGGTGTTGATCACCCGCAAGTTGGTTTTCAAGCTTCCACCTGCAGCATACACAGGAAAAATCAAGGCGTCACCCACGCCATTGCCAGCCTGATACACGTGATATTTGGCATCATATGCATCAGAGGAAGATGCAAACAAAAACGCCGCTGCACCAAGAGCAGCACCACAACCAAAAAGCTTTTTCAGATTCATTACAAACCTCCTTTAGGATTGATAAAAAATAATAATAAAAACACAATAAAGCCAAAAAAACTACATACTTCAAAACCATTCTTGATTAAACCCCTGACTCACCCCCTTTACAAAGAACTTTACAAAATCATTCTATCCAAAAAAAAAGAAAAAAACAAGACAAAAATGCCTTCACAAACTTACTGCCATAAATTTATCGATAAATTAAATAGCAAAAAACGGGCCATTTTTGAGGGATTACAAAAATTGATCCAAAATTGGGAGTTTCCATATATGATACCACTGGCCATTTACATTCAGCCACCTATCACGAGGATACAGGGTTTCTTCCTTGCCGGTCCGTTTGTCGGGCAAAACCAGAGTAATGGATACATCCGCTACTTGATCAGTCACAAGATTGGCCCCTGTAACCTTTACGGAAACAGGCTTTGGGGCACGGCCATAACGGTCCATAAAGGCTTCCTTGGAATACTTCCATCTAAAATGAGGGGCCTCCATATTATAAATAATATTCCAATCCAGCCTGGCACGGGCTGCCCAGTAATTGATGAATGCCTTTTTGAGTTCCTTGGGAAGCTTATCTTCAACACCAGGCTCAAAGGATATGATCTGGCCTCCTTCGGGCATCGTGGAACAGGAAACAAACTGCAAAATGACCATGGCACAGACACACAACATCAGGAGTCTGGCTGTTTTCGACCAAACATTGGCTATCATGGTGCAACCTATCATAGCACCCCCTAATTACCTGATATGGGAGCAATCGGGTCATTCCAACCCTGTTTGGCCAGGTCTGTCCATTCAAAGCCATACTTCTTCATTAGCTCCTCTGCATGTTTTTTTAGCACCTCATCCTTCTTCTGAAATGCTATCTTGTCATAGAGAGCTTTGTCCTTCTTGACCTCCGCAAAGGACTTATAGGATTCAGGGACAATCTTGTTTATCTTGAAGATATAATAAAAACCGTTCATCTCCACAGGACCAGCAATTCCATTCTCTTTCAAATTGGAGACGGCATTGCGAATCTCAGGCTTGAGGTCCGTCTCTTTAATAAGTCCTAACTTACCATCTTTGGAGCGCAACGCAGGGTCCAGACTGGTCTTTATCAACTCCGCAAAGACATCAGGCTTTTCTTTGAGCTGCTGAATCGCAGCCTGCGCCTTATCCTGGCTATCGAAGATCAATCGGGAGAGATCGTATTGCCTGGGAGTCTTGTAGTCTTCGATATGGGAGAGATAATAGGATTCAATGACAGCGTCATCTATCTTGAGATTTTTCTGCAGATAATCATCTGAATATGCCCTGGCAAGCAGCTTTTCCTTTAAGAGCTCCAACTCGATGGCCAATTCCTTATCCTTTGGCAATATCTGAGACTCTGCCTCTCTAGCAAAAAGACGCTGCTCCAACATGACGCGCAGCATCTCCCGCTTAGGAGGGATTACTTCTTTGGGAACCATACGATTCTTAAAAACTTCAGCCTCCTGTGCAGTGATTGTTACATCACCACCTTTACCATAAAGACTGGAATCCTCTGCCAATACAGCCTGGGCAATGGAACAGGCCAAAAATCCAACAAAAACCGCTTTAGCCATGGCTTTCATATACATAACTTCTCCTGATTCAAGAATTTCTAAAAAATATGGAACCCTCTTGGGGCAATATAACAGGGAACAGAGCCATTCATTTAGCACAATCGGACTGAATGTCAACTGTAAAAAGAAGGGTGTCGTCCACAGGATAAATTTTGAGATAGGAGCGGTCACAGACCTCGTATCTAATGGATGAAAAACGAGGGGCTCTGAAACAATAGGTGCCGTTTGTATCCGTTGTCGCCAGGACAGAACCGTCATCGGCATTCAACAATGGCACGGAATCAACAGGCTGTAATACAAACTCCAAAGGCGAAAATAGATTGTTTGCCATGACACGCCTCACAACATGTCCACACTGAAAAACATAAGGATTCCTGATGGATGGCCTGGCAATAACCACCGACACGAGATAGACATAAAATTGGCTGCCGTTCAAACTAAATTGAGCCACGCCAAAGGAAACCCCAAATTCTAACAGATTGGAATCGATAAAGGACAGCTCCTGGCGCAGTAAATCGGACCAGATGGCATCAACGGCATCGGAAACTGGCAGAGGAAAATTCACCACCAAACCGCTTATACCCTCTGTGATAAGGCCTAAATTTGAAGACAGACGATTATCTCCATTCACACGATGGTCCTCAAGGGGTAAAAGGCTGTAACCTGCCTCCATGGCACGGGCCCTTGTATCACGGCCATCGGGATCAACATTGGAGAAATAAAGACGACGCACCATATCAGCACAGTGGCCTTCTGCAATTTTATTTAATGTGGCATTCTGCAACAAAGGATAATTTTTTGACTGGGAGCGCAACAGGGCGATACGCTGTGCAAGTGAGGCAGAACCATCCTGGACTGAAATAAACTGGTTATCAGCCCGACCCTGACAAGGGACTGACAGGAACAACAGTAACATAGTACAAATCTGAAAGATAACTGAACGATGTTTCATGCCTTAATTTTTAAGCAAAGATTATGCCACACAACCATGTGAAAGAACAACAGGACTACTTAATAGAGATTTATCACCCTTGACATGACATGATGATGGTATGTAAAAGAAGACCCTAATTCTGAATCAATATATTTAATGGATTGAGGCTGAGGATAATGATGAATAATAAAAAACTAATTACCTGTCTTGCTCTTACATTTATCATGCTCGTTGGACTATTCGTGAGACTGGATGACCTGGTTGCATGGAAAAGTGAGCCTACCAGGGCATTCTTTCAGGGTCAACCCCTTTCCACCACCTTTGATGCCCCTTATTATCTGGCATTGGCAAGGGATCTGGCGCAAGGGAAATATGACAAATTCAGCCAGATGAGGTCAATACCAGCCACTCCAGCCCCACCTGCTCCACCACCTCTGCTCTCGATTATAGCAGCATTTTTGATAAAAATTGGAATGAATCTCAACTGGGTAGGTGCAGTGCTTCCAACCTTTTTGGCCGTCACCTTGGCCCTGCCCATGTATGGAATCGGAAGTCTGCTGGCAAGCCGCACAGCAGGACTGGCGGCAGCCCTTGTGAGCCTTCTTGCCACACCATTCGTTGCCAGAAGCAGTATTGGATGGTTCGATACGGATTCTCTAAATCCAATTTTTATCTGGTCCCTGTGTTTTTTGGCCATTTATATTCTAAAAAAGGATGGAACAAAACGCTACGTGGCTATGGGCTGCTACCTCATCCTGGCCGCACTTTTTGTATGGTGGTGGGATCAAGCCAGAAAGGTGGCGGCCATTCTGGCTACACTTCCCATGCTGTTGACCCTGCCCGTATTCCTATGGCGCATTCGTACCCAACGGACATTGTTCTACTCAGCCCTCGCAGGGATTGCAATATGCCTGGGTATTGCGGCATATTTAGCTGTGCAGTGGGGGCTGTTTGCCGAAATCATGCAAAAATACGGATATATTGCAAAAGAAACCGGACTGTTGCCGAATATCGGCATAAGCATTTCTGAACAGCAGATGGACGGCCTTATGACAGCATTGGCCTCCTTCACCGGCGAGATAGCAGCGCCTTTTATTGCGATCCTGGGTTATTCCGCATGGTTGATACGCAAAAGGGATGTGCCGTCGATACTCGTGCTGGCAATACCCATAGGTCTTGGCTGTTTAAGCCTCATTGCCGCTCGATTCCTCATCTTTGCAGGGCCAGTGGTTGCAATTGGAATAGGACTATGTGTCTTTGAACTGGTAAAACTTGGCGAGAAACAGCCAGCTCTGCACTATCTGGCACTGGCTCTTTCCATTTTGCTATGCGTAAGACCTGTATATGCCACCACAACACAGGTGATATGGCCGTCACAACGGCCTTATATCATCGAAGGTATAGCGAAGGTCAAAGAAGTTACTCCTCCAAACGCCATTGTCTGGGCGTGGTGGGATCATGGCCACAATATAGTCTATTGGGCCGACAGGGCCACCATCAGTGACGGTCAATTTCATGGAGGCTATAGAACTATAGCCAATGCCATCCCCTATATGGCAAACGATGCCAGATTTGCCGCAAATTTCATGCGTTTTTTTGTGGCAAGAGGTGAAGCTGGCCTCGATATCGTAACACGTGCCCTGCCCATGCAAGAAAATGAAGCCAAACGGCTTTCAGAGGCATTTTCTCTCATAAAACGCATTCTGTCTGCAGGTCCATTCGAGGCAAAAAACATCTTGAATGAACAAAAACTTCAGACTGCATCAGGAATAACTTCCATCGATAACTGGATAGAATTCTTCTTTCCCAAGAGCACTCCACCTATCTACATCTTCATAGATGAGCGTACGGCCCATGTGCTCAATTGGCTGTTTTATTTTGCAACATGGAATCCTATGACTAAAAGCGGGGGAGAGACAATGTACGAACCATTTTCAGGGCTCATCGAGTCATCATCAGGGCTTGTTAGATCTCAAGATGACAAAACAAAGGTCGATACACAACGAGGGTTGATCGACTCAGGTTCAAATCATGGTATGCTACTTTTCTATCAAAAATGTGGCGCTGAAAAACGTTTTTATGGCCGTCCCATCGGTTATGTCTTTTCTTATAACGGCCTTTCCAGTGTCGGTGCTGTGATGCAGGAAAACATCGCTGAAACAATATTTAATAGGCTATTTGTATGCAAAGAAGGGATAGCACCATACTTTCAACCAGTGCTCACGGAAAATCCGGCCTATCAACTCTGGAAGGTGACAGGAGACAGTATCAACTGATACATCTCACTCCTCACTCTCGCCATCCGTGCTCTCCTACGAGCTTTACGAACCTGACGCCCGTAATGGTCTCCTGTGTGAGACTGCCGTTAAACTTGTGCACGCGCACCAGCACCTGAGAAAATTCATCTCCCACGGGAATAACCATGACCCCTGAATCGGCGAGCTGCTCCAGCAAAGGTTCAGGCACAAAGGGCGCGCCTGCCGTAACCAGAATGGCATCGTAAGGGGCGTTGTCCCGCCAACCCCAGGTGCCGTCGTCCAGCTTGATGTGTACATTGCTGTAGCCAAGACCATGGAGTGTATTTTTTGCTCGAAAGAGCAGGGCTGAAATGCGCTCCACACTGTACACAAAGCGGCTGAGCTCAGCCAGGACAGCGGTCTGGTAGCCTGAGCCGGTACCGATCTCCAGAATCTTTTCATGGCCATTGAGCTGCAGAAGCTCAGTCATCAAGGCAACGATATAGGGCTGCGAGATGGTCTGACCATGGCCTATAGGCAAGGGAAAGTCGCTGTAGGCCTGATCGCGCAAAGCCTCGTCCACGAAGAGATGGCGAGGCACCTTACGCATGGCAGAGAGCACCCGTTCATCTCTGATGCCGCGGCCTGCCAACTGCTGGGCAACCATTCGTTCACGGGCTATGCGAAACTGATCAGGCATGACTTCTTGCATTCATTATCAGAACAACTGAACAATTTGGCCACAAGCCCGGCAAATGAAATGGCAGAAAAGGTCATGGCAAAGGTAAAAAGACGAACTATCAAGGTTCGATTTTCCTTCAAGCCATTGTCGATGCGAATGTCGATGCGTTCGACTATCTTATCCAATTTCTGCTCGATGTGTTCAAATCGTTTATCGATCTGCTCAAAGCGCTTGTCCACCTGCTCAAAGCGCTTGTTGACATTATCAAAACGTCTATCCATATTTAGGCGCAGCTGGTTTATGCTGTCTTATGTTTTTCAAACTCTTCCATACTACGTATCCTCTTTCAATAAAGGCCTTCTCTTTTATCACCTGTTGGGCACAGGCACATAATACTGCACATTGCGCACTCTGCCTTGATCCAGAACCACCATCAAGGCATCCACTTCAGGTCTGTCAAAACGGTCCGAAAACGGCAACTTGTGCCAAAAATGTCTGCGCACCTCATAATAATGCCACTCCTCCTGGCCCAGATGGTTGGTGCGAGTGGCATTTGGCGGGCCCAGCATGCGAAGCACGTCTTCCTGGCTCTGACCTGGCTCGATGAGGGAGGCGTCTATGGCCAGATGATGCCGTGATGTGCCGGCACAGGATGCGAGCAAAAAACATAGGCACAGCAGGCCACAAAGGTGATAAAACCTCTCATAACGCATCACTTTCAAATGAACAACAAAAAATGGACGCAAGTTATTCTCTAACATGATTGTATTTCACCACTCCTTGGGCGTAAATTTTCCATCGTTTTTAATGAGTATATGGTCCCCTGACTGGGCAAGCACCCAGAGGCCATGCCTGTATGCAAAACGAGCCACTTCGTCCGGCATGACCATGGCGGCGATAGCGCCATACAACTTAAACTTTGCATATTCTGGGTAATATCTCTTGAAGATCGCCAGACGCTCCATGTGTTCCTTGATATCCTCTATACCGGCATGGCTCTTACACTCTACGGCCACAGCTGCATCATTATTGATGACCAATAAATCAATCTCAAAAACAAAATTGCCATCGTCATCATAGGCGGTGACCTCTCGAATTACTCGATGAACCGGAATACCCCTTGCCTGAAACAACCGCACAGCAGCAGGCTTTACCATCTCCTCCACGAACTCGCCTAAACGATTCCCCAGACGGCCTATCTGCTGCCGCAACTCCTGAAATCCCTTCTCGAGCTTTTTGTTGGTCTCCTGCATCTGACGGTCAGTCTCCTGCATCCGACGGTCGGTCTCCTGCATCTGACGGTCAGTCTCTTGAAATAGGGCAAGAACTTCTTCGTATGTAAGGGACATGGCATCTCCTCCTTCGATATCTAACCTATTCATTAAAAAATGGCATGTCAAGGCACATGATTGAAGGATTCCAGGACAACCACCGCTATCGCATTGTCGCTGTCGTGACTGATAGTCAAATGCATACGCGCCTCAGATACACCTGTAATCTTTTGAAGCAAGTATTCTGCCATGGAAAGAAACGGCCTGCCTTTTTTATCCCGCTCAACACACATATCGAGCCAGGATATTGAGCCAATACCGCAACCCAACGCCTTGGCGCATGCCTCTTTAGCTGCAAACATCCCTGCCAGTGAGATGTAAGGATTAGTTTTTTGCATGGCATAGGCCAGTTCATCGTGAGAAAAGATGCGTCGCAAAAAACGTTCCCCCCACCGCATAACCACCCTTTCGATACGGTGAATGGAGACAATGTCAACCCCGATTCCGGAAATCATTATAAAGGCAATCCGCGCTTCACCAAGGACGACATCTCTCGAACAGCTCTCTCCAGACCCACCAGGGCAGCACGGGCTATCACAGCATGACCGATGCTCAATTCATCGATATAGCTGACTGCTGCAACCCGAGTGACATTACGATAGTGCAAGCCATGGCCGGCATGCACTCGCATCCCTGATTCCGCAGCAACACGTGCTGCCTCGAGGATACGTTCAAATTCCTCGTCTTGAATCTCAGACGACTGTGCATCGGCATAACGACCCGTATGTATCTCCACACAATCCGCCTGTATATCTTTCGATGCTTCAATCTGTTCCACCTCTGGATTCACGAAAAGGCTGACAGGAATACCCGATTCATGAAGACGCTCGACAGCCTCTTGAACCTTCTTTTTATGGCTCGAAACATCCAGACCGCCTTCTGTTGTGAGTTCCCTGCGTTTTTCCGGAACAAGTGTCACCACATCCGGTCTGATCTCACAGGCAATGGTTATCATCTCATCCGTGGCAGCCATCTCCAGATTGAGCCGAGTCTTGACCGTCTGGCGCAGCAATTTTACATCCCGATCCTGTATGTGGCGGCGGTCCTCTCTGAGATGCACCACGATACCATCAGCACCCGCCAATTCCACCAATGAAGCAGCTGTCACAGGGTCAGGCTCGTTTCCTCCCCTTGCCTGACGAATTGTGGCAATGTGATCCACATTTATACAAAGCTCTGGCATTTTTTGTCCTCCATGCAATATACTTTTGAGTTTGACTTCCATCGCCCTCATATTTTTTGCCGATCTCTCATCTTCATGATCTTCACCCAGAATATGGGCAAGACCATGAATCAGCAGCTCTTCCATGCGCTGATTCAAAGTAATTCCGCTATGACTCGCCTCTTTCGCCGCAGTTTCCACCGAAATGACCACATCCCCCAAGACAGCATCAAATCCAGGAAACAACCCATTCACGACCTGCTGGGCAAAGGAAATGACATTTGTAGGCCAAGGCCTTTTAAACCATTGCTCGTTTATGACCTTTATGCCTAAATCTGTGGTCAAAAGTATGCTTAACTGGGGTTCATTGTCTAAAAATGGTAAAGGAACAGAAGCTGACGGCATCTTCAGAAAATCAGCTATGCGCCTCACCAGCAGGTGCGCCGACCTTGCAAAGGCCAATCTGTTGAAATCCCACGAATCAAAGGCTTCATCTGTAACGAAGACAGGCATAGGAATCAAACCGTTTGTTCATTGGGTGGTGATGTAAATTTTTCTTTACGCTGTTTCTCTGCATCCTCATAGGCCTGAATGATGCGACTCACCAGCCTGTGCCTCACCACATCCTGTTTGGAAAAAAAGATGAATGCTATGCCTCCAATGCCTTGAAGTATGTTTCTGGCCTCCACCAGACCAGAGACCTGACGCTCCGGTAGGTCTATCTGAGTGACATCGCCTGTGATAACCGCCTTGGAGTTATAGCCCAGCCGTGTAAGAAACATCTTCATCTGCTCGGTGGTGGTGTTCTGGGCCTCATCCAGAATGATAAAGGCGTCGTTTAATGTGCGACCACGCATAAAGGCCAATGGCGCCACCTCTATCACCCGTTTTTCTATGAGGCTCAAAACCCGCTCAAAAGGCAACATGTCATAAAGTGCATCGTAGAGGGGCCGTAAGTATGGATTCACCTTCTCGGCCAGATCGCCCGGCAAAAAACCCAGTTTTTCCCCTGCCTCCACCGCTGGGCGAGTCAGAATGATGCGTTTTACACGATCCTTCAAAAGGGCGGAGACCGCCATGGCCATGGCCAGATAGGTCTTGCCAGTGCCTGCAGGACCAATGCCAAAGACGATGTCGTTTTCATGAATGGCCTCTATGTATTGAGTCTGGTTCAGTGTCTTAGGGGCTATGAAACGCTTTCCCGAGACCACCAGGGCCTTTTCATTAAAGGTCTTTAAAAGATCGGCGTCCTTGTCCTCCTTGACAAGCTGAATGGCGTGCTCCACATCCCTTTTGGCCAGAATGCGGCCGTCTTCCACCAGCTCATACAGCCCGCGTATGGTCTTGTCCGAAAGCTGCACATCCACGGGCGCGCCAACTATGGTGAGTTCATTACCCCTTGCAGTAATACTCACATCAAAGGCCTTCTCTATGGACTTGAGATAAGCACTCTGTTCACCACAGACCTGAAGGGCCAAGGCATTATCATTTAATACTATGACCGACTGAGTCAAACGGCTTGAAGCCGCTCTGGTGGCTGTCATATTCAATTACTTTTGGAAAGGGAACGAGAACGCTCCGTAGCCGCACGCACCGCATCCATTATGGTTGCACGGAAACCCCTGTTCTCCAGGGCATACAGCCCTTCGATGGTGGTTCCGCCAGGACTAGTCACCATGGCCGTCAGCTCAGCAGGCGACTTACCGATTTCCAGACACATGAGAGCGGAGCCGAACACGGTCTGCACGGCAAGCATAGCGGCCACATCCCGTGAAAGCCCTTCCCGCACACCTGCATCTATCAAGCCCTGTATGAATGTGAATACATAGGCAGGACCGCTACCACTCAGACCGGTCACCGCATTCAAGAGCTCCTCGGGCAACACAACCGCCTTTCCGATGGCATCGAAGATGGATTTTGCCGTCTCCAAATCCTGCGGTGAGGCATGCCTGCCTGCGCACAGGGCTGATGCACCGGCCTGCACCAAGGCAGGGGTATTGGGCATAACACGTACCACTCGCGTGCCGTCAGGCAACATGGACTCCATAAACTGCGTGGTAACGCCCGCGGCAATGGAGATGAGCAGGTGTTTGGGCGTCAGAGACGGCCCTATATCGGTGAGCACCTTCATCATCACCTGAGGCTTTACAGCCAGTACCAATACATCAACCATGCCGGCCACAGCCTTATTCTCCTCGACGAGCCCTATTCCCAGCCGCTCTTGCAGGTCGTTTCTCCTTTGTGCCGATGGTTCAGACGCCGCTATCTGAGACGGATTCAAAAGCCCCTTGGCCAAAATCCCCTTTATAAGGGCCTCGGCCATCTGGCCTGCACCTATAAAACCGAGCCGTTCAAGTTGCATTCGTTTCTCCTTTTACGATCAATTCATATATTTTAACAGGGGTCGTCTTGCCTTTCACCACAACCTCGCCAACCTCCCTCAAAACAAAACCATGTATCTGCACGACAGTGCGTTCCGAAATGAGTATATGTGTGCCATAGGTTTTGTTAAGCCCCTCCAGCCGAGAAGCCAGATTTACAGTGTCCCCTATAACAGTATAATTCAAAAATTCATCGCTGCCCAGGTTGCCAAGGGTCACATCTCCCGTGGCTATGCCTACGCCTATATCAAGACCTTCCGTGCCTTTGATGCCAGAAGAACGAATCTCTTTCAACACCTCCAACATCTCTACGCCCGCCTGAACAGCCCGCTGTGCATGGTCTTTATATTCGATAGGCGCGCCGAAAAAGGCCATGACGGCATCTCCGATGAGTTTATCCAGTGTACCGCCATACTTAAATACCACCGGAATCATTCTGCCGAAATAGTAATTCAAAAATGCCGCTGTTTTTTTGTGGTCCTAACCGCTCAGAAATGGTGGTAAATCCTCGAATATCTGTAAACAAGATCGTGAGTTCTTTCTTTATGCCTTCAAGGGATGGCTCCACTCGGCCGTTCACCAGTTCCGATACAAAGGCTGAAGCGACATATTTACCGAACATGTCTTCGATGAGATGAGCGGTTTTACGCTCGAATATCTTTTTGATAAAGAGGCTCGAAAGAAACTGGCTCAACACCCCGAAGGACAAGGCGGTCGTATCGATTGAAAAAGACCATTTGAAAAATGCAAGAAACGACATAGCCTGAATACAGACAAGCAACAAAAAAACACTCCGGTTTCCTGCCAGACGGCCAGACTCTGCATGAAAAACAGGCTGGCAACCATTGACGTCAAAAAGATCGCCATGGCCACATGGCCGCGTTCCATGTACGAGATGAAATCCTTCTGAAGCATGGTCTCTATAGCGTTTGCATGGCATGCAACACTCAGGTCCCTCGGGGCGTATATACCCTGCACATTCAAGGACAGACCTGCAGGCAAAGCGATATCTCTGCCCTGGCTCATACGTGTAATGGGTGTATTAAAAAAATCCTTGTCCGCCATCAGGCTGCTTCCAATCAACACGATGGCCCCTTGGACTTGAGAAGTATCGAAGTTCCCATGCACCACATCCACATAAGAAATGACGGGAAACGCCCTGTATGTACCGCGAAAATCTATGGCCAGCTCCGAATAAGGAAGCTCGATGATTGCCGAAGGAACTCCCATGCAAAAACAATCGAGCCGTGAAAAATCCAGCTGATACTGAAGGTTGTAGTATGCCCGAATAACCTCCAGGGCAAAGGCAGGTACCAGTTGAAGGGAACCGTCTTCAAGGGGTCTGGCATGAAAAAAATGAATCCTTCTGAGCACATCGTCCATGTCAGGTGTAAGGTCTATGAAACCGTCACCTATCATGCCTTCCTGAAACAGAGGTAATGCGGATATCTCCCCCACGCCAGGAGCCGTCGCCACGCGCGCCAGCACCACATTGCCGGCATCAGCGATGGCGCCGGCAAGGGTGATGTCCTCCATTGAATCAGGATCAGGTGCGGACAGCAGTATATCCAGGGCGATAATCCGGCCCCTGCCCCATTCAGATTGGCAATGGCTTTGGCCAGATGCATTCGAGACCAATACCGTGTTCTGTGAAGCTCCAGTGCGCTCTTTTCATCCATGAGTACCAGAACTACTTTACCTGAAACAGACCGCTCGCCTCGCAAACGGAAATTCAGGTCGTAAAACAGATAATCCATGGGCCTGAAGATGCCGAGCAGATACAGCAAGACCACAATCAGGGCCAACAAAACGGCTACTAAAACCGAAACCCTGAGTTGAAGTCTTTTAAGGCCTTTTACAGTATGCATCTCATGGCAAAACAATATCCTCAGCCATGACAGCCTGGGGGAAATAGCTGCTCAAAGAATAGGCCGATTGCGGCGAGTATCCATTCAACCCATCAGACAACCAAAAAGGAATCTGACTTCCAACACCTCCGATGGGTGAAGATACAATGACCACGACCCTACATTTCTGCAGCACTTGATGCTCTCTGTCCACCATCTTTATCTCGGAGGCATCTCTATCGTTTATGACGAGGTTTGTGCGGTACAACCCGCTGGACTGCTCCACATCCTTGACGATATAGTTCTGTCGTTTGACTCGCGGGGCCCTCTCCTCAGCCCATGCAACAGCCGGCACTGCATTCAAAAAAACTGAAAAAAGGCAATCTGTCAGGGTCGATGGCGGACACTATGTCTTCGGCTGAACGATTTGTGACCACATACCTCACCATGCCGCGCTCTACTATGGCATTCCTGTCCACCGTATCCCTTGAATAAAGCACATCACCGCTACGGCTGGTCAATCTTGGAAACAAGGCAGGCTTCACTGCATTTCCACGCTGTAATCTCCTGGCATCCAACACCAGCCAGGTCGTATCTTCGCTGGACGAACCACCGGACGCAACTGATGATGTCTGCCCCGCCTCTCCCACCAGCCCTTGCGACTGACCGGAAACAGTATTCAATACATGGACAGTTAGGCCCTCAACGCCATTTATGGGTGTATATTGAATCACCTCGTAATACGGATTACCGCCTGAGGTCACCCAATGCTCCTCCTTGTCGCGATATCGCAGAAACGCCTTAACTCTCATCAGGAAATTCCCGCGACTCAAGGTCTTGAGGGTCTCTCGATCATCCACATGAATACTTGCCGCCAACCTTACGATATTGGAGGATGCTGTGACGCGGGCGGCTCCGATGGTCATGGGACGGGACCCATTGTTTTCATTGAGATAGGCCCTGCCGATTCCATAGATAAGACCTGAATCCCAATCAATCCAACCACCCTCAAAGCGCTCTTGATAGGGCAGAAAAGGGCTCTCGATGCCTGAAAAGGCTGGAATAGCGCTGATTGACAGCACAACGAACGCCAGAAAATACACCGCAAATTCTTGCAATGGTCTATTCCACATGACGATCACCCCTCGCGACTCGACTCCAACTGCACATATATGCCCGGCGCAGATTTTTTGACCTTATACTCAGTCACTATGGACTTCAATGCCTTGCGAATCTCTTCCTCACCCCTGGCGGCCTTGAGCCTTTTGAGCTGGGCGTTGAACCAGACCCAGTCACGCTGGCCGTCTCCCATGGCCAGCAGTAACTTCGGATGGGCGGTATGAGTCAAGGATTCAGCAGGATAAAAGAGCTCTTCATATAACTTTTCACCGGGCCTGAGACCAGTGAACTTGATATGGACATCTACATCCGGTATCAAACCGTATAAGCGAATCACCTGCTCCGCCAAATCGACGATCTTCACGGGCTCGCCCATATCCAACACAAATATCTCGCCTCCATTGCCGAGAGAAGCGGCCTGCAACACCAGCTGGCAGGCCTCGTGAGTAGTCATGAAGAAACGCCGTATCTCCGGGTGCGTAACGGTAACCGGCCCGCCTTTCTGTATCTGACTTCTGAAAAGAGGCACAACAGAACCTGAAGACTCCAGAACATTGCCGAAACGCGTGATGATGAAGGCGGTATCGGAGCGATCGTTGAGGTTCTGGCAGTAGATCTCAGCCACCCGCTTGGTGGCGCCCATGACATTCGTCGGTTTTACCGCCTTGTCGGTGGAGATGAGGACAAACTTTTCCACACCGAATTCATGAGAGACATCCGCCATGATTCTGGTGCCGAATACATTGGTCTCGACTCCGGCCTTTGCGTTCAACTCCACTATAGGGACATGCTTGTATGCAGCCGCATGAAAAACTATATTCGGCCCCTCCTCTTCAAAGAGCGCACGCATTCCATCCAGGTCGCAGACATTGCCCAGCACAGCCCGAATGGGCAGGTATGGCAGACGCTCTTTGAGCTGCATCTCTATCTGATAGAGCGCAAACTCGCTGGCCTCCAGTAAAATCAATTTGTTTGGAGAAAGCTCGGCGATCTGACGGCAGAGCTCTCCGCCTATAGATCCGCCTGCTCCGCTTACCAGAACGGTTTTCCCCTCCAGTTCCTGTCTTACAAGGGAATCATCTATGTGCACGGGTTTTCTGCCCAGGACATCTTCAGCAATCTGAACGGGTTCTATTTGAACATGGTCGACGTTTTTAAGCCTCAGATTCCCTGTCATGATGGTCTCGAAAGAAGGCATCATGCGACAGGGCACGTCTATCATTTTACATGTTGCGGCTATGCGCTTGATCGTGCGCTGGGATGCGGAAGGAATCGCCAAAAGCACCATTTCAATGTCCAGTCTCTTGACGATGACAGGCAGTTCCCTTGTGCGGCCAAGGACCTTTACACCGAGTATCTCTTTACCCAGCTTCAGACGATCATCATCCACAAAACCGATGGGTTTATAGACATTCTGCTCCTTGTGCAGCAAATCCCTCAGAAGCAGCTCTCCGGCCCTGCCCGCACCAACGATGATCGTTCTTAGTCCCCTCTCAGGAGTGGAAAAACCTTCGGTATAAAACCGATAGACGAGTCTACCTCCGATCATCATGGATACAAGTAGCAGAAAATCAACCACAAACACGGAAAAAGGTACGCTGAAGTAATAAAACATGACTGCAAACGAGACCAGGACAGCCGCAAAAGCCGCCTCTATGATACGAATGATGTCGGCAGGGGCTATGAAGCGGGCCACTATTCTGTCGAGCCTGAAAGGAAAGACGGCACCCATCTGACAGAACATCAAAAGCGGCAAGGCCACATATGCATTCTTGAGTTGATCGCCCGGCACATTGAAATTGTAAAAAAGATAGGTGGCCCCGAGCCATGCAGCCATAATAGCCATCAGATCATAAAAAAATATGACTGTTCTGACCCAAAGCCATCTGCGGTTCAACAAAAAAACACGTAACCGCTTAAAAATCTGCCTCATTCAACACCCTCCATCACACTCATATAAGATTTCAAAAGATACTTTTGTCCTGAAATCTTATATCTATCTGTTTGTCATTCCAACCCTTCTGCCTTATACTTTTTATCTATTTTTATAAAAAAATACAAATACCAAATCAGCCATCCCAACAACCATATTCGTAAATTTGAATAATATATACCTAACATGCCGGAAATACCACTTAAAAACATGGTAATAAAGCCTGTTTTCAGCACATGCCTGTGGCCTCTGATACCTGCTTTGAGCTTTGCAAGACGCTGATAATAATGATTGCAATGGGCATGCCATATCTTTTCACCATTTAGCAAACGTTTGAACAACGTAACAGTGGCATCCGTCACGAAAAAAGAAAAGACCAACACAGGGAAAAACCATGGCCACAGACCGGTCTTCCATCCGGTCATGCCGAACGCCCCTGCCAAAAAACCCAATGGAATGGACCCTGCATCGCCCATAAACATACGAGCCGGAGGGGCATTGTAAAACAGAAAGGCAATGGAGGCGAGACTGACCGCCCAATTCAAACACGCAAATTGCATGTCGCCTGCGAAAAAAGCGGCAAACCCGTAAAAACCAAATCCAACACAGGCCATAGATCCGGCCAAACCATCTGAGCCGTCCATAAAATTGAAGAGATTGGTCATCCATGTGAGAGACAGGGCCAGGACAATCACAAGCACCCCAAAGGATTCCGACATAAAAAATATATAGACCCAGAAAAAAGTCACGGCAAGATGAGTGAGCAATCGCGCCACAGGAGAAATACGAAAAAAATCATCCAGAAAGGAGATAAAGATCAGGGCCAAGGTGCAAAAATAGACTGTAAACAAAAAAATTTTCTCGGGCATAGGCACGAGGAGCCACGAGATCAGTACCCCCAGCCAGATACACAACCCGCCAAGTCGCGGCACAGGGCTGTCATGAAGGGAGCGACTGCAAGGTATATCCAGCAATGCCCTGGGCAACCGTGACGCAACTGGCCTTGAAAGCAGTAGATAACCAGCCATGAGCGGCAGAAAAAATGCAGGGGCAAGAGCCAGAAAACAGATCATCTCATTTTTTTTCGCAAAAACCATTGAGTGGTCTGTTTCAAGGCATCCTCTATGCCGAAAACAGGCCTCCAATGAAGCTCCCGCCGAATCTTTTCAGTGCTTACCTGAAGACAGGAAGTGGCGCGCAGGACATATTCGTTCAAAAAAGGGGTATGCTCGGCCATGCGCCAGAAAACGGCTGGAAGCCTTATAATTCGGCTGCGGCTTTGCATGCAGGAAATGAGACCGGCAACTAATGCCGTAAAATCGAGGTCATGACCGTCCGACACAAAAAATGCCGAATGCAAAGGGGGTTGTGAGCGTACAACACTCAAAACGGCATTCACCAGATTATGGACATACACCAGGCTGCGCAGGCCGGTCTTTTCAGGCACAACCACAGGCAGATTCCTTTTCAAAAGCCACAATATCTTCAAAAGATTACCCTTCATGCCAGGGCCGTAAACCGCAGGAGGCCTTAATACAACGAGATCGATATTATGATTTTGATTTGCCTCTAGAAGCACCTGTTCGGCCAAAAATTTGGAACGGGCATAGGGCGTCATGGGGTTAAAAGGGCTTTTCTCGGTCAATGGCTCGAATGTCCGCTCTCCATGCACCTTGACCGTGCTCAAAAACACGAAGCGTCTCGCACCGAGCTGATACGCTTTATCAAACAGTTTGCGAGTCTCCGTCACATTGATATCATGCAGTAAGACATCGTCAATGCCTGATGTAACACCGGAAAGATGTACCACTGCGTCTATGCCGGACAACCCACTCAGCGCATCCCATCCAGGCCCATCCTTCCGCAACCACGTGATATCATTGCCATAAAATGGCATATCGGGCCTACTGCGAATCACTCCTATAGTCTCTATGCCATTGCGCACGAGTGTTTCGCATAAAACACCGCCGATAAAACCATTGGCACCTGTAACGACTACCTTTCCCATACAGACAAATCCTGATAATATTCAATAAAATTCAACACACAGCAAAATACCACATGAAAAAACCAAACCAAATACCCTACCTCGTCTACGCAAATGAAAAAGGTCAGATATTCGATTTTCCAGGCCTTCGCATGGCAGGCCGCAGCGGCAATATCTTCCATCCCATTCAACATTCCGACCTGATCCCTCTGCCCGAGGGCAGTGAGCTGTTCGTACTTCCAAACCGTATGCCCATAGGCTGGGACGACGAAAAAGATGAAATGGTAGTGGTGGACAGCATTCCAGGGCAATCCGGTGGCATCAGAGCGGTAGCAGCCTTCATAGCCCCTGCCCACACACAACTTGCCATGGCCGCTTTTCAAAGAGAGAAAGAAGACCTGCCCCCTCTACCACTCTTTGCATACACCGCAGTGGGCTGGTATGCAGATCGATTCTGGGTGCCGGCATTCAGAAGCGATTTAGATACTCGACAAGACTCGAAATACTTCGATATAAATATCATTCGCAAAAATACCCTGCGGAGAATGAAAGAGACACCACACAACCGCCTTATTCAACACCTTGGCAAGTGCAGCCTGACCTACGGCTGTCCTGCCGCAAAAAATCTGTTTCTCAACCGCTATGAGGCCCCCCTTCCCACATCACCTTCCTGCAACGCCAGGTGTGTGGGCTGCATCTCTCTTCAACCACAAAACGGCCCTCCTGCGACTCAGGAACGCATCCGTTTCGTGCCTACACCACAGGAAATAGCCGAAATTGCAATTCCACATCTCAAACAGGCACCAAAGGCCATTGTGAGCTTTGGTCAGGGCTGCGAAGGAGAACCACTGTTACAGGCGGAGTCCCTGCGAAAATCCATTGAGCTCATGCGCCAAGCCACTCCTCGCGGTACCATCAATCTGAACACCAATGCAAGCAGACCTCTTGCGGTGGAAAGGCTGAAAGAAGCAGGGTTGAATAGCATTAGAATCAGCCTGAACAGCATACGGGAAGACTATTATCATGCCTACTACCGGCCTGTGGATTACTCGCAAAAGGATGTGATTTCTTCCTGCAAGGCCATGAAGGAGGCAGGGGGCTTCGTATCCCTAAATTACTTCATATTTCCAGGGCTGACAGACGAACTAAAGGAACTGGAAAGATTGGAGGCAGTAATAGCAGAAACAGGCCTGGACTTCATACAGCTCAGAAACCACAACATAGATCCTGACTGGTATCTAAAAGAGATTCACTACAAATACACAGGACACCGTCTTGGCATAAAAAACATGATAAAAATTCTAAAAAAACGCTTTCCAAAACTTGGCTTCGGATATTTCAATCCATATCTTGGAGCCTCTGAATAAAGAGCACGGCAGGCAACCCAACAGTGAAGAGAATAATGTCGAATTTTGAATGGTTAATGTTGAATCAAGGTGAATTTAACCACAATTTAGCCTTCAACATTAAAAATTAAACATTCTATATGCAGTTGCGAGTTTTTGCGACGCCATAAAAATTTACTGTTCCATCGAGGCCACCACATAGCTGTTGACCCATGCCATGGCATCCAAATAACACTGTGAAAGGGTGGATACAGGAAGCTTTAACTGTTGCGCCAAGCTATCTATGGCTGTTTTGTCGTTTCGCTCAAGGGATAACACTACATTTATAAACTGCTTCAACTCGCCTGTCCCTTGCAAAAGCGCCTCTTTTATCTCATCCGCCACAGGCAGTTCCTCCAATATCTCTTTCAGGGGCTTACCCAACATGGCATCCATACAGGACAGAATGCCCATAAAAAATACGGTGGAGGCCAATTCAGGCCTGTTTATGGCCCTGGCGACATTTTCTCCGGTTCTCGCCCGCAAACAGGCCGAAACCATAAGCTCGGATGGACGGTCAGCGGACAGCCTGGATGACAGGAAGATAGAAAGCCAGCGTCTGACCTCGTTTTCTCCCATGAATGCAATGGCCTGCTCCACGGAGGAAACGGCTGTGCGCAGTCCAAATGCAGCGGAATTGATGATCTTCAGAAACTTGAAACACAATGCAGGGTCATTTTGAATTAGCCCGGCCATAATCCGCATGTCCATCTCAGGCCGGTTCAACTCCACCATGAGCTTGAGCATGGAGATCATGGCTGGTTGCAAGGCCTTACCGGTGATTACAACGGGTTTTGCAAAGAAATAGCCCTGAAATAGGGCGAAACCCAAGGCCTTGGCCTCTTGAAACTCCTCTTCCGTCTCGATCTTTTCGGCAAGCAGGACAAGTGAATAACGGTTTATGGATTCCAGAAGTTTCTTCATATCCTGGCCTTGAACAGCCCGCCAGTCCACCTTGACAATGCTTGCCAGGGACAGAAGTTCATCGAAACTTCCGTCAAAGACAAAGTCGTCGAGGGCCAGAACGAAACCACGTTTGTCCAATTGTTTGCAGGCAGCTACTATATTCGGAGTTACGGATACTGTCTCCAGTATTTCCACAACGATCTGCCTGGGCTCCAATGAGGGCAGGCCTTCCAGCAATATCTGCTCAGGAAAATTGATAAAGGCCTTCTTTTTGCCGCAGACCTGTTCTATACCTAAAGAGCAAAAGAGATTATGAAGCACGGTTGAGGTAGCGGTAGCGCCGTCTATCTGTGTAAAGACATTTTGAAGGCTTGAACGATAAAGCAGCTCGTATGCTACAGTCCGCTGCCTGGTATCGAGAATGGGCTGTCTTCCAAGGTAGATATCCATAATTCTTATCGCTCCTGAAGTTAAAATAACACGGCAGGTTGAAAATACAAGATTAAAGGCCTTGGAGCCAGACGATGGGCCTTCATAATGGCAGGGGGCTATAAAATTATGCAGTGGCTTTACAAGGCACTGGAATTAATGATTGACATTCCGTAAAAATCCCAATAAATAAAGGCAACAACATCCTTGGAAGAGGATACGGAGAGAAAATGAACAAATCAGAATTGATCGCAGAGCTGGCTCAGGAAGCAGAGATACAAGAGAGTGTAGCGGAATTCGTCACCAATGAAATCATTGGAGCCATGACAAATGCCCTTGCAAAAGGCGATGGCATAGAAATTCGAGGCTTCGGGAGTTTTATAGTTAAAGAATATCAGGAATACATGGGCCGCAACCCCAAAAGCGGCACTGCCATTCGAGTCTCCCCCAAAAAACTTCCCTTTTTCAAGGTGGGCAAGGAGTTGCGAGAGCGCGTCAACAAAGGCAGGGGATAACGCCAAGGATTCACCTAACCGTTAAACACCACAAACGCCTCATCTTCATGCCGTGACTCTACACGGCCTATCATAAAGGCCTGTTCCCCCAATGCAGATGCCTGCAAAAGGACATCCTGCACGTTCTCTTGAGGCACTATCAGTATCATGCCGATACCGCAGTTGAAGGTGTTTAGCATCTCCTCTACAGGAATGTTCCCATCCTTTGATAACAACTCAAATATCGCTGGCATGCGCCATGCAGAAAGGTCTATTACGGCCTTGCAACTCTTTGGAATCACTCGCGGAATATTGTCCTGAAAACCACCGCCCGTTATATGCACCATACCTTTTATGGAATTGTTTTTAATGAGATGCAGCACGGTATTTACATAAATACGAGTCGGAGTCAACAAAACATCACCAAGCACAGCACCGCCCAGTGCATCGAGACGATCGCTGAGGTTGTATTTTTTCTCCTCCAAAAAGACCTTGCGCACCAGGGAATATCCATTGCTATGCAATCCGCTGGAAGCCAGACCTATAATGGCGTCTCCTTCACTGATCTCCGAACCGTCTATGAGACGATTGCGGTCCACGACACCCACCACAAATCCGGCCATGTCATACTCATCATTTGCATAAAAACCAGGCATCTCCGCTGTTTCTCCACCTATAAGCGCACATCCAGCCTCCTTGCAGCCAGCCACTATTCCTTGCAAAACACTGAGCGAAACCCCTTCTTTCAATTTGCCGGTGGCAAAATAGTCCAGCATGAAAAGGGGCTGGGCTCCGCAGACTATTATATCATTGACACACATGGCCACCAGATCGATTCCGATGGTGTCGTGTCTGTCCATCATGAAGGCCAGTTTCAATTTGGTGCCGACTCCATCTGTAGAGGCCACAAGCACAGGAGCGGCGTGCTGGGATGTATCCAGGGCGAACAGCCCTGAAAAACCGCCTATACCTGTCATAACCCCGCGTTTGAAGGTGGAGGCGACCATTGGCGCCAGTTTTGAAATAAATCTATTGGCGGTCTCCACATCCACTCCGGCCTCTACATATCTGTTTTTTTTCTCAATCTTCATAACATTCGATGTCCTTTATCAAAAACTTTTTTGGACTTCCATATCAAAACAGCCCATCACGGCGTCAATAATTTACAATAACAAAGCCGATCAAAGATAAAAATTTGAGCAAATGACCGGCATGATGCCCTCTGTTTTTAATCCAATTACAAAAACAAGTCAATCTCGCTCATAGCGCCTTTGCGAACCACCCTAAAGGGCCGCACCGAAACGTCGACTATGGTGGAAGGAGGACCGCCGCTGCTCCTTCCACTATCTATAACCAGGTCTGGAGCAGGATTCCGCAATTGAGCCATCACCTCTCGCGCATCGTGACAGGCAGGCATACCATGCAGATTGGCGCTCGTAGCCGTAACAGGGCAACCCAATTCCTGCACAAGGGCACGGGCGAAGGCATGACTGGAGATGCGCACACCTATCAACCCGTCCGGGCCCACCAGATGAAACGGCAATTCAGGCCTGGCCCTGAACAACAGCGTCAAAGGACCAGGCCACAGCGCCATGAGTCTGCGGGCTTCATCCGGCATCTCCTGTACCAAGACGTCCAACCAGGATATCTCAGCTATCAATACCAGGAGGGGCAAGGCGATACTACGCTTTTTTATCAGATAGATACGGCTCATGGCATCGGCATGTTCGATGGATGCACCAAGTCCGTAACTCGTTTCCGTGGAATAAGCTACAATACCACCTGCCCTCAGAACCCGTACAGCCTCCGCCACAGCATCAGATTCGGTTTCCTTCAATCTTCTCATTCTGCACCAGAATATTTTCAATCTGACTTTTTCTATATTGATGCAGGGCCTGCTCCAATTTAGCGTCTGAAACCGCCAGGATCTGCACGGCGAACATTGCCGCATTCCTTGCTCCAGCCTTGCCGATGGCCATACATGCCACAGGAACGCCAGGCGGCATCTGCACAGTGGAGAGCAGGGCATCCATTCCACCGAGACTGGAACTGGCCATGGGCACACCTATGATGGGCAGAGTGGTGTGTGCAGCCATTGCACCGGCCAGATGTGCGGCCATACCTGCTCCGGCTATGATGGCTTTCATCCCTCTTTGCCGTGCGCTTTTCGCATACTCCATGGCCAGTTCAGGGGTTCGGTGCGCTGAAAGGATACGCACCTCGCAGGATACGCCGAATTCCTTCAGCACCTTGCGCGCCTCTTCCATCACCTCCAGATCACTCTTGCTTCCCATGACAATGCCGACCGCAGGGCCGGCCTCCACCATTGCCGAATGTTTCAAGTGCTTCAATGCCTTTTTCCCGATATCCTTACGGTAGTGCACTCCATCCCAATGAATCTTTGCACAGGCATCATAGGCGGCCTCAATGGCCTGGGCAATATTGTCTCCCAGAGCGGTAACACTCAACACACGTCCTCCGGCAGTGACATATTTGCCTGACTTCATGGTTGTCCCTGCATGGAATACCTGCACATTCGGCAGTTTTGAGGCCTTATCCAACCCTTTTATTCTTTTTCCGGTTTCGTAGGCGCCTGGATAGCCCTCAGATGCCATCACCACACACACCGCCGCCTTTGGATTCCACTTCAGATGCAATTCGTTCAGACGGCCATCGATGGTGGCTTCCACGACCTCCATCAGATCGGTTTCCAGTCTCATCAAAATAGGCTGCGCTTCCGGGTCTCCAAAGCGACAGTTAAACTCCAAGACCTTGGGCTTGCCTTCATGAATCATCAGACCGGCATACAACACCCCCTTATACGTAATACCCTCCGCAGCAAGGGTCTTGACCACAGGCTTCATAATGGTCTCCAGCACCTCATGGAACAGACTGTCTGTTACTACCGGCGCCGGCGAATATGCGCCCATTCCACCAGTATTGGGGCCATTGTCACCGTCAAAAACCGCCTTGTGGTCCTGCGATGTGGCCAACGGCAACACCGTATCGCCGTCCGTCACCGCCATGAAGGATGCCTCTTCTCCCTGCAGAAACTCCTCCGCCACCAGTCTTTCACCGGCATTGCCGAACAGTTTGCGCTCGAGGATATCCGTAACGGCTTTCTCAGCCTCCGATAAGGTCCTGGCGATTATGACCCCCTTGCCAGCGGCAAGGCCATCGGCCTTCAAGACCATTTGCATGGACGGATTCCCCTTTGACCATGCTTCTCTGACATACTCCATCGCAGACTCTCGTTCTGTGAAAATACGATGTTCAGCAGTAGGCACTCCTGCCTTGGCCATGATCTCTTTGGCGAAGACCTTGCTGGCCTCTATTCGGGCGGCCTTTTGTGATGGTCCGAACACACGAAAACCATTGGCTTCCAGCAGGTCAGCAAGCCCTTCAGCCAGAGGCGCCTCCGGACCGATTACAGTGATATCGATTCGTTCCTTGCGCACAAATTCCAATATGCCGTTCAAATCTGTGGCCTTCACAGGCACGCAAACGGCGCACTGGGCTATACCGGCATTCCCTGGCGCGCAATACAGTGCCGCAATTCGAGGACTCATTGCCAGTTTCCAGCAAAGGGCGTGCTCCCTACCACCAGAACCGACCACCAACACCTTTTTTTTCTGCATGGGTATAGCTTCCTCCAATATTTTCCGATCTTCGAGACATTTCGAAAAAAGGAATCCTTCGATATAATCTGGCGCAAATACGCCTTGTATTCTTTCAATATAGCAAAAAAAATATTCTTCGGAAAGGCAGAGAAACCACTGAATGTGATGCGACTCAAAGATACCGTTGACCTGAAACAGCAGAATCTTATTGACACACCTGCAACGATAGGCTATTAAATTAGAATTTATAAAAAAGAAGCTGCCGCGTTGCAGACAAAAAACATTGCAAAAAAGGAGATAAAACTTGGCAAATCATAAATCAGCCATCAAACGTATGCGTCAAAACGAAACACGCAGGGAACGGAATGCCAGCAGAAAAAGCCGTGTCAAGACCATGGTCAAGAGGCTTATGGCCAATATAGAAGCCAAAGACCCTGTAAAGGCATTGGAGCAGTTCAGGGCCACACAAAAACTCATCGATCAAACGGCATCCAAAGGTACATTCCATTGGCGCACAGCTGCCAGAAAGATATCCCGTCTTCACAAAAAACTCAAGGCATTGACCGAGGCGACCGTTCAATAACCTTTCAGTCCTAATCGAAACACATAAAGAAGTTCCAAAAAGTACGGGGATTACTTGATGACTTGGAACCTTCAAATAAAAGAGCCGCTTTAAGCGGCTCTTTATAGTTATAGGAAAGTCCCAAAAATTGTTCTTTTGCCTGATAGCTGCGTTGCTTGTCAGCGAAAAATGCTCACATACGAAGAGTATGCTTAGCTTTTTCGCCTTCTCGCGCCTTGCTATTCAACAAAACTCCTAATTTTTGGGACTTCCCGTTATACACTGTCGTACTCACACCCGTTTCTTTTCGCCATCCATCCTGACAATACAGGCCTGACAATACAGGCCGGTATAGGGTCTGACGCCTGTGCCGGTATTGTAACAAAGCAGAAAAGTTCCTGACGCCTAAAATACCCCTGTCACACGATGATAGATGATCTCGGCCATGTAACGGCTGAGTTTTCTGGAGGCATCCGCCTTGAACGCATCGCTTTCCATGTTGTCCCTGCCTGTGAGAAAACCCTCGTCTCGCACCAGATTCGCGGTCTGCCAGAGGATTCGACCTGTCCGCCTGTCCTTCATGCGCACTGCGCACTCGACATTTATTCTGCGCTCCACAGCCTTGTCATAGGCAAGAAAGGAAAGGCCTGAAACCTCCACTCTTCGCACTTCACCTTCTATGATGACATCCGCCTCATCTCTCTCTGCCAGGCGCAGGGCACCTCCTCGCAAAAATTCTCTGCGCAGGTCCTCGGTAATCCAGGATGACAACTGGAATTCATTGCTCTTGTTGGCAAAAGGCGCCACATACACGGTCTGCATTCGGGACGGCAAGGCATCGCTGCGCTCAGCAAACCGGTAGCCGCAACCGGACAACAGCCCTGCCCAAAAACCTGCGAAAGCCAAAAAAATGAAAAAACGGGAATAGTTCATTGCACCACCACATTCAACAGTCTGCCGGCGACATAGACGACCTTTCTGATGACCTTGCCTTCGACATGACGTTTCACGGCCTCATTTTTATGTGCGGCAGCCAGCACCTCCTCCTGTGAAGCGGTTTTGGGCACAGTCACTTCTCCTCTCAACCGGCCGTTGACCTGCACTGCGATCTTGACCTCATTCGCGTCCAGAAGCGTTGCATCCGCTTGAGGCCAACTGGCTTTGGTGATGGATTCCGCATGTCCCATGACACACCACAATTCTTCGGTTATGTGCGGCACCATGGGCGACAGCAGGATCAAAACCGCGTCCAAGGCCTCTCGCATAACCGACAAAAACGCGGCATTCATACTGCAACTCCCCAAACACCCATGCACCTCGTTAATGAGCTCCATAACCGCGCTGATAGCGGTATTGAACTGCATGCGGCGCTCTATGTCATCGGTGACCTTGGCAATGGTTTGATGTGTCTTGCGCCGAAGGGCCTTGAGGGCCGTGCTAAAAAGGACCGCCTGTTCCAGTGCGGATTGTGACGTATCGGCTGTCCGCAATCCCTCCGCATTGGCTGTGACAATACGCCAGAGCTTCTGAAGAAAACGATGACAACCGGCTATTCCGTGATCACTCCACTCCAGATCCTTCTCAGGAGGTGCGGCAAAAAGGATGAATAGACGCACCGTATCCGCTCCGTAGCGCCGAATCATCTCATCCGGATCCACCACATTGCCCTTGGACTTGGACATCTTGGCACCTTCCTTCAAGACCATGCCCTGTGTCAGCAGGTTCTCAAAGGGCTCATCCACCGAAAGCCATTCCAAGTCCCGCAATACCTTGGTAAAAAATCTGGAATACAACAGATGCAAAATGGCGTGTTCCACGCCGCCTATATATTGATTTACAGGCAGCCACTTTTCCACACGCTTTCTATCCAAAGGCATAGAAGTCTCATCGGGGCAGGTGTAACGGGCGAAATACCAGGAAGACTCCACAAAGGTATCCATGGTGTCTGTTTCACGCCTGGCTTCGCCGCCGCATTTAGGACAGGTCGTCTTGTAAAATGGCTCAAAACGAGGCAAAGGCGAGCGTCCGCTGGCATCCAATTGGGCATCAAGAGGTAGTTCCACCGGCAATTGATCTCTTGGTACTGGCACTATTCCGCAACGGCTGCAATATATTATGGGAATCGGCGCACCCCAGTAACGCTGTCTCGAAATGCCCCAATCCCTTAATCTATAGGCGACAGTAGGCTCTCCAAGCCCCTTTGCCTTTAATCGCTCCACTATGGCGGCCTTCGCCTCTTCATTGTCTATACCATTGAACTCGCCTGAATCCACAAGTCTGCCAGGGCCATCCCATGCCTCAGTCATTTTTTCGGCCTGAATATTGTCAGGCTGCACCACAACCCTGATGGGCAGTCCATAGCGTTGGGCAAACTCAAAATCCCGCTGATCGTGTGCAGGTACGGCCATAACCGCACCTGTGCCGTATTCCATGAGCACAAAGTTTGCCACATATATGGGCACTTTTTCACTCGTAAGTGGATGCACCGCAAAGGCCCCTGTCCACACGCCTTCCTTTTCCTTGGACTCCAGACGTTCTTTTGAAGGAATGACCGTCCATTTTGCCAGAAAATCCTTTACAGCCTGCTCCTGGCCGGTTCCATGGGCCAGGGTCATTACCATGGAATGCTCCGGTGCGATGCTGACAAAGGTGACACCGAACAACGTATCCGGTCTTGTGGTGAACACGGTCAGGTTTTCACCCTCTCTGTCCGCGACAGGAAAGATAATTCTCGCCCCGTCACTCCTGCCAATCCAGTTGCGCTGCATGGTCAAGACCTTGTCGGGCCACCCGCTCAGTTTATCACAGCCCTTCAGAAGCTCATCTGCATAGGCAGTAATTCGAAAAAACCAACCGTACAGCTCCTTTTCCACCACCTTTGTGCCGCAGCGCCAGCACTCGCCATCCTCCACCTGCTCGTTTGCCAGCACAGTGGAACAGCTCTCACACCAATTCACCTTGGAGAGTTTGCGATATACCAGACCCTTCTCGTACATCTCAAGGAAAAAGAGCTGCTCCCAACGATAATAGGATGGATGGCAAGTGGCTATCTCCCTGGTCCAATCATAGGAAAATCCAAGTTTCTTGAGCTGTGAACGCATATAATCGATATTTTCATAGGTCCACTTGGCCGGGTGTGTGCCGTGTTTTATGGCGGCGTTTTCCGCAGGCAAACCAAAGGCGTCCCAACCCATGGGATGTAATACCTCGAACCCCTGCATACGTTTATATCTGGCAACCACATCCCCTATGGTGTAATTCCGTACATGCCCCATATGAATACGGCCGGATGGATATGGAAACATCTCTAATACATAATAACGGGGCCTTTCGCTGTCCTCGCTTACACGAAAAACCCCTTCCTGCTCCCACTTGCATTGCAATTTCGATTCTATTTTTTCAAAATTGTACGGTCGTTCCATGGTCTATCCTGTCTGCATGAATTTATTCCTGATCAGGCAGATGCATCTCCTTCAAAACGGCATCCAGCACACCGTTTATAAATGAGACAGCATCATCCGTAGAAAATTTTTTGGCAAGCTCAATAGCCTCATTGATAGCAACTTTCCCTGGAATATCAGGGCGATAAGACAACTCAAACACACCGATACGCAGGATGTTCCTGTCCACCAGAGACATACGGTTCAGACGCCAGTTTTTGGCATGCTGCTGTATCAGAGCATCCAACACCTCCCTATGACGCAACACCCCTTCCAGGAGCGTCTGCGCAAATTCGAAGGAAGGGTCATTCCTTGCAATCGAATCGTCTATGAGATGCAGATAGTCTGCATACCATGCCTGCAATACATGTGCGTCAAGCCCATCACACGGCAACCCACCGGCTTCCTGTGAGCTGAAATCAGGGGAATCAGGAAAAGACCGGTCTGCCTGCAGTGACGAATCCAACGAGGCAGGCAGAACCGACGAGGGATGCAATTCCAACCCGTAAAGCATCTGAAGGGCGATTTCTCTGCCGCGGCGACGAATCATGCGATTACTGTTCCATATTTTTCAGCAGGCTGATCATCTCCATTACGGAAAGGGCGGAATCCCAACCCTTGTTGCCTGCCTTTGTGCCGGCCCGTTCTATGGCCTGTTCTATGGTCTCTGTGGTAAGAATCCCAAATGCAACGGGACACTCAGCCTGCAGAGCAACCTGCGCCACTCCCTTGGAGGATTCAGCCGCCACATACTCGAAATGTGGAGTCGCACCTCTGATAATACAGCCAAGACACAATATCCCGTCATACTTTCTGCTCACGGCCATCTTTTTGGCCACAAGAGGTATCTCGAATGCCCCCGGCACCCATGCAACCGCTATATCTTCGTCTGCCACGCCATGCCGCACAAGGGCATCCACAGCGCCAGAGAGTAGCTTGCTGGATATAAATTCATTGAAACGGGCCACAACTATGCCAATCTTAAAACCCTTTGCCTGTAAGTGACCCTCAAATATTCTCGGCATACACCCTCCTTTTAATTATGTTGTTTTAGATATTCGGCAAATCCGACAACAGATGCCCCATTTTCTCGGCCTTACAGCGTAGATAGGCCAGATTTTCCTTATGGGGTGGAATCTCTATGGGAACACGCTCTGTAACCTTCAGCCCATAACCCTCAAGCCCAACGATCTTTTTGGGATTGTTGGTCATTATGCGCATACGCCTCACTCCCAGGTCCCGCAATATCTGCGCTCCGATACCATAATCCCTCAAATCAGCCTGAAAACCCAGCTCTTTATTGGCCTCCACGGTATCCCTGCCATGGTCCTGAAGCTGATAGGCCTTCAACTTGTTGATAAGCCCTATACCGCGGCCCTCCTGTCTCATATAGAGCAGAATGCCGCGGCCCTCACAGGCGATACGATTCATGGCGGTCTGAAGCTGGGGACCACAGTCACAACGGAGCGACCCAAGCACATCACCTGTAAAACACTCGGAGTGAACACGGACCAACACGTCTTCTTCCGGTTTTATGGGCAATTCACCCTTTACCAACGCCAAATGATTATAATCGTCTATCAGACTGCTGTAGGCAATCAGACGCCAATCACCACCGAATCGAGACGGCAATCTCACATCCACCTCTCTTTTGACAAAACTCTCCTTCTGAAGCCGATAGGCGATGAGATCCGCTATGGTTACGATTTTTAGTCCGTGTTCCCTGGCGAATACCTCCAGATCAGGCATGCGGGCCATACTTCCGTCATCCTTCATTATCTCACATATAACGCCGGCAGGCTTCAGACCCGCAAGCCTTGCCAGATCCACTGAACCCTCTGTCTGGCCTGCCCGCACCAGGACGCCGCCGTCCCTGGCCTTCAAAGGAAATACGTGGCCGGGAGTTACGATATCATCAGGAGTGGCGCCGTCGGCAATAGCTGCAAGTATGGTGGTGGCCCTGTCATGGGCCGAGATGCCGGTGGTGACCCCTCTAGCCGCCTCGATGGAGACAGTAAAGGCGGTTCCGAACCTGGATTTGTTGCGAGAGGCCATCATTGGAAGCTGAAGTCTCTCCACCTGCTCGGATGTCATCGCAAGACAGATCAGACCCCTGCCGTACTTCGCCATGAAATTTATGGCCTCGGGTGTGACCTTTTCCGCCGCCATGGTGAGATCGCCCTCATTCTCGCGATCCTCGTCGTCCACCAGAATGAACATCTTGCCTTCTCTTATATCCTGCAACACCTCTTCTATGGAAGATTTAGCCATTTTCACTCCTTTTCTTAAATGAAACCATGACGCGCCAGCAACGATGCGTCTATATTAGATTCGATACGTTCGTTTCGAGCCGTTTGCGGCAAGCGGTTGTTCAGCATCTTTTCCACATATTTGGCCAGAATATCCAGTTCCACATTGACCAAATCGCCATTCTGTTTGAAACCGATGGTAGTCAGCTTGGCCGTATGAGGTATGATGGACAGGGAAAACCGGCCGTTTCCACAGGCGTTCACCGTCAAGCTCACTCCATCCACAGCAACGGAGCCCTTTTCCACCAAATAACGATCGTATTTATCCGCATATTTTTCAGGAAGGGCTACAGTTATGACCAAAAAACGGCCTTTCATGCCCACTTCCGCTATCTCACCCACACAATCTATATGACCTGTCACTATATGGCCGCCCAAACGGTCCGTTGGTCGCATTGCACGCTCGAGATTTACACGGCTGCCAGGCTTCAACGCGCCCAAATTAGTTCTATGCAAGGTTTCAAAAGAGACATCGGCAGAAAAAAAACGCTCGGAGACCGTGACTGCGGTGAGGCAGACCCCGTTTACCGCTATACTTTCGCCTATCCTGCCGTCCATCAGTGCGAAATCAGGCACACAGCCCAGCAAAAGCCCTTGAGGAGTGGAAGAGATGTTTTTTATGACACCCATACCCTCTACAATGCCGGTAAACATGATCTCACACCCCTTTTGCAAAAAAACTGTTCGCCTCGGTAACCAGACCATGCAGCAATATGTCGCCGGAAACCATGTGAACACAGAAGTCCTTCAATCTCACAGCCTGCTGCAAATGCTCCACCCCCCTGCCGTCTATGGCAGTCCTTGCCTCTTGGCCTCCTATCACCATAGGCGCATAAAACCATAACATCTCGTCCACCAGCCCTCCATCCCAAAAGGCACCATTGAGCCCTGATCCACCTTCGATCAGAAGGCTCTGAATGCCCAACCCACCGGTCATCTCCAAAAATGCCGACAACGATACTTTACGACCATCCTTGTCCAAGGGCAAGAGCCATACCTCCACACCCTTGTCCTCCAATTCGGCTTTTTTTATGAATGAAGCCGTTTCACCAGCCGCTACTATGGTACGAACTGATTTTGCGGTGGAACACAATCGAGAATCAAGGGGTAATCTCAATGTGCTGTCCAATACAAAACGAACGGGTTGCCTCGAATTTTTATGAGGAGCAACCCGACAGGTCAATTCAGGGTCATCTGCCAGAACAGTGCCTATACCCACCACTATGCCGTCCACTACGGCCCTCACCGCATGACCGTAGGCCCTGGATTTCTCACTCGTGATCCATTTGGACTCTCCTGTACGAGTGGCTATACGCCCGTCCAGACTCATGGCGGCCTTGCTGATCACCCAGGGCAAACCCGTGGTAACATGCTTCAAAAAAGGGGCGATGAGGCGGCGGCAGGCCTGTTCGAGACAACCGGACTTCACGGTTATTCCATGGCTGCGCAGAAACTCCATGCCTCCGGCGGCCTTTGGATTGGGGTCTGTTGAGCCCACAACCACCCGTTTTATCCCTGAGGCGAGAATGGCCTGAGTGCAGGGCGGTGTCTTGCCAAAGTGATTGCAAGGTTCCAGAGTCACGTAAATGGTAGTGTTCGACAGGTCGCATTCAGCGGATTTTATGGCGTTTATCTCGGCATGCGGTCCGCCGAAACACTCATGATAACCCTCTCCGACTATACGGCCGTCCTTTGTGATCACAGCACCGACTGTCGGGTTAGGCGAGACGGCTCCAATACCTTTGGCGGCCAGATTCAGGGCCCGTTGCATGAACTCCTCGTCACCTGCCTGCGCCACGCTGTTTGACGAGACAGGTAGAATAGAATCGTCCGAGCTATCTTGAATACCTTCTCCGAAAAGAAAATTCCTCACAGCCCATGCCGCTGGTGTCTGAATTTGGTCTTTGTGCAAAAAACTATAACCACTCACCCCTTTTTCCTGCCTTCCTTCAAAAGCTCCAGAAGCTGATCCATAAACTCCTGCACATCTCCGAACTGTTTATAAACTGACGCAAATCTCACGTAGGCAACATCGTCCCAGAGCTTCAACTGGGCCATGACCTTTTCGCCGATATAACTACTTGGGATTTCCCGTTCCCCCTTGTCCTGTATCTCCCGTTCCAACTCCAGCACGAAGTTGTCTATCTGCTCCATGGTGATAGGTCTTTTTTCACATGCCCGCAGAATGCCGTCTATGACCTTGGAACGCTGGAACAGCTCTCTTCTACCATCCTTTTTGACTACAATGGGCTGAAACTCCTCCACCACCTCATAGGAAGTAAACCGCCTGGCGCACACGACGCACTCCCGCCTTCGCCTTATGGCCTTGCCTTCCCTAACCGTGCGAGAATCTATAACCTTGCTGTCGGGGGTATTACAATAGGGGCATTTCATAAAATGACAAAATATCAGGGAACAATATGGATTGATCGTGGATTGATATTTTCAACCACACTTGGGAAAATCCTGCAATATCTCACCAAAACCTGAAAAATCCTGCTGAATCAAAGAAATACCAGCCTCTTCCAGCATATCCCGAGTGAGGTTGTCAGGATATCCCTGAACATAAAAAATGGCCGTTACGCCTGCATTTATCAGGAGTTTGGCGCAGATTACGCATGGAAATGTGGTGCAATAAAGAGTGGAATCAGCGACCACCACACCATGTCTGGCCGCCTGAACCAGTATATTTTGCTCAGCATGCAAGCCGCGACACAGTTCATGCCGTTCACCCGATGGTATTCCAAGCTGATCCCTCAGGCATCCTATCTCCAGACAATGACGCAGTCCGGAAGGCGCTCCATTGTAACCGGTACAGAGAATGCGGTTATCCTTTACCAGCACCGCCCCGACTCGTCTTCTCAGGCAGGTTGAACGCGTCGAAACCAAATGGGCGATGGCCATGAAATAATCATCCCACGAAGGCCTGGATGTGCATGAAGCATGGGATGACAACTGGATTTTCATTCACTCCAGGCTGGCAAAAAGAGCCGCATAATCAGAGTACAAAGGAAATCGCTCACACAGGCCTTTCACATTGTGCCTGACCTTTCTCACAACAGCCTCATTTCCCTTGCTGTTCAGCACATCAACGATATAACCTCCAATCTCACGCATCTCTGCCTCTCCAAGCCCGCGCGTCGTGAGGGCAGGTGTGCCTATGCGTATGCCGCTGGTGACTCGCGGTGGCTGGCTATCGAATGGAATGGCGTTTTTGTTCACAGTAATGCCAGCCAGCTCCAGAATCCTCTCCGCCTCTGCACCTGTAATGCCCTTGGCCGAGAGGTCCACAAGCACGAGGTGGTTGTCGGTGCCTCCGGAAACCAGACGGAATCCTGCATCCTGAAGTGTCTGAGCCAATACGCCGGCATTAGCTACAATCCGTTGCTGATAAAACTTGAACTCATCGGCCATGGCCTCTTTGAAGGCAACCGCCTTGGCCGCTATCACATGCATGAGAGGCCCACCCTGTATGCCGGGAAAAACCTGACTGTTGATGAGTTGGGCATATTTCTGTCTGGATAAAATGAACCCACCCCTTGGCCCGCGCATGGTTTTGTGAGTAGTGGATGTGACAAAATCCGCAAAAGGCACAGGTGAAGGATGAATACCTGCCGCCACCAGGCCAGCTATGTGGGCGATATCGGCTGTCATGTAGGCATTGACTTCGTCCGCTATCATACGGAATGAAACGAAATCTATGGTGCGCGGATAGGCGCTCGCTCCAACGACTATCATGCGCGGCCGATGCTCATGGGCAAGCCTGCGCACCTCGTCGAAGTCTATGGTCTCGGTGTCTCTGCTTACACCGTAATGAACGATGTTATAAAATCTGCCTGAAAAATTTACTCTTGCACCATGAGAAAGATGGCCGCCATGAGCCAGATTCATGGACAATATGGTTTCACCAGGCTGCAAAACCGAAAAATAAACCGCCATATTGGCCTGGCTGCCGGAATGAGGCTGCACATTGGCATACTCCGAACCGAAGAGCACATTCAGGCGGTCGATAGCCAGCTGTTCCACGGTATCCATATATTCACAACCACCGTAATAACGCTTGCAGGGATAGCCCTCGGCATATTTGTTCATAAATACGCTGCCCTCGGCCTCCATGACCGCCTCGCTTGCAAAATTCTCTGAGGCTATCATCTCCAACTGCGTGGTCTGCCGTTCCAACTCTGCCCGAATGGCGTTATATACATCTATGTCGGTATTCTTCAGATGTAACACTGTATCCTCCTTTTTTGAAAACCTAAAGGTCTTCCAGCATGGCTATTCGGCATGCATGACGGCCGCCGGCAAATGCCGTATTCAGCCAGATACGGACCATGTCTTCGGCGACTCCAACACCCAGCACACGAGCGCCCATGCACAACACATTGGCATCGTTGTGCTCTCTGCTCATGCGTGTGGTATAGGCATCGTGGCACAGGGCCGCTCGTATGCCTTTATACCGATTGGCCGTCATAGACATGCCTATGCCGGTTCCGCAGATCAGTATGCCTCTGTCCGCGTCCTTTGATAGCACCGACTGCACCACCTTTTTACCGATTTCAGGATAATTTACGGCTTCAAGGGAATAACAACCCACATCATCAACGGCATGTCCCAAACCGGCAATAACCCCTTTCAGCATCTCTTTCAACTCAAAACCGCCGTGATCCGCACCGATAGCTATTTTCATGATTAATAGTCTCGTAAAAAGTTATTGTTGGTGATGGCCAAGCAAAAACCGCCAAAGGCAAGGTGCACACAAATTCAGGGGAAGTAGGCGTAGTTGAACTACGGCGCAGTGACGATGAATGCAGCGCAACACAACAGTTGGTGAGTTTTTGCGACGCCATCATGATTCAAATCTCTTGAATATCAATACGGCGTTTGTGCCGCCGAACCCAAAAGAATTGGACATGACCACACGCAGGTCCTTGCGCCGAGCCACATTGGGCACATAATCCAGATCACACTCCGAATCGGGGTTCTCGTAGTTTATGGTGGGCGGTATCATGCCTTCCTGAATGGCCTTTATGGAAAAAACCGCTTCTATACCGCCTGCGCCTCCCAAAAGATGACCTGTCATGGACTTAGTGGAGCTGACAGGAATTTTATAGGCCGTCTTACCGAATACCATTTTTATGGCCCGAGTCTCACAGACGTCGTTAAGAGGCGTGCTTGTTCCATGTGCATTGATATAATCAACATCTTTACAGCTTATACCGGCATCATTCAATGCCATGGCCATACAGCGGGCGGCACCCTCTCCATCATCCGGCGGGGCCGTCATGTGGTAGGCATCGCCGGTCAGGCCGTACCCAGCAATCTCGGCAAGAATACTGGCCCCTCTGGCTCTTGCAGCCTCCAGAGATTCCAGAATCAAAATACCTGAACCCTCACCTATGACAAAACCGTCCCTGTCCCGATCAAATGGACGTGAGGCCTTCTCGGGCTCGTCATTGCGAGTCGAGAGGGCCTTGAGCGCTGAAAAACCGGAGAGCGCCAATTGAGTGACCACCGATTCCGTTCCACCACAGATCATGACATCCGCATCCCCTCTTTGAATGACCCTGAATGCCTCACCAATGGCGTGAGAACCGGCTGCGCAGGCAGTGCATAGCACTGTATTTGGCCCCTTCGCTCCGAACATGATGGAAATCTGTCCAGATGCCATATTGGGGATGGCCATGGGAATAAAGAACGGACTGATGCGGGCAGGCCCCTTCTCCACCAAAATATCCCTATAACGCTCTATGCTACCCAATCCCCCCAGCCCGCAACCGGTGATTACACCCACACGCCGTGCATTGGCTGCATCGATGACAAGACCGGAGTCCTCGATGGCCATACGAGCCGCCACCAATGCCAGAATAATGAAGGGATCTATGCGTTTCAGTAACTTTTCCGGCAAAAAATCCGTTGGGTTCAGTCCTTTGACCTCGCCCGCTATACGACAATCATAGCCGGTCGCATCGAACTTGGTGACAGGCCCTATGCCTGAACGCCCTGCTATCAGATTGGCCCATGCATCGGCCACTCCAATTCCAACGGGAGAGACCAGACCCAGCCCCGTGACAACCACTCTGCGTTTTTGAATGCCCGTGCACATGGGATAGCCCTGCTTAATTGCCTTTGCGAGCCTTCACATAATTGATGGCATCCTGGACTGTATGCATCTTTTCCGTGTCATCATCGGCTATTTCTATACCGAAACTCTCCTCCATGGCCATGACAAGCTCCACAAGGTCAAGGGAATCAGCCCCCAGATCATCCACGAAAGAAGCGGACGGCACCACCTTCTCTTTTGGCACGCTCAACTGATTGGCAATGATCTCGACCATTTTGACATCTATATCCATTGTGATTCCTCCTTAAAAATCGAGGCCCGAAAACCTCTTAGAATTTATCTCGTGAGCCTACTGCAAGATGAAGATTTTCGTTCAGAATCAAGGCATGCGAAAAAATACCGCAGGCATCTACTTAATATATCGAGGATATTTTTTAATCATAACGCCGAGTCCGGACGAAAGGATCATTTTGCAGGAGCCTCACGGCTCAATCACACAACAAACCACCGTTTACATGCAATACATGTCCAGTTATATATGCCGCTCCATTCGTGGCAAGAAAGGCCACTGCCTCCGCCACATCCTCGGGCTTACCCATTCTGCCCACGGGTATCTGTGACAGAAGCGCCTCCCTGTGTTTTTCGGACAGACCGGCGGTCATATCCGTTTCGATAAAACCAGGGGCGACCACATTTACGGTAATACCACGTGAGGCCACCTCTCTGGCCACAGAGCGGCTGAAACCCTCCAGTCCTGCCTTGGCCGCCGCATAGTTGGCCTGTCCGGCATTGCCCATGCTGCCCACAACAGAACCGATATTGATCACCCTGCCCCATCGCTGTTTCATCATGGCGGCAATGGCCGCCTGCGTGCAGTTGAACACTCCACTCAGATTGGTGGAAATAACCTTGTTCCAGTCCTCCTGCTTCATACGTGCAAGAAGCGTATCCCGAGTGATGCCGGCATTGTTGACCAGGACATGCAGCCCTCCACACTTTTTCACCAGACCATTGATTGCCTGGCTGGCCGAGGCCGCATCCGCCACATCGAAACCTAAAACATCGGCCTTGCCGCCAAACGAGGTTATGGCATTTTTTACATTCTGGGCCATGGCCTCGTTGGAACTGAAATTTATGAAGACCTCCGCCCCCATTTGCGCCAGTCTCATACAAATGGCCCTGCCGATACCTCGAGAACCACCTGTCACCAAAGCAATCTTGCCGTTTAATTCCATTTCACACATGGCCTACCACTCCCAACCAGTCCATTTATTCAGCACTGTTACGCCGTTTTTTTCTTATCTGTTCCAAAAAGGCAGGCAAAAACTCGTTTACATCGGCTACTATGCCGTAAGTAGCCATCTCAAATATGGGCGCTTCAGAATCTTTATTGACCGCCACCAGAATCTCTATATTGCGAAGCCCAACCGTATGCTGCACCGCTCCTGACACACCAAAAGTGATACACAACCTGGGAGAGACGGTCACACCAGTCTGACCGATCTGAGTATATTCAGGCAACCATCCGAGATCCGTTACGGCTCGTGTAGCCCCGACAGCTCCACCCAAAAGCCCGGCCAACTCCTGCAACAATACCAGATTTTCCTTTTTTTCTATGCCTCTTCCGGCCACTACAACCACTTCCGCCTTTGTCAGACGAACGGATTCGTCCTGTTTCTCGTACACGGATTCCAGTATCTCCATGCCTGATTTCAGCCAGTCAAATGGAATCTCGGGACACTCTACGCGGCCTTCAGTCAATATACGCCTGGCACTCATTACATTCGGGCTCACAGTCACCAGTTGCGGTCTTGCATCAGGACATACGATATTCACAAAGAGGTTACCGCCCCATGCAGCCCTCGTCTGTATCAATACCCTGTCGTCCTGACGGATGTCGAGTTCAAGGCAACCGGCAGTCAGGCCGGTCTCGAGCATTGTCTGCACTCGAGGCATATATGCCTTACCAGCGAGTGTGGCAGGGGCCAGGACTATTTCAGGCCGTTGTGAACGAATCAGACCAGCCAAAACTTGAGCGAATACATCGTCCCGAAACACAGCCAGGGCCTCATGCTCAACCAATTGTACTACATGAGCGCCGTGCTCCATAAAGGCATCGCATACAGCGCCATCGATACCATGACCAAGTACCACTGCCACTGCCTCGGTCTGCAATTTATCGGCAAGCTCTCGAGCCTTGGAGATGAGCTCCAGACTTACTGGTATCAACCGGCCTTCGTGGCACTCGGCCACGGCCCATACACCTTTCCAATCCTCTTTTGAAATATTCTTCATGATCACAGCACTCCGGCAGCGGCAAGCCGTTCACAAAGGGCGGAAACCTGTGTCTCTGTATCGCCTTCGAGCCGTTCTTTTCTGGCCTCGAAGGAACGGACAAAGATATTCAAAACACGAGTGGGAGAACCTACAAGGCCTATCTCGTCTGCGCTCAACCCCAAGGCATCGGCGTTCCAGACTGGAATAGCGGCGGATTTGGCCTTCATCTTACCCTTCAAAGAAGGCATACGGTGAGTATTGATGGATGGCATCACCGTGACAAGGGCAGGAAGCCGCACGAGCACCGAATCATGGCCATAACCGGTCATTCTTCTGCATTCAAGGCCTTCCGGTTTTAGTTCCAGAGCACTCACATAGGCGACACTGGGCATGTCGAGCCTGACGGCCAGCCCGGGTCCCACCTGGGCGGTATCCCCATCCACCGACTGGTTTCCACATATCACCATGTCCATGGGGCCGATCTTTTGAATGGCCTTGGCCAGAACTCTCGTGGTAGCCAATGTATCTGCACCTGCAAATGCCCTATCGGACAACAGATAAGCGAAATCCGCTCCCATGGACAAGGCATCCCGCAGGGCCTTGTCAGCGGAGGGCGGCCCCATGGTCAGGACATGTATTTGTGCACCGTGACTGTCCTTGATAGCCAGAGCAGCCTCCAGGGCGTTCAAATCCACAGGATTTATAACGGTCTCCACACCATCACGAATCATCATGCCGGTCTCTTTATCGAACCGGACAGTCCTGGCATCCGGGACCTGTTTGATGCAAACAGCTATGTTCAACATATCAAACCTTGCTGTATTCCTTGTTCAGGGCCTGGCCTATGACATTGCGCTGTATCTGATTGGTGCCTTCGTATATCTGAAGCACCTTGGCGTCGCGCATCATCTTTTCCACAGGATAATCCTTCATATAGCCGTAACCACCTAACACCTGCACTGCATCTGTGGTGACCTTCATGGCCACATCCGTTGCAAAAAGCTTGGCCATGGCCGAAATCTTCGCAATATCCCTGGAATCTGCATCGATGGTCCTGGCAACGGAATATACCAAGGCACGGGCGGCTTCCGTCTGAGTCGCCATGTCCGCCAGCATGTGCTGAATGGCCTGAAAAGAGATGATGTATTGTCCGAACTGCACACGCTGCTTGGCATAGGAAACAGCCTCATCCAACGCCGCCTGCGACAGTCCCACACCTATGGCACCAATCCCAGGCCTGGCAAAATCCAGTGTTTTAAGTGCGATGATGAAGCCTTGCCCCCTCTTGCCGAGCATACGGTCTTTGGGAATTCGACAGTCTGCAAAGACCATCTCTCGAGTGGAAGAGGCCCTCAGGCCCATCTTCTTTTCCTTTTTGCCGAAGCTGAAACCAGGATCACCCTTTTCCACCAGAAATGCAGTGGCCCCTCGCGGCCCTTTGTGACGGTCGGTCATGGCTATGACCGTATATATCTCCGCATCTCCGGCGCTGGTGATCCACTGCTTGGTGCCGTTCAATACCCAATGGTCCCCGTCTTCCACTGCAGAGGTCTGAATGCCTGCGGCATCGCTGCCGGCATTGGCCTCTGTAAGGGCAAAGGCGCCAAGACGCCTGCCTGCAGCTATATCCGGCAGATATCGCTTCTTCTGCTCCTCAGAACCGAACATGACTATGGGATAGCCGCCGAGGGCGCTGGCAGCGAAGGTGGTGGTAACGCCTATACAGCCATATGCCAGCTGCTCAAGGGCAAGACATATCTCGAAACACCCCTTGCCTATTCCACCGTATTCCTCCGGAATATAGACACCGAACAGATCAGACTGGGCCAAATCCTTCATGATCTCCCAGGGAAATTCCTCTGTCTCATCCAGTCGAGCACGTATTGGAACAATCTTTTCAATGGCTATCTTATGCGCCAATTCCACTATCATCTGCTGTTCTTCTGTAAGAAAATAATTGACTTGAGCCATTTAGCATCCTTTTTCACAAGAAAATAAAAAACATACAAGTATTTCACCACCGCATGGCAAGAGAACCCCACGTAAACCCTCCGCCAAAGGCCATCATCAGCACATGGGCACCTGCAAAGAGACGGCCCTCACGATTGGCCTCATCAAGGGCAATGGGAATACTCGCTGCGGAGGTATTACCATATTTATGTATATTGATAAAGAGTTTGTCTTCAGAAAGCCCAAGCCTCTCACGAACAAAATCCAGAATGCGCATGTTGGCCTGGTGGCAAAAAACCATGTCCAGTTCGTCTGTCTTCCAGCCGACAGCATCCATGGCCTCCCATGTGACCGCCTCCAACGCCCTTACCGCATGTTTGAATACTTCCTTCCCCTGCATCTGAATGTATTGCCAGCCTCGAGACAACACATCTTCATTCACCGAGACAGCGGTGCCAAGGCCTCGTATCGCCAGAAGCTCCCATAAGCGGCCGTCACCGTGTAGATGGGTGGAGAGTATTCCCCTGTCTTCCTTGGTGCCAGCCAGCACCGCAGCTCCGGCGCCGTCTCCAAAGAGTACACAGGTGGTCCTGTCCTCCCAATTCACTCGCCTCGAGAGCACCTCACTGCCGATGACAAGTATCTTCAGCTTTCTGTCAGACTGTATGAATTTATCCGCTACGGAAAGACCGTATATGAAACCCGAACATGTGGCCGCGATATCGAGTACGCCGGCGTGAAAGGCGCCTATGTTCTTCTGCACCAGACAGGCCACGGACGGCATGGGCATATCCGGAGTGAGTGTGGCGACTATAATGAGATCGATTTCATTTGACTCGATACCGGCCATTTCCAAGGCATTCAATGCAGCACAAGTGGCCAAATCGGAATTGTTTTCGCCCTCTGCCGCTATACGCCTTTCCAGAATGCCGGTGCGGGTACGAATCCATTCGTCGGAGGTATCGACACGCGCCTCGAGATCATGGTTGGTTATTACACGAGACGGCAAGGCCGAACCTGTGCCTATGATTACAGCCCTTGAGCGCACAACTGCCCCCCCGCATCTTCCTGAACTTCCAAAGCGGCCTTCAGCTTGGAGATGATGTCTGCCTGAGCCATGTCGTTAGCCGCACAAATGGCGTTTTTAATGGCCTTGGCTCCGGATCTGCCATGACAGATAATGACCACACCGCTGACACCCAACAGAGGCGCTCCGCCGTATTCCGCATAATCCACACGCTTCTTGAAACGATGCAGCGCTGTTTTGGCAAGCATATATCCTGTTTTGGCGGCCAAACTGACATTTATTTCTTTTTTCATCATCTCTATCATGGATTCGGCCAAGCCCTCACTCAATTTCAGACAGATATTGCCCACAAAACCATCACAGACAATCACATCCACATCCCCCTTGAAAACCTCACGGCCTTCCACGTTGCCGACAAAATGCAAGCGGCTGGAGGCCAGCAGATCATACGCCTTTTTGACCTGCTGATTGCCCTTGGAGTCCTCCTCTCCAATACTCAACAGACCGACTCGCGGGGATTTTTTCTGAAGACGCACCTGTGCAAACACGGCGCCCATAAGGCCGAACTGCAGAAGATGCACTGGTTTGCAATCCACATTGGCTCCGACATCGATCATGATGGCAGGATGCTTCAAGGTGGGAATTAAAGTGGCTATGGCAGGACGGACGCTGTTGATACGACCAAGGGTAACCATGGCTGTAGCCAGCGTAGCACCTGAATTCCCTGCACTCACCACTGCATTCACTTGACCTGAAGCGAGCAGTTCAAATGCCACCTTGATCGTCGAATCCTTCTTGCGCCTGAGGGAATCCGCCGGCGATTCATTCATGCCAACGACCTGAGAAGCGTGTTTTATAAAGACCGGAAGTGATCCTGCATGATACTGGTCAAGCAGCTGCCGTAAAACAGTTTCCTGCCCGACTAGAATCACCTCTATGCCATGTTCCCGTGCAGCATTGACAGCGCCTTCCACTACTACTTCTGGGCCATGGTCACCTCCCATGGCGTCAACGGCCACTTTCATGCGTCACGATCACTCTGACTTTTGAATGAAAACTTTACCCCTGTATGTACCGCAATTAGGGCAGACACGATGCGGAAGTTTGGGCGTATCGCACTGAGGGCAAAGCGCCAAGCTCTGAAGACTGAGGGCATCATGGCTGCGCCTGTTGCCACGTCTGGATCTGGAGGGTTTTTTCTTTGGAACTGCCATGTTATTCTCCTTTTTTTATTATAAGAGGCCCCTAATTTTTGGAACCTACCTTTATATTTCTGAACCTACCCTTGTTACTGAAGAGATAAAACCGGTCAATTCGACTTTCGAGGGGCAATGCCAGCAAATAGGGTGACCCTTTCCTTACTGCAACTACATGTGTGTTGGTTCAAGTCCTCTCCGCACTGCGGACACAATCCTTTACATGTTTCCCTGCACAAATGACTCATGGGGACACTCAGCAGAATCTGTTCATACAACATATCTCCAAGAGGCACTTCATCACCTGCAAGGACAATGGTTATGGATTCGTCTGTGTTCTGCGTATCTGACAGCTCTTCACCAGGAGTTCTGACGAGCAGATAGACAAAATCACTCACCAAGGGCTGAACATATCTCTGCAAACAACGCTGACATTCCAGGGAGGCCAAAAACTCCATATGTCCTGTCACATATATATCCTCCGCCTCTCGTGTAAACTGAAGGCTGATCTTGACAGGCCCTTCCAGCCGCATCCCTTCTTCCCAGAGGTTGCCTACGTCTTCGTTGTCCGCAGACAAAAAAACAAGGTCGTCGAAAAAAAGATTGCAACCCTCTTTCGGAATATTTTCAAGCAATATATGATGATTCGTCTTTATAAACGGCATAAATATCCTGGCTAAAGGGTTAATTATATATTTTCATTCAATGGGTCTTGTCAAGCATGAACTTCCAAAAAAATACAAAACACCATAAAAAACACATTACCGGACAGCTCATTGCGGAATTGCCGCAACCTGTGAGCCGCTTCAATAACCTTACGAGACAGGTACGCAAACCGTCCAGACCTATACAATTCCATTGGATATATGGATTATGTAGTCTGTTACTGTTCTATCTTGTCACACTGACATCATTGGCCTGGAGTGTAGAACCGCAGGACGTGTATATCAAAAACTCGCCATACCAACCAGGCCAAGGAGAAGCAATGCTCCTGACTGTAATTTCAAAACTTGATGTTACTCCAACGTCGCTTGTCTTTCAAGGAAAGACTCTACCTTTTCAAACATGTCCTTCAGAAATCGGACATTCTGCTGAGGGCTTATCCTGTCACTTCACCCTCGTCTCAATACCGATAGACATCACACCTGGCAGCCACAACCTGACAATAGACCTATCCCGCGCCGGACTTACTGAAAAGATAACGGTTCCGCTTCAAATCGTTTCAAAACAATATCCCGAGGAACATCTGACCGTGGAACCAAAGATGGTGGAATTCCCGCCGGAAATACTGACAAGAATAAAGGAGGAACAGACAGCGCTCATAACCTCCATGAACCATGAAACGAACTGCATGTACTGGACACCGTGGTTCGTATGGCCTGTGCCCGAAGAGATCAAAAGTCCGTTTGGCCTCAGACGCTTCTTCAATGGTCAACCCAGATCCCCTCATGCAGGCATTGACCTAAAAGGTGGCATCGGTGACCCTGTCAGGGCAAGCAACAACGGCCGTATAGTATTTTTAAGGGATTGCTATCTGAGCGGAAACACGATGGTCATAGATCATGGTTACGGTCTTTACAGCATATATTGTCATCTCTCGAAAATATACGTCAGTCTTGACGAAGAGGTTAAAAAAAATCAAATCATAGGAGAGGTGGGAAAGACAGGCAGGACCACGGGGCCTCATCTGCACTGGGGCATAAGCCTACATGGCATACGAATAGACCCGCAGAGTCTCATGCGCCTGCTCGGAGAAAGAAATCCCTTCGCGACAGGCACTGATATCACTCCATCCAAACCATGATGGACTCGTCAAAAGTCATTTTCCCCTCATCCTGATACTCCGAAAAGTGCTTTATAGGGGAATTGCCAATACACCACATTGACGATGAAGGCAACGTAACGCAACAGTCGATGAGTCTTTATACTGCCATCAAACCGTCAATATGGTCAAGTCGCTTCAGGGAGCAGGAAATAGCACATCAAAACATGCCCCCTGTCCCGGCTCACTCCGGACGACTATGCGTCCTCCGTGCCTCTGAACAATGCCATGGGTGATGGAAAGACCGAGGCCGGTCCCTTTTCCGTGTCTCTTTGTAGTGAAAAACGGCTCGAAGATACGTGAAATCAATTCAGATGGTATGCCTGACCCCGAATCCCTTACAGATAACAATATCTGATGCCGATCCTCTATCAATCTGGTCTCTATTGTCAAGGTTCCCTGGCCGCTCATGGCCTCGCCTGCATTGACTATAAGATTCAGAACCACCTGCTCCATCTGGCTGACATCCCCCATTATGTGAGGCAAATCCGACTGTAGCTGCATATCGACCTGAATGCTCCGGAAAAGTTTGTGGTCCTCCACCATGGAAAACATCTGTTTCACCACAAGATTCAAATCCACCGGACTGAAGGCCCTTGACATCGGTTTCCCGAAATTCAAAAGCCCTTTTGCTATGATACGGCAGCGTGTGGCCAGTTTGGCTATCTTTTCCACATCCTGAAATATGGCGCTCTCAGGCTCCAGCCGCTCCTTGATGAGATTGGCGTAAAGCAGAATGCCACCAAGGGGATTGTTGATCTCATGGGCTATCTCTCCAGATAGTTTGCCCATAGCCGTCAATCTCTCGGCCTGAAGCATTCTGTCCTCCCATGATCTCAATGCGGTCACATCACGCACCATGGTCTGATAAATCTCGTTTGAATTCGAACAGAGCAATGGCAGCGTAATCAGCTCAATCTCAAGAGGATCGGCATTTCTGGGTCTTCCCATGGCAGTCTTAAAACCAAGTCTGGGGTGTTTGTCCGGCCATGGCACTATCCATTCACCCATAAAATGTCCTCGAGCATGCTCTATGTGATTGAGCTTGAACAACTCCAGAAAGGCGCTATTTGCAAATATGCACACGCCCTCTGAGTGCACCGCAGTTGCCTGGGCCACATCCTCTAGCAAGGATTCATAGTCTAATGCCAGCTCTTTTTCCTCCACCACCTGAAGTGATGCCTCCCTGATATAAAATAGAAAATGGCAAAAAAAAGCGTATGGCAAAATCGTAATCCGCCATACGCTTGCAATAACCTTTATCGTGACGCCGTAATGGACATCATTTGCCCATGAGCGCCTCTTTACCCTTTATGAGGTCATCCACCACAGATGGATCGGCCAGCGTCGAGGTATCACCCAGTTCACCTGTATCTCCGGACGCGATCTTCCTCAAAATTCTGCGCATGATCTTACCACTTCTGGTCTTGGGCAGGCCAGGCGCAAACTGAATGACATCCGGCGATGCAATAGGCCCTATCTCCTTGCGAACATGGGTGCGCAGGTCTTTGCGCAGGTCGTCACTCTCGGCAAAACCGGTCTTAAGGGTCACATATGCGTAGATGGCCTGACCTTTCACCTCGTGCGGCATGCCGACCACGGCAGCCTCGGCAACCGCAGGATGGGCGACCAGGGCGGACTCTATCTCCATGGTGCCAAGTCTGTGACCGGAGACATTGATGACGTCATCGAGGCGGCCCATGATCCAAATATAACCATCCTCGTCCTTGCGGGCACCGTCTCCGGACTCATACATTCCAGGGAATCTCTCGAAATACCCTGACTTAAACCGACCAGGATCACCAAAAACCCCTCTCAACATACCAGGCCAGGGCTTGCGGATCACCAGATGACCACCCTCATTGGCAGCCGCAGGCGTGCCGTCGCTTCTGACAACCGCCGCATCTATGCCAGGCAGAGGGAAGGTGGCCGAACCAGGCTTGAGCGGAGTGGCAAAGGGAAGCGGAGATATGAGATGACCGCCTGTCTCGGTCTGCCACCAGGTATCCACTATCGGAATATTGCCCTTACCGATATTTTCGTGATACCACATCCAGGCCTCGGGGTTGATGGGCTCACCCACGGTGCCCAAAAGGCGCAGGCTCGAGAGGTCGTTCTTCTGTGTCCATGCGACGCCGTCTTTCATAAGGGCGCGAATGGCCGTAGGCGCTGTGTAAAAGATGTTTACCTTGAATTTCTCCACAATACGCCAGAAACGGGCTGGATTCGGCCAGGTCGGCACACCCTCGAACATAATGGAGGTGCCACCCAGGGCCAGAGGTCCATAGACTATATAGGAATGCCCTGTAATCCAGCCGATGTCGGCTGTGCACCAGAAGACGTCGTCGTCATGCAGGTCGAAGACCCACTGAGTGGTGTGGGCCACATAGGTGAGATAACCGCCTGTGGTATGGATCACACCCTTGGGCTTGCCTGTGCTGCCGCTGGTATAGAGGATAAAAAGCATATCCTCCGCGCCCATGGATTCTGGCTCGCATTTATCGGTGATGCCGGAGTCGCTCATCTCGTCGTGCCACCAGGTATCCCTGCCCTCCTGCATGGAGATGGCGTTTCCTGCCCGCTTCACCACAATACAACTCTCTACAGAGGGACAGGACTTCACTGCCTCGTCGGCATTGGGCTTGAGGGGAATGGTCTTGCCCGCACGCAAGACAGCATCAGCCGTTATCAGCACCTTGGCCTGACAGTCCTGAATACGGCTCTGAAGGCTATGGGCGCTGAAACCTGCAAACACGATGCTATGCACCGCGCCGATACGTGTACAGGCCAGCATGGCTATGGCAAGCTCAGGAATCATGGGCAGATAGATGGAGACTCGATCCCCTCTCTTTACGCCCTTCTTTTTGAGCACATTTGCAAAACGACAGACCTCTGTATGCAGCATCTGATAGGTATAGACCCTTACGTCTTCCTCAGGCTCTCCCTGCCAGATGATGGCGGCCTTGTTGCGTCTGCCGTTGGTGAGATGACGGTCCAGACAGTTATAAGAGACATTGAGCTGGCCTCCCACAAACCACTGCACCTCAGGCTTGAAGAAGTCATATTTGAGAGTAGTGCGCCACTTCCTGTTCCAGCTCAACAACTCCTCAGCCCTCTCCGACCAGAAGCCCTCAGGGTCTTCCATGGAACGCTTGTATATCTCTTTGTATTCCTTCATACTTTTGATATAGGCGTTTTTCTGGGCCTGTTTGGAAGGCTTGAACAGCCTTTTTTCCTGCATCATGCTTTCAATGTTGGATGTCTTTTCGGTCATTTCGCCCCCTTGAAAATGAATTTTGAACAAATTCATAAACTACAATCTATCTATCTTGTCAAGCGGTTAGTTGCACCGCTTTCTTTTACAAAATCAAGTGGTTTGTGAAAAAGTAACATTCTACCTAAAGACTTACTTAAGGGAAGTTCCAAAAATTAGGAGTTTTGTTGAATAGCAAGGCGCGAGAAGGCGAAAAAGCGCAGCATACTCTCCGTATGTGAGCATTTTTCGCTGACAAGCAACGCAGCTATCAGGCAAAAGAACAATTTTTGGGACTTCCCTTAAACAGATTCAGATAAATTTTCGGCTCAATAGAGGAGATTCCCTGAAATTAACGAATTACTATACGGTCTGTGGCCATTCCACACGCACCACGGTATGAACATTTCCCCTCGGATGGAAGTCTCCGATTACGGACAACTTTTTAGGAGAAAGAACACGCATCAGTTCAGCAAATATCACATTCACCGACTCCTCATGGGAGATATGGCGGTCGCGAAAGGAATTCAAGTAGAGTTTGAGGGATTTGAGCTCAACGATATATTCACCGGGCACATAGCTGATGCGTATGGCGGCAAAGTCAGGATAGCCGGAACGGGGGCACAGGCAGGTGAACTCCGGAAAGGTGATCTCTATCGTATAATCCCTTTCCGGAGACGGATTGGGCCACGGCTCCAATAAAGCCTCCGCTATGGCCTGTTCTCCGTATTTCATGGCGACCACCTGTGTTTCAGCCATATTTTCTTATTTCTTGAACTGGGCAAAGATATCCCATGCCTTCAAAATACGCATCGCTTCCTCGATCTGATTGTCCATCACGAAGTCCTTGCCGATTGCAGGGCCTTCCTCAGTGCCAGGCGCAACACCTTCGTCCTGCTTGGATTGTGGTTTGACGTCCTTGTCTTCGGTCTTGCCCTCCGGACGTAGATGCCCTTTCAAATCACTCTCTTTCAATATGCCATTTTTCTTGTCTTTTCCATTTGCATCGATTTTCTCTTTGGGCACAAAGGGCACTACGATATCTGGAGTGATCCCTTTGGCCTGTATGGAACGCCCATTGGGTGTATAATAACGGGCTATGGTAAGCCTTACCGCAGAACCGTCAGGCAACGGATTGACAACCTGTACGGAACCCTTACCAAAGCTCTGAGTGCCCATGACAATGGCCTTTTTATGGTCCTGAAGCGCTCCGGCAACGATCTCGGATGCACTGGCACTGCCTTCGTTCACAAGCACCACCATCGGATAATTGCGCTGAATCTTGTTTGGATGCGCGAAGAACTTGATCTTCTGATCGGCCACTCTGCCATCGGTATAGACTATCAAACCGCTGTCTATGAATTCATCCGAGATATTGACGGCCTGATCCAAAAGCCCGCCTGGATTGTTGCGCACATCCAGGATCAAACCCTTGAGACTGCCTTTCTCGCCCTCCAGTTCCTTAAGGGCGTTTCTAAAGTCTTCAGTGGTCTTGTTCAGGAAATTGCTAATTCGAATATAACCATAACCGTCTTCGATCTTATGAAAACGAACGCTGCGTATGGGTATTACGTCACGTTTCAGGGTAAACTCCTTGAGACCTGTCCAGCCATCTCTAAAAATCGAAATGGTCACTTCGGTGCCTTTGGGCCCGCGAAGCAACTTGACAACCTCGGTAAGGGTCATGTCCTTGGTCTGTTTGTCGCCTATTTTGACGATCTTGTCATTGGGTTTGAGACCTGCCTTGTCAGCAGGCGTCCCCTCTATGGGCGAAACCACCGTGGGCAAGCCGTCCTTTTGAGTGATCTCGATGCCGATACCCGTGAAACTCCCCTTGGTCTCTATCTGAAGTTCCTTGAATTCTTCGGGTTTCAAAAAACCTGAATGCGGATCAAGCGAGGTCAACATACCGTTTATTGCGCCGTATATGAGCTTTTTGGGTTCCACCTCCTCTACATAATCCCGTTGAATCAGATCGAGCACGGAAGCGAACAACCGCAAGGCATCATAAGTCTCACTTTCCTTGGCGACCGCAAGGGATTTCCCTTGATAAAACAAAACAACCGATATCAAAAGGCACAGTGAAACAGAAAAGAATATCCAACGAGACCGCTTTGGAAAATGAAGCATACAAAAAACTCCTAATCATAGATAAAATTACGAATATATCATGCAAAAAAAATCAAAAAAAACAAGCCGAAAATCAAAGTTTTTTTAAAAACCGCAAAAATCATCGGCCCTTTTGAAATGCCGCTATTGAGCGTGCATCCAGCCACGACAAGGCATCCTCTTGACCGTTTGCATTCCGAATCTCGAAATATATCCCTTCGGCTATCCATGGCCCACTGCCCGATGTGCAGATATTTTCTCCTTCAAAAACCTTGTCATTGACCTGCTTCAATACACGCATACACTGTGCAGTCATTGTATAATACCCGTCGCCATGGTCCAATATAACGGCATTGCCATAACCTGTAAGAGCACCGCTGTAAACAACCTGACCCTCATAAACCGCCTTCACCTCAGCACCAAGCGGCAGGTCTATCAGAATGCAACGACTCGCTACCCCCTTGGGCCTGAAAACACGACCCATGGCAGGCCATGCAAGCCTGCCCTTCTGGCCTGCAAAACCACCCTTGGCGGCATCGGACGATGAAGCCACCCTTGCTGCTGGGCCAGACAAATGTCCAGCAAATGATGTATCAAACCCTGCCGGTGTAACGGAACCATCAACCGTTACAGGCGATTGGCGATTCTCGGCATCTTTTTTAGTGCTCGCCATGGATACCATCATTCTCTGCAAACGGAATTCCGCCTCTTCAAGCTCTGCTATCATTTTTTGCAGTCTCGCTTCATCAGACGACAACCCTGCAAGCAGATTCTTTTTTTGCTTGAGCTTCCGTTCCAGGGCTACCGCCTGTTGTTGAATCTCTTTTTCCGTCTGCTTCAATAAAGAGGTTTCTTGATCGAGCCTTTTCTGTGTCATGCGCAGCTGCTGCATCTCTTTTCGATAATCACTCAACAAAGTCCGGTCTTTCTGCATGAGATAGCGCATATACATCTCCTTTGACAGGAGTTCGGGTACGGTTCTGGAACCGAAGAGCACATTCAGCATGCCGGTCTGGCCGGCATTCCAGAAGGCCTTGAGACGCACCTTTGCATGTTTTTTGAGATTATCGGCCAACTTTTTTTTCTTATTGTATTCATTATCTATCTGCTGCAACAGATTCAGATTTGCCTCTTTCGCCTGTTTCTTCTGCTCCAACACTCCATAGATAAAATTCATCTCACGGTCCAGGCGCTCCAATTCCCCAAGAATTTCAAGCTTTTTTCCTTCAATGGCATGCAGCTTATCTTCATGGCTGTCCTTTGCCTTTTGAATGGACTTGAGCTGTTCCATGCCGCTGTTCACATTGGCAGGGAGTGTTTGGGCGGCAAGAGCGACCGTATCAATCGTCAACCCTATGGGTAGCCCGCCGAATATATTGACAAACAAAAGACAGGTCATCCACAAAAAACAGAAAAACACTGTGTTAAATGACAGGAGAAATGATTTCAAACCAGCAAAAATCTCCTGATGGAAAGGAATGTCCAACACACACAGAAAACAATACTGCTGATTACAATGGAGCTTACATAAGAAAAAGGCAAAAAAATCAACTCCACCCCGCGCATCAGTTCAGTCTGGGCCAAAACCCCTTTGAAATATGAATAACACAAAAACACCAATCCGATGGACAACAGAGAGCCTGCCAGCCCCTGAAACATGGCCTCCAGCAAAAAAGGCCCCTGTATGAAGCCGTTGGTGGCCCCTACCAGTCTCATAATTGAAACCTCTTCCTGACGGGCATAGATGGCGAGTTTTATGGTATTGGAAACCACAAAGGCGGATGTGGCCAACAACAGGACGGCGCTGACCCATATAACCTTCTTGCCGACAGCCACAAAGGCGCTCAGACGATCAACCCATGACTTTCCATACTGCACTTGAGCAACTTCGTTCCACTTCTCCAACTCAGCGGCCAGGGCCTGAATGCGCTCAAGATTGAAGATGGCCCTATTTACCCGCAACTCAAAAGAGGCCGGCAAAAAATACTGATCCGCGCCATCCAGCAGCCCCTTGGCATCCTCAAAATATTGCCCGAGGCGATCGAATGCCTCTTCCGGTGAGACATATTTTACGCTTTCGATACCGGGCATATTCAGCAATTTTTGATGCAGTATGGGAATTCTGCTCTCCTGAATATCGGTCTTCAAAAAGACAACAAGCCCCAGCTCGCTTCCAAAATGCTCCACCGTTCTCTGCAAATTATAATAAATAAAAGAAAAAAAAGTAAAAATAAGTATGGACAGACAGACCACCACTGTGGTCATAAGCTGCATTGGAAGATTCTGGCGGAAGTCGGCAACCGCTCTCTGAATGAAGTGGTTCAGATTCATGGCCTATGTCTTCAGCCTCCCTTCCTTCATGGTCAAAACCCGCCTGTATGTGTTTGCAAAGAGACTTTCATCATGAGTGGCGAAGATGACCGTAGCCCCCTCGGCATTCAATTCCTCCACAAGGGCCATAACCTCGTTCGTCATACCTCTGTCCAGATTGCCGGTGGGTTCGTCCGCCAATATTATGGAAGGCCGGTTGACCACGGCCCTCGCAATGGCTACACGCTGCTGTTCACCACCGGAAAGCTGGAGTGGATAACTGGTTGCCTTGGTGGCAAGACCCATGAGCTCCAGAATATCTCGAACACGTTTTGATATCTGCTCGCTGCTCAATCCGATTACCTGAAGGCTCAACGCCACATTTTCGAACACGGTCTTTGTGGCTATTAACTTAAAATCCTGAAAGATAACACCAATTTTCCTGCGGACATACGGCACCTGAGAAGGGGAAAGATTTGTGAGATCAAAGTCATCCAGAGAGAGTTCCCCGGCTGTGGGACGTTCCATACAGGAAAGCAGCTTCAAAAGGGTGCTTTTGCCCGAACCGCTGGGGCCTGTAAGAAACACGAACTCACCCTTTTCAATGGAAAGGTCTATGTCGGATAATGCAGTTATATCCGGCGGGTACTGTTTCGTAATTCCACGAAAACTTATAATAGGACCCCTCATTGTTTTCAGCATATTCCTATCATAACAGAATGCATCTTCAAGGCAAGCCCAATATAAGGTTCCTCATAAAATTACCAAAAAATCTTTTGCGATAGATACTTGTCACTTATCTGTTTTTAAGGCATTATACAATTTAATCTCATACGACTCGACATTCATCACTGAGGAGCATAGTCATATGGCCAAGATAGACGCCTTTTTCAAACTCATGAACGAACAAGGTGCATCAGACCTGCATGTAACATCCGGTTCACCACCCATTCTGCGCATTAGAGGCGAGCTGCATCGCGTAAAATACAAAACACTGGACAATGACGAACTCCGTTCCATGCTCTACGAAATAGCCCCAGAATTCAAGATAAAGGAGTTTGAAGAAAAGGGCGACATGGATTTCGGCTATGAAATACCTGGGCTCGCTCGCTACAGATGCAATTTTTTCATGCAAAAATACGGCATCGGAGCGGTATTCCGAGAGATTCCAAGCCGCATACTCACCGCCGAGCAGCTCGGGCTACCTGAGATCATGACCAAACTCGCCATGCTGCCCAGGGGCCTTGTCCTGGTTACAGGCCCTACTGGAAGCGGTAAATCCACCACGCTGGCGGCCATTATAGACCATGCCAATCAAAACCGCAAAGACCACATCATTACCATAGAAGACCCCATAGAATTCGTACACGAGAATAAAAACTGCCTGATCAACCATCGTGAGGTGGGCACGCACACTAAATCCTTTACAGCAGCGCTTCGAGGCGCACTGCGTGAAGACCCTGACATCATTCTCGTGGGCGAGCTTCGAGACCTGGAAACCACCATGTTGGCCATGGAAGCGGCCATGACGGGCCATCTGGTCATGGCCACCATGCACACCATAAGCGCAGCCAAGACAGTTGACCGAATGATCGAAATATTTCCCGCCCATCAGCAGCCTCAGGTTAGATCGTCCCTTTCAGACGCTCTGCGCGCCGTCATCTCTCAGACCATGTTCAAGCGCATCGACATCAAGGGCAGGTGCGTAGCCTTCGAGATACTCATAGCCACACCCGCTGTGCGCAATCTGATTCGCGAAAGCAAGACCTATCAGATTCCATCCATGATGCAGACCGGCAAAAAATACGGCATGCAGACTCTGGACGACGCCATAATGGACCTATTACAGCACGGCAAGATCGATCCGGACGAGGCCTACAACAAATGTGTGGACAAGGCCAAATTCAAACCCTTCACCAAAAACACACCCCAGGACTTCACAGAGGTGGTCTAACATGAAACGAGCCGATCTGGACAACATAATAGCGAAGATGCTGACTGCACATTCACGCATCTCGGATCTAAATTTTACAGTTGGATACCCCTGCCAGGTGGCGGCGGACAGGACATTATATCCGGTGAATGTGGGACTGTTCTCAGAACGGTTGACTCCGTATCAAACCGAGCAGATCGCCATGACCCTCATCTACAACGACCGCAGACTCTATAACGACCTGCTCAAACATGGCTCATGCGATCTCTCCTATGCCCTGGCTGATGGCAACCGTTTTCGTGTAAATATCTTTATGCAAAGGGGCATGTACAGCATAGTCATGCGTCTTTTGGAAAACGAAATACCTACCATCGAATCCCTTCAGCTTCCCAATGTCTTCAGAGACATGGCCAAGGAAAAGTATGGCATCATTTTGTTCACAGGCGCCACCGGCACAGGTAAAACCACCTCCCTGACGGCCATTTTGGACGCCATCAACAAAACAGAACCGGTGCATGTCATCACACTGGAGGACCCGGTTGAATATGTGCATAACCCATATAAAGCCACCTTCAATCAGAGGGAGCTGGGCAAGGACTTCGACACCTTTGCTAACGGACTTAGGGCAGCCCTGCGTCAGGCCCCTCATGTGATACTTGTGGGCGAAATGCGAGACAGGGAAACCGTTGAAATCGCACTGAACGCAGCGGAAACAGGCCATCTGGTCTTTTCCACACTGCATACCGTAAGTGCAGGCCATACCATAAACCGCATACTGGGCATGTTCAGTATAGACGAGGAACGTCTGGCCAGATCCAGAATAGCGGACACCCTGCGCTGGTGCGTTGGCCAACGCCTTGTGCCACAGATCAAGGGCGGGCTGAAGGCCGTGTTCGAGATCATGCAGAACAATGTGCGCGTCAAAGACGCCATCATCAACGGCGAATCCGAGGGCAAAACCTTCTATGAAATCATAGAAACAGGCCAGGCCTACGGCATGCAGACCTTCGATCAACACCTCATACAGCTCTTCAGAGAAGGGGTCATCAATGAGGACAATGCCCTGCTCTATGCCTCGAGCAAGGCCCGTGTCAGACAGGGCATCGACTACATAAAGAGTCAAAAGGGCGAAAAAACCTCGGAACTGGATGGTCTCACCATCGATACAGATTACAACACCTACAGAAACAGAAGGGGGGAACGGCCATGGAAATAACATGCTCTGATTGCGGCCAGCGATATCGTGTTGATGACTCCAAGATACCTGAATCCGGTTTCACCTATATCACATGTCCCAGGTGCAAAGGGAAAATTCGGCTTGAAAACACGTTATACGCCATTCAACCTCACCAGGCAGCTGATACAGTCACTGGCAAACTCGAAGAAGGCTTCGACACCGGCGTCAAAACAGCCCTGATTTATACAGAGGATAAGGAATTTGGAAAAGGCTTGCGAAACAAACTGGCAGGGCTTTCCTATGAAATACGAGACATCTCAACACCGGTGGACTTGACTGTCAGATTCAGATATCACACCTATGACCTCATTATACTGCAACAAAAAGGCAACACCCTCACGCAGCCAATGACAGCACTTCTGCAGGCCGTTCATAAACTGCCGGCGGATGTAAGACGGGCTACCATAGCCTGCATGTTCACGCCGGACGGCTCCAGACTCGACTCCTTCAAGGCCTTTTTGTACGGTGTTGACCTCGTCCTGTCGCCGACGGAGCTGGAGCAGCTGGACCGCATCATCCTGAAGGCGGCATCAGACAAGCAAGACAGATACAAGATATTCTACGATTGCCGTCAGAAGATGGCCGAAAACATGATATAAAAAAATCAATAACAATCAACTTATACACGCTCAGACAAAATAGATCAGCAGGGTCGCCAGAGAATAAAGAAGGCACCAGAACGCCATAATTGCCAGGCACAGCCTTCGCAGATGCGCCACAGGCAGCAACAAAAGGCATAAAACCGGCATAGAAGGAAAGATGATGCCGGCCCAAAAAGGCGGAATGTGCTTGAGCAGTTCCTGCACTCCCAAAAAAAACCATGGGCCTTTGATTATATGAGGCTCGAGCGAACTCTGCTCCAGAGGTGCCTGAATAACAATAGACAAGACTGAACATAGTAAAAGCACCACCACCGCATCTTTATGGGTAAAAATAACCCGCTTAGTATGAAACCAGGTGCCCAGCCACCAGAGCCCCAGGCTCAGGCCGATATGGGCCGCATATACACGCATCAACCCATCCTCCGATACAGCCACCAAAAAACGGTTCAACTGTACCCCTAAAACAGGAACACTCAAAAGCAAATTCTCTGCTATGTGGCCAGCTGCCCTGCCTGTGGCATCCCACTTGAGTACATAGCCGGTGAACAATGCCAGAACGGCCATGGGCACAGTCCCCACAAGCAGACCCCATCTGACAAAACGGCCATGGTAAATGGCGGCATCGGATAACCGCTCAAAGGTATGCCACAATATACCCAAAAAAAAGAATTGCGCGCTCCAATAATGAAGGGATCGAAAGAATTCTCCGAAGGGTATGAGGGTATTCATGCCAACAGTGGAGACAAATGGGTTGAAGACCTCGTATTGATATGCCACGACCACACCTGACAGAATGGCCCAAAACAAGGCTGCAGTGGTGAATGTGCCCATTTTATACATCAAAAGACCTCAAAGAGAAAAAACACAGAGCCATTGCGAATCGTTACTCCACAACCCCATTTCAATAGGCTTTTCAATGGCACCATCAGAGCACCTTGGGCGGCAAAAATATGATATAGCCATCACCTGACTCCATGGTTTTGACATCAAATAATGGCAAGTCTTTCTTGGCAGGGCCAGCGATCACCTTACCGTTCAAGGTAAAACGGCTCTGATGACAGGGACACGCAAAAACCCCCTCATCCACCAATAAATTCAGGGTACAGCCCAAATGAGTACATGTTCTCGATACTGCGTAAGCACCGTTTTCTGTCTGAAACAGGACAAAATCCTCCTCCACCAGGTGTTCACCTACTGATAACGGCTTTTTGATGCGCACCTCATGAGGCGGCCTGAAACGATGGGCGCCGAGAAATCTGTAAAGTGGGTAGAGAAAGAGCAGCCACCACGCACGTTTTGCCATCTTTATGAGGAGTTCTCGTCGGCTCATTTGCGAAAGATATAAAAGAGAAGGGTTAGAATGAGACTGATTAAAATGGAGGTAGTGATGGGAAAGTAGAAGACAAAACCCTCCTTTTTGATATAGATATCCCCGGGCAATCTGCCGATAAATGGAATTTTAGGCAAAAACACCAGGATAATGCCTAAAACCACCAAAAGAAGCCCGACAGCAATGAGTACCCTGCCGAACATAGACCAATCACCGTTCATACCTGCAATCCCCTGTAATTTTTTATAAGCCAAGCTATTATGCGCAGCCGATTCAATGGTGTCCATGTAATGCGCTCAAGCATCAGGCAACCCTTGTATTAGTCCTGCAACACCTGTATATATATGGCCTTAAATCATATTTTATTCGACCTTTAACCATGCCATATTTATATGAATAATGCAAAGCTCTTTCTGAAGGCGCCGTTTATCATACTGCAAAACCTGGTTCACCACAGACATCTGCTCATGCGCATGGTCTGGCAGGAGATTCGAGGTAGGTTTGCAGGCTCCTTTGGTGGGCTGGTTTGGCACTTTTTACAGCCTTTGCTCATGGTGACAGTGTATCTCTTTGTATTTGTTGAGGTATTCAAACTGCGCGTAGAAGGGGCTGGAGCAGAGAATTTTTCTGCCTTTTACATTATGGCAGGCCTGTTTCCATGGCTCATCTTTGCAGAAGGCCTGAGCCGAGGCAGTCAGTGCCTGCACGAAAACGCCAATCTCATTCAGAAGACCGCATTCCCAACGGAACTACTGGTATTTAAGGCGGTTTTGACTCCGTACATTAGTTTTGGCATGATCGTGGCTGGACTTGCAGCATATCGTCTGATCTTTATACAGTTTTCATGGCATGTCCTGGCACTGCCTTTGGTGGCCTTGCTGCAATTTCTCTTCACCTGTGGCCTGGTATTTTTGTGCGCCACACTGGCCGTATATTTCAAGGACATTCTACAACTCATAAATATCTTTGTGAGCTTCGGCATGTATCTGGTACCCATATTGTTTCCTGTATCCATGCTGCCAGAACTCGCTCAAAAGCTCATGTATTTGAATCCAACCTACCCAATGATATACACGTATCAACGCATGCTGGTCTTTGATAGTTTAGGCGAACCCATTGTCCTTTATCTGCTCTTGGGCTGGAGCCTCCTGTTTTTTGTGCTAGGATCATTTATATTTTATAAATTGAAAGATGAATTTGCAGACTGGCTATGATAGCGATTCGAGCAGAAAACATCTCCAAACACTATCGGATATACGCATCTCCCATGGAACGGCTGAAGGAGATCGTGCTTCGCAGGCCGTTTCATAAGGTATTTCCTGCATTGGACGAAATCAATTTCGAAATACTGCGGGGGGAGGCAGTGGGGATCATCGGAGAAAACGGCGCTGGGAAAAGCACGCTTTTAAAGATATTAAGCCGCACATTGAAACCAACATCAGGCAATCTGGAAATAAACGGCAGATGCGCAGCCCTTTTAGAGCTGGGCGCAGGCTTTAATCCGGAGCTAAACGGCGAGGAAAATATCTATCTCAACGCCTATTTGCTAGGGCTTACCAAGAATGAAATTGACGAACGCAAGAAAGATATCATTGCCTTTTCAGAGCTTCAGGATTTCATTTCTCAACCAGTCAAAACCTATTCCTCCGGAATGTATGTGCGGCTTGCCTTTTCCATTGCCACGAGTGTAAATCCGGATATACTTATCATAGACGAGGCCCTTGCCGTGGGAGACCAGCGGTTTCAGAAGAAATGCGTGGATCGCATGGTAAGCTTCAGAGAGAACGGCAAGACCATCCTGTTTTGCAGCCACAGCATGTATCTGGTCCAAACCCTGTGTAAACGGGCCATCTGGATAGACAAGGGGCGAATAAAGATGACCGGTGAGGCAGACGATGTCACTCGGGCATACGAGGACTGGAGCATGGAAAAAGGCAAACAGTATGAGACCGAATCTCAAAACCTGCTCAAACGCTTTGAAGATACCCCCCCACCGTGTCGAGTCCTGTCCATTAAACTGGAGGATCAAAACGGCCATGAGCTCAGTAAAATCACCAGGGCATTTGATACAATCAGGCTTGTAATGGAGATACAGGCGATCCATGATGCAGATGTGCACTTCGGTTTTGCCATATTCCGCACCGATGAACTCCTGTGTTTTTGTAGCCTCACCACCTTTGATGGTCTGCCGCCCATACATCTTAAAGAGGGCGAAAAGTGTCTTATCTCATTGGCATTGGATGGAGTCAGCTTAGTGGACGGCACTTACAAAGTAATGGGAGGCATCGCCGATGAACACGGCCTGCATGTGCATCATGCATCATATTCTGCACCATTTCTGGTGAGATACAGGGAAAAACATGGTATAGGTGTGGTCACCTGGCCGCGAAAATGGAGTTTTGATTGATGTCTATTTTATATCCCAAACAGGTCATATTGGAGGTCACATCCCGTTGCAATCTCCGTTGCAAGGGCTGTGCCCTGCATGGCCCGAATGCCTTTACCAAGCGGCCCAATGGCTTTATGAGCGAAGCTATCTGGCGCAGGGCCATTGCGGAGCTGGGGACATGGCCCAATGAAATAAATCTCACTACTCATGGTGGAGGAGAGCCACTGTTACATCCACAGCTCAAGGAAATTCTGGCGTTTGCGAGGGAATTCCCCAACCTCAAACGGGGTTTTTTGTCCAATGCAACGCTGCTGGACGACGGTTGGACGGATTTTTTGCTGTCCACAGGAATCGATTGGATTGCCTTTAGCGTGGATGGCATCGACCCCAAAACCCATAGCGTGGTGCGCAAAGGTTCAGATCTTCGCCTAATCGAGCAAAATATCCTGAATTTCATTACAAATGCCCAAAGGGCAGACAAACGCCCACAGATCCTCCTGAATATGGTCCTCTACGACGAAGTCAAGTATCAGGCAGAGGAATTCGTGAAAAAATGGCTTCCCCTTGTGAATACGGTGATGCTTTCATATTATCGAAATCCTCCATCCAGCAAACGTTGGCCAGGGATGACGAGGCCCAAGGAGCCCTGCGCCTTTTTGTGGTCACAGATGGTTGTGGCATGGGATGGAAGGGTCGGGCTTTGCTGCGAGGATTTCGATATAGAGGAGTGTCTTGGTGATGTTGCACAGGATAGCCTGATATCCATCTGGAACAATCGTCGCATAACAGAAATTCGCACCCTGCATCAGAAGGGCCAGCAGGGTGAAGTTCCTCTATGCAAGGACTGTGATACCTGGGCAGATGTACATGGTATCGAGGAAGAAGAAAGGTTTCCCCATGCCAAGATCATCAAGAAGGCCTCTGGGCTGGAATATCATAAACTATAGCCCATGGAAATTGGCCAATCAAAACCAATACCCACGTGGGATGCCCATACCCTCTGTGAAGCCCTTGGCATACAACCCCATGATCGCGTTCTTGAGATAGGAGGGGGTCACAATCCATTTTTACGGACCGATGTGGTGGTTGACATCGATTTTCACTCGGGTGAACACAGGGACGGCCATGCCATGCGGCTTGATTCCAATAAAATCTATGTTCAGGGCGATGTCACTGCCCTGCCCTTCAAAGACAAGAGTTTTGACTGGGTCATCTGCATTCATGTTTTGGAACACGTTTTAAATCCGGCCAGGGCATGCGATGAGCTGATGCGAGTGGCCCAAAAGGGGTTTATTGAGACCCCCCGCAAATGGACGGAATACTATGCAGGTCATCCCACACATCGCTGGCTCATAGACGAACAGAATGGCACACTGATATTTGAGCCGATCACCTGGCTCGAATCACCATTTTTGAACTTTGCATTACCTCCAGTTTGGTCATCAAAGGAATTATTTTTGAGGGCGGAGTGCCAGTTTCGAAACATTCCCTGCGTGCAAAAGATATGGCATAATACCTTCAGGTATCGGGTTACAGAGGCCCTCGATTCCACAAAATGGAATACAAAGTCCCAGGCCATGCGGCACTATCACTTCGCCAAAAACCTGCTCTATTGGATGGCAGAACCTGAACATGCATTGTTTCACGCAAAAATGGCATATCTTTTAGACAAGAATGAAAAAAATCAATTGCTGTATAGTACATGCCTGATGCTCTGTGGCAAATATGCTGATTCATTTTCTATTATCTCTAATCCATTGCGTCTAATTACATTATTTATAGCAAAAATAATATTAAAGATGTCTCACATAAATGCTAAAATTTTCAAACGCTTCTTGAATTTTCTATAAACATGACAGATCAATTACTTCGCTTTTATTTTGAATATATTCTAAAAGTTGCTGCTCTGATACCACCACCAAATTGCTATAAATTATTATCCCTAACAGGTAGTTGGTTTAGAAACTGGCAGGCATATAGTGCTGCAACAGCATATCCAGGAGTATTATTAACTGCAGTTCAAAATCTACAAAGATATTGCAATATACCTCAAAAAAAGGCTCAGAAAATCATAGTGGATTTTTTACGGTTTGAAAGTCGCTATGTATTGGAAAATAATTGGATCAAATCTCGTAAAATGAGCTATATAACTGCATCGTTTAATTTACAGGCACAGACATCTTTATTAGAAAAAGTGTCAAAGCACAGGCAGATGATCATTTGCACATTACACTCTGCAAATCTATTTACAATGGGAAGCCTGTTGTATCTAAAAGGGATTGATACCCATTTTATGGTGGCAGTTATACCCGATGTTATGCCGGATGGCACAAATCCATTGCACGAAAATGGAATCCGCATGATCATGCAATGGAAAAATTGGCAACCACTGATTCCAGCAGATATATCAAGTGCACGAAAGGTCATTGAACAAGGACACAGCCTGTTCCTTGCCCCTGATACACCAGGCTACAAAGACCGAGGGGCAATCATTGCCTTATTTGATCAGCCCATCTGGGTGCCTGTTGGGGCTGCGAAGTTGGCACAGGAATTCCGCCTCCCGCTCATCGTGGCCATCCCCTGGGCGCCTTCAATAACTTCATTATATGAAGTGGATGTGAATGAAATAGATACATCCGGTACCCTTCAGGAAGTCATGCAACGCATCTTTTCGACTGCTGAAAAGACTATTCTCAAAAATCCTGCATGCTGGATGGGCTGGTTGTGCTTGAATCAAATGCAGGCTAAATAATATGAAACAATCCAACACATTCGGCAAGATAACCATAGAATTTGGAACAGCGGATTCACAACCACCCGACCTTTCATCTATTGCTCAACTCTTTGCGGCCTCTTTTCAACAACCCTTCTCTCATGAACTCTGGTACTGGAAATATGGTAGTAGGCCACAATATGCTGTAACCGCTCGCAAGGATGATCAGGCAATAGGCCATTATGCCGGCGTCCCCCGTACAATACACCACAATAAACAAAGAATGCAACTACTTCAGATCACAGATGTAATGGTCCATCCCAAAGAACGTGCTGCCCATGGAAGACAAGGAGTCTTCTATCAGATGGCAAGCCGATTTTTAGAAGAATATGTCGGATATAACAAACCATTTCTCCAGGCCTTCGGGTTTCCCAACGAACGCCACACCCGCTTAGGGGTGATTTTAGGACTTTATGGCAGGGCAGGAAAGATGTTCGATGTGAGATGGGAGCCTCTTGCCACCAACCCTTCCAAATTACATGGCTACAGAGAGTTAACTGACCATCACACCATCATGGAGATAGCAGACAACCTCTGGAAAACCATAAAAGACTCTCTCACATCCTTCTTGGTGGGTGAAAGAACAGGAACATACATGATACACCGTTATTTACAACATCCCCTTCATCATTATAAAATATATTATGTATATGATCGCATCACCAGACAAAAAAAGGGGATGCTGGTATTGCGTCAACATTCAGACAACACATTCGAACTCATGGATATTCTATCACACCTGAAAAACATGCCGCTTATAATAGAGATTGCCCGCCATATTATCTCCACTCAAAATGGGCTATCCCTTTTCAGCTGGATGAGTGATGCTATGGTGGAAAAGATAGCAGCGAATGCAAAGATCACCGATATTCAGGTGACCATCCCATGCATCACTCACACACCCTGCCCAAAACCCGAAGAACTCCAGGGCAAATGGTGGCTCATGTCAGGAGATACGGACTGGAGATGACCCTTGGAAGCCCTTCTGATGCCATATGCTGCCATTGAATACATACCGGCACGCTCCGTGCTGGTACTTGCGCCCCATCCGGATGATGAGGTCTTCGGCTGTGGTGGTGCCCTTGCGTGCTCCGTAAAACATGACATTCCGAGCCAGGTGATTATAGTCTCCGATGGTGCCTATGGGACGCAAAATCCTTCTGAACGCAGCAAGCTCATCGCGATACGGCAAGAGGAGAGCCGAAAGGCAGCCGCCATTCTGGGTTATGGTGAGCCCCAGTTCTGGGATTATGAAGACAGGGCCATTTGTTATTGCGAAGAACTCATAGTACGAATCGAAGATGCCATAAAAAAGACAGGGGCCGATCTCATCTACATCCCATCCATTCTGGAGATGCACCCGGATCACAGATCACTTGCCATGTCGGCACTGGAGGCGGTGCGCAGACTAAATGCAGAGATACGTGTGGCCATGTATGAGGTGGGGATGCCCATGAGGCCCAACACCCTGGTGAATATCACACCTGTCTGGGGACTCAAACAGCAGGCCATGGCATGTTTTCAGTCCCAGCTAAAGATTCAAGACTATCATGACCATATAACTGGCCTGAATCGCTATCGTACATATACCCTGGGAAAAACTATCACCTATGCAGAGGCGTACTGCCTTATCGAATCCGCGAGATTCGATGAGGACTTTCTGGGCATCTACGCATCTGAATACAAAAAACAAACCGAAATCTCCCTTCCAGTCCCCCTAATAGGCCCTGATATGCCCAAGGTATCGGTCTTGGTGCGCAGCATGGATCGGCCTGAGCTGAAAGAAGCCCTGGACAGCATCAGCCTTCAGACCTATCCTAATATTGAGGTGATAGTGGTAAATGCCAGAGGCAAGGGCCACTCGGCACTCCCTGACAGGTGTGGCAGATTTCCACTTATCTTTGTGGATTCCGATACACAGCTTCGACGCAGTCGGGCTGCTAACATCGCCTTAAAACATGCCGGCGGAGATTTTCTCATCTTTCTGGATGATGATGACATGTTCCTGCCGAATCACATTCACACCCTTGTTACGACATTAAAGGCAAAACCGGCATATAAAGCCGCCTATACCGGCATTCAAGGCATCGATTCGGTCAGGAATAAACTAAAACAGCTTTTCATCACACCATTTGACTCCATTTTACTCTTGGCAGGAAACTATATCCCCATACATGCAGCCATGTTCTCAAGGGAGCTACTTGGGGCCGGCTGTAAAATGGATGAGGCTTTTGATCTCTATGAGGACTGGGACTTCTGGATTCAAGCCAGTCAACATACTGATTTTCTATTTATACCAAAGATTACCGCCTGTTATCGCATAACTGAGATATCTGGCGCTGGCATTCGGTCCGATAACCCGAAAAGACAGGAGGCGGAGCAGCGCATCTTCAGAAAATGGAAGACGCTGTGGTCCGATGAAGTCTTGGATTATGTATTAGCCCGTATAGGTAGCCAGCATATAAATCCATGGCTCATTCAGATGGCCAGGGAGCACCTCACAGCCAGGCACCAAAGCAGCTACCCACCAGGGATTGCAGTGGTGCTTCACCTGTTTTATGAGGATCTCTGGCCTGAGATCAGAACCTATCTGCAAAATATTCCGTTCCCATTTGATCTTTTTATAACATTTCCTCTTGAAAAGGCATCGAAACTTGAGCCGCTGATTCGAAACGATTATCCTGATGCCCGATTGAGGCCGCTGGAAAATCGGGGCAGGGATATCCTGCCTTTTCTCACCATTCTTCCTGAACTCATACAAAAAAACTACACCTGTGTATGTAAAATCCACACCAAAAAATCACACGAGGCTGTAAACGGCCCAGCGTGGCGTAAAGATATACTCAATAGCCTTTTAGGCAACAGAGCTATCATAGAAGATATAGTAAAATGCTTTCAGGCGTATTCAGAATTGGGCATATTGGGGCCCAAAATGCACTGCATATCCTGCTCCATCTATCCAGATGCAAACATAACACGCCTTTTGGACATAGCAGAAAGGCTCTGCCCTGGCGCCTCCCAAAGGGATTGGAACTTTTTTGCTGGCTCCATGTTCTGGTTCAGACCTGCTGCCATGTTGCCGCTTTTGAAATTAGGGATTAAATTGACTGACTTCGAGAAAGAAGCTGGACAAAAAGAGGGAACATTGGCACACACCATCGAACGCCTCTTTCCACTCAGTGCAGAGGCCGCTGGATTGAGTGTGCAAACCGTAGAAGATGGTCAACGAGCTGCAACACACCAATATCCCTTTGCCCCTAAATCCATTTTTGATATCATTCAGGAAAAGAATCGTCTTCAGGTGCAGGTGCAAAAGACAGAGGCAGCGTTGAAGACAGCCGAAGAGTTGGCAACAGATCGCCTCGAAACCATAAAGATTTTGAATAGACAATTAAAGCAGACTGAAGATGCCCTTAACTATGCTGAAAGATTAGTAGAAGAAAGGTCAAATTTACTACAGGAAATCCAAAATGCTCTCAAATACGCTGAAAAATTAGCTATAGAACGGTTAAAGCAACTACAGGAAATCCAAAATGCATACAACAATGCTGAAGCTTTGGCCATAGAACGCTTAAATACAATTGAAAAATTGCAAATAGAACTACAAAATATAAAACAACATACAATTTGGAAAATCTGCACAAAGCTTAATATTATTAAAAATAATCCATAAGCAAAAATGAAAGAATTATTTAAATATGGCATAGATGCCTTAATAGCGCGTCGCAACAGTATATTTGGCTTTGGCTGGATATTTCATCCGGAACTAAAGATATCTCAAGTCACATTATTATTGGAATCTGATAATGGTATAATTCAACGCATACCAGTAACTCATGGAAAAAATCGAGAAGATGTTGCCAAAAATTTCTTTGATATAGAAAATGCAAAATCAGCAGGATTTATCGTATATGGTGGATATAAAAAAATTAATAATTCTACGGCACAATTGGAAATTATAACCGATGATAATCAAATTAATAAATTAACTGTTCCAATACAATATCTTGATGATACATCTAATCCAAATCGTTTATTGAATATACAAAAGAATATATATGGAATTTTAATAAAACGATTTATCGCTTTATTAAAACAAGGAATTGGCTTACGAAATATCATAGAAAAAGTAAAAAGATATCTAACTACAATGCCACAAAAAATAGACAATCCACAGGAAGACATTATCTTAAAAATAAGAAACAATAATATCAAAAAAGTTGTAATTATAATAGATCATGATCTTGGTGGAGGTGCTAATAAATATAGAGAACATATAGCACAAAAATATCGAAACGATAATAGTGCAGTATTATTATTAACTTATCATGTATTATCATTACAGTATGTTATAGAATTACAAATTGATGAGGAAAGAAAACGATATGCCTTGGACACATTAGATATTTTGTTTGAATTGGCGAACAAAATAGAATTATCGGAACTATTCTATAATACTGCTGTCTCATTCGAAAAACCAGAAACAATACCTATAATTTTAACAAACATAGTTAAAGCATATGGGATACCGTTGACCATAGCAATCAATGACTATTTTATGGTATGTCCATCTCAATTTTTATTGGATTATCAGGGTAATTATTGCGATATACCAAACATCAAGACCTGTCAAAACTGTCTTACACAAAACAAAGAAGGGTTTATCACTTTATTTGAACACGGAGATATTGTTTTATGGCGTAAAAATTGGCATGATTGTTTGGAATTGGCAAATAAAATAGTATGTTTTTCTAATTCTTCAAAGACTATCTTGCAAAAAGTTTATCCATTTTTAACGGATGATAAATTCAGTATAGAACCACATGAAGTATCAAAACCATGTTCATATCCAAAAATTAATTACTATGCTCAATTGAACATAGGCATTGTGGGACATATCAATGTCCATAAAGGTGCCAAAATAGTTCAGGCATTGGCAGATGTAATAAAAAATAAAAAACTACCAGTTAAAATATCAATAATAGGCACAATCGAATTAGCATGCGAACAAAATATAGTGTCAATTACAGGCCCTTATAAAACAAATGAATTATCAACCTTCATAGAAAAAACAGGAGCAAATATATTCTTTCTACCATCCATATGCCCAGAGACATTTTCATATGTAACACAGGAACTCATACTGCTTGGGGTGCCATTACTTTCATTTGATATTGGTGCTCAAGGCGAACGAATCAAACAATATGCAAAAGGTTATGTGATTCCTTACGGTATCTCTCCTGAAGCCATTTTGACACATATCCAAAAATTCTATGAAACCATAAGGCAATTATAAATGGAACAGATTCATCTTTTTACTTGTGCTGCTTGCAATTACATTCCAAAGGTTCGTTTGTTATTCCAATCCATTCGAAAATATCATCCGGATTGGGTGCTACATTTAGCTTTAGCAGATGAACTGCCGGAACACATAGATATCTCATCAGAACCATTTGATCATGTCTGGCCTGTAGCTAAACTCAATATACCCCATTGGCTGGGATGGGCATTCTGTCACAACATTGTGGAGCTTTCCACAGCCATAAAGCCCTTCGCCATGCTAAGGTTCATGGAATTACCAGAGGCAAGCAAGATTATCTATATGGATCCGGATACGGTAGCCTTTTCCAAATTGGATGATATTTTAAAGGCATTGGACGAAAGTTCATTATTACTTACTCCTCATCTAACTGAACCAGAAGATGATATTCATGCTGTAATGGATAATGAGATATGCAGTCTCAAACATGGCATATATAACCTGGGCTTTATAGGTATAAAAATAAATGAAGAAAGCAAACGATTTGCAACATGGTGGGCAAACAGACTATATCATTTCTGTAGAGCAGACATAAAAAACGGCCTATTCACGGATCAACGATGGATCGATCTGGTTCCTGCATTTTTTGAAGGCGTTGCCATCATGCGTTCTCCAAGGCATAATGTAGCATCGTGGAATCTCACCCATCGACATATATCAGGCAACTTTGAAACTGGCTTTTTTGTCAACGGTGAACCACTGGGATTCTATCACTTTACCGGATTCGATAGCGGTGCCCACGACATAATGGTCATGAAGAATATCGGCACAAACGATTCGGTAAATATGCTGCTAAAGTGGTATAAGGAACGAATTCATGAACTGGGACAAGATCCGCTTGCCTCGCTCCCTTGGGCATTTGCACGCTTTTCGGACGGTACACCCATTCAGCCCATACAGCGCATAGTCTACCGAGAAAGACCGGACCTGCAGCAGGCATTCCATGACCCCTTTGATGAACAGGGATTTTTACAGTGGTGGAATACCCAGGCTAAAATAGAATACCCAAGTCTTTTCCAGCCCGAGACATCACAATCTCAAAAAGAAGCCATGTTCCAATGTCTGACACCTGGATATTTGGGCGATACCATGCCCAATGGAACCAAAACCATCCAAAACATACTGAAACACGCGGTTGGTAATCCCAAGACATTTTCAACCATTCTAAAGCGTGGTTGGCATATCGTCAAACAGGAAGGGATAAAAGGGATTAAAAGACGGATTACCTGACCAGGAAAATGTCATATTTACCAGCAACATTTCCCATCATAGCCATACTTGGCCCCACCGCCGTTGGAAAGACCGAGATATCCCTGCGTCTAGCCCAGGAATTGAACGCAGAAATCATAAACTATGATTCCGTTCAACTCTACAAATATCTAAATATAGGCTCTGCCAAGCCCACAGCCGAGGAAAGGGCCACGGTACCACATCACCTGCTGGGCATCCTAACCCCTGACGAGCCCAATGATGTGGCTAAATTCGTCCGTCGGGCTACTCAAATCATAAAACAAATCAGGATGCGTGGCAAAAATGTGATTCTGGTAGGTGGCACAAACATGTATCTCGAAAGCCTATTGAACGGATTGACACCGTGCCCTGGACAACACCCTGGAATCAGAAGTACTTTACATTTTATTGTAAAAAGTCAAGGAAGCCATTTTTTACATGAGTATCTTCAAAACATAGATCCTGAATCCGCTGAACGCATCCATCCCCACGACCACACCCGTCTCTTTCGGGCCATAGAGGTCTTTGCACAAAGTGGTATCCCCATCTCCACGTGGCACAACACATGGCACTCAAAAGGTATCTCACATCAATATGAGGTGTTAAAATTGGGGTTGATCCGTTCCATCGAAGAACTATACGAACGCATCAACAGGCGGGTAGACATAATGATGAAGACAGGCTTCGTAGAAGAAGTGCAACAATTGCTCCAGATGGGTTATTCGCCAGAGCTCAATGCCTTGCAAGCCTTGGGATATAGACATATCATTGGGCATCTAATGGGCAATTACAGTTTGACTCAGTGCATAGAACTCATGAAACGAGACCATCGCCACTATGCCAGAAGGCAACTCATATGGATGCGGGCCGACGCCAAGATCCACTGGTTCAACCCCATGGTGTTAAATCGTCAACGAGCAATATGGCCGTATATCCATACAAGGGGAACAAATTGAATATACCCAATCTGCTCACCATTCTGCGCATTTTACTTACACCGATACTGGTTATTTTCATACTACAAAAACGCCTCGACCTGGCCACAGGGCTGTTCGCCATTGCAGCGGCAACAGATGCGCTTGACGGTCTCATCGCCAGACGATTCGATCAAAAAACCAAAACAGGCGCCATTCTTGACCCTGTGGCGGATAAATTTCTACTCACATCGGCTTATCTGACCCTCAGCGCCATTAACTTTATACCTACCTGGCTTACCATTCTGGTCATCAGCAGAGACGTTATTATAGTAGCAGGTATTATTATTTTGTTTTTGTTTCAAAACGGTGTGGAGATTCGGCCGTCCATTATAAGCAAGGCCACCACAGTCTTTCAGCTTTTGACCATTCTGATAGTAATGGTCCACAATCATCTGGATATTCTCAATAACAACATTCAGCCCATCTATTGGGTCACAGCCACCCTGACCGTCATATCCGGCCTGCATTATATGGCCGTGGGGGTCGCTCTACTCAACAAGGGCTCAAATAACGGATAGGACGGGTAGATATATACCGGCTCACATACAGGATGGGAACAATTGCAGGCCTCAAATTTCAACTAAAGGCGCTCCATACCGCATCAAAACGCCCCATACTCCCGCGAAGCGTTGTGAGCCAATCGTTCAGCCAAGCTTCGGAAAAGGAAAGTGCCTTCAGAATACGATCATCCAACTCATTCTGTTCCGTATTCAGCATACTTATACCCAAGGTCTTGGCTGCATAATCCGCCAAAGCGATGCGCAACAGATATTTAGGCGGCTCCACCTCTTGGAAAGGGTCGTGATGCCGCAGCGAAACTATCTGAAAAGGCTCCGGCAAATTCCATTTCTCTGCAAGTTTCGCCCCCCAAAGGCAATGGTCCGTGGCCCAGAGCCGCTCCATCTCCGTGGTGTTCAAACCTGGCTCCTCGCACATGGACACGAACACGTTCGGTGCCTGTGAAACCAGTATCAGCCAGCCGATGTCATGCAGCAGACCCAGGGTATAGGCATCCGGCTCCATTACATCCCTTGGAGTGAGATCTTTTGCCAACACTGCAACGGCTGTCATATGTTTCCACATGGAAACGGCATGATGTTTGGCTATGGGCGCCACAGAAAGCAAACGGTCCGCCAGCAGGGACGACAGAGCGATACGGCCTATCTCCCTGAATCCCAGGAGCACTATGGCCTGATGTATAGAGGTAACCTCGAATCGCATGGCATAAAAGGCGCTGTTTGCTGCCCTTAACACCTTTGTGGCAAGCGCAGGGTCCTTGTCGATACAATCCGCCAGATCCTTTACAAGGGCATCCTCGTTGTTCAGAATCCTCAAAAGACGGTTGGCCACCTTGGGAAGTGTAGGCAGTTCACTGGCATTCCAGTCTATGGACAGGAGATTCCTTTCACTCTTATCGTCTTTCCTGCTGACATCCGTCATATTCACCTTACATAGGGCAAGATGGCCTTGAATTCCGATGTGCCTGCCCTGGCCAACATCTCATATACAATGGTCTCAGCCGGCATCACTACGACACCGAAGGACTGCAACTGTTTCAGGGCGGCCTTGGCATTTCTCTTTTCTCTGGATGAAACGGCATCCATGGCTACATATACCCGATATCCCTTGGCCATCATACCTATAGCCGTCTGATAGATACAGATATGGGCCTCTACACCAGCCAGAATCAATGTATCCACAGAAGAAGGCAGTTTCGCCAACGCGGCCATAACATCAGCATTGAAAGCGGCGTTAAATTCCATTTTGTCCACAGAAGGGGTGTGGGCGAGCAATTCCGCAATCTGCGGTACAATGGGACCTATGCCCTTCGCATATTGTGTGGTCGCCAGAATTGACACATTCAAAATCTGACAACAGCGCACCAAAAACGCCGTGTTCTCCACCACACGCTCCGCCTCATGAATGGCCTTCATGAGTCGCTCCTGCAAGTCTATGACCATCAGACATGCCCTTTTGGCATTCAACAGTTCGATTTCACATGCCACCATATGCCACCTCTTGAAATACCTTCTTGCTTTTTCATGAAATTTAACACGCTTTTCTGCAAAAAGAAAAGGCCAAACGGAGCTACATAAAAAACCCCGTTCGGCCTGGACATATTAACGCATGTAAGTTAAGAATTCTATGACTACTCGGCGCCCACTCCCAAATATGTCCTGAGCTTTTCATCTTCGAATTTTGCCTCGGCCTCCGGCTCACGAGTCATGAGAGAGACCAAGATTCCCACTATAAAAGATGCTGTCATGGAAACAATGGCAGGATTCTTCAGAGGGAACAAAACCGACTCTTTGGGATTCTTCAAAACATCCACCCACACCGTCGGGCTTACGATAATCAGACCCACAGCCAGAATAGCACCGGTCAAAATGGCCCACACAGCACCCTGAGTGGTAAATCTCTTCCAGAAGATGGACAAAACCAGGGCAGGGAAATTGGCGCTGCAGGCGATAGCAAAGGCCAAACCCACCATAAACGCCACGTTCTGCCCCTTAAATAGAATGCCCAAAAGCACTGCAACTACGCCAAATATGAACGTAGCAATGCGGCTCGCCTTGACCTCCTCCTGCTCTGTGGCCTTGCCACCCTTTATGACATGCACATAGATATCATGAGAAAAGGCAGAAGCACCGGCCAGAGTCAGACCCGCCACAACCGCCAGGATGGTAGCAAAGGCAACCGCCGCAATGAAACCTAAAAAGGGAGTGCCGCCCAAAAACTCCGCCAATAGCGGAGCGGCCATATTGCCGCCTTTATCCATATTGGCGATGACGGTCCTACCAATAAGCGCGGATGCACCAAACCCGACTATGGGAATGATGATGTAGAAATAGCCGATAAAACCAGTGGCATAGAGCACGGATATGCGGGCTGCCTTGGCATCAGGCACCGTAAAAAATCTCTGCAAGATATGAGGCAGGCCCAAAAGACCCAACATAAGGGCTAAACCAAGAGAAAACGCATCAATGGGACTGGTTACCAATCCGCCAGGTTCCAGCGCTGCCTGGCCATATTTTGCAGCCACGGCGGCATAGAGCTCACCAGGATGGAAATTGAACTGTGCAAGCACGATTACCGTCAGGACACTAACACCGGACAACAGCAGACAGGCCTTGATGATCTGCACCCACGTGGTGGCCAGCATGCCGCCGAACAACACATAGGCCAACATGATGCAACCGACTATGACCTCGGCGATCTCATAGGGCAGACCGAACATCAGCTTTATAAGACTGCCCGATCCGACCATCTGGGCAATGGTGTAAAAAAGCACTGTAAGAATACCGCCTATGGCAGATGCAATACGCACAGGTGTTTGCCGAAGACGAAAGGCCACCACGTCTGCAAATGTAAATTTGCCCAGGTTTCTAAGGGGTTCCGCAATGAGAAACATCAATGCAGGCCAGCCGACGAGCCAACCTATGGCATAGATCATGCCATCATAACCCTTCAGGGCCACCATACCGGCAATCCCTAAAAAGGATGCTGCACTCATGTAATCGCCTGCCAAAGCTAATCCGTTCTGAAATGCGCTTACACTTCTACCTGCTGCATAGAATTCCTTGGCGGTCTTGGTGCGCTTGGCCGCCCAATAGGTAATGGCAAGGGTTATAAGAACAATGACAATAAAAAATGAAATCGATGGAACGGTGGGTTGCCCCAGGGTACTCTGAATAGCTGTGGTGGTATCAGCCATACTCTCTCCTTGTCTTATTTTTTTGAAATTATTTGCTCAACAACTGGCCCTTGAGGCGTTTAACTTCCGGGTCATAACTGGCATTGGCCCATACCACGTATATCACTGTCAACACCCAGGAGGCCAAAATAACGGCCACACCCAAAGGAATGCCAATAGGTGTAACCTCTCCTATCTTTTGAGTCAAAAACTCCTTATTGAGGCCTATCATAAAGATATAACCGTAATAAATGGCAAAGAGCAATACCATCAGAATTGTGGATGTCGTCGCCCTTTTGGACATCAACTGTTTGAAATCCCTGGAATCCAGAATCTCCTGAACACTTTTCTGCATCTAATCCTCCTTAACAGAATGAAATATAAAGAAAAAACACCGGCTTCACCCTACAAAAATTTCATCACCTCCCCTTCAAAAAAAGTATCTATAGACTTACAAGACAATCTAACAAATCGTCAATGGCAATTCAAGTCTTTTATCACGGACCATCAATGCCTTGATGGGGCATTGTATGCAAGGTCTTAATACATTATCATGACCTCATTTAAGATCTGCACCTTCAATGATGACAATTACTCAAGGAGCTTACGACATGCCGCAAATCACCTTTCATGGCGCAGCAGGGACTGTTACCGGTTCGGCCCATCTGCTGCAGATAGACAGCAAAAAAATTCTGATGGATTTCGGACAGTTTCAAGGTCCATGGGAGGTGGAACAGCGCAATTATGAACGCCTACCCTGCAATCCCAAGACACTTCATGCGATGATACTCAGCCATGGCCATCTGGATCACTGTGGCCGCATCCCCATGCTGACAAAAGCTGGCTTCAAGGGCCCTGTCTATTCCACGCCGCCCACCAGGGATATCGCTCGCCTGATTCTGCTGGATTCAGCGCATGTCATAAAAGAGGAATTCCAATGGAAACGGCGCAAACTGACCCGCATGGGCATAACGGCCAAAACGCCGCTGTATTCCGTAGAGGATGTCTATTATTCGATGGATACCTTCAATCATCAGATTGGCTACAACCAGACGGTCAAACTCGGCACCGCTCCGGAGATCAGACTGACCTTGCGTGACGCGGGTCATATCCTCGGCTCATCACAGGTATATCTGGAATATAAAAATGAACACGGCAGCCCTCAAACACTCCTTTATACAGGTGATCTTGGAGACGGAAACAGACCACTCATGAGCGATCCGGCAGAGCCTGTGCAGCCGGTGCACACTATGATCATGGAGACCACCTATGGCAATCGAGACCACAAGAGTTACAGCGACACTGTGGCCGAATTCGAAGATGCCATCACATTTGCCATGAAAAAAAGGGGAACCGCATTGATTCCGGCGTTTGCCCTGGAACGCACTCAGGAAGTCCTGTATCACATAGGTGAGATGAAACGAAAGGGCAGGCTTTCCAAAAAGATCCCAGTGTTTCTCAACAGCCCTCTGGCCATAGACATAACCCGCATCTATCACACACATGGTGAATTCTGCTGTACGAAACTGCGTGAGGCATTACGAAAACGGCAGTCTCCCTTCGTGTTCCCAGGGCTCACACTGTCGGAAACAGTGGAAGAATCCATGGCGATTCACTCCATCGAAGGTCCTAAAATAGTCATTGCAGGAAGCGGCATGATGAACGGCGGACGCATCAAACATCATCTGAAACACCTTTTATGGAAGGAAAACACCAGTCTGATCGTAGTTGGCTATCAGGCCGAAGGGACCTTGGGCAGAAAGATCATCGAAGGCGCAAAAGAGGTGCAGATATTCGGCGAGCCTGTGGCAGTAAAGGCCAAAATTCACACCATAAACGGATTTTCGGCCCATGCAGGTCAGACCACGCTGCTCAAAATGGCGCAAAAAGCCTCTCCTAAACGCCTATTCCTTGTCCATGGAGAGCCGGATGTATCAAAGGCCTTTGCAGAAAAAGTCAAAATAGTCCTGCCACAAACAGAGATCATGCTGCCAGCGGCAGGAGAGACATACAAACTTTAATAGATGTAGTGCACAAAACTAAGACACTAAGACGCCATGATCTTCAGGTACTTCAACTTACCCACTCTGAGGATGTGTTCTCCTGACGGGACACACAGCTCTTCCTGGGCCACTTTTTCTCCGTTCAAAGACACCGCGCCCTGCTGAATGAGCCTTCTGGCATCAGACGCACTGGCAGCCAGATTCATGTCCTTGAGAAAACGCGGCAAAAAAAGCGTTCGAGAATCCTCAGGCACATGAATCTCAGGCATATCCGAAGGCAGTTCGCCCTTGGAAAATTGCGCCTCGAAGTGTTCACGCGCTGCCATGGCCTGTTCCGGACCGTGGAATCTATCCACCAGTTCAAACGCCAATTGCATCTTGACGTTTTTAGGATGCAATGTGCCATTTTGGCAACCGGTCTTCATGGCAGCTATCTCGGACATGGATTTGGCACTCAACAGCTCATAATAACGGAACATCAGGTCATCCGAGATGGACATAAGTTTGCCGAACATATCTTTTGGAGCCTCTGTTATCCCTATATAATTGCCGAGGGACTTGCTCATCTTGTTCACGCCGTCCAGACCCTCGAGCAGCGGCATGGTTATCACCACCTGAGATGCCTGACCGTACTCCTTCTGAAGCTGCCTGCCTACCAGTAAATTGAACTTCTGGTCCGTGCCGCCCAGTTCCACATCCGCCTTAAGCGCCACGGAATCATAGCCCTGAATCAATGGATAGAGAAACTCGTGAATGGCGATGGGCCGCTGGGCATGAAAACGCTTCTTGAAATCATCCCGCTCGAGCATACGCGCCACAGTATGTTTGGCACACAAGCGAATCATGTCCATGGAATGCATCCGGTTCATCCACTGACTGTTAAATGCTATCTCAGTCTTTTCAGGGTCAAGTATCTTGAATATCTGTTCCTTATATGTGCTGGCGTTCCTCTGGACCTGTTCGGGGGTCAAGGGAGGACGGGTATCCGACTTGCCTGTGGGATCACCTATAAGACCTGTAAAATCACCTATCAGAAAGACAACTTGATGTCCAAGCTCCTGAAAGTGCTTCATTTTTTGTATAAGAACCGTATGACCCAAATGAAGATCCGGAGCGGTTGGATCGAACCCTGCTTTGACGCGCAGAGGGATGCCGGTCTCAATGGCCTTTTTGAGCCTTTCCCTCAACTCACCTTCTTCTATAATCTCCACAGCGCCCCTTGATATCAATGCCATGGACTTCTCTATATCCTTTTCCATTTGCGCCCTCACTTCCTTAATTAAAAACAAATATACTAAGCCGGCTCACTTGGCGTATTCCACATTCCGCGTCTCCCTGATCACCACTACCTTAATCTGGCCCGGATATGTCAACTGAGTTTCGATTTTCTTGGCTATCTCCTTGCAAAGCAGGGAGGTTTCGGCATCGGAAACTCGACCGCTGTCCACCATAATACGAATTTCTCTGCCGGCCTGTATGGCATAACTCTTGTTGACACCTGGAATCGAGGTGGCAACTGCCTCCAGCTCCTCCAGCCTCTTGACATAACTTTCAAGGGTTTCTCGCCTTGCACCAGGCCTTGCGCCCGAAAGGGCATCGGCTGCCTGCACAAGTACGGCAAGCACCGTCTCAGGCTTGACATCCTCATGGTGTGCGGCGATGGCATGTATGACATCCGGAGGTTCTCCATATTTTTTGGCCAAATCAGCACCTATGATGGCATGAGAACCCTCAACCTCATGATCTACCGCCTTACCGATATCATGCAACAACCCTGCCCTTTTGGCCTTTTTGACATTAATCCCCAACTCTGAGGCCATCACACCGCACAAAAACGCTACCTCTATGGAATGCTGCAAGACATTCTGAGCGTAACTGGTGCGGAATTTTAATTTGCCAAGTATCCTGATTAGCTCTGGATTGATGCCATAAACACCCACATCAAAGGTGGCCTGCTCTCCCGCCTCACGAATGGCATTATCGACCTCTTTCTCCACCTTTTTGACCATTTCTTCGATGCGGGCAGGATGTATTCGGCCGTCGGTTATGAGTCTTTCCAATGCAATCCTGGCCACCTCTCTTCGTATCGGATTGAAACTCGAAAGCAGCACAACCTCCGGCGTATCGTCTATGATGAGATCAACGCCTGTAATGGCCTCCAACGCCCGAATATTACGGCCCTCTCTACCAATTATTCTGCCCTTCATCTCTTCACTGGGCAAGGCCACGGAAGAAACAGTCTTTTCCGCCACATAATCGCCTGCATAACGGGAAATAGCCAACGAGATGATCTCTTTAGCCTTTTTATCAGCTATTTCCTTTGTCTCCTGCTCAATCTTTTTAACAAGAATGGCCGCATCCTGCCGAACTTCCACCTCTATCTTGTTCAGCAGATACTGCCTGGCCTCCTCGTTGGACATTCCGGCTATCTTTTCCAGCAGCCGTTTCTGCTCAGCGAGCAAATTGTCATACTCGCGGTTCTTTTCCTCGTGTCTGCGCTCTAATCTGTTGACTTCCTTTTCTTTTTGACGTATCTCGATCTCTTTCTGAACAAGCCCTTCTTCTTTTCTGTCCAACTGGTTCTCTTTCTGCAGCAGCCTTTTTTCCAGACCATGCAGTTCAGCCCTCTGGGCCTTTATCTCCTGATCCAGTTCCTTTCTTTGCTGAAAAAGTTCTTCCTGTGCCTGCAATCTGGCCTCGTGTCGAATGCGTTCCGCATCTTGTTCAAACACATTTTTCAGACGCTCCAGCTCTATTGCATCGACACTGACCACATTCTTTTGTCTACGGAAATAAAACCAGATCCCTGCTCCGGCTCCTACGGCAAAAGCAAACAACATCAATATGACAACATAGATAAATTCCATGGCAATACCTTTCCATTAAATAAAAATAGATCTTGACAGGCAGGGAAAAAAGGTGGTGACTTAATGACCTACAAACGATTACCCTTAAACCTTATGGCTATCACAGGCAAAAGCATTCATTATAGAGGCGGGAGAACAGGTTATAAACTGTGTATCAAACAACCTGACTGTATATTTAGAAAGATGCTTCTAAAAAACTAACAATTTTGCCAACTGACTATATTTGCAGCATCTGCTGCCAATCAGCGAACCTCATTAACAAAAAAACACATATTAGACATGAGCATTCTTGAACAATGAAAGGTCCTTTCATGCAAAATAATAATTTTTAGAAACACCTGCAAATAAATATCACATGGCAATAGTAACCTGCCTATATACCGTTCTCTATAATTATCTGATAATCAGATACATTAAGTTAAACCAACCAATTCATGTCGCAACAACCATCTGTTCCTGCATAATATATAAATCCCCGCTGATGCCGTTACGACAGTGTCAAAAGAACCTGATTGCTCAGGGTGGGCGGTACATTTATACTCATGGGGACAAGACCGAAATCCTGTCCACGCCATATAAAGAGGCACTGCCCTTTTTGGGAGTGTTGGCTCAAAGACATACTGTCGTTCACGAACACAGCAGGGGGAAAACAAAAAAATCAAACAGCTATTACGCTGTCTATTTTAGAAACCAATTTATTAACTTGACTGGAATATACCGTCTCCAGGTCACTCAGCTTCTTTTGTGTAACAATATAATCCTTACCAATGCTTAAAAACGCTAAAACAACCCTTTTGTGAGGCAACAACTGACTGTGGCTTGTCTCTATTTCATCAATTTTTCTATTCAAATAATCCACAAGCTCACACATATCCACGTCCGGCTCATCCGCCTTCAGTTCATATATCTGTCCAAAAAAATCAAGCCTTACTGTTGCCGGACAATGGTCAGACATGCTCATCAATCCGCGGAATTACCCTGAATCGAACCGGCCGGCATATCCCCCAAGCGGTTTATCTTATCCACGAGGGTAACGACCCGTTCACGTATAGAGCTTCTCTCCTCACGCATTTTATTCAGAGCAGCCGTAGCTTCGTCCAATTTATTGCGCAGTTCCTGTTTTTCCAACCGCAGGGCCTCGCAATATTTAACCAAGCTGTCCAATTTTTCTTCAAGTAATTTTATGTCCTGATCGTCCACGATGATTTTCTCCCGTCTTTTTTATATAAATAAACAGAAAACGATTATTCGTCAAGGCAGGGCACCTCGACCTGACTCTGCACACCACATATTATTGTATATGGCGGCAAATGGGAACCTCCTTTTACCAAGGTATCCTGTAAACAAGAAAAGGCGCCCACGTGCACGCCGGCCTCTATAACCGTATGCCCCTTCAAAACCACATGAGGCTCAATAACCACATCCTGAGCCAATTGCACATCTGCTTCCAAATATATACTATCCGCAAGCTGAAAAGTTACACCCTCCGACATCCATTTTGTCCTCAACCGCTTCAACAACAGGCCTTCAGCATGAGACAGTTCAAGCCGGGAATTGATACCAAAGGCCTCCTCAAACGAGGCCTCACAAAAGGCATTCACCGCAAGACCGGAAGCCAATCCAATGCTTACGATATCCGTCAGATAATATTCATTTTGAGCATTATCCGCCCTGACATGCTCCAATAGCTCAAAGATCAGAGGAACAACCACAAGGTAAACGCCCGTATTGATCTCATGAATCTCCTTGACAGACAACGAAGCGTCTTTCTCTTCCACGATAGACAAAAAACGGCCCGTGTCATTTCTAACTATTCTGCCATAACCAGTTGGATCGTCAGCCACAGCAGAAAGAACAGAGATATCCGAGCGCCGTTCACGATGCAGCTTCAGGAATGCCGCAAGGGTAGAAGCGGTTAAAAGTGGCGTGTCACCACACAAGATCAAGACATCACCGCTGAATTCCTGCAAAGAATGCCTGCAACAGGCCACGGCATGGCCTGTTCCATTCTGTTCTTCTTGCAATATCGTGGTCACACCACGACCTTTCAGATATGGAATTAGCATATTCTTGCCATGGCCTATGACGACCTGCACTCGTGAGATACCCATTTTCTGCACAACATCCAATACCCAAGACAGCAGCGGCTTTCCAAGAAGATTGTGCATAACCTTGGGCAAAGACGAACGCATTCTGGTGCCTTTACCGGCAGCAAGTATAATTGCGGTCAAATCTCTCATGCGGTATCCATAAAAAAAGGCAAGCACTTCGCTTGCCTTTTTCAATTCATTAAAATCAATTAGCTATGTGTTATGACCGGCTACCTTTAGACGGGTCATTGCCCGTGCAAAAGCGGCCTTAGCCCTTGCCAAATCGATCTTTTCACGCTGAGTCTGGGCCTCCTGAAGCCGCCTTTCGGCACGCTCCTTGGCCTTCAATGCACGATCGACATCTATCTCAGTGGAAAATTCAGCAGCCTCGGCCAGAACAGTCATTTTGTTCTTGGATATCTCACAAAATCCTGAACTCAAGGCCATTCTGGTGCTTTTGCCGTCCACGGTATAACGCATCTCACCGATCTTCAAGCTCGATAACAAAGGCGTATGATTGGCCATTACACCAAATACACCAGCATCACCGGGCACGGTTACCAGATCGACCTCTTCACTCACCACCAAACGTGTAGGAGTAACGACCTCCAATAGAATTTTGTTTGCCATAGAATTTTCCTATATGTCGTTATTAAGCAGCCTTAGACTTGGCGGCCTTTTCGACCGCTTCCTCTATGGTGCCGACCATATAAAAGGCCTGTTCAGGCAGATCGTCATGCTTGCCATCCAGTATCTCACCAAAGCCCTTGACCGTATCCTCGACTTTGACATACTTACCCTTCATGCCAGTAAATGTTTCAGCGACATGGAATGGCTGAGACAGGAATCTCTGCACCTTTCTGGCCCTCTGAACCGTGAGTTTATCCTCGTCAGAAAGTTCATCCATACCCAAAATGGCGATAATGTCCTGCAAGTCCTTATATTTCTGCAGAGACTGCTGAACACGGCGGGCTACTCGATAATGTTCCTCACCCACAACGTTCGGATCCAAGATACGAGACGTAGAATCCAGAGGATCCACGGCAGGATAGATACCGAGCTCAGCGATCTGACGTGAGAGAACGACTGTACCGTCAAGGTGGGCGAATGTCGTAGCAGGCGCAGGGTCGGTCAAGTCGTCTGCAGGCACGTAAACGCATTCAACAGCCGTGATGGAACCCTTGTTGGTAGAGGTGATACGTTCCTGAAGGGCACCAAGGTCTGTAGCGAGGGTTGGCTGATAACCAACGGCGGATGGGATACGGCCAAGCAAAGCCGAAACCTCAGAACCGGCCTGTGTGAAACGGAAGATGTTGTCGATAAAGAAGAGCACGTCCTGACCCTGCTCGTCACGGAAATACTCAGCCGCTGTCAGACCAGTAAGACCGATTCGAGCGCGAGCACCTGGAGGCTCGGTCATCTGACCGTAGATCAGGGCTGCCTTGGGCAAAACGCCTGAATGCTTCATCTCCTGATAGAGGTCGTTTCCTTCACGAGTTCTCTCTCCAGCGCCGCAGAAAACAGAAATACCGCCGTGCTGCATGGCGATATTATGCACCATCTCCATCATGATAACGGTTTTACCGCAACCCGCACCACCGAACAGACCCATTTTACCACCTCTGGGGAACGGTACCAAGAGATCGATAACCTTGATGCCTGTTTCCAGAACCTGGACTGTAGTATCCTGCTCCACAAAGGCAGGCGCCTTTCTGTGAATCGGGTAATGGGTATCAGAAGAGATGGGGCCAAGACCATCCACGGGACGGCCTATGACATTCATGATGCGACCCAATGTAGCTGTTCCAACCGGAATCTTGATGGGAGCGCCGGTGTCTGTGACAGGCATACCGCGCACAAGACCGTCAGTGGTGTCCATTGCTATACAACGGACCACATTGTCGCCCATATGCTGAGCGACTTCTATTATCAGATTACCTTCTTCGTTGCTGATAGCCGGGTTCGTTACCACAAGCCCATTCAAGATATTGGGCAACTGACCGGGTTCAAATTCAACGTCCACAACAGGCCCGATGACCTGTACAATCTTTCCTATATTAGCCATCTATTCATTCCTCCCTTGGCTTATCTTCTAACAGATGAGTTTTAACCCTTGAGGGCCTCTGCACCACCAACGATGTCCATGAGTTCCTTGGTGATAGCGCCCTGTCTGGCCTTGTTGTATGTCAGTGTCAGGCTGCTGATTATATCCTTGCATGCCCGAGTAGCATTGTCCATGGATGTCATACGTGCAGCCTGTTCGCTGGCAGCGGTTTCCAGCATGGCATGGAATATCTGCACGTTGATATACATGGGCATAAGGTTATTAAGAATCACCTCGGGCTCGGGCTCATATGTATACGCCGCATTACCCGCTGCGGCACCGGCATCACCCAACCCCTCACTGCTGATAGGCAATATCTTCTTGAAGGTCGGCTTCTGAGTCACAACGTTTACAAATCGGCCGTAAAGCAGCTGTACCTCATCCACCTGCCCATCCAGAAACAACCGAATAAACTCCTGACCGGCGGTTCTGGCATTAAACATCTGGACATTGCCCATGACATCAGCCAATCTGTAAACTATGTCGTAGCCCCTTGTCTTAAAATAATTGACAGCTTTTTTACCTATGCAGGCCAATTTCACCTCACGGCCTTCCGCAATCTGCGTCTTAGCAAATTTTTCCGCCGCATTGAGGATATTGGTGTTGAAAGAACCGCAAAGCCCCCTATCGGCAGTAACCGGCACCACCAAGACCTTCTTCACCGGCCTCACAGCCATCAAAGGGAATGTGCTGGGGTTAGCTGTGCTGGCAAGCTGCCCCATGACAGCAGCAAACTTGCTTGCATAAGGACGAAAATTCTCCATACGCGACTGGGCGCCACGCAACTTGGCAGCAGCGACCATGTTCATGGCCTTGGTAATCTGCTGGGTCTTTTTAACGCCTGCAATCTTGTTTTTAATGTCTTTCAGGGCCGCCATTTTTCACTCCCTTATATGTTACGGTTTGCCTTGAATTCTTTAACGCACTCCTGAATGGCCGCCCGCATTTTTTTGTCCAGCTCATCGCTGATGACCTGTTTCTCCACCAGCTCGGAGAAGATCGCAGGATATTTCTTTTCAATAAAGACATAGAGTTCCTGCTCGAAATCCTGCAAAACTTCTACCGGCAGTTCATCCAGCAATCCTCTGGTTCCGGCGAACAGTATGGTCACCTGTTTTTCCATGGGAAGCGGCTGATACTGGGGCTGCTTCAATATTTCAACCAGTCTTGCACCACGATTCAACTGCTGCTGTGTGGCCTTGTCCAGGTCGCTACCGAACTGGGCAAAGGCGGCCAGCTCACGATACTGGGCTAGATCCAGACGCAAGGTACCAGCCACCTGCTTCATGGCCTTCACCTGTGCAGCGCCACCGACTCGAGAGACCGAAAGACCGACGTTGATGGCAGGCCTGTTCCCTGCAAAGAACAGAGACGGCTCCAGATAAACCTGACCATCGGTAATGGAAATAACGTTGGTTGGAATATATGCCGAAACGTCACCCTGCTGAGTTTCAATGATGGGCAGGGCTGTCAGACTGCCTGCTCCCAACGCATCGTTCAGCTTGGAGGCGCGCTCAAGCAACCTGGAATGATTGTAGAAGATATCGCCGGGATACGCCTCACGTCCTGGCGGACGGCGCAGCAACAAGGACAACTCACGATAGGCAACAGCCTGTTTGGAGAGATCGTCGTAGATGATCAGGGCATGCTGGCCCTTGTCTCTGAAATACTCACCCATGGCGCATCCGGCAAATGCAGACAGATACTGAAGGGATGCAGGCTCACTGGCAGATGCGGCTACTACGGTGGTGTAGGCAAGGGCGCCGTGCTTGCGCAGGGCCTCGACAACCAGGGCCACTGTGGCCTGTTTCTGGCCGATGGCCACATAGATACAATATACACCGGTATTCTTCTGGGCCAGAATCGCATCAACACCGATAGCCGTTTTCCCGATCTGACGGTCACCGATTATCAGCTCACGCTGCCCCTTACCCACCGGAGTCATGGCATCGATGGCCTTCAAACCGGTATAACATGGCTCGTGCACACCTTTACGATCGATAACGCCAGGCGCCTTCATCTCGATACGACGAGTCTCCTTAGTATTGATAGGTCCCTTACCGTCGATGGGCTGACCCAATGCGTTCACCACACGGCCCAACATGGCCTCACCCACAGGCACCTCGGCGATCTTGCCCGTTCTCTTGACCAGATCACCCTCTTTGATGCCCTCTATGTTACCCATAACGGCAACACCGACGTTGTCCTGCTCGAGGTTCAGAGCAACTCCCATTACACCCCCGGGAAACTCCAACAGCTCCATAGCCATGCAGTTTCTGACGCCATAGACACGGGCGATATTATCGCCAATAGACAAAATCGTACCTGTCTCTGCAAGATCGATTGTCTTTTCGAAGTCCTTTATCTGACGTTTGATGATGTCACTGATTTCTTCTGCTCTTATCTGTGCCATTATACCAATTCACCCCTCTCTATAGATTCTTTGAAGCCCTGCAACTGGCTCCTAATGCTTCCATCCCATACTGTATCGCCTATGCTAGCAACCACACCTCCAAGAATGGAGGGATCCTCCTTGACCTGCAGGAGTATCTTTTTCTTGCTTATACCTGCCAGCACTTCGGCAAACTTCTCCTTAAGTTCAGGAGACAACGGAACAGCCGTCTTTACGACAGCCCTCACAACGCCTGCCTCTTCATCCATGAATTCCGAAAAAGAGTCAACTATCTGACCCAGACATTGTATCCTGTGTCTTTCCACCAATAATTTAAGGAAGGTCACCAAAACACCCTGCAATTCATGGGCCTTGATAATCTCTTCCACTATGCTCCGCTTCAGCTCCATAGGATAGATGGGATTTATCAACGCCGATTCTATCTCCGGAGACTGGGCCATAAATTCACCCACTGACTTGAGAGCACTCCCAACTGCGTCCACCTGCCCTTCTTCCTTAGCGACAGCGAACAGGGCCTTTGCATACCTTTTAGCTATTATTGAGCTGATCAATTTTTATGCACCACCCTTTCTAAATATTCATTAATGAGCCGGTTATGATCTTCTTTCGTGATATTGGCCTGAATAATCTCACCAGCCATCTTTACAGCCATATTTCCGACCTCACGCTGAAGCTGCAACTTGGCGCGAGCAACTTCCTGCTGAATATAGAGCTCAGCCTGCATCTTGACACGCTCGGCAGATTCCTTGGCCTGCGCAATGATCTTCTGCTTCTCGGCATTGCCCTGTTCAACGAAATTCTTAAGGATACGTTCGGCCTCGGCATCCATTTCAGCCATCTTCTTTTGGTAGGAGGCATATTGGGCCTCGGCATCCATCCGCCTGCGGTCCAACTCGTCAAAGGAGGCCTTTATGGCCTCACGACGGCCGACCAGGGCGTCTGTAATGGGTTTTTTCAAAAACTTAACCAGCACCACCACCAGGATGCTAAAGTTGAGGATATGCCACACAAAATTCATCAACTGGCTGTGCGTTATGCCGTGCCCCCCTTCATGCCCCCCACCCTCAGATGCAAAGGCAACCACTGCAAAACAAGAGCACAATGCCAAACAGACAAAAAAACGTCCGATAGACAACAAACCTCTTCTTTCAGCAAAGAAATTCATTACACCGCCCTCCCCAAAAGCTTCTGTGCAACTTCACGAGCAAAGACCTCACACTGCGCATCCAGGTTCTGCTTGACAACGGCCAAGTCAGCAGCCAGCTCGGATAAAAGCTGCTGTTTTTTGGCGTCGCTTTCCTTGGCTGCCGCAGACATTAAGACTTTTTCTTCGGCCCTTGCTTCAGCCTTCAAGGCCTCTTTCTGCTGCTGCCCCATCCGCCTGGCGTCAGCGAGCTTCTGATTGAACTGCGTCAGCAATTGGGCCGCATTCCCCTCATACCTCTCGACCTCTTTGCGCATGGAAGAAAGCTTGTCTTCCCGATCCTTCAGCATCTGCCTAATGGGCTTGTAAAGCATGGAATTCAACAAGACCATGAGCAGCAGCATGGCGCCAATCTGTACCAGCAACGAGATGTCAAAGACATTTATGGTAATCATGACCCTCTCCCTTCAAAAATATATATTCTAAAAAAACAGCCTTAACAAAAAGTTACAAAAAATGAAGAGCCATTCATAATATTGAAAAAGTCATTACTCCATTTACAGAACTCTGTCAACGGCTTTCTCTCAAAAAAATGTCGGAGTCTATTCCTTATACCCCGCGTCTGTCACCCCAAAGCAATTTATGTAATTGCAATTGTAATCTGACCTGCAAACCATCCCTCAATATCCAGCCAGCCAGGGCCTGCGGGGTTATCGTGCCCCATGCAGGCGAGAAGATCACTCGACTACAAAATGAAAGCCCACATGAACGCACCCACTCTCTTGCCCACAGGTAGTCGGCCTCGCTGGTCAATACGCACTTGAGCTGGTCTTTCATGCCCATAAACCGCAGATTTTCCGGCAACCAGGCATGTCCCATGCCGCTTCCAGGCGTCTTTCTATCCACGACCTTGACGACCCCTGCTGGGACGTTTTGCAGCAAAACGCTGCCGTTTGTCTCCAGAATCACTTCAGCCCCTGCATTCAGCAGCTCCCGCATGAGCGGAACAACTTCAGGCTGCAACAATGGTTCGCCGCCCGTAATCTGTACCAGGCTTATTCCGCTTTGCCGCCAGAGCGACAACACCTCCTCGAAAGCCATCGCCACACCACCTGAATAGGCATATGCACTGTCGCAATAACTGCAACGGAGGTTGCAGCCTGTCAGCCTCACAAAAAAACACGGCCAGCCTGCATGATCTCCCTCTCCCTGAAGACTGATGAAGGTCTCTGTCACACGTAGCATGATCATTCAGTTTTGATGGTCTCGTAAAAATTTAGGGAATGGCTAAGCAAAAATAACCTTACCATGATCTCAGCCACCCAAAATGCTAATATCCCCTGCCATAACGCCTTACAACTAACCACCCCTTGACCAAAATTCCCCTCCCCACTTTATTAATCCCACAAACAACCATAATAAACAAAAAATAAAACTATGCTATTCGTAATGACATAAAAAATAAATTAAGAGAAAAAGGTGTGTTGGTGACCTTTCCCTCAAAAACTGAGCCATTGTCAGGTTAATGATTTCGGCCTAGACCCTCAAAAAAAGAGGCCTGCCTGCCTATCGCCTGCCCCTCGGCAGACAGGGCAGGTGCATTATGGTCTGACGGATACGGGTTTCCAGGCGTTAGTATGTTCTGATGGCGGAATTTAAAGAAAACAGAGGAAGATTCAAGTGCAAGGTTCCTTCTGTGGCAAGACCACCTGCCATGGTCTGAATAAATCCTCCGGCAAATACCGCTGAAACACCTGCGCCCTAAGGGTCGGGACAGAGATATCCCGATTTCAGCGATAGTCAGTCATGGATGACTGATGCCGTTGTCTTGCCTCATCAAACCTGTGAGGCACTACTTTAATTTATGAATAAAGATGTCTCATTTTCATTGACACGTTCCGGTTCGACGACTACCTGATACGACAGTTAACTGGGAAGATAGAGCCACTAATACCGCTCGACATAGACCACCACCTTTCTCATGAAGACCTGCCCCTTCAGGCTGTTGATTTGTTTTCGTGGGGGATTTTTCGGAAATACGAAAAGAACGACAGCGAATGGTTTGACTTTTTTAAAAGTAAGATAAAATATGATGATGTTTATTTACCATAAAAAAGAGCGTGCCCTGTAGGTGCGTTGCCCCCTGGTTTGGCCAACCTACGGAAGGGAATACCAAGGGAACCCACAACGGTCTTACCGCTCATTTTTTGCTATTATAACCATGATTATCTTGATTATTAAGATGATTCTTTAGCCTTGATAGGCCATTGGGACGTTGACCACATATCACCCTGCATCTCAAAAATATCTTTCAGGAAGGGGAGTTGGACGAGAGGGCATAGATGTCGGTGATCTTCTGATAAAACCGGCGCTCGCTGGCCCGGATTTCCCGAATCCGTTCCAGCAATTCATCAAAATAATCTTTGCCGAAAACCCGCTTGCCCTGTTTGAGCCGTTCATCATTCAGCACAAATCCCTTGACGATGAACTCCCGCAGGGTCTTGGTGGCCCAGATGCGGAACTTTGTGGCCTGATAGCTGTTCACCCGGTATCCCACGGCGATGATGGCGTCGAGGTTGTAGTAGCGGGTCTGGTAGTTTTTGCCGTCGGCGGCAGTTGTTTCCAAAATGGAAATAACTGAATCCTCGACCAGTTCCCCGGATTCAAAGATGTTTTTCAGGTGTTTGTTGACGGCCGGCACCTTCACCCCGAACAACTCCGCCAGGGCTTTTTGCGGCAGCCAGACCGTCTCGTCCTTGAAGTAGACATCCACCTTCACAGAGCCATCCTGGGCGGTATAGAGCAGGAATTGCTGGTTCTCGTTCATAGCCATGGTTCATTCCCCGTAGGATTTTCCCGGTCCAGTGCCCATTGCACCGGGTTGTTGAGGATGTATTCCCGAATGCGGTTCAATTCATCATCGTTTCGGATCACGTGTTCGTAATAATTGCGTTGCCACAATTTAGCACCAGGCGTTTGCCACATTTCGTTAATGCGTTTCGTGGATTGGTATTTGAAATACGCAATCATTTGCCCCAATGTCGCCCATCGTAGGGGCGGGGTCGCCCCGCCCCATGCGGTCGCCCCGCCCCATGCGGTTTCCGCGGACGTTGCGGTTTCACCGGACGTTGCGGTTTCACCGCCCCATGCGGTTCCCGTGGCCGTTGCGGTTCCCGTGGCCGTTGCGGTTTCACCGCCCCATGCGGTTTTGGGGCGGGGTGACCCCGCCCCTACGATGACGATTCCGTGGACATGATTGGGCATGACGACAAATGCATCCAATTGCACGCCCGCGTAATGATCCGGCAAATCATCCCAGACCACCTGCACCATGCATCCCGCGCCATTCAACCGCATTTCACCCTCCACCAACACATCCCCGAACAAACAGGCCCGGTCTTGCGTGCACGCGGTCACGAAATACGCCCCTGCCTGTGAATAATCGTAACCCTTCAGGCGGATGCTACGGCGGTGGTGTTTGTCTGGATTGTAGCCCATCAAACGCACCTCCCAACAATCCACTCCGCATCCTTTACCCGCAACTCGCCGCGCCTTCATCGCCGGCAGCACGCGGGCCATGCCGGCATCGCGCTCGACGAGCTTCAAGAGCCGCTCCCGACCGACCTCGATCGCCGTGAGGCTGGGCAAACCTTCGCGCACTTGCCACAGGCGCATCAGGTGCTGCACTGGCAGGGTCGACAGCCGCTATTTTTCATCCGAGGCTACTTGATCAATTTCAGCAGCAGTACCGCTATAAGGACGGTCTGGAGTACCCCTGCTGAGATAATCCATCTTGTAAGATTTGTCTTTGCTGTAGCTATTTTTGCTTACGGCCTGGTCATGGACCACTCGCAATGACAGCCTCTCAAAAATATATCTGCCATTTTAAATATCTTTTGATGGCTTGCCCAAAAGATATCCTTGAGCCAATTCTACTCCCAACTCTTTTATCACATTAAATTCTTCTAATGTTTCTATGCCCTCTGCCAGCGTAATCACCCCGATCTCCTTTGAAATACTACAAAGAGAACTCACAATCGCTCTTTTAGCTGAATCATTGTGTATATTTCTAATCAATTCCATATCGATTTTTATAAAATTGGGCTTCAACACAGCCAACATATTGAGAGAAGAATAGCCTGCTCCAACGTCATCAAGGGCTACCCTAAAACCGATCTCCAAATAATAGTCAAAAATAGTTTTTAAGTGCTCAATATTTTCCACATGTTCAGTCTCTACCACTTCAAAAATGATTTTATTAAAGTCATAATCGAGTTCCTTTGCTGTTTTTAATGTATCACGCAAACAAAATTCTGGATTATAAATCGCTGTCGGCATGAAATTTATAAAAAGATTTTTCGTTATGCCTTTGCGTTTTGCATTAGTAAGAGAAATTAACCTACATTGCCTATCAAGATTAAAAAGCATTTCTGTTTTTTTAGCAGATTCAAACATAATATTAGGAGGCATAATGGTGCCATCTTCCCTGATTCCTCTTGAAAGGCACTCATAGGCATATATATCACCTGATTTGACATCAAAAATAGGTTGAAAGTAAGTAACAATAGATTGATTGTCCAAAATCCACTTTAAATCTTTTGAAGAATAAAGAGTTATCCAATAATTAAGTGACTTAAGTTTATTATAGCTACGGAATGTAGGTACTTCATTTATATCCAATATCAAAATTGACATATTTTCCAATTCAACCTGCGAAAATATTTTGGAATTGGCTATAGCTAATATAAACTTTTCACAGTCCTCTTTTACCTCTATATACTCATTATTTTGAATGAGTTCAAATTTAGAATTAAAATTATTATATAATTTAGCCAACATATACTCATGATTAGCAACTACAATGATTCTTTTCAGATCATTTGGTAATATTGGAGTAGTAGTACATTTTTGACATCCCATAATTATCTCCAAACAATAGAAATTAATAAGTTCACTCTACCTAAGGATTGCACAAAGCCAGTTCATAGCACTCGCAATGACTAAAAAAATGACATGAGACAGCATAACGTATACTTGTCTTTTTGTAGTGTCCAATAGCTTGACCCCATACATCATCTCTTATTCGCTTGATGTAATTTGTTTTACTTCTTCGAAATTTAAGATGTCCAGATATTCCCACTCTCTAAAGGCCACGGCATAAATACCCAGTTTGGTAAGATACGTAATCAGCCCTTTTTCCAAAGTAAGGCCGCCAAATAGAGGCACGAGCTCTAGATGAGAATATTCAGGAAAGAGCCGCTGAAAACTGGCAATCTTTTCGTTCTTAAACTCTCTTGCCTTTTCCGCATTGGGTGAGGACTTGATCTCAAACAAATAAACTCGCTGCCCCGAAACAGCTATGATATCAAATTCGTCTTGCAATTCTCCACTTCTCTTTTTAACACGTATGGCTATATAATTAGGCTCATCTTTGAAATATTGCTGAATAAGTGGGGCAGCACCTGGGAAAAAGATGTCCTCCACCAATGTCCCCATCTTGTTGGCCAAATCACCCCATTTCTTATTCATGAGCTTGAACTCTTGCCGCATCTCATTCTTAAATTCAGTCATCTCCTCCTTGAGACGACGTGTATCCTCACGAAGTTCTATTCGAAAGACCTGCATATCATGAGAAAGCTGTGTAATGGCCATCTCATTTTTCATGGAGAGATAGGCAGCATCCTTCAAAATGGCCTTGATCTCAGAAAACTCATCTTCCACACGAGTGACACGAGTATTTAAAGTCTGCACTTCTTCCATTAAGACCGCCATAAAATCACTCCCAAATCAAACATAATTCACAATACCATGTTAACTAAAATAAACAAAAGTTCAAATGCCAATCACGCCGCCATTTCAAACACTGCCTTTGCCGCACGCATGCCCTTCAAAAACCCTTATTTTCAAGCCCTTTTTCTCAAATCAGCATGCCAGCTACTGCACAAGGACACTGGCCAGCACCACCCTTCTCCTATCTCACCTCCCAGCCCACCACTTGACGTTTGGATTGAGAAAACTCGATGCTGATCTGAACGACCTCGGTCTTGCCATCCCTATACTTGGCGGCATAGTCTCGACTCAAAAGCTGCTGTAATGCCTCGCCTGTGGCCTCCTCACCTTCGATCACCTTGAACTCAAAGATATATACCCTACCTTCAAAGCGAATGGCCAGGTCGCACCGTCCGAAATTGCTCACATCCTCGGCTGTGATGTCCAAGCCCAAGGCTGCCAAATGGCTGTAAAACACGCTGGCATAGTAGCCCTCATATTGAGCAATGGAGTTATTGCGATACCAGTCGTAAGGAATGGAGGCAAAAAGCCGCTCAAGGTGGGAACGAAGCCTTTCTTGATCATTTTGAGCTAAATATCTATAAAACGATAGCCCTGCCTCTAAAACAACACCATAATCAGGCAGCCAAACCGAAAGCAGAGATTGATTTAAAGCAGTTCGGACCTCATGATTGGGAAGTTGCAACATATAAGCAGGCCCAGCAGGGGTAGGAATCCGCTCTTTGATGGTGAGATACCC
>JBEULL010000014.1:0-2794 GCA_041287365.1 Dissulfuribacterales bacterium | reverse complement strand
CCTGGAAGAATCGAGCCCAATCGACTGGCATTGGCATCCAGCTCTACATGAATGTGATTGTTCAGTCCAGCGGCATCAAAGAGTCTTCCTTCAGCAAAACTTATGCGAATCACAGGATATTTTCTGCTCCAGTCCCAGTTTCGCTCCAGATACAGGCCTTCAAATAGGGACTTATTGCCTGCAAATGCCTCAGCAAGTGTATCCAGAAACAGGGACTTTCCAAATCTGCGAGGACGAGAGAGAAAATAATACTTGCCGCTATTGGCCAGATTGGCCACCATGGGCGTCTTGTCCACGTAGTAGTAGCCTTCTTGCCGAATCTCTGAAAAGGTCTGTATGCCGATGGGAAGTTTCTTGCGCGTCATGTGCAAATTATCCTCTTACCTCCACTTCAAGCCTTGCCGTCTCAAAGCCCCTTTCCTCAAACCAGCATACCAATTCCTGCACGAGGACGCCGGTCGGCACCGTGACCCTTCTCCCATATGGTTTCATATATCGGATATCATTTTCTCTCAATTTTCTTTTTGATCGTATGTTTGAATTTCAACACCGCCAGATTCAACTCGATGGTTGTTTCGCTCTCATCTGTGACCAGATCGTCGTCGAGTATTTCAGCTATCAACTCTCCGCCATGCTGCATAAGCGACTTCTGTTCTGCCTTATCTGATGTCATTGAAAGCGCTTTTACCGTGCGAGACAGATTCTTGATCTTATAGAATGTATCAATGATAGCCAGTGTGGTTTGAACAGCCTGTTCACTTTTCAGGATGGTAGCAAGCATATACAGGCCGCGTTCGGTGAAGGCCTTTGGCATTACTCGAGTCATTGAAAATTTTGAAGTGGAAAATTTCCACCGCAAATGTTCAAACTCGTCCCTTGAAAGCTCAAATAGATATCCTTTCGGGAACTTTTCAGGGTTGTTTTTAACCGCCTTATTGATATCTCGCGTCGCAACCCTGTAAAGTTCAGCGACATCGCTGTCCAAAATGACCTTTTCGCCACGCAGCTCGATAATTTTATCTCGATCTGTTCAAATCTGACGACGCTCACAACAGTCCCCCAAAGGCATAATAACATGGGCGCGACGCACTACCTTACCACCTCCACTTCAAGCCTTGCCGTCTCAAAGCCCCTTTCCTCAAACCAGCATACCAGCTCCTGCACAAGGGTCAATTCCAAAATAAACCTACCTTCCTGTTTCGGCGCATCCACAAGCGCAGAGGCGCGCACCGTATCCCCTGCCTTCAATATCCGGCCAGGAAGGGGTGTTCGTGCGCCATCGAAAATCACCACATTTCCTTTCATATCCAGCCAGTGATAGGCGATATTCACAGGCATTGTGCCTTCACACATCCAATCCTTCGTGCCATGATTGCCTATCTCGAGCATCACGGCAAACTGCTCGCCGGGACGCACAGGCGGAATCTCAGCCAACACACGAATGCTGCCAGCTATTTCTTCAAGTGGCGGAGTGTCAAAACCGATGCGCTTAACGCCAGTCGTCTGATCCACGATATTTAATGCCTCCAACCCATCTCCAATGTGGCAGACAGGCATAAGCCGCACCAACCCCTCAAATTGAATATCTACAAAACCATCCACAGCAAACTCAGCCACCCGTTCCTTCCAGAAATAACAACGCTCCAGGTGTGTGAGCCCTGAATGGGCCGAGACATTGACTCGATAACTACCAAGCCCCAGGTTTGCCGTAAAGCTGAAATCCACACGATAGTCATTACCGGCCTTGCACTGAAGGTTGTAACCCATAAGCCTGGTATTGACACCGAACAGATTCAGGCCTGAATCGTGATGAATGCTATAACCGATCGTCAGATCATCTATGTCTCTGTGGCACCTGAAGGCTATACTCAACACCGCCTCCTCTCCTGCAAGCAGTCCCTGCCCCGGCCTCATGCGGCTGTTTACGCTGACTTCAAGAAGCTCCAAAGAACCGTCTTCGATGTTGACTGGCATCATCTCGCAGAATTCATCAGAGGCAGAGACCGCATTGTTATCACTTACAGCCGCCACCTGCTTGTCAGCAAGCTGAAACCGCCGAGTTTTGGTCTCAAAGAGGGAATCCGCATAGCGCCAAAGCTCCATATCCACGCGATTTATCTCCTCGATGCGCCTTTGAAGCTCGGGCGAGAGGTCTGAAAATTTTTTGCGCGTGGAGGTGACATTTACACGCTTCAGCATGACATCCTTGGGGAGATCAAAGATGCGCCTTAGCTCCTCGCAAAACTCTGTAAGCCTCTCTGTCGTGCCCACCAGATCATATTGATCCAGCCCTTTTTTAGCCAAACGCAACAGCTCCTCTTCTGGCAGATTCTGAGGAGTCGCATGAAAGAAGCTGGCAAAATGCACGGCTTGATAATTGGCAAAACGCTCGCAGATTTCAGGATCAAAGAAGGCGGTTTCGATGGGAAGGGATTTGCATTTCAGTTCTACCGAAGACAAAGAATACTCTGACACATCAGCGCATTGATATTGATAATCAGAGAGTGTTCGATAAATTGGATTACGAAGTATTGTGGCAGAAACATAACCACTTGGCAATGATTCTCCTGGTAAAAAATAAAAGTGACCTATGATAACCTTCCTATCCTTATATAAACTCAAAACCGTTACAGGCTTGAGACTCCTTAGCGTCGGCGTCACTCTTTCCGTCCCAAATGCCTCGGCTAAAAACAACTGCATGCTCGAACCCGCGGTCTTGGGCACGTGGTCAAAAAACAGCTTCATTCACTTTTCTCCATTATTTCAAATTCTTTAAGTGCAATGGCAAGAAAAC
>JBEULL010000013.1:0-59331 GCA_041287365.1 Dissulfuribacterales bacterium | reverse complement strand
ACTATGTCTGGCCGGTGCGAGGAGGGCAGTCTGGGTCATTTTATAATTTGACCATTTCAAAGGCAGGTACAGGCAGCGGGTCGATAACCGCCACGGGCTGCACGCTTTCCTGGAGCGGTAATACTGGCACATGCAGAGCGTCAGCCAATACGTCGATAACGCTTCATGGCGCGGCGGCTGCGGGTTCGACCTGGAACGGCTGGAGCGGCGGGACCGGTTCAGCCGTTGTCTGTAACGGCACTGGCGACTGCACCTTTACGCTTGGGCAGAATTCATGGGTGACAGGGACGTTTGATGCCGTCTCCGTGACTGGCGTATGCGGCAGCGCCAACGGCGGCGTTTTTTCCGCCGCCCCCTCATCGAATCTGTGTGCGTCCGGCGCTGCATCCGCGATTACGGACAGCGGTACGGCCTGGAACTGGACATGCTATGGCCAGAATGGGGGCCGTGACGCGGCCTGCTGTGCAGTAAAATTGAATTACAGTTGCACTCCTTCCGTCACCATTTCCGTCAGCAACGAGGGTGTGGGGTACAATCCTCTGCCGCGTTATCGCAATGAGGTTACGTTGAAGAATTCGATAGCCCTATGGTACGATGTGCAGAATTTTCAGTCAGTCAGCACGTGCAGGGAGAGGTTTTTGATACTGAACGCCCCTGTGCTTGGCGTCAACTGGTCATATCTGACCGCGCAAGGTCAGTGGGCGCCGCTTCCCCAGGACCTGGGGCAGATAACGCCGTTCGGGTGTCTTTCAGACAACGGGCGGTTTACGATCTATTCAGGCGATCTTCCGGTAGGTGATTATGACCTGTACATAGGAGTAGATACGGTGGCCGATGGGCATCTGAACCTCTATGACAACGCCCTTGTCTATGACCATCTGATGCTTCACGTGGTGAAGTAGAAAGCAGCTCCTCGATGAGGGGCAAGCTCTCACCTTAGTCCCCCCCTCGATGAGGGGGGGGTTGGTGGGAGGGATTTATTTTGCGGAATGTTTGGTCATGTCCTTTCTTGGTCCTTTTTTTGGTTGCCTGCAATAGGACCATAGCTCATGGATACCGTAAGTCATGCCCTTTGGGGCAGAGGTCTTTTTGGTTTTCGTGGCCATCCATGGCTGGCCCTGTGGTTCGGCGCCATGCCTGATGTCCTTTCTTTTGGTACATTTTTTCTTGTGCAAGCCTTAAATGGCCAGTGGTTTAGGGGTAAGCCGCCACTGGCCATCATTCCGTGGTGGACCTTCTTTGCCTATAATCTGTTGCATAGTCTTTTGATTGCCGCAATTGTTGTTGGGCTGGTGGCATGTTTCAGGCGTGATATTGCATGGGCCATGCTCGCATGGGTGTTTCACATTCTGCTTGATATCCCCACCCATTCTGCAGCCTATTTTCCGACTCGTATGTTTTGGCCAATCAGCGATTTTGTCATAGACGGAATCCCTTGGACAATGCCCGCGATTTGGTATTCAAATTTAGCTGGTTTGCTTCTGCTCTTTCTGTGGCGGGCAAGGCGTAGGGGCATTTTGAAACGGGGTTAAAGGCACCAATGGTTTTTTGTGGGGTGTTTTGCCCCAAAATAAAATGGGTAGTTTTGCCCTTTTTGCGATTGGTTGGGGTTGTGGTGGTTATTCTTAGATAGAAAATTTGACACAATGAGTCAGTTTTGTCTGATTTCCGGAATAATGACTATGGAATTATTTTGGCACAATTTTAGCTATCATCAATGAACACAAATTCATTTTTCAGGAGATGTCTCGATGTCAGCAAAGATCATAAGCGGCGTGGAGATCGCCAAGCAGATTCGTGAGGAGCTCAAGGCCGAGGTGGCCGAATTAAAGGCAAAGCACGGTGTCACGCCTGGTCTTGTCACCATATTGGTGGGGGAAAACCCAGCTTCCGTGTCCTATGTAACCGCCAAGCAAAAGACGGCTCATGAGCTAGGCTTCCATTCGGTTCAGGACAACCAGGCGGCAGATATAAGCGAGGACGCCCTGCTGTCCCTGATTCAGAAATACAATGACGACCCTGCCATTCATGGCATTTTGGTGCAGCTCCCCCTTCCAAAACATATCAATGAAACCAAGGTGTTATATGCTATAAACCCAGATAAAGACGTGGATGGTTTTCATCCCGTCAATGTGGGCAAGATGGTCATAGGCGAGCAGTGTTTTCTGCCCTGTACGCCCCATGGCATTTTGGAAATGCTCATTCGTTCGGGTGCACAGACCAAGGGCGCCGAGGTGGTGGTGGTGGGCAGAAGCAATATCGTGGGTAAGCCCATCGCCAATCTGATGTTGCAGAAGAGGCCGGCCGGAGACGCCACGGTCACCATCTGTCACACGCGCACAAAGGACATGGCCTTTCATACCCGCAGGGCGGACATACTGGTTGTGGCCGCAGGCCGGCCCAAGGTTATCACCGCGGATATGGTCAAGGAGGGTGCTGTGGTGATAGATGTGGGTGTCAACCGTATAGGCCAGACTCCGGAGGGTAAGGCCATTTTGTGTGGGGATGTGGACTTCGAGGCCATAAAGGAAAAGGCCTCCATGATCACGCCGGTGCCTGGCGGTGTGGGGCCCATGACCATCACCATGCTCATGAAGAATACCGTGCAGGCCGCTCGTCAGGCAGCAGGCTTGTAGGTTATTAAAAAGGGATATTTGCAGGAGAAAAGATATGAAATTGGATCTTTCCAAAAGATTTGGCGAAGGTAACGGTGGTTGCAGCATTCAGTGCAAGGCCAATCAGGAGGTGCTGTGCAACTGCTCTTCCGCGGTGGTGACGGCCGCTCATCGTGTTAGCAAGCGGGCCACGGAGCCCTGCCGTTTCGGCAAGGGTGGCACGTGCTGCCGCAACTGCAACATGGGTCCATGTCAGATTATAGACGGCGTGGCCGATATGGTGGGTGTCTGTGGAGCAGATGCAGCCACGGTAGCCGCTCGAAATTTCGGAAGAATCGTTGCTGGGGGTGCTGCTGCCCACATGGACCATGGCAGGGGTGTGGCCCTGGCCTTTATGGCAACGGCTCGCGGAGAGACGCCATATGAAATAAAAGACGGCTTCAAGTTACGAGAGACTGCTTTGCGCTTGGGTATCGATTTTGCAGACAAGGACAAGAAGGACCTGGCCATGGAGGTCGGCGCAAGACTGCTTAGCGAATTTGGCCAGCAGACCGGTAGTCTCGCATTTATGAAGCGTGCGCCCAAGGCCCGTCAGGAGGTGTGGGCCAGGACAGGTGTCGCTCCTCGCGGTATCGATCGTGAGGTGGTGGAGCTTATGCACCGCACACACATGGGCGTGGATCAGCACTACGAGAACCTGCTCTTTCAATCGGCCCGTTGTGCATTGGCGGATGGGTGGGGTGCTTCCATGATTGCCACGGAGCTTTCGGACATCATGTTTGGCACGCCTCAGCCCGTCAGGACCAAGGTGAATATAGGTGTATTGAAGAAGGACGAGGTGAATGTGACCGTGCACGGCCATGAGCCGGTGCTTGCAGAGGCCTTGGCCATGATGGCCAATGACCCTGAGGTGGTGGCCGCCGCCAAAAAGGTAGGCGCCAAGGGTGTGAACCTGGCCGGTGTCTGCTGTACCGGAAACGAAATCCTCATGCGCAGGGGGCTGCCCATCGCCGGCAGTTTCGTGCAGCAGGAGGTGGTGCTGGCCACAGGTGCAGTGGAGGCCATGGTGGTGGATGTGCAGTGTATCATGCAGGGTGTGTCTCCTGTGGCGGGTCAGTTTCATACAGCCCTTTTGACCACCTCTGAAAAGGCCAAGATGCCTGGGGCTACACATATACCATTCGACGAACACAAGGCCCTGGATGTGGCCAAGGATATCCTGCTGCGTGCAGTGGCCAAGTTCCCTGAAAGGGGCAAGAATTTCATTCCAAAGCATCAGATGGACGTAGTGGCTGGTTTCAGTCATGAGACCATCAACTATATTCTCGGCGGCCGTTTTCGCGGTTCATACAAGCCATTGAATGACAATATCATCAATGGTCGAATCAAGGGCGTGGCCGCTATCGTTGGTTGCGATAACTATCGAGTCTTAGAAGAGGTGCATATCGATCTGGCCAAGGAACTCATTGCCAACGACATTTTGGTGGTGGTGACTGGTTGTGCCGCAACGGGTATGGGCAGAGAGGGCCTTTTGGCTCCAGAGGCATTGAATATGGCTGGCCCCGGCCTGAGAGAGGTTTTGGAGGCAGTGGGTTGTCCACCGGTGCTTCACATGGGTTCCTGTGTGGACAACAGTCGCATACTTATAGCACTTACCGAGATGGTCAATACCGGCGGGCTTGGAAACGACATTTCTGACCTGCCTGCAATCGGTTGTGCCCCTCAGTGGATGAGTGAAAAGGCGGTGTCCATAGGCCAATATTTTGTGAGCAGCGGTGCTCGAGTCATCTTTGGGCCCAGCTTCCCCACCACAGGTTCTAAAGAGGTAACAGACTATTGTTTCAAAGGCATGTTGGAACCTTATGGCGCTGTGTGGGATATGGCTCAGACGGCAAATGAGTTTTCAAACAAGATGATAGATGCCATTCATCAGAAACGGGCTGCCCTCGGTCTTGACAAGAAAAAGGAACGCGTGCTCTTCGACATGGCCATGCGCAGGGAATTGGGCAATCAGGCCCTGCACGGAGTCGGCTGTCACGGGCCAGGCAGTACAGCTGGATAATTGATAATTAATGTTAAATGTTGAATGAAGGTGAAGTTATGGCAAAAATGAAGAAATCAGGGGCGGTTCTTGTGTTGGGTGGTGGAGTGGCAGGTGTGCAGTCCGCCCTGGATCTGGCTGAACTGGGTTATTATGTCTATCTGGTGGAGAAGAAGGCATCCATCGGCGGTGTGATGGCCCAGTTGGACAAGACATTCCCTACCAACGACTGTTCCCTCTGAATACTTGCTCCCAAGTTGGTGGAGGCCGGTCGGTCGCCGAACATCGAAATTCTTTCCAATGCAAATCTGCTGAAACTCGAGGGGCAACCTGGGGCATTTCAGGCGGTGGTGCGTCAGAATCCCCGTTATATCGACGAAGACAAGTGCACTTCATGTGGTACCTGCACCATGTATTGCCCTCGTCCCATAGCGGATACCTATAACGAGCGTTTGAATGTCAGCCGCGCCGTGCATATCGATTATGCCCAGGCCATTCCGGCTACATATTATATTGATCCCAAGGCATGTATGCGAGTCAACTTCGAGACCTGTACACTGTGCGCTCAGACATGCACAGCGCAGGCCATAGATTTCAGCCAACAGCCCAAGGAACTCACCCTGGATGTGGGTGCGGTGATTCTGGCACCTGGATTCGGCAGGCTCGATTCAGCGGTACTGGCCAGGTTTGGTTACGGCCGTTTCCCCAATGTGGTCACGAGCCTGGAATTCGAGCGTCTCACCTGTGCTTCAGGGCCTTCTGAGGGTCATATTTTGCGGCTTTCTGATGGGACTACGCCCAAAAAACTCGCATTTCTGCAGTGTATTGGCTCTCGAGATGAAACCTGCGGTAATGGATATTGTTCTTCTGTGTGCTGTATGTATGCCATCAAGGAGGCCTCGGTCGCCAAGGAACACGAGCCTGACCTGGATGTCTCCATATTTTTTATGGATGTGCGCACACATGGCAAGGGCTTCGATGAATCCCGCAAGCGGGCCGAAGAAAAATATGGCATTCATGTGATTCGTGCCCGCGTGCCACATGTGGACCAGGTGGACGGCCGTCTGGCTCTCACCTGGGTCACGGAAGACGGAGGCTCTCATAGTGACATCTTCGATATGGTTGTGCTGTCTGTGGGGCTGGAGTCTCCGGAAGACGCCTTGCTTATTTCCGACATAACCGGCATCGAGCTCAACCAATATAATTTCTGCAAGACATCGGCTGGTGCGCCCCTTGCCACCACCAAACCTGGTATATTTGTGGCCGGCGCATTCCAGGGGCCCAAGGACGTGCCGGAGAGCGTTACGCAGGCCACCGGCGCTGCTGCCTTTGCATCGGAGCTGCTGGCCGATGTCAGAAATACGCGTTCAGTATCCATCACATACCCTGAAGAGGACGCCGTCCTCATGGCCGAAGAGCCTCGAATCGGTGTCTTCGTATGCCATTGTGGAGTGAACATCGCAGGGGTTGTGGACGTGAAGGCAGTGAAGGAGTATGCCGCATCCCTGCCCGGCGTGGTGCTGTATGAAAATATGCTCTATTCCTGCTCTCAGGATGCCCTCAAGACCCTGGCGAGTAAGATAAAAGACCATCGTTTGAATCGAGTGGTGATAGCGGCTTGTTCGCCTCGCACACACGAACCCCTGTTTCAGGAGACTCTGCGCTCTGTGGGTGTAAATCCTGCACTCATAGAGATGGCAAACATTCGCGATCAGTGTGCCTGGGTGCATGCCCAGGAGCCTGAAGCGGCCACTGAAAAGGCCAAGGATCTGGTGCGCATGGCAGTGGCCAAGGCCGGTTTTTTGGAGCCTCTTCCACCTCAGACCGTTCCGGTCATTCCAAAGGCGGTGGTCTTGGGTGGCGGCGCAGCCGGTATGAACGTGGCCCTGAGCATAGCCGATCAGGGATATGAGGTGTTGCTTGTGGAAAAAAGCGACAGGCTGGGCGGCAACCTTGCGCGTCTCAAATGGACATGGGACGGCCAGGATGCACAGGCCATTTTGGCCGATCTGATAAAACGGGTGCAGCACGATTCGCGCATCACTGTCAGGCTGAATTCCACTCTGGACTCCATCAATGGCTATGTGGGCAATTACGTTTCCACTGTCAAGACTCCAAACGGTATCGAAACCCTGGAGCATGGAGTCTTGGTCATAGCCACAGGCGGCAAGGAGTATCAGCCAAAGGGCTATCTCTATGGCAGTAACGCCCATGTTGTGACTCAACTGGAACTGGAGGAGCGTCTGAGTAAGGGAAAGACGTCTCTTAAAGGTGTAGATAGTGTGGTCATGATACAGTGCGTGGGCAGCCGTGGTGATGACATGGCACATTGCAGCAGGCTTTGCTGTGCACAGGCGGTCAAGAATGCCCTCAAGATCAAGGAGTTGAAGCCTGATGCAAGGGTTTATGTGTTGTATCGCGACATTCGCACGTATGGTTTTTCAGAGGAACTGTATCGTGAGGCCAGGCAAAAAGGTGTAATTTTCTTGCATTATGATCTGAATCGTAAGCCTGAGGTGTTCGAGAAGGGCAAGAACAAATTGGCTGTGAGATGTTTTGATCCCCTCTTGAACGAAGATGTGGAACTGCCTGCAAACCTGGTGGTGCTCTCCACCGGCGTGGCCCCTGAAGAAAATGACGCCCTTTCTAGGCTGGTAAAGGTGGCCCTTACCTCCGACGGGTTCTTTTTGGAGGCCCATGCCAAGCTGAGACCTGTGGAGACGGCTGCAGAGGGTGTGTATCTATGCGGTTTGGCCCATGGCCCCAAGACCTTGGATGAGGCCGTATCCCAGGCCAAGGCAGCTGCCGCCAAGGCGGTCATCCCTCTTGCCAAGGGCCGAGTGGCCGTGGCGCCCATAGTCTCCAGAGTGAATCAGGATGCCTGTATAGGCTGCGGTCTGTGCGAGAGCCTGTGTCCCTTCAATGCCATTAGGCTGGTCAAGCTGGACAAACGCAGAAAGGCTGAGACCATCACGGCTTCCTGCAAGGGCTGTGGCATATGCGCCTCGCACTGTCCAACTCTGGCCATCAGCATGGGCGGGTTTACGGATGACGCCCTCTTTGCCCAGATACATGCCTGGGCGGGTTTGGCCTTGAACGACGAAAAAAGAAGAAGGAGAGAACTATGACCCAGGAGGGTTTTAATCCGCATATCCTTGGTTTTTTCTGCCATTGGTGCTGTTATGCTGCGGCTGACTCCGCTGGTGTGGCGCGATACCAGTATCCGCCCAACGTGCGAGTCATTCGCGTCATGTGCACCGGCAGGATAGATTTCCGTTTTATAATGGAAGGCTTTCGGTGCGGCGCCGACGGAGTATTTACCGGTGGCTGACACCTGAACGAATGTCATTACCAGTCTGGTAATTACGAGGCATTGATCATGGCTGAGACCTGCCGTCAGGTGTTTGATGTAATAGGGCTCAATGCAGACAGAATGGCCCTGGAATGGGCTTCTGCCGCTGAAGGCCCCAGGTTCGTAGAGCTAATTACAAAATATGTAGCCCGCATTCGCAGTCTGGGTCCTTTGGGAAGCCTTGAAGGCGAGGCACCAAAGGAGGTATTGGAGCGCAGGCTCGAGGCGGCGTTGAAGGCCGCCGAGACTCCAAAGGTACGCACCGCCTATGGCAATCTTGCAAAAAAGCTGCACGAGGCAAGGGATATGGCAGTATATGCTTCAGAACGCATCTCGCAGGAGGTGGCTGAGCGTGTAATACCCACCTTTAGGCAGGAGTTGTTGAGTAACGATATCATGCTGTGTCTTGCAGAGGCGCGAAACCAGAGGGAAAGGACTCGCTCTACCGAGGTACTCGCGGGTTTGACGAACTCGTCTGTGGAAGAGCTGGACAAATTGCTTGCCGCCTTGGTAAAGAAGGGTGTTATCGAGGGCGATGCCGCAGGCTGGTCTCTTAAGGAGAAGGGGGAGTAAACATGACGGTTGTTGCCTCTGAATTGAAGAATTTTGTACAGGAAATTCTGCCTGACGAGGGTTGTTTCACTCTGAGTCAGTGTTATGCCTGCGGTTCGTGCAGTAGTGCCTGTCCTGTGGAAAAGGTGGTTGAGAATTTTGACCCTCGAAAGATCGTTCACATGGTGGCGCTTGGCCTGGAGGAGCGGTTGCTCTCTTCCGGTATCATCTGGGCATGTTCCCAGTGTCAGTCCTGTGTGCCGGTCTGCCCCCAGAACGTGCGGTGCAGTGACGTGATAAAGGCCCTGCGCCGCAAGGCCGTTGAAAAGGGATATGTGACACAGGATCGGCTTTTTGAGCTGGGCATGTTTGCTCGAGTCAATGAAGGGAAGTGCATAGCATGTCTGACCTGTGTGAGGCTTTGTCCCTTTGATGTCCCTGTCATGAAGCCTGAAGGTTGTGCATATATTGATTCGGAAAGGTGCAAGGCCTGCGGTGTCTGTGTGTTGGAGTGTCCGGCTCAGGCCATCGAGCTCGAGCCCTCGCTGGAACTGCTCGCAATGAAGGGAGGGGCCAATGTCCAATAATATCATTGCATTTTGTTGCAATTATACGCTTTCTGTCTCGGAACAGGCCCTGAAGCAAGGGGGATTGATATCTGAAGGAGTTACTATTCGTCCATTGCCCTGCACAGGCCGTCTGGAGATAAAAGACCTATTGGATGCCTTTGTAAGCGGCGCAAAAGGTGTTGTGGTGGTGGGTTGCGAAAAAGACGCCTGCCACAATCTGAAAGGCAGTGTGCGGGCGGAAAAGCGCGTCAAACACGTAAAGGGCATCCTCAAAGAGCTGGGCATGTCCGCTGATCTCATTGAGATGTATTTTGCGCCCCGTAAGGGTTCGGAACCCCTTGTAATGGCCGTGGAAGAGATGAGTCAGAGAATCAAAGGCTGATTCGGTAAGTCTGATGAGGATTGAAATATGATAATAGCTGAAAGAAAACCACTTAACGAGATAATGGACATGCTTCAAGGCGTGTCGAGATTGCTCGTGCTGGGTTGCAGGGGTTGTGTGGCCATATGTTCCGCTGGTGGCGATAAGGAGGTCGGTATCTTGGCCTCGGCTATTCGCCTGGGCTGTAAGAATCATGGATTGAGCATGGAAATAGACACGGACACATATATCCGCCAGTGCGATCCCGAATATCTCGAGCCATTGAAGGAACTGGGCGGACGATATGACGCGGTGTTATCCATGGCCTGCGGTGTCGGAGTTAACTTCGTTGCCGACCGGTGTGAGAATGTGCGAGTGCTTCCAGCGCTTAACACCTCGTTTTACGGAGCCAATCTCTCCAGCGGGGAATGGAAGGAGATGTGTGCTGGATGCGGCGCCTGTGTGTTGCATTTGACCGGCGGGCTCTGTCCTGTGGCCAGGTGTGCAAAGCGGCTGTCCAATGGGCCTTGCGGTGGCTCTGTTGGAGGCAGATGCGAGATAGACCCGGAGGTGTCCTGTGTGTGGTTTGCCATTCACGCCAGAATGCAGAAGATGGGCAAGGCCGATGACCTCATGAATATCATGCCCATTCGAGACTGGCGAACTGCCGGGCATGGGGGGCCGCGTTCGAGAAAGAGGGAGGATTTACTATCGTGACAGCAAAAAGCAATCTGGAACATATTCTTGCCTTCGGTCAGTTCGCTGTTACTGGTGAGCTGGGGCCGCCTAAAAACGGCGATATGGAGGTGGTTCGAAAAAAGGCCCGTATTTTGAAAGGCCATGTGGATGCAGTGAATATCACGGATTGTCAGACGGCCATTGTGCGGATGTCCAGTCTGACGGCCGGGCTCATAGCCCTTTCGGAAGGCGTGGAGCCGGTGATGCAGATGACCTGCCGTGACAGAAACCGCATAGCCATTCAGGCTGAGGCCCTGGGTGCCAGCGCCCTTGGTATCAAAAATCTATTGTGCCTCACTGGAGACCATCAGAAATTCGGCAATCATCCTCAGTCCAAAGGCGTTTTCGACATGGACTCCATTCAGCTCTTGACCATGATGAGCCAAATGCGAAATGAGAGACGTTTTCAGTGCGGAGAGGAGATCAAAGGCCCTGCTCCCAGTTTTTTTCTGGGTGCTGCGGCGAATCCTTTTGCCGATCCATTTGAGTTTCGTCCCAAGAGGCTGGCCAAGAAGGTAGCTGCAGGAGCGAAGTTTGTTCAGACACAGATCATCTACAATGTAGATAAATTTGCGAAATTCATGGAGATGGTGCGGGATTTGGGGTTAGATGAGAAGGTATACATTTTGGCTGGAGTGACTCCGCCCAAGTCCCTGGGAATGGCGCGCTACATGAAGAATTATGTCCCTGGCCTGGATGTGACGGACGAGGTCATAGCCCGTATGAGGGACGCCAAAGATCAGAAACAAGAAGGCATACAGATAGCTGTGGATATCATTCGCCAGGTACGTGAGATACCGGGTGTCAAGGGTGTGCACATCATGGCCATCGAGTGGGAAGAGGCCGTGCCTGAGATTGTCAAACTGGCCGGGCTTGGCCCGAGGCCGGAGTCCCAGGGTGTGGAGCCCAGATTGGTGAGCAAAGAGGCCATAGAGCTGGCTGTGTCCGGTGCAGTGGAGCAGACTCGTGCATCGGCAGCGCAGGAGATGGAGAAAATCAAAAAGGAGTTGCAGGTTTCCACCGAACTTCTTGCAAAGGAAAAGGACAGGGCGGCCCAGAGAATAGCCGTCCTTGAGAAAGAGTTACAGGAGGCAAGGGAAATGGTCGCCGAAAAGAAATCCGAGACAGCCATACTTGTGGCTGAATTGAACGAGGCAAAAAATCTACTCAAAAATGCAGCTGCCGCCCTGGCCGCCGCACCTGTGCAGGCGCAGCTCGCAGGTTCTGGTGCAGCACCGGCGCCTCAAATTGTGGCTTCCGGTCAGGAAGCGGTGTTGAGTCCGAGAGAGCAGATGGCGCTCAATGCCTTGAAACAGGGTCTTTCAGCCTTGAGAAAGGCCATGAACCTGACGGAAGATCAGTTCGAGGCCATAAGGCAGTTTTTGGAGGCTCAGTTTGTGCTGTATTTGGGTGCACCGATGAGTGTACAGACCGCACAATCTATTGCTCAGCCTGTTTCCGCAGCGGTTATGCCTGCGCCTCAACCTGTTGCAGAATCCCTTCAGGCAGCGCCTTGTGTGACAGCCGAGCCACAGAAACCTCTGGAAAAGATTGAGACAGCCGTAGCAGCGTCAAAGTCAGCCGCAGGGCCAGCCACAGGGCCGGCTGCAGGGCCTGTGAAGGGGCTGCCGCCTTGCCCCGAGGGTTTGACACCGGAAGAGTGGAGAAACAAGTGGATTATTCGTCTGGTTGCCAAGGCCAGTGTGTGTCTGCAACGAGGGGATGGGGCGGGTGCCAAGACCATCTTTGAGCAGGTTTTGGCCATCGATCCTCAGAATCTTCGGGCAAAATCCGGTTTGGAGCAGATCTCCAAGGGATTGACGCCCAAACCCGTTGAAACTGTAAAAGAAGTGGTGCAGGAGGCCTCTAAAGCCGTCTTCGAACCTCAGCCGCAAAAGGCCGAGCCGGTGCCTGCTCCGGTACTTGAGCCTGTAAAAGAGGTGGTTAAACCAGAGGCTCTTGTGCAGAAAATAGAAGAGAAGAAAGCGGAACCGCATCGTCCTGCCCCTGTTGTTCAGGCGGCTGTGCAGTCCCTGCCAAAGGAAACAGTGAGCCTTGCAGATCGTGCAGGACAGGTTTCGAAAGATATGTTCCTTGAGCAGTGTTCCGCTTCTGTCAGGCCGGTCACCATAGGCGACGGGCCCAAGGCCATCACCGTAGGCGGGGCCAATACGCTGCCATTCCATTTGTTCGAGGGAGACATGCCTTATCCTCCAAAGGTTGCCTTTGATGTATTGGATGTACAGCCTGACGATTGGCCTGATGTCTTGTCTCGCCATTATTCCGATGTGTTTGCCGACTCTGCAAAATGGGCACAGAAGTGTGTGAAGGAATACGGGGCTGAGGCCATCTGTCTATCGCTGGTGAGCACTGACCCCAACGGCATGAACAGGCCTGCCGCAGACGCGGTCAAGACCGTCAAGTCGGTGCTGGATGCAGTGGATGTCCCCCTCGTGCTCTGGGGTTGCGGCAATGCGGAAAAGGACACGGAGACTCTGCGTGAGGTCACGAGCCACCTTGAAGGCAGGCGTGTCTGCATAGCACCCCTTACGGACGCCAACTACAGAAGCCTGGGCGCCACGGCTTTGGGTATGAATCTGCCGGTGGTGGCCGCCACGCCCATAGACGTAAATCTGGCCAAACAGCTCAATATACTTTTGGAAAACCTGGGACTGCCTCTGGAAAATGTGTTGATGGATCCCTCCATCGGCGCCGTTGGTTACGGTATGGAATATACCTATTCAGTCATGGAGCGTATTCGTCTGGCCGCCCTTACACAGCAGGATGCCAAGCTGGCCGTTCCATTCATCTGCAACATCGGAAGAGAGGTGTGGAAGGCCAAGGAGACCAAGATACCTTCGTCGGATTCCCTGGGGGACCAGGAACGCAGAGGTATCCTTATGGAGGCCATAACCGCTTCCGCTTTGCTGCTTGCCGGAGGGGATTTGTTAATCATGAGACATCCCATGGCCGTTGAACTGACCAATGTTCTGATTCAGGGAATGATGTAACTAATGTTGCATGTTGAATTGAGGTAATGGTCAATCATATTAAAATGTTATTTCCCACAATTAACCATTAAAAATTCAACATTAAAAATTAATATTAGAGGAGTTTGATATGTCAAAGATCATCTGTTCTGCAGCCATAAGGGGTGCGCATAAGATAGTGGATATGGCTGAAGAGAAGTATGAGGAGGCCTTAAAGAAATACGGCCCTGAACATGAGGTCGCTCTGCCCAATACCGCCTATTACCTGCCCATCATTTACAGTATGCTGGGTTTTCCTGTGAAGCAACTTGGTGACATGAAGGAGGTGTTTCAGGAGTGCAGAAGGCTTTTGCCCGCCCCTGTGAGCGAGCGCAATTGGCTGCCGTATCTGGCGCCTGCCCTGGATGCCGGAATGGCCACATTTTTTGCAGAAGAGATGTTCGAGGCCATTCGCTATATAGATAGTCCGGATTTCTATACCAAGACCGAAGACCCACCCGAAGGCCGTATCTGGCTCGGAGCTGCAGACGACGTCATCTTCAGAAAGCGTGGTGTAGAATTTGTTGACGGCACTGCGCCTGGTTTTGCCGCTATTTTGGGCACACCTAAGGACCCTGAGATGGCCTCCAAGATCGCTTTGGAGCTTCAGGAAAAGAATCTATATATCTTTATGCACGATCAGACGGATGGTATCTCCATGCCGGATCAGCTCCTGAAGCAGAAGATGCAGATCGGATGGTCGACTCGCCTGGTGCCATTCGGCCCCACATATACCTCCGCGGTCTTTGCCATAGGTTTTGCCTGCAGAGTGGCACTGGCCTTTGGCGGCATCAAGCCTGGTGATTACAAAGGTAATCTGATTTACAACAAAGACAGAACCTTTGCCTTCATCATGGCATTCGGCCCTGTTTCCGACGAGTGGTATGCCAATGCGGCAGGGGCCATCAACTGGGGTTTCCCCACCATCTCGGACTGGGATATTCCACAGGTATTGCCCACTGGTATCTGTACCTACGAACACGTGGTGAGTCGAGTGCCCCACGAGGAGATCGTTCAAAAGGCCATCGAGGTGCGTGGATTGAAGGTCTCTGTCACCAAGATCGATATTCCGACGGCATACGGTCCTGCATTCGAAGGCGAGCGCGTGCGCAAGGACGACCTGTATCTGGAGTGCGGCGGCGGCCGTACCCTGGGCGTAGAGGTGCTGGTCTCCAAGGATATGGATGAGGTGCAGGACGGTCTGGTGATCGTGGAAGGTCCTGAGATGACGGACGTGCAGCCGGGTGCCAAACTGCCTCTGGCCATTCTGGTGGAAGTGGCCGGTAGAAACATGCAGTCCGACTTCGAGCCCATTTTGGAGCGTCAGTTTCATCACTTGATAAACTATGCCCAGGGCATCATGCACATCGGCCAGAGAAACATCATGTGGCTGCGCGTGGGTAAACAGGCCGTAGAAAAAGGCTTCAAGTTCGAACACATAGGCCGTATCCTGCACGGCAAGATACATCAGGAGTTCGGCGCCATAGTGGACAAGGTCCAGGTCAAGATATATACGGAAGAGTCCAAGGTCAGAGAGGTGCTGGAACTGGCCAAGCAGATCTATGAAGCAAGAGACGAGCGTCTCGGTTCCATGACCGACGAGACAGAGGAAATCTTTTATTCCTGCACCCTGTGTCAGTCCTTTGCGCCAAGCCATGTGTGCATCATTACGCCTGAACGTATAGGTATGTGCGGGGCGTACAACTGGCTGGATGGCAAGGCCTCTTATGAGATCAATCCCACAGGGCCGAACCAGCCTATTGCAAAAGGAGATGTCATCGACCCTCTGATAGGTCAGTGGAGTGGTATAAACGATTATGTCAAAAAGGCATCTCGCGGCAAGGTGGAGCGCGTCAGCGCCTACAGCCTCATGGTGGATCCCATGACAGCTTGTGGCTGTTTCGAGGCCATAGCCACCATGCTGCCCATGTGCAACGGTATAATGCTGGTGAACAGGGATTATATGGGTATGACTCCCAGTGGTATGAAATTCACCACCTTGGCCGGTATGGTGGGCGGCGGTATGGTCACTCCGGGCTTTTTGGGTGTTTCCAAACATTATATGTGCAGCCGTAAGTTCCTGCAGGCGGAGGGTGGGTTGAAGCGTGTCGTGTGGATGCCCAAGATGCTCAAGGAGGAATTGAAGGACAGGCTCGAGGCAAGGGCCAAGGAGATCGGAATACCGAATCTTGTGGACATGATCGCCGATGAAGAAGTAGGCACCACTGAAGAGGCTGTGCTGGCATTTTTGCAGGAAAAGGGGCATCCCGCCCTCAGCATGGAAAGCGTTGTTTAGGAATTGAAGGAGGGAATTCATGGCTCTTACTGGAATACAAATCATGAAGATGCTCCCCAAGAAGAACTGCGGGGAGTGTGGCGTACCCACCTGTCTGGCCTTCGCCATGAAGGTAGCTGCCGGTCAGGCCGAGATAGGGGCATGTCCTTATGTGTCGGAGGAGGTGAAGCAGACGGTTGGCGAGGCCTCTGCCCCTCCCATTCGGCCCATGACCCTTGGTTCAGGGGAAAACGTCTTCAAAATGGGTGGAGAGACCTGTCTTTACAGGCATGAAAAGCGGTTCGAAAACCCCACCGGCATAGCGGTGTTGGTTTCGACAGATATGGCCGAGGATGCCGTAGCTGGCAGGCTTTCCCGCTTTAACAGCCTGCAGTATGAGCGTGTGGGGCTGAATCTGAGGGCGGATCTGATTGCCGTAAAGGATGCCGCATTTAATGTCGATGCCTTTGTGGGCCTTGTAAAAAGGGTTCGCACAGAGTGCCCGAGTGCGGTATTGATTCTTATGAGCGACAGTCCTGCCAACCTCGCTGCCGGTGCTGATGCCTGTGAAGGTCATAAGCCTCTGCTTTATGCTGCGACAGCCGCCAATGCCGATGCCATGGCGAATGTGGCCAAGGAAAAGGCCTGCCCTCTGGCGGTAAAAGGCGTCAATCTGGGAGAGACCGCTCAGCTTGCGGAAAAACTCGTGGCCGCCGGGCTGAAAGACCTGGTGCTGGATACCGGCGCACGTACGGTGCGCGGGGCATTTGAAGACCAGAACGTCATTCGCCGCGCCTCCATAAAGCACAAATACAAGCCCCTCGGATTTCCCTCCATTACATTTCCATGTGAAATGGCTCAGGAAGACCTGATGGAGGCCATGGTAGCCTCGGTGCTCATAGCCAAATACGCCGGTATTGTGGTGCTGTCGGATCTTCAGGGAGATACCTTGTTCCCGTTGCTTCTGGAGCGTTTGAATATCTTCACCGACCCGCAGCGTCCTATGGTGGTGCAGGAGGATGTATATCCCATAAACGGGCCCAACGAAGACTCGCCTGTACTCATCACCTGCAACTTTTCTCTCACTTATTTTATCGTGGCAGGTGAGGTGGAGGGCAGCAAGGTGCCGTCCTGGCTTCTCATCAAGGATACGGAGGGCCTGTCTGTGCTTACCGCCTGGGCTGCGGGCAAGTTCAGTCCGGATCTCATCAGCGGCTTTGTCAAGAAGAGCGCCATAGCAGACAAGGTCAAACACAGGAATCTAATCATCCCTGGTTATCTGGCCGCATTGAAGGGTGAGTTGGAGGAAGAACTGCCAGGTTGGAAGATTCAGATCGGCCCCAGAGAGGCAAGTCATATTCCAGCGTTTTTGCGGGATTGGAAGCCGGTATAGTCATAATGTTTGAATGTTACATTTTGAATGTTTAATAAGGAATAATAATTCAACAGTGAGCATTCAAAATTAAAAATTAAGAGGTAACAAACATGTACGTACAATGTATAGCGGAAAGTATCAATATAATGGGCGCCAGAACCGGCAAGGCCATGAAGGAAAGGGATGCCGGCCCAATTCAGATCATGGCCAACGAAGAGGTGGCAAACGGAGCGGATTTTCTGGATTTGAATATAGGGCCGTCCAAAAAGGATGGGCCGACTCTGATGCCATGGATCGTAAAGACTGTTGAGGAGGTGACGGACTGTCCTCTGTCGTTGGATACAACCAATGCCGAGGCATTGATAGCAGGTATAAAAGCTGCCAAAAATCCATCGGTACACATTATGAATTCCATTTCTTTGCAGCCTGAACGTATGAAAAAACTCATTCCTGTGGCTGCCGAGGCGGGCTGTTATGTGATAGCGCTTCTTTGGGGCGTGGATGGTATGCCTCGAGATTCAAACGAACGCGCCGCCATGACGGTGGATCTGACCATGGCCCTGAACGAGGCGGGTATTCCCAACGAAAAGATACTGGTGGATCCCATAGCCACCCCTATCACGCTTGGGGCTGGTCAGGTTATGAGCGGCGTGGGCTTCATGTCCATGCTTGCCGAGATAGTCCCTGGTGCCAAGTCCACTGTGGGGTTGTCCAACGTCTCAAACGGAGTGAGCGCACATAAAAGACATTATCTGAACAGGGCCTATTTGGCCATGCTCATGAAACATGGTATCTGGTCCGCCATTGTGGACGCCTATGACGAGGAACTCATGGCCCTGGCCCATGGTGAGCGTCCAGATCTGCTCAAGATAGTATGGGATATCATGGACGACAATGATCCCAACCCAAAGGATCTTACTCCCAAAGAGCTGGAATACTACAAAACCACTCGTGTGCTAATGGGCAAGACCATATTTTCCGAGTCATGGCTGGAATTATAATGTTGAATGTTTAATGGTTAAATGTTGAATTAAGGTAATGTTCAATCGATGCTGTTCCTTAATTAAAAATTCAACATTCATAATTAAAAATTATATATGACACTACAGCTACAGATAGATGAAAGGTCGGTAGAGGCAAGAGAGGGGCAGACCATACTGGAGGCAGCCCGGGAGAATGGTATTTCCATACCCACGCTGTGTTTTCTCGAAAGGACGAGTGAGTCAAGGCAGCCCTGTCTGATGTGCATGGTGGAGATAGAGGGCGTGGGAAGGGTCAGGGCCTGCAATACCCCTGTTCAGAATGGTATGGTGGTGCAATCCAGAACCAAAGAATTGGAACAGTTCCGCAAGGAACGGCTTCAGGCGCTGGCCGCCATACATTACGGCGATTGCCGCGCTCCATGCAATCTCACATGTCCTGGCGGCATCAATGTGCAGGGATATGTCAATCTCATAGCCAAAGGGGAATATGAGGCGGCCTGGCGGCTCATTCGAGAGCGCAATCCTCTGCCTGTTTCCGTGGGACGTGTATGCCCTCGTTTCTGCGAAACTCGTTGCCGTAGGGTTTTGGTGGATGAACCTATAGGGATTAACAATCTCAAGAGATTCGTGGGGGATTATGCCCTTGATCATGGTTTCAAGGATGATTCGCCGGAGAAAGAGACAGGAAGAAAGATCGCTGTGATCGGTGGTGGACCTGCGGGCCTTTCCTGTGCATATTATCTGCGTAAAAAAGGGCACGAGATTGTCATATTTGATGCCAACGAGAGACTTGGCGGAGCACTTCGATACTGGATTCCAGGCTATAAACTGCCCAAAAAACAACTGGATCGAGAGATTCAGGGGATATTGAAGCTGGGTATTCACGTAAAATGCGGTCAGAGGTGGGGGGATGACTTCAATCTGCAATCCCTGAAGGACCAGGGGTTCGAGGCGTTTTTCATAGCCACCGGTCTTTCAAAACAGAAATCGCTGGATGTAGAAGGGGCTGAGCTGGCATGGGACGGCTTGCAGTTTCTTCGTCAGGTCAATGAGCACAGCGTGGCGTTTTTACGGGAGATACAGGCCAAAAAGCGGATTCTGGTCATAGGTGGCGGGGATGTGGCGGTGGATGTGGCTCGAAGCGCCAGGCGTCTTGGCGCCGAGTCCGTCACGGTTATCTACCCGCGTTCACGAGTGGAGCTCTCGGCGCAGCAGAGGGATGTACAGGAGGCGGAAAAGGAAGGCGTGCAGTTCTTTCTAATGGCCGCACCCCTTAAGATACTACACGGTGACGAGGGTTCAGATGCAGTGAGGGTGGAGATGGCCAGAACCATTTTGAGCGAGCCGGATGAAAAGGGTATTCGTCAGCCGATTCCCATGCCTGGTTCCCGTTTGTTCTGGAACGGCGATCTGGTTATCTCTGCCCTGGGTCAGGAAGGGGACGCCACATTCAAGAGTTACGGCGCCATCGAGGCAACCATTGCGGTCACTCCCAAGAACACCATTAAATCCAATCCATCCACTATGGCCACCAATGTGCCATATGTATTTGCAGGCGGCGATGTGGCAAGCGGCTCCCGTTCCGTGATTCAGGCTGTTGCAGCCGGCAGAAGGGCGGCTGACTCCATTCATGAACTCCTGTTGCAGTCGGCAGGGACATCGGTTGTGGATGGTCGGTTCAATTTTTCAAAGGGCAAACGTTTTGAAGATGTGGATCTGCACAATTTTGACGGCGCTTCCCTTCAGCTCAGCGAGATTATGCCTGCCCGTTCGCCGGACAGACGCATTCATGATTTTGACGAGGTCGAGCTTGGGTTGTCTGAAGAGATGGCCAGGCGCGAGGCGGATCGTTGTCTGCAATGCGGATGCCTTGGTCTTTCCAAGTGTTCTTTCCGTGAGCTTGCGGTCACATATAAGGTGGATACCAACAAGGCGCCCACACGTCTTGCTCGTAAAATTCAAAAGGATCATCCGTTTATTTTGGTGGACGCCAACAAATGCGTGGGTTGCAGCCGGTGTGAACGCAGTTGCAGATATGATGCCCTGAAACTGGAGCTTTTCTTCGACTCGGAGACACAGATGCTGAAGAGTTCCTCCATCACGCTTACGGAGAGCTGTGTCTCGTGTGGGGCCTGTGTGGATGCCTGCCCAACAGGCGCCCTGTCCAAAAAAGGCCTGGCCGTGCCTCTGTTTCCTGAGGAGGTTCAAAAGGTGACCAGCGTCTGCACCTATTGCGGCACTGGCTGCAGTGTGGATGTAGTAGTTAACAACAAGGCAATCTTGGAGGTGCGAGCAGACAAAGAATTGCCGCCCAACTGGGGTGACCTCTGCGTAAAAGGTCGTTTTGGCTATACATTTTATCGCCATCCTGAACGGCTGACGGTTCCTTTGGTAAGGGATTCCCTGGATGAGCCCTTCAGAGAAACGGACTGGGTGGAGGCCATAGGTCGAGTGGCGAGTGGTTTCGAGAGGCTCATTCAAGGCCACGGCCCTGACAGTGTGGGGGTGCTGTCTTCTTCTCGATGTACCAACGAGGAAAATTACCTGCTTCAGAAACTGGCACGCGCAGTCTGGCTCACGAACAACGTGGACAACTGCGCTCGAGTCTGACACGCTCCATCTGTCAGCGGTCTGCTGGCAACAATTGGAAGCGGTTCGGCTACGACGCCTTTTGAACACATACCCGAGACGGATTTGCTGCTCATCTGCGGGTCAAATACCACTGCAGCGCATCCCATCGTGGGCCTGAAGGTGAAGGAGGCCTTTAAGCGAGGCAAAAGGTTAATTGTCATAGACCCGAGGCGCACTGATGTGGCTGCAATGGCCGAGGCGCAGGAGGGCGGCATATTTCTGCAAATCAAACCAGGTTTCAATATTCCTGTCTTGAACGCCATTTTGCATACTATCTTTGAGGAAGGGCTGGAAAATAAGGCATTTCTCGATGCACGAGTGGAAAATGTAGAAGCTGTACGTCAACATGTTATGGATTACAGTCCTGAGCGCGTGGCGGAGACGGCGGGTGTTTCCGCTGAACTCATACGCAAGATAGCCCGTGCCTATGCCATGGCCGAGAATGCCATGATCCTGTATGGCCTTGGTGTGACAGAGCATAAGGGCGGTACAGCCGGCGTCATGGCCCTGGCCAATCTGGTGCTGGCTACAGGCCATGTGGGTAGGCCCTACAATGGCATCAATCCGTTGCGCGGGCAAAACAATGTACAGGGTGCCTGCGATATGGGCACACTTCCGTATGTGCTTCCAGGCTATCTCCATACAGATGACCAGAAGGTCCTTGCGCATCTTGCAAAGGTATGGCAGGTGGCTCGGCTTTCTTCCAATCCTGGGTTGTTTGAGCCTCAGATGTATGATGCTGCATTACAGGGGAAATTCAAGGGGTTGTATGTAGTGGGTTACGACCCTGCACATACGCAGGGTGATATCGGTAAGGTACAGAAGGCCCTGCGGGCACTGGATTTTCTGGTGGTTCAGGATATGTTTTTGACTCAAACGGCCAAACTGGCCCATGTAGTGCTGCCTGCTGCATGTTTTTATGAAAAAGACGGCACCTTTACCAGTGGTGAGCGCAGAGTGCGTCGGGTTACAAAGGCGGTGCCGCCTCCGGGTGAGGCCAGGGCCGATTGGGAGATCGTATGCCTCATCGCGCAGGCCATGGGTTATGACATGTGTTATTCACATCCTAAAGAGATCATGGAGGAAATAGCTCAAGTCACTCCTATCTACGGCGGCATCTCTTATGATCGTATGGGTAACACCGGACAGATATGGCCATGCCCGTCGCCGGGCCATCCAGGCACTCCACTTCTCCACACGGAGCGTTTTCCCATAGGCAAGGGCCGTATGATGGCTGTGCATTATATCATGCCTGAAGAAGAGCCGGATCGTGACTATCCTCTGGCATTGATCACAGGCAGACGGCTGGAACACTACAACAACGGCTCTCAGACCCGTCGTTGCAAGGGTTTTGACCGCCTGTCGAATATGGAAGTGTTGGAGATAAACCCTGTGGATGCCGTACAACTCGGAGTAACGGACGGCGAGATCGTGACGGTGGAATCCAGAAGAGGAACGGTGAGAGCGAGAGTCAGTATCACTGAGCGCAGCCGGCCTGGCACGGTGTTCATGGCCTTCCATTTTGAGGACAGCCTTGTCAATCTGCTCACCAGTTATGGCGTTGATCCCAAGACTCTCACGCCGGAATATAAGATCTGCGCTGTGCGGATAGCCAGATGAGTAGTTGTGAAAAATTTTTCACAACTACTTGCGTATGGACTTTATTCTGCTATAACATATTAAAAGGAAATTTTTGTTATAGAAAGGAGGGTTCATGCGCTTTTCGTCCATTTCTTTCAGGCTGTTGGTGTTGCTGATTCTGGCCATGATCGGAACGGCAATGGTGAGCGGAAGTTTTTTATGGTTTGAATACGATACACTTGTCAAGGATCGCAAAAAACAACTGAAGGCTTCTGTAGAGATTGCATATACAATCCTTCAGAAACAGTATGAGCTTTCCCAATCAGGTGCAATCAGTGATGACGCAGCGAAACAGGCCGCCAAGGCCTTGATCAAGGCCCTGCGTTATGATGAAAAGGAATATTTTTGGATCAACGATACATCTTCTCCTCCTCGAATGATCATGCACCCCACAGTACCTGATCTGGACGGAAAGGTACTGGATGCGCCCAAGTTCAACTGCGCCACATACATGCAGGAAGGTGTGAACGGCCCAGAGCGAGATCTGGATAAGAAGAACCTGTTTACAGCCTTTGTGGAGGTGGCTGACAGGGCCGGGCATGGGTATGTGGCATATCTGTGGCCCAAACCACAGCAGGGAGGAGGCGTTACTCAGGAGCTGTATCCCAAGATGAGTTATGTCAAGAAGTTCTCTCCATGGGGCTGGATCATCGGAAGCGGGGTCTATACCGACGATATAAGGCAGACGTGGCTGAGTCATGCCTGGAAGATATGCCTGAGTATCTTTTTGATAGGGCTTCCCATAGGTGTCTTTGGCATTGTACTGGTGCGGCATATACTCCATGATATTTATGGAATGACGGCCTCATTGAAGGAACTTCAGGATGCCAGAGACCTCAGCCGCCGCATCAGTGACCATAAACTCGCTGAGGTGGAGATCGTGGCTGAGGCCATGAATTATCTGCTGGACACTATTGTGCATATCTTGCAAGGAATCAAGTCCAAGGCAGGTGTCCTGAATACGGAAGGGGTGTCTCTTGAAGCCCAGACACAGAAACTGATTGAAGCAGCGAATCTCATAAGGGAAGATATCTCCAAAATGAGCGGCAATGTGGAGAATTCCATGGATGCCGTCTCAAGCCTTGCCGCCTCCATGGAAGAGATGTCGGCTACCATTACGGAGATATCCAAGCACACCAGTGAAACACGGGTTATAGCTCAGGAGGCCGGCAGAGAGGCAGGTAATGCACAAAATGTCATAAATCATCTGGCAGAGGCCTCTCAGCGCATCGGAGAGACCAGCAAACTCATAGGTTCCATAGCCGCTCAGACGAACCTTCTTGCCTTAAATGCCACCATCGAGGCGGCCAGGGCTGGCGAAGCCGGCAAAGGCTTTGCGGTGGTTGCCAATGAGGTGAAGGAACTGGCCAAGCAGACCTCTGATTCAGTGGTGACTATAGATGCTGTTGTCAAGGAGATCGAAATCGGAAGCCAGAACAGTGTCAGTGCCATTCAGAACGTGGTGGGCATCATCGAACGTCTGGTAGAATTTTCCGATAGTGTGGCCGCTGCGGTGGAGGAACAGACCGCCACTGTCAGTGAGGTCAGCAAAAGGGCTCAAGATGTCACGGGTGATATGAGTCATATCAAGAAAATGATGGACGTGATCGCTGACTTGAGTGACAAAAATCTACATATAGTAAGTGCAATAAAGATGACGGCCGTACAACTTAAGGGGCTTTCCGATGAATTGACATCTGAGGTGAATACATTCAAGGGTATTTGAGCGCAAGATAGGTGTGTTGTAAATCGGCCGGGGGTCTTTCCCCGGCCCTCATATTTTTTTGTCTTTGTAATACATGTCCTCGCTGAGACCTGAGCTTTTACACTTAGCTCGCCTTTCAATCCATCTTTTCGCCGGACAACCTTTCTATTTTTGAGTGTACTACCTATTTAAGATACTTGAGTTCATTTCATTGCAATGAATCTAAACTGCGATTTTTTGAGGCTGTGCTGTTGCATTCAAGAAAAATGTGTTTATATTGCCTTTCGCTTTGAACAGGACGCTTCAAAACAGTGGACTGCTCCTGTTTGAGCATCCTTTGAGCCAAGCGTTGGCGCCTTTTATCAATTCAAAATATTCTAAGAGAAAGGAGTAAAAACATGAAGATCAGGCCATTGAATGACCGCATTCTCGTCAAACGCCTCGAAGAAAAAGAGGTCACCAAGGGAGGCATTATCATTCCCGATACTGCCAAGGAAAAGCCGATAGAGGGTAAGGTGGTTGCCGTCGGCAAGGGCAAAATGCTGGAAAACGGCTCTGTGAAACCACTGGATGTAAAGGAAGGCGACAAGATTTTGTTTGGCAAGTATTCCGGAACAGAGATCAAGATCGAAGGCGAAGAGTTCCTCATGATGAGGGAAGACGATGTGCTCGGCATCATCGAAGCTTAATATTCACACAATTCAACGGAGGTAAAAATGGCAGCTAAAGAGATACGTTACAGTGTAAAGGCCAGAGAGGCCATTTTGAATGGTGTCAACACCTTGGCCAATGCCGTCAAGGTAACCCTGGGGCCCAAGGGCAGAAATGTCATCATTGAAAAATCGTTCGGTTCTCCGCTTATCACGAAAGACGGCGTGACAGTGGCCAAGGAGATCGAGCTCGAAAACAAATTCGAGAATATGGGCGCCCAGATGGTCAAGGAGGTCGCTTCCAAAACCAGCGACATAGCAGGTGACGGTACTACTACCGCCACTATTTTGGCTCAGGCCATTTATTCAGAGGGCTCCAAGCTCGTGGCCGCTGGCATCAATCCCATGGCCCTGAAGAGGGGCATCGACAAGGCCGTCGAGGTTGCCGTTGCAGAGCTGAAGAAGCTCTCTAAGCAGACCAAAGACCAGCGAGAGATCGCTCAGGTCGGCACCATCTCCGCCAATAACGACGCAACCATAGGTAACATCATCGCTGAGGCCATGGACAAGGTTGGTAAAGAGGGCGTCATCACGGTGGAAGAGGCCAAGTCCATGGAGACCTCCCTTGAGGTGGTGGAGGGTATGCAGTTCGATCGCGGCTATATTTCTCCCTATTTCGTGACAGACGCGGAGAAGATGGAGTGTGTGCTGGATGATCCTTATATCCTGATCCACGAGAAGAAGATCAGCAATATGAAGGACCTGTTGCCGGTGCTGGAGCAGATCGCCAAGATGAGCAAGCCCCTTCTCATCATTGCAGAGGACACGGAGGGCGAGGCATTGGCTACTTTAGTGGTCAACAAGCTGCGCGGCACCCTGCATGCCTGTGCGGTCAAGGCCCCTGGTTTTGGGGATCGCAGAAAGGCCATGCTGGAGGATATCGCCATCCTGACCGGCGGCACCATGATCTCCGAGGACCTGGGCATCAAACTGGAGAACGTCAGCCTGAATGACCTGGGCAGGGCGAAAAGGGTGGTAATCACCAAAGAAAATACCACCATCGTGGATGGATTCGGTGCAAAAGAGAAGATCGAGGGCCGAGTGAAACAGATTCGCGCCCAGATCGACGAGACTTCCTCCGATTACGACAGAGAAAAGCTTCAGGAACGCCTTGCCAAGCTCGTGGGTGGTGTGGCCGTCATCAATGTGGGCGCCGCAACAGAGACCGAGATGAAGGAAAAGAAGGCACGTGTCGAAGACGCTCTGAACGCAACTCGTGCCGCTGTGGAAGAGGGTATCGTTCCAGGCGGCGGTACTGCCCTGTTGCGCACTCTGCCGGCCCTTCAGGCCCTGAAGGCTGAAGACAGCGATGAGCAGCACGGCATCAACATTATCATTCGCGCCATTGAAGAGCCGTTGCGTCAGATCGCCAACAACGCCGGCCACGAGGGTTCCATTGTGGTGGAAAAGGTCAAGGCAGCCTCGGGCAGCATGGGCTTCAATGCCGCCACAGGTGTATATGAGGACCTTATGGCCGCAGGCATCATCGATCCCACCAAGGTTACCCGTATCGCTCTTCAGAACGCATCCAGCGTCTCCGGTCTGTTGCTGACCACAGAGGCCATGATCGCGGAGCTTCCGAAGAAGGAAGAGAAGATGCCTGCCATGCCTCCTGGCGGTGGTATGGGTGATATGTACTAAATCACTTCCGTTTTTGTTTGAGATCAACACAAAACCCCTCGCACGAGGGGTTTTGTGTTGAGGGTTGTCTTGAATTTTTACATGAGGTCGGGCAGATACACAGGTCTATCCTTGCAATTATGCCCGATTCATCCAATTTACCTTTTCACCTTGTTGTGGCGCATCTATGTGTGCGCTCGTTTTTTATTCAGAAGGCAGCAATTCCTGAGGTTCGCCCAGAAGAAATTTTCCATTTTTTATCCAGGTCTTCAGCGTGACTGCGATCTCCCTTGCCTTGGGCAGACTGGAAAGGGGAGCTGTCGGCACTTGTTTACCCTCCACTTCAATGAAACCGCTCTTCATCTGAGCGTATGTCACTTCGCCGAGAGACCTGGATTTGCCCTCGGGATAATCTATGCCGTAGTCCACGATCTGTGTGATAATCCTGTCGTCGGAGATGCCCGTAAAATGCGCCATCTCCTCATTCAGAATCGGAATGGGCACACCGAGACCGACCGCCAGCGAGCAGCCGTAGCCCAGAAGACTTACTCCAACCAGCCACTGTGGAGACATCTGTTTCAGATCGCCCAGCACCATCAAGGTTCCGGCAGGTTTTTTGGGAATGCCGTCAGGAGTGCGGTCCGAAGGTCTGGGGTTATGCTGTGTGCCCTGGAAAACCACATAGCCTATGCCGCCACCCAAAAAGATACGGGTTCCTATGCCGATTGTGCGATAATAGGGGTCGTTGAACAATGGGCTCAATTGGCCGGCGGTGCAGTAATTGGCATTTCCAAGCCTTGGTTTCAGAGCGCCCATATATGTATAGACCGTCTTTTCCGAGAGATTGACCGCACAGTTGTAGTTTTGGTAGGCGTTGCGTGGGTTGCAGAGCTGTGCAAAGGGCAGGTCGTGCAGCGTGACGCGCTTTTCCAAGTACTCCTTGGGATAACAGTGCGTTCCATATGCCTCCGCCCTGAGATGTATGGTCTTGCCTGCCAGCAGGTCATGAATTACATGGCCGCCGCCGTATAGAAATTCGCCTGGATAGACCTTGTTCAGTGGGTCGTCTTCGCGCGGTTCGGTGGCGCCGATATAACAATCCACTGCTGCAAGTCCCGCATAGGCGGGTACGTCGTTCAGCCAGACTTTGCTGGCCTTGATGCCCGGTACGCTGTGGCCGAAGTTTATGAAGGCACCTGAAGAGCACATGGGAGAGAATGTGCCTGTAGTGACTACATCCACCTCTCTGGCGGCAGCCACTTCGCCTTTCTCTCTTACAATGCCGATCATTTCTTCGGCGGTCACTACAACCGCTTTGCCTGATTTGACCTTGGCATTGATCTCTGCAATACTCTTTTCGACCTGAAATTTCGCCATATTTTTCCTCCCATCATGCTCTAATAGAGAATGGGCATGAAGGATATTATCACCCTTCGTATAAGTTTTGAGACTTCCCTGTGGGTATCTCTATGCAATTGCCCTTTGCCCACCGGCTGTGTTATTCCAAAATGGATAATACCTTGTGGTTCTGTTTTTCCAGCGCTTCTATGATCTTGTTCAGATCACAACGTTCCAGGCGAATACAGTGAACACGCTTTCGAGTGGCCTGTGCATCCGCCACCACGCTGATGATCTTTCCCTCCAGTTCTCGAATTATGCGAAGGACATCGTCCAGCGTGCCGTTTTCCGCGATCATGACATCCAGTCGAGCGCTTTTGTCCAGTAATCCCAGAAATTCTATGAATGCGGCCACGATATCCGTGTTGGTGATAATGCCCACCAGCTTTCTTTTTTCCAGTACAGGCAGGCCACCGATCTTGTATTTGTATATCAGCCGGGCTGCTGCATCCAGGGTTGCATTGGCATCGATGGTTATAGGATTCAGAATCATTACATCCGATACCTTCAGCTCGGGCAAGACCTCTGAAAGGAAATATTGCCTGAGGTTGCTCTCCGTCACCAGGCCGTAAATTTCCCTGTCCTGTGCCACGGGTAGATGCCGTATGGAATTGGCCCTCATGAGTTCGATGGCCTGCATCAGGGATGTGTCGGGAGTCACGGTGATAATATTGCGTGTCATCCAGTTTTTGACTTTCACTTTATGTCCTCAATTTGTTACAGATTTCATCATATTACATGTTCTGACGTATAAAGGTCAACGCAGGTAGGCCTTCAGCGCCTCCAATTGCCCTCCGAATTGGCTATCCAATTCACGCGATATCTCTGACCATTCTTTTTGAAACTCCGGCAGCATCTCCACGTTCAAGGAAGAGGCCGCCGCCATACCGTATTGCTGGGCCATGGCCTGTTTCATGCTGCCCAGTTTCATTTCCATCTGGGCCTTGAGTTGTTGTAGATATTGATTTTTGACCTGTTCATACTGTGTTATGAGCTGGTCTATGTATGTAACATACTGTTGTATAACGCTTCCTTTTATTTGTAGCAGACCGGAACATGCCCTTTTTATGTTGTCATGCTGGCTTTTATCGCGCGGCAAATGAATGTTTCTGAGAAAGATGTCGCTTATACCCGCCAATACAGAAGGAAGCGCCTGAGGTGCTATGCCCTTTAGGGATTCGGCCAACTCCGTTATCTCAGCGTTCATATATTTGGCCCCGAGTTTTCTGCCCTGTGCCAGCCAGCGTTCCATATCCATCTCTTCCTGAGTGGCTCGTCCCATTTTTGCCGCCTTTTCCAGGGCGATTTCCAGGGAGCTTTTGATCTCAGCCATGATGTGTCTCCTTTCTCAAGCGATATCTCGTGTTTGATGCAAATTAAAACAAACCAGCCGTTAAATCAACCTCGATAGTGGCATGCTGATGAATTCTGCATTATTGTTTATCAATTTAGAGAAGATAATAGAAGGAGCTTTTAATGGAACCTGAATGGCTGAGTGCACTGCTGACACCCACGGGGCCGAACCAATCGAATAACTTCCATTTGATACAGACCCATATTTCATGGGTCATACTGACGGATGAAACAGTATATAAGATCAAGAAACCTGTGGACTTCGGTTTTCTGGACTATACTACTTTGGATAAGCGCAGGTTTTTCTGCGAAGAGGAGGTCCGTCTGAACAGGCGGCTCTGTCCAGATATATATCTTGGGGTGGTTCCCATAGTCAGGACACTCAGCGGCAGTTATGGTTTCGATGCACGGGGAGAAACCGTGGAGTGGGCGGTAAAGATGCGTCGTATGCCTGAAGACGGCATCATGGCGTATCTGTTGAAAAGGAATGAGATAACTACAGGGCATATCGATGCCATTCTGGACAAGCTGGTGCCCTTTTATTCCATGAAAAATGGTGGGGATGATAGGGAAGCCAAACTTATCGTTGATTCAGGAGGCATAAAAGTCATAACGCATAACACTGAGGAAAATTTTGAACAAATTTCTCCATTTATAGACCAGATCATCCCTTCACAATTATATGATGCCATTTGTGACTATACAAGGAATTTTCTAAAGACCCATGCCGACCTCTTTGAAAGACGGCAGCTTGAAGGCCATATAAAAGACGGCCATGGCGACCTCTATTCCGCCAACATCTGTTTCGATGACCTCAAGAATCAGGTCTATGTCTTTGATTGTATAGAATTCAATGACCGTTTTCGGTATGGCGATGTGGCCTCGGATGCGGCATTTCTTGCCATGGATCTGGATATGCATGGTTATGCAGATATTGCACATTATTTTGTTTCACGGCTTTCCGATGCGTTGAATGACCCTGATATGCTGAAGCTGATGGATTTCTATAAATGTTACAGAGCGATCGTCCGAGGCAAGATCGGTTGTTTCACGTGGGCGTCTCCGGACATAGATGCACCAGCCAGGCAGGAGGCGCAGAACAATGCCCTGCGTTATTTCAAGTTGGCCGGCCAATATGCACAGCCCACTCAATCGAAACTCTATGTGGTCTATGGTCTGAGCGGCACAGGTAAGACCACGGTGGCCAATCTGTTGGCCTCCATGGCCGGTATTCCTGTCTATCATTCTGATGTGGTGCGTAAGGAGCTGATAGCCGGTATTCCTGCCTCTGAAAGACATATAGAGGCATTTGGCGAGGGCATTTATAGCAAGGATATCTCGCGCAAGACTTATCTTGCCCTGGCCCGTCTGGCGGCAAGGCACCTGGTGATTGGTGAGGATGTTGTTCTGGATGCCACCTATACAGAACCGCTCGAGAGGAAGGGATTGCTCGATATTGTAAGACACTGTCACGCGAAACCGGTTTTTCTACATACCACCTGTTCGGAGTCGGAGGTAAAAAGACGGCTGGCAAACAGGCTGAATCAGCCGCAGGAGGCATCGGACGGCAGATGGGAGATATATCTCAGACAAAAGGAACGTTTTATGCATAAAGAAGGTCTGGAAGAGTTGCCGGTCGAGGTGATTTCCACAGAGGACAAAGACGGAATACAGGAACACCTGAAGGCTGTGCTGTGTAAATACTAACATCAATAAAAACAGATAGTTGTATCAATATTTTTTTTGTATTTCCACGGTGCAAAAAAACTCTTTACTTTTTTTGAAAAAGGTGTATTTACACTACTCCAGTTTTAGCAGTTGAGCAGTTTAGAGGAATTGAGCGTCTGAATAATGAGGCTGACTTGAAGTCCATCGGCAAGGTCATAATACCATTCATTCACTTATTCTTATAAGTCCCTTCTTTTTATTCCCCAAGGAGAACAACACATGAAACCCTCAGGCATAACAGTGTGTCTGAATCATTTGAAAACCTGGATTCAGGCCATCGCCGGATTGCAAGTGAAATCCGTCACCATTCTGGTGATCGCCCTGATCGCCCTGACAAATCTTTCTGTATGGGCATTTTTGAATCAACCAGCCCATGAAGAAGACTGGCGTGGTGTGATAGGCGGTTTGTCTTACAGCCCCTATCAGCGAGGTCAGGACCCATTCAAGGAAAAATATCCCAGCATCGACGATATAGCCAGTGATATGCGTTTTCTGAAGGGCAAGACATCATCGGTACGTACCTACTCTTCCATCAACGGCGTGGAAGAGACGGCGCGGCTTGCCAAGGAGCAGGGTATTTTTGTGACAGCCGGGGCATGGCTGGACAAACGCAAGGACAACAATGAGCGGGAGATCAACAGTCTCATTCAGCTTGCAAAGAAATACGACAATATAGAGCGGGTCATAGTAGGTAACGAATCGGTACTGCGTGGAGACCTGACGGTAAAGGAGCTGGCAGAGTATATCAGACGTGTCAAAAAAGAGGTGAAGGTACCGGTAAGCACCGCCGAACCATGGCATGTCTGGCTTACACATCGTGAGCTTGCCGATGAAGTCGACTACATAGCCATACACGTCCTACCTTACTGGGAAAAGATCCCTGCCAATCAGGCTGTGGACTGGGCTCTGTCCAGATATGAACAGGTAAAACAGACTTTTCCAGGCAAACATGTTATATTCGGTGAGGTAGGCTGGCCCAGCGGCGGCAACAGATTGGAGGCTGCAGAGCCGAGTCTGACCAATCAGGCCAGATTCATTCGCAAATTCTTGAACATCGCCAGTCGCGAAAAGATCGATTATTTTATCATGGAGGCCTTTGACCAGCCATGGAAAAGACCCCTTGAAGGCCCTGCCGGTATGCACTGGGGTATCTTCAATGTGGATCGTATGCCCAAGTTCCCTTTTACAGGAGAGATATCAGAAAATCCCTTTTGGGCCAAGCAGGCCATAGCTGCCACGCTGTTCGCCATGTTGCCCATGTTCCTTTTCCTGTTTGCATTTAAGGAAATTCGTCTGCCGGGTCAGGTGGTATTTGCCGGATTGATTCAGATTACAGCCTCTCTGGCTGTCTGGACGGGGTTCGTACCGGTTGTCACGGACCTGCCCATAGAGAGTAAGGCGGTCTGGTTTGCCCTTTTCCCGGCCCAGTTGCTGCTCCTCGGCGTAGTGCTCGTAAACGGTTTCGAGTTTACGGAGATAATCTGGAAGCCCGGATTTAAACGTCTTTTCAGGCCTTTTACAAAGTCAGATGTGGTGAATAAACAGCTTCCCATGGTCTCCATACATTTGCCCATCTGCAACGAGCCGCCTGATATGGTGATTCAGAGCCTGAACAGTCTGGCGCGGCTGGACTATCAGAATTATGAAGTACTGGTCATTGACAACAACACAAAGGACGAGGCCGTCTGGAAACCGGTGGAAAGACATTGTGCAAGTCTCGGGGCCAGATTCCGCTTCTTCCATCTGCCAAAATGGCCTGGCTTCAAGGCAGGCGCCTTGAATTTCGCCCTGACTCAAATGTCTCCAGATGCCGAGATAGTGGGTGTGGTGGACAGCGATTATGTGGTGAGGCCCGACTGGCTTTTGGCCCTTACACCCTATTTCGAGAACGAAAAGGTCGGCTTTGTTCAGGCACCTCAGGACAATCGTGATTGGATCGGCAACCCGTTCAAGACCATGTGTAACTGGGAGTACAGCGGATTCTTCCATATCGGCATGATGCACAGAAATGAAAGAAACGCCATCATTCAGCATGGTACCATGACCCTGGTGCGCAAGACAGCGCTGAACAGTATGGGTAACTGGTCCGAATGGTGTATCTGCGAGGATGCAGACCTAGGCCTTCGCATGTTGAATGCGGGTTACGACTCTGTTTATGTCAATGACGAATTCGGCAAAGGAGTCACTCCTGATTCATTTGCAGCCTATCAGAAACAGCGTTTCCGTTGGGCATACGGCGCTATGCAGATCATCAAAGGGCACTGGAGGCTCTTTCTGCCTCGTTTCAAGACGAATTCACAGGATATGCTGAACAATGCCCAGCGTTATCACTTTGCAAGCGGATGGATGCCATGGTTTGCGGATGCACTGCATTTGATCTTTGCAATGGCCGGTATATTCTGGACTGCAGCCCTGTGTATCTGGCCTCAGTATTTCGAGTTTCCTCTTGCGGTATTTTTGGCCCCGACACTTGGGATATTCGCCTTTAAGGTGCTGCACAGCTTTCTTCTCTATAAATACAGAGTGCCATGTACCCTTACCCAGAGGATAGGTGCCGCTATAGCAGGGATGGCCCTGACACACACCATAGCCAAGGCTGTAATCGCTGGGCTTTTTACATCCAAGCTGCCATTCATGAGGACGCCGAAGGGGGAATCCACTGCTCCATTGTTGCACGGATTCATGGTTGTGCGAGAGGAACTGGCCATGTTTTTGTTGCTAATGCTGGGTGCAGCAAATATCTGGTTGGTTTATGGTACCAAATCCTTTGAAATCAATGCCTGGGCCGTGATCCTGCTCATTCAGTCCATTCCATACCTGGCTGCCATAATATGTTCTCTGGCCAGTTCCATGCCGAATGCCTTCAGCTTCAAGTGGGCCAGAAGATGGCTGGATGCCTTTGCTCCGCAGCTTCAGGCGATCAAGATTCGTATTTAGTGCAAGTTTTGAGAAACGGCCTTCGTGATTTAAGGCCGTTTCGTTTTATCCCACACGCTATTTCTGTATGAAAAATTCGGCATTGCAAAACCCTCAGCCTTCCGTCTGGAAGGAAATAATCCACTCCATGGGGCTGGTTTTTGGGGATATCGGCACCAGCCCTATATATACCCTTCCCGTCATCTTCGCCCTGTTGCCCGTCACAGTGCCCAATGTCATTGGCATAATTTCCCTGATTGTGTGGACGCTCATAATTCTGGTTAACGTGGAGTATGCCTGGCTTGCCATGAGCCTGGGCAGAAAAGGCGAGGGCGGCACCATTGTGCTCAAGGAGATACTGGTGCGGCTTCTCAAGACGGGCAAGGCCGTAGGGTTTGTTACGGTTCTGTCTTATGTGGGGGTGTCCCTGCTCATAGGTGACGGTGTCATCACTCCGGCCATTACCATCCTTTCCGCTGTGGAAGGTATGAGGCTGATACCTGGTTTTGCGCAGATGCCTCAAACAGATGTGATGCTCATCGCTTTCATTATAGTGATTTTTCTGTTTCTGATGCAGTCCAGGGGGACCGAGGGTGTGGCAAGTCTGTTCGGTCCGGTGATGGCTGTCTGGTTTCTTGTGCTGACTGCATCCGGTGTAGTCGCTATTCTGACCTTCCCTGACATACTCAAGGCGGTCAGCCCATGGTACGCTGTTTCCTTCTTCAGGGAACATGGCACAGCGGGTTTTTTTATACTTTCTGATGTGATCCTCTGCGCTACCGGCGGCGAGGCCCTTTACGCCGATATGGGACATCTGGGCAAGCGTCCCATCATAAAGGCTTGGTATCTGGTGATGTTTGCGCTCGTCATAAACTACATGGGTCAGGGTGCCTATCTCATCAATCATCCTAAGGAGTCCAATATCCTGTTTTCTATGGTTAAATGGGAGGCTTCGGCAATCTATCTGCCATTTTTGCTGCTGACCATCTCTGCCACCATAATAGCCTCTCAGGCGCTCATAAGCGGTATGTTCTCCATAGTATATCAGGGGATAAACACCCGTATCATGCCGCTCATGAAAATCATCTATACATCACTGCATCTCAAATCACAGATATACATACCATGGGTCAACTGGTCGTTGATGTGTGCGGTTTTGTTTATCATATTTGTGTTTCAGGCATCTGAAAGGCTTGCAATGGCATACGGCCTTGCCGTCAGTTCTACCATGACCATCACTGGTATCATGATGACCATGATATTTGCCCGTACATCCCGTCTATGGCAGATGTGGATAGCAGTCTTTGTCACGCTTGTAGATGTGTTGTTTCTGACGGCAAATCTGAACAAATTGCACCATGGAGGCTACTGGTCATTGGTGCTTGCCTCTTTTCCACTCATGACGATTTTTATCTGGACTCGAGGAAACAGGGCCCTTTACAGTTCCCTGAAACCCCTTGACAGGGATTCATTCCTGCACGCATACAGCCAGATATACGCCACGGGCAGAACCTTACCAGGCACGGCGTTGTTTCTGACGCGTGATTTCAATAATATTCCACCCTATGTGGTGCACTGTATTCTTCAAAGCAATATCGTTTATGAGCACAATATCTTCGTATCCATTGTGCGCACAGACGAGCCGTTTGGCATGGAGACAGAGCTGAAACGTGACGCAGGCCCTGGCTTGGACCTATTTATAATCAGGGCAGGCTACATGGAGCTTATAGATGTGGAGGCCTTGCTGCGGGCCAACGGTATTCAGGAAAAGGTGATATTCTATGGTGTGGAGGATATAGTCACTTCCAATTTCGTCTGGAAGATATTTGCTCTGATCAGAAAGATCGCCCCAAATTTTGTGCAGTTTTACCGGTTACCAGCCAACAAGTTACATGGTATCATAACCAGACTGGATATGTAAAAAACAAGAAGATGCTATCGGAAGGTTGTAGCTTGCCAGTACGTTGCTTTTTGCAGGGTTTCCGTGTGAGGTAAAAATGCAAGGCATTGGTTAAACAAACCGAATGAGTAAGTCATACGACATCAAAAATACAGCCGTTCAGTTCTGGGCGTTTCTGGCATATGCCTTTCGCAAGTTTCTGAGCGATCATTGTTTCAGTTTCGCTCAGTCCCTCACATATACCACCATCTTTGCCATCATTCCTGTTCTAGCTGTGGTCTTTTCCATTTTCCATGCATTAGGGGGGTTGGACTCCCTGAAGGATGTCATCTTCGGCTATCTGTCAGAGATACTTACGCCTGGTGGTCAGCACCTGATTCAGGAAAATCTCAGGGAGTTGTTGGAAAAGGCACAGACAGCGCCCATCGGTTCCTTCAGCATTCTCTTTTTTATTGTAATCGCATCCTTGTTGCTCATGGAGCTGGAGGGTGTTCTAAATCACATCTGGTCAGTGAATGGCCATCGGCCGTTTTTGCGACGCCTTGCCCTCTATTGGCTCGCCTTTACGTTAGGGCCTGTCATCATGGTCATTCCACTGCTGGTGGCCCTGTTTCTCAGCGCTCAGGTGGAGGCACTTAAGTCAGTTTTTGCCCTTATCGAGCCATTTATACAGTTTTTACGTCTTTTGCCCGTCATGTCCATTTGGTTTTTTCTTTGGGCGACCTACATGTTTTTGCCCAATGCCCACGTCAAGGTTGAAGCGGCTGCAGTGGGCACTTTGATTGGGGGTAGTCTCTGGCTTTTGGCCGCCAAGCTCTATACCATCTATAATACCCATGTTCTGACCTATTCCAAACTATATGGGTCGTTGGGAGCTATTCCCATATTCCTTCTGTGGCTGTTCATAAGCTGGTGTATAATCCTTTATGGTGCAGAAGCGGCATATTGCTGCCAGTATTGGAATGCGATGCAAGGAAAAAGACGAAGATCGGTTTTTGAAGATGTCCACTCCGCCAATATTCTGGCGTTGGAGATGGTCTTGTTGGCGGCCTGGCGATTTCAAAACGGTATGCAGGGCCTGACTCCGGAGGAGTTGTATGGAGAATTGGGCATATCTCAAAAGGCAGCGCAGCCTGTGTTTCGTGCCTTGCAAACACATGGGCTGCTGGCAGTTGAGGCAGGCAATGGTCGTGTGTTGCTTTCGAGGGCGCCTAATCTCCTGACCGTTGCGGATATCTGGAACGCTGTAGGCCCTGTTCTGGTGAATACCACCGATCGACTTTCGAAAGAATCATTTCAGGAAATGCCCTGGGAACGAGGCTTGATAGCCATTTTGTACCAGACGAATGCATGTTTTCTGCAAAAAACCGCTTCTCTTACGCTGAATGACCTGCTTTCTTATGGCGGCGAGGCACGAGCAGGACACGTGGATTCAGTGCCATAAGCTGATTAATCAGCGTATTATAAGGACTGTGAGTTATTAGATGCATCCAGCCTCCGACATACACTGTCTTTTGTCCGGTAACAGCTATGCGTTTTATGCGCCTGGCCAGTATCTCTTCCCTTTTTTGCCAGAACTTGTCTTCCATCCATTTAAGCAGCCCTTGTGTGCGCCTTTCCTGTTCATGACAAAGTATTTGTTGAGCCATGAGATAATGGCCTGCAAAATATGTCTCCAGCTCCCAATGGGGCTGCTGAACCAGTTGATTCAGGTTGTATTCGGTCAGGAGTTCATTTTGCCATAGAGGCAGTTCCTCCTTGGCCAGCGCGCTGGAGTCTATGGGGATCACGGGAATATCGTGTTTTTTGCCGTAGAGTCGGCTTATTTCCCATTCAAATGGTATTTTGAGCTGAAGTCTCAAAAGTTCTATGGCCCCGTGTCTTCTTTTTTCCCTTGGCCAGTCTTTTGTGATGCGCCAGAGGGTGCCGAGCCATCGGCGCTGATGTGCCCGGCGAAAAGCCACTGAAAACGGGCTGATCTCCACCAGAATCACTTGTGGACGCAATTCACACAGCAGGTCGTGAAGCCCTTGCGCCTCGGCCCGTTTGTCCAGATGCACGGTACCGATGAGATAAAGCTGTGTCGAATGGCATTTTTGTTGCATACTTTGTGGCGATCAATTAACAATAAAAACAGGGAGGAGGCAACATGGCTAACGGCAGTTTCGACTGGACTAACAAGGTGGTGCTGGTGACAGGAGGGACCGGCACATTCGGCAAGGCATTCGTCAGGCATCTGCTCAATGAACACAATCCCCATGCCATTCGTATCTATAGCAGGGATGAGTTCAAACAGTTTCACATGCAGCAGGAGTTTGATGATGCGCGGCTTCGTTTCTTCATAGGCGATGTAAGAGACGGCGAGCGCCTCATCAAGGCATGTCGTGGTGTGGATGTGATAGTTCATGCCGCAGCCATGAAGCAGGTCCCTGCCTGTGAATATAATCCTTTTGAGGCAGTCAAAACCAACATCCTTGGTGCCACCAATGTCATAGATGCAGCCCTTGTCAACGAAGTGCCCAAGGTGGTTGCCCTGAGTACGGACAAGGCCGTAAATCCAGTGAATCTCTATGGCGCGACCAAGCTCTGCTCCGACAAGCTTTTCATTCATTCCAATGTGTACAGCGGTGACCGTTCCACTCGGTTTGCCTGTGTGCGTTATGGCAATGTATTGGGTTCAAGAGGCAGTGTGATTCCGCTTTTTCTCAAACAGAGAGAAACCGGTGTTGTAACCCTCACAGATGAACGCATGACCCGATTCTGGATCACTACAGAGGAGGCGGTTGGCTTGGTGGAGTCCGCCCTGTATCTCATGCAGGGGGGCGAGATATTTGTGCCGCATATTCCAAGTATGCGCATTTCGGACCTGGCGGATACCCTGGCCCCAGGCTGCGAAAAGAAGGTTATAGGCATTCGGCCTGGCGAGAAGCTGCATGAGGTCTTGATCAACGAGGATGAGGGCCGCTATACCATTCGATATCAGGGTATCTACATCGTGCAACCGGACATTCCTGCATGGAAAAAAGGCAAATATGCATCAGGAGAAACTGTGGAGGCACATTTTACCTATGCAAGCAACACCAACGACTGGTGGTTGACACCGGATGAGCTCAAAGAGATGCTCATAAAACAGGGGATTGCCATATGATTCCTTATGGCAGACATTTGATAGATGAGGATGATATTCGAAGCGTAAGTGAGACCCTCGTGTCCCACTGGCTCACTACCGGGCCGAAGGTTAGTGAATTCGAGGCTGCTGTTGCGGCCTTTGTGCACTCGGAACACGCTGTGGCTGTGAGCAGTGGCACCGCCGCCCTGCATACTGCAATGCATTGTTTGGGGATCGGGTCTGGAGATGAGGTCATTGTGCCTGCCATTACCTTTGTGGCCACAGCGAATGCCGTGGTGTTCTGTGGTGGCACCCCTGTTTTTGCAGATGTGGATTTGAATACCTTGCTCATAAACCCTAAGGATGTTGAGGCCAAAATTACATCGAATACCAGGGCAATCGTGGCAGTGGATTATGCCGGTCAGCCCTGTGATTATGATGCATTGCGAGGGATTTGTGAGAGACATGGGTTGGTTTTGGTGGCTGATGCATGTCACAGCCTGGGCGCTACTCAAGGAGGTATTCCTGCCAGTAGATGGGCTGATATAGCGGTTTTCAGCTTTCATCCTGTGAAACACATCACTACCGGTGAAGGTGGCATGGTGGTTACTAATCGGGCGGATTGGGCGAAAGAGGCAAGGATGTTTCGCAATCATGGTATCGAGACCGATCACAGAGAGCGTGAACATCTGGGTACCTGGGCTTATGACATGGTGAAACTGGGTTACAACTATCGCATAACGGACATTCAGTGTGCCCTTGGCATCAGCCAGCTCAAAAAATTACCCCGCTGGATAGCGCAGAGAAGGCGGCTTTCTGAATATTATTCGCAATTATTGGCCGATATAGGCTGGTTAGAGCCGTTAAAACAGGTTTCAGAAGGTCATGTATGGCATCTTTATGTAATAAAGCTGCAAGAAGTTGGGTTACGGCAGCGGCTTTTCCATGTTATGCGTCAAAGAGGTGTGGGAGTGAATGTACATTATTTACCTGTGCACCTACATTCGTTTTATCGAAACCGCTTTGGGACAGGGCAAGGACTCTGCCCTGTGGCCGAGAGTGCCTATGAGCATATTTTGACGCTGCCGCTGCACCAGGGCATGACCGAGACCGATGTGGAGTATGTGGTGCAGTGTTTGAAGGGATTTGAATACCAGGGTCTTTCAGAAGTGGTATGAGAGGGTGCCGGTGCATTCCTCTAAAGTAGCAATTATTTCTTCATCAGGAATCACTACTATTTCACAGTCTCCTATGCCTTTGTTCAGCACATAGTGGAGTTCTCCGCTTTGCATCTTTTTGTCGTGTTTCATTATGGAGAGTAGCTCCTTGGGAGAGAATCGTGCCGGAATGGCATAGGGGAGGTCAAAACGCTCCAACAGCCGCACAAAACGGGAAAATTCCTCAAAGCCCATGAGTTCCCTTTTGAAGGCCATGCGCGCCGCCACAACCATGCCCATGTTGACCGCCTCACCATGAGAGATAGTATAGTCAGCCGCCGCCTCTATGGCATGACCTGCTGTGTGGCCGAAGTTCAGAATACGGCGCAATCCCGCTTCTTTTTCGTCCTGTTCAACGATCTCCGCCTTTATGGCGCAGGATAGGGCGACTATGGTGGTTATGACCTCTGAATCGAGTTCCAATACTTCGTTCCACTTCTCTTCCAGTATCTGAAAGAGCTTGGGGCTTCGAATCATGGCGTATTTGATGACCTCTGCCAGGCCGTTTTTGAGTTCCTGTTTCGGCAAGGTGGAAAGGGTGTTCACGTCCGTCAAGACCAGTTTGGGCTGGTAGAATGTGCCTAGAAGGTTTTTACCCTCTGCCAGGTCAACGCCTGTCTTGCCGCCCACCGAGCTGTCCACCTGTGCAAGTAACGTGGTTGGAATCTGTATGAAAGGGACGCCCCGCATATAGATGGAGGCCAAAAAGCCCGTGATATCCCCTGTTACACCCCCTCCCAGAGCCAGAAGCATGGTTTTGCGGTCTGCTCCGAGCCTGATGAGCTCTTTGGCCAGGTACAAGATGGTGTCCATGTTTTTGCTGGCCTCTCCTGCTGAAAACGAGACCAATTCAGTGCGAATGCCGGCCTCTTCCAGTTGGTCCTGCAGATTGGAGCCGTAGATGGCCTCAACATTTGTATCTGTGACGATCACAAAACGGCTGGCCTTGAAGTCGTTCAGTAAGGTAGCTGTATAGGAAAGGAGGTCAGGGCCTATGTGAATGTTGTAGGCGTGTTTCTGAAGATTTACATAAATGGTCTGTGTTTCTACTGGGAGGTTTGCAGGCATATCGTTGTTCATATAAAAATCGCCTTTGAATGCTTTTTGAATCTGTGGGGCATAACTGGCGGAAGCGCATGGGAATCGAACCCACCCACGAAGCTCTTCACCCCGTGCACTGGATTTGAAGTCCAGGAGGGCCACCAGTGCCCTTTCCGCTTCCAGTGATTAGAAAATAAAGGTTCGACATGCTTTTGTCAATTGAGGGACATCGCCGTTTCATTCGGTCCCATCATATATCGAATCTGGATGGAACGGTTTTTTGTTTCTTGATGCCCTTGTTGTGAGCTTATTGATGGATAGTCACTTGTTTTGATTTCATCAGGGGTTATAATTTATAATAACCGAGATATATTTTTCCTGAATTATTGCTCGGCGGAGTGCTTCATATGCCCATTGAGGGTGCGTCATATTCTCCATACATGAAAAGCCCCGTTGGTATGGTGGGCTATGGGTTTCAGGACACCTCTTCTGATGCCCGTGGGGCGCCTGCTGTTTCGTCAGGCACGGCAGATCGAAACGGTGTTTCCCCTGCCCCATTCAGCTCAAATCCAGCCAGATACCCCAAAGACTCCAAGGCATCTCCAACTTCACGAAACGAATTGACAGCTCAGGAGACAGCGGTGCTTCTGGAGCTCAAAAAGATCGATCAGCGAGTCAGGCAGCACGAGGCCGCCCATATAGCAGCGGGTGGAAGTTATGTATCCAAGGCCGCCTCATATTCCTACAAATTGGGGCCTGACGGCAACAGATATGCCGTGGCAGGCGAGGTTGGTATAGATGTCTCGCCTGAAAGGGATCCTCGCGCCACTGTGCAAAAGATGGCCGTGGTTCAGCGTGCAGCCCTTGCCCCTGCGGATCCATCCCCTCAGGACAGGGCCGTGGCCGCCAAGGCCGCCATGACAGCCGCACAGGCCCAGGCCCAGATCGTGAGACTCCAGTATGAAAAGAATAAAGGCATGCCTTCAGTGTGGTCTGCATCGCCCGGAATGACCATCGATACATACGCTTGAGCCCATTGCCTTGCATCATCTCATATTCATAACAGCCATTCTCTTCTTCTGCCTCGGTATTGCAGGCGCCTCTTGCCACGCTCAGCTTTTCGCCCATATAGTCCAAAATGATGCAATTTGGCTGGTCATCGGCTGGTCTTGTGTCTTTTTGGGTGGTTGTGGGCTGGTGTGGCAATTGCTTTCGTTCGTCTGGCAAAAAAAGCAAACTGATGCAGAGGCAATACCTGTCGGCATTTCAACATGGTTTCTATCCTGTCTCTTTGCAGCAATTTTGTTTCTGGGATTGGGCGGTCTGAATGTCCTGTTTTATGAAAAGGCCTATGCTTATACGGCAAGGCCCCTCTGGACGCTTGCGCAGACGAATGAAGAGGTGGTGCTGATTGGCCAGGTGATTCGTATGCCTGCCTTTAGGGAAGGTGGCGGTACTCGCCTGCATGTGGGGCTGTTGGCAAGGGCTGAACCTAAAGGCCTTTCTCCTCTTGGTGGTGAGATTTTTTTGCACGTAAAGGGGCTGAATTATCGCGATGTGCGGCCAGGGGATGTGTTGCGTTTTGCGGCTCGCATTAGAGAACCCAAGGGTTTTGCCGTACCAGGGGCATTTGATCACAGGCTCTGGTTGGAGATTCAGGGCATTCATGCAACGGCAAGCGTGGTCAGCCCATTGAAAATCGCCATTACAGGCCATATTTCTGATTCCTCTGTGCTGCCCCATTGGCGGTATGTGCTGGAAACGGCCAGAACGCGGCTTGTCAGGGCATTGTGCGCGGCATTTCCTTCAAATGACACGCGTAGTCTTGCAGTAGGTCTGCTGCTGGGCGAGCAGGGTGGTATGGACAGGAATGTCTTGGAGCTGGCTCAGGTGACCGGCATCAGCCACCTCTTGGCGGTTTCAGGCACCAACATGACCCTCGTTGCACTGATATGCGGGTTGTTCGTGTATCGTCTGCTCATTAATTGGCAGTTCATTGCATTGAGATTTTCAGTGCGGCGGATAGCGGCAGGCATGGCTGTGCTGGCCGTCCTTGTATATGCCGGAATGGCGGGTTTTTCTGTTTCCGCTATGCGGGCTGTGCTCATGACCGCTGCTGTATCGGCCGCTTTTATCCTGAACAGACCTCAAAGCCTTTTGAATGCACTTGCCCTGGCCGGTCTTGTCCTGTTGCTGTTTGAGCCGTTGCAGCTTTTCAGCCCTTCCTTTCAGCTATCTTTTGCAGCTGTCTTCTTTTTGTGCGGCCTGGCAACGCCTTTTTTACAACAATTTGAAAAAACAACCGATTCCGGCAGGAAAAGGGCCGCATTGATTACATTGAAACAACGCCTCGTATCCCTGTTTGTTGCGAGTCTTGTGGCCCTTTTGGCCACCGCTCCCTTTATTGCATGGCATTTTCAAAGGTTTTCTCTTCTGGCCCTGCCTGTTAATCTCATAGCGGTGCCAATGACTGATCTCATTTTGTTACCTGGTCTTATGCTCGGCGCATTGTCGCTGCCCTTTTCTTCCACGGTTGCCTTTGGTATCTGGGGTGTTATGGATGTCATTCTTGGCCTGTCTTTGAATGGTTTGCGTTGGATTGGCGATTGGGAGTATGCTTCGTTCTGGTGCATTAAACCATGGATTTGGCAGGTGGTCATCTCATGTATGGCCCTTCTGGCCTTGGTGCTGGCTGTAAGGCATAGAGGGTGGAAGAGGCGTTGGCTCTGTATCGCCTTTGTGCTGGTCGTTATTTGTATTGGAGGGTTTTGGTATAGAAGTGCTGCTATAGCCCACAGCAGAACGCTTCGATTGCATGTATTGGACGTGGGGCAGGGGCTTGCACAGGTGGTGGAAGGGCCTGGTGGTTTTTTGATGGTGGTGGATGCAGGAGGCCTGGCAGGTAGCCATGATTTCGATACGGGAGAGAGGCTTGTGGCCCCTTTTATCAGGTATCTCGGTTATAATAAGATCGATCTGTTGGTAATGTCCCATCCCGAACACGACCACATGGGAGGAATTCCGTACCTGCTTCAGCATTTTCGTGTCAAGTGTTTATGGACTAACGGCGATGAGGGCGAAGGAGAGACCTGGAGCCGGCTTCAGACCGCTCTTGATCAGATAGGACTGAGAATCGATACACCACAGGATGGCGACAGCCTGAATATTCAAGGTCTTTTCATTCGGCCCCTCCTGCTTCAGGGATGCAGTGGTCTGGAGACGCGAAACGCCCGTTCACTGGTGCTGCTGTTGGAGTACCGAGGCCGCTCGTTGCTTCTCACAGGCGATATGGATGCTCAAAGAGAGGCATGTATAGCTGACGTTGTTTCTCCCGTGAATGTCCTGGTGGCGCCGCACCATGGAAGCAAGAGCTCCAATTCCCCTGTATTTGTGCAGAAAAGCAGACCGGAGGTTGTGATTATTTCAGTGGGTAGAGACAATCCCTTTCATCTGCCCAGCAAAACAGTGCTTCAGCGTTATTTGGAGATAGGAAGCAAGGTCTTGAGAACGGATGTGCATGGCACGATTACAGTTGAAGTGAGTGAATCAGGGGCATTGGGCATTAAAAGCAGCTTGCCGTAAGGGATATTGGGCAATTACTTGCTTGAGTCGAGTGGTCATGGCTGAGTGTGTTAATGTTTAATTTTGAATGTTGAATTGGAGTGAGAACTTATGGAAAAGATGATTCAAGCTATAGATAAGCTTTTTGACGAGCATTTGAAAACCGTATTGGAGGCAAAGCAATCCATGGATATTCTGGCCCGATTGGCCATGATTTTGAGTGACGCTTTCAGGCGAGGCAATAAGACACTGGTCTTCGGAAACGGTGGAAGTGCGGCTGACGCCCAGCATCTGGCCGCTGAGCTGGTGGGACGCTTTAAACTGGAGAGAAATGGCCTGCCTGCCATAGCCTTGACCACCGATACCTCCATTTTGACCGCTCTTGCCAATGATTACGGTTTTGAAAGGGTATTTGCTCGACAAGTGGAGGCATTGGCACAGAAAGGTGATGTGCTCATCGGCATTACAACCAGCGGCAACTCTCTCAATGTCATTGAGGCATTTGAACAGGGCAGGCGCATTGGTGCGGTGCTCACGGCCATGACCGGTGAAACAGGTGGCAGACTTGCCGATCAAGGGGATGTGCTTCTGCTGAGGGCACCCTCCTTAAACACTCCGCGCATTCAGGAGGTACACGGTCTGTGGATTCATGTCCTGTGCGAGCTGCTGGAGAAACGCCTCTTCGAGGACTGAGTGGCAGGCTGGTCTGATGAGATTCGATAATTTTTATTTTTATTGACAGTTAGAAGTTATAGGAAAATGAGAATCTTGTTTTTTGTTTTTTGAGCGCAGGCTTGTCATTTTTTATTGCTATACTATTTTTTATGCAATTGAAACAAGAAGATGCTGTCATTTTATAAGGCTTACGCTCAAAAAAGCCTGTTTTTTGTTACATAGGCAAAGCCAATCGATATGCAATTTGGCATTGACAATTCAAATAGCCTTCTTTATAGGGTTATATTATCAAACTTTTATTTAGGAGGAAGCCTATGAAGTTCAAACAGTTGGGTCTGTTGTGCTTGAGCGGCTGTATGCTCGCAACAGTCGCCTACGGCGCCGCCAAGCCGGAAGCTCCAAAGCAGGCCAAGGCGAAAACAATGGCCGAGTTGGCAGCCAAGTATGACTCCAAGTCGTGCGAAGAGTGTCATCCGGATGTGTATGAGCAGTGGCAGAAGTCCATTCACTCCCGTTCTCTTTTGGGTACAGGCCGCACTGCGCCTACCATTCTTACGGCCATTGACATGGGAATCAAGAAATTTCCCTATTCAGGCGTAAAAGAGGACAAGGACCTGGAGGTCAGGCACTTCATGCTCTGCGCCAAGTGCCACCTGCCTCAGATCGACGAGGCGAGCGATGAGGTGGTAAGGGAGATCATCGCCACTATTCGAGCCTGGCAGAAAGAGGACAATGACGCCAAGAGAGAGGAACTGGAAAAGAAGATCTCCAGCGTCAATATCGGCTGCATGGTCTGCCATAACAAGAAGGCCATCATTCATAAGTGGGCGGACGGTTATCCACAGCCCGATACCGTCTATGGCTCCAAGACAGGCAAACATGAACATCCCAAATTTGACAAAATGGCCAAGGCTCCGGCTCTGGGTGAGTCCATATTCTGTGGTCAGTGTCATGGATTGGGTCCGAATTTCGAGTTGGACGAACCCTCTCAATGCGCCACCCTTTATGGCAGTTACCTCTTTGCCTATGTGCCCGAGGGCGGCCATGAAAGCTGCCAGCAGTGTCACATGAAGAAGTCCGGTTTGGGACACGACATGGAGGCCTATCGCAGCGAGGCCATGAGAAAAATGGCCGTGAAGGTGGATGTGGATGGCAGGGCCATGTTCTGGAGAAAGAACAAGAAAGAGGGTGTAGTGCCCATAGGCATCATCAATGTAGAGCTTCTGAACAAGGCAGGCCACGTCATACCAGATGGGTGACCTACTCCCAACAGAATGGTCCTGGAAGTGACCGCCAAAACCAACGATGGAAAAGAGATATACAAGGAACAGAAGATATACATGCCCTTCCCAGGCCGTTTGGGTCGTGGAGAGGAGATGGGCCGCGGCCCCTATGAAAAGAGCGGTTTGTTGCGAGAGACCAGCCTGCCGCCGCTTCGTCCTGTGAAAGAGACCTTTGAGATACCGTTCCCGTATGTGGATACCACCAAGGATGGCAAGCCATATAGAGAGCTGGCCAAGGACGAGATGAGCGTATCAGTGAAGCTCTGGTATGTACCGTTCGGTGAATTCGACGGCAACGAGGTTCTCTTCTTCGGAGAGGACAAAAAATTGGAACTCAAGGGTGAATGGGTGTGGCATAATTAAGTTCCACATTTTATAGAGATTGAAATGCGAAGCGGAACAGACCGGCAAGTCTGTTCCGCTTTTTATTTTTTTGTTGTTTTTTATGGATTTTCCGAATATTATTAAAAAGATTTAATTGTGGTTCACTGTAGTTGAACATTCTCGATTGCCCCAAGGAGATGGACAATGAAGAATAGATCGATGGTGTACGTGTTGTCTGTTGGCCTTGGTCTGCTTCCTATGTCAGTTTTTGCGGAAGCAGATGTCAAATGTGAACGCATCGGAAACACCACCGTCTGTTCGGATGGGACCACTTATGAACACAAAGGAGACAAGACCATTCGTTCCGATGGCGTGGTTTACGAGCATATAGGCAATACCACCATAAGCTCCACAGGCAGGGTGTATGAACAAAAAGGAGACGAGGTTAAGGTCTCGGACGGCAAGGTCTATAAAAGGGTGGAAACCGCCATTATAGGCAGCGATGGAACGGTATGCCAGACCAAAAACGGAGTGGTGGTCTGTGAAAGGCCATGATAGGTTCTTTTAATTGAAGGCCAATTCTATGGTGAAGTCTCCATTGGGCGTGTTGAAGGGCATGGCCACACAGGGGCCTTTGCTGATGTGTTTGATGGTGTGTCCTACGCCCGATATGACAGTAGGTGTCCCCGCCTGCAATACTACGCCTGCTGCCTCGAGCCTTCTTCTGGCATCCCCGCATATCATGTTGGTCAATTCACCTACGGCATCTTTGACCTCGTCGTTGAGTTCGGTAACGGGTGAACCGAAGAGATTGGAGACGATTGCACATATGCAGGGGGTTGAAAAGGAGATAGACATGGAACCCTGCGCCTCGCCGGTGATGCCTATTATGCCTGATGCATCGCCATTGGCCGTCTGGTCTTTTTTTAAGAAGGGTTTACCAGGGGTTACATCAACCATAGCCATGGTCTTCAGGACGTTTACCGCTGCTTCCAGAAAGGGATTTATGATCTTGGCGTCCATTCCACTCTCCTGCTTCGTTTGATTTCTAATAGTTTTTATTAGATAAACAAAAAATCAACAAAAAACAAGTCTGATTATTCCTGTGTTATAAAAAATGCGTTGCGACAGTATCATATAGTTTATCTATCTGTTCCATTGAAAGCCCTGCTCCCATGCCCACTTTTTTTGCAAATTCCCAAGTCATGAAGTCTGACGGCGCATGGCCGTCTGAATTGATGACAAGGGGTGCACCATGTTTCATGGCCAATCTGGCCACATGGCCGTTGGTGAGGGAATGCCCTTTTCTGCCTGACAATTCCAGAAATATCCCTTTATCGGCGGCTGTTTGCACATCCTCCGGCGTGATCATGCCTGGGTGGGCCAATATATCCACTCCGGCCTCGATGGCTGCCCTGTTGGTACCCGGGCATACGGGTTCAACGATGGTTTCGCCGTGGCAGACTACGATCTTGGCCCCCAATCTTCGGGCTTCCTGCACCAGTCGTGGGATTACGGCGGGCCTGACATGCGTGAGTTCAACACCCGGCAGCAGTCGGGCTGTGCTGTATCTGTTGATGTCTTCCAGTGTCTTCAGAAGGCCGGACAGTATGTATTCGAGATTGGATGCGTCGGCATGGTCGGTGATGGCAATGGCCCTGTAGCCCATTACTTCTACTCTTCTCACCAGTTCCGAGGGCAACAGTTCTCCGTCACTGAATATGCTGTGGCAGTGCAGGTCTATCATGACGCCTCACATCTTGTATTTGAAGTGCTCAGGCCCCAATTCTTCCAGTACGTTATCCCAGTTCTGGGGCTGCGATGGGTGGCTTGAAGCGGTTTCCATTTTTACTTTCTGCATAACCCTGTCATTTACATAGATCGGTGCCTTGGTTTTCAGTGCGATAGCTACTGCATCGCTGGGCCTGGCATCGATTGTTGATACGAGCTCGCCGTTTCTGGCCGTTATAACGGCATAAAATGTGTCGTTTTCCATTTCGGAGATCTCTACCTCCAGAATCTCTATTCCCATCTTTTGAGTGAAAGTGACCAGCAGGTCATGTGTCATGGGTCTGGTAAACTGGAGACGCTCCAGTTCTGAGGCTATGGCTGTGGCTTCCATGACACCGATCCAGATAGGCAGGGTGCGGGATCCGTTCAGTTCCTGCAGAAGCAGGACCGGAGAATTGGAATCTGGATCCAGGGTGATGGACTGTACATATACTGGTATTCGATGCATTGGATTCTCCCGATGGAACTGTCAAGTTTTTAGGAATCCTCAAAAAATTAAAAAGCTAAGTGGGCAATTTGCCTCGCAAGGAATGGCAGAAGGCCTCTGTAATCATTATGGGGATGGTCTGACCTGTCAAATCGTCCATGGTTTTGAAGTTTACCACATGATTGCCTCTAGTTCTACCAGCCATTTCCGATACATCTTTAGAACTGACGCCGTCTACCAATACCTCTAATGTTTTGCCCACCAACCGCTGGTGCCTTTTACGGCTTATTTCATGCTGCATCTCCACTACCTGTGTGAGTCTGGCGGTTTTGAGTTCGAGAGGCAGCTGATTCGGCAGTAGCGCAGCGCGAGTGAACGGCCTTGGTGAATAGTTGAAGACAAAGAGCTGTTCATATTGCACTTCCTGTAAAAGAGACATGGTTTCTTGAAAATCGTCTTCGGTTTCTCCAGGGAATCCCACTATCAGATCGGTGGTAAGAGATATATCAGGGCAAAATTCTCGTAATTTGTTGACCTTGGTTAAATATTCTTCTCTGGTATATCTTCGGTTCATGGCCCTTAGAATACGGGATGAGCCCGATTGCACGGGAAGGTGCAGGTGTTCGCAAAGACAGGGGATCTCCACAAAACACTTCATGAGTTCCTCGGTCAGGTCTTTGGGATGGCTGGTCATGAATCTCAGCCGTTCCACTCCGCAATCAGCAACTTCCCTGAGAAGCTGTGGGAAATTTGCAGAACCCTCCTTTGCACCGTAGGAGTTGACATTCTGCCCCAGCAGAGTGACCTCTTTTATGCCTTGATTGACCGCTTCTTTTACCTCGGTCAAAATGTCCTGCATGGGGCGGCTGATCTCACGACCCCTTACATAGGGCACCACGCAATAAGAACAGAAGTTGTCGCAGCCCTGCATAATGGTGATGAACCGTTGAAATGGATGTGCGTTTGGAATGTGAGTGGTCAGAGTGGGAATGCGAAAATCCTGTGTCAGTTCCGTGCGGCATACCCGGTTGCCTTTTTCAACTTCTTGCAGTAATGAGGGCAGGCTGTATAAGGTTTGAGGTCCAAAGACCATGTCCACATAGGGCAGTTTTTGCAGAAGCCGTTCTCCTTCCTGCTGAGCTACACAGCCTCCTATGCCGAGAATCAGATTTTTTTTTCGTTCCTTGAGTTTTCTGAATCTGCCTGCCATGCTATAGACCTTGTTTTCAGCCTTTTCTCGAATGGAACAGGTGTTGAACAGTATGAGGTCCGCGTCTGCTGGATTGTCAGTGGGTTCATAGGCAGGATACAACAATTGAAATATGCGCTGCGAATCATGTTCGTTCATCTGGCAGCCGAAGGTGATGATGTGAATACGCTTAGATGGTGTCATGTGGAGTAATGATCTGGTAATCTCCTGTGATTTCGGTTAGTTCTGTCAAGATATCTTGCAGGTCTTTTTCGCTGCCTTTAACATGGCGTATCTCAACGAGCCCGCAATCCCTGTCTATGGTGGTCATTATATATAAATTGTCGTAGGCCTCAAGCACAAAGCGCAAAAAATATACGGCTTGCGGTCGAATCCTGAGCCGTAATATATTCAGGTCATCGAGTGAATGCACAAGGCCATGGCCGTTAAATATATGTTGCTTTTTATTGAGGTTCATATCATATTATTTGCTATGCAAGATATTTCATGAGAATCTTCGATAAAAGGGCGGCCTATGTCTGAACGAAGAACCACAAAAAGATACCCCATACATCTTAGAGTATATTTTCCTGAATATAATCTCTGGGGTCACACTCGCGATATTTCACGGGACGGCTGCTGTATCCTTTCATCCAAGCCCCTTGCCGAGGGTATCGTTACCGATTTTTTGTTGGAATTGCCCATAATCGGCGCCATACCCCTTCAATGTTACATTCAACACCAGCAGGAGGGTGCAGGCGACCTGGGTGTGCAGTTCGTACATGTCCGCTTTTCTCAGGAGCAGGCGGCCTATTACGAGCTGTATCGGAGCTTTTTCGCCCTGATACCGGCTATGGAGCAGATTCGGCATTATTATCTCGATTTGGTTGAAAAAGGCAAGATAAACTATCACGAGCTTCCAAAAGAACCTTCCTGACGCCATGAGTCAGGGTCTCAGCCTTATGACCTCAAAACGATATGTCTCGTGGTCTGCGCGGGAAACGGATTTTTCCGTGCCGTACACTCCTGCATGTCTCTCTCGCGATGCCCTGTTTTCCTTTGAAGTGAGCATGGCGGGCCCTCGCACCAGAATCACAAACTCCCCTTTCAATTCATGCCGATTCACTGTTTGCTGTGCAAAATTCGGCCAATTTTCCGGAAGTCTTTTCAAATAAAAAGGGGCTGCACCCCATGAGAAGAGCAGGCGTCGGCATAACTTTTCCGAGTCTGTAAATGCCGCCAGCCATACCGGTAGCCTTAGACGGGAGATGCGCCTCACCGTCGTCCCGCTTTGAGTCGGTATCATCACAACGGCCACTTGTAGATGTGCAACCGCATTTTTAACACCGGTGGAGATGATATCCTTCACAGCCAGTTTTTGATCATGCGACCATGCTGTATGTAGCATATTCGAATGTACTGCCTTATGGGCGTAAGATATATTTCCCCCTTCCGTGGCCCTTGCTATGGCAGTCATCATACTGACTGCCTCCACCGGATATTCTCCTATGGCCGTTTCCTCCGAAAGCATCAAGCAGTCGGCGCCGTCCAGAATGGCGTTTGCCACATCCGTGGCCTCAGCCCGTGTGGGCCTTCGGTTGTGCAGCATGGATTCCAGCATCTGTGTGGCCAAAATTACGGGTTTTCCTGCCTCATTTGCCTTTGTTATGAGTTTTTTCTGCACCATGGCCATCTCTTCTATGGGTGTTTCCACTCCGAGGTCCCCTCGGGCCACCATGATGCCGTCCGCTTTTTCAAGAATGCCTTCTATGTCAGCCACGGCCTGCATCCGTTCTATCTTGGCTATGATAAAGGGGTCATAATCAAGGCCTTTCAGAATGTTTTGCAGTTCTTGGACATCCTTTGCATTCTGTACGAAAGATAGGCTGACGGCATCCACTGCGTATTGTGCGGCAAAGGCTATACCTTCGCGATCCCTGTCTGTAATGGCGCTGATGTCCATATTCACGCCGGGTAGATTCACCCCCTTGTGAGACAGCAGTACTCCACCTACCAGTACCTTGCAGTGGATTAGAGGCGGCTGCACCTCTTTTATTACCAGCTGCACCATGCCGTCGTTGATATAGATAATGTGATTCGGTTTCAGTACCTGCATGAGAATGTCGGCGGCATTTCCAGTATTGCTGCGTATTCGAGCGTTGATTTGAAGGGGTAGGCAGGGTTCAGGCGGCGTTGGTTCGATGCTCAGGTATAGTTCGTCATTGGTATGCACGCTAAGGGGCTCATGAGATAGTCCGCCAAGGCGGATCTTGGGGCCAGGCAGGTCCAACAGTATGGCTACGTTTCTTTGAAGTTCATGAGCAGCCTGTCTGATGTTTTTTACAATAGAGGCATGGTCTTCAAATGAGCCGTGAGCGAAGTTCAGCCTGGCTATGGTCATACCCGCCTCAATGAGCTGTTTGATGGTCTCAAATGAACTGGAGGCAGGGCCTATGGTGCATACGATTTTTGTCCTGGGATAGTTGAACATGTGCCGGAACCTCACTTTATACTTGACCTCGGCCTTTGCTTCCAATAAGTTAAACATAAAATGCAGTCATCTACAACCATAAATCACAGCTGATTAAAAGAGCTGATTAAAAGGAGAATGACATGAGCACCATTTCTGAAATCAAGGCCATTGAAATCCTGGATTCAAGGGGTAATCCAACTATCAGGACATATGTTACTCTGGAAGACGGCACTGTGGGTACAGCCTCCGTGCCTTCCGGCGCCTCCACAGGTGAAAACGAGGCGGTGGAACTGCGTGACGGCGATTCGTCCCGCTACTTCGGCAAGGGCGTGCTGAAGGCTGTTTCCAACGTAGAGGACGTTATAGCCCCCAGGCTTTTGGGCATGGATGCCACACTTCAGCAGGAGATAGACCTCATAATGATAGATCTGGACGGCACACCCAACAAGAACAAGCTGGGTGCCAATGCCATTCTTTCAGTGTCCATGGCTGTGGCAAGGGCCGCGGCAAACAGTGTGGGGCTTCCACTCTATGCCTATCTGGGTGGGCCTTGCGCCAATCGCATTCCGATACCCATGATGAATGTGTTGAACGGGGGGAAGCACGCCGACTCCAATGTGGATTTTCAGGAATTCATGATCATGCCCATAGGCGCCCTCAGTTTTGCAGAGGCCTTGAGGTACTGCGCAGAGACCTTTCATAGTTTGAAATCAATTTTGAAATCCAAGGGTTATTCTACAGCAGTGGGGGATGAGGGCGGATTTGCACCCAATCTCACCAGTAATGAAGAGCCCTGCGAGCTCATCGTACAGGCCATTGAAAAGGCCGGTTACGTGCCTGGCGAGGATATGGCCATTGCCCTGGACATCGCTGCCAGCTCCTTTTACAAAGACGGCAAATATGTTCTCGATCGTTCGGGTGGCGGAGAAAAGACATCGGAAGAGATGGTGGATTTGATGGCGGAATGGATTCAGAAATATCCGATTATTTCCATCGAAGATGGTCTGGCCGAGAACGATTGGGATGGTTTTCAGCTCATGACGAAACGTCTAGGGGACCAGATACAGGTGGTTGGAGACGATATCTTTGTCACTAATCCGGAGTTTGTCAGGCGTGGCATCATAGAAGGGACAGCCAACTCCGTGCTCATAAAGCTCAATCAGATCGGAACGGTGAGTGAGACGATCAATGCCATCCGTATGTGCAGAACCGCCGGCTGGGACTTCGTGGTTTCACATCGCTCAGGCGAAACGGAGGACGATTTTATCGCTGATTTCACCGTTGCAATGGACGGCTGCCAGATCAAGACAGGTTCTGTGTGCAGAAGTGAGCGCATAGCCAAGTATAACCGGCTGTTGGAGATCGAAAACGAACTGGGTGTGGCGGCGGTGTTCAAATCGCCGTTCGAGCTGTAATTTATGCGTGGGGTATTGCTTGAGTTGATTTAATGCCACGCAGGACAGCAAGGCGCAGGGGCAAAGGCCTTGCCCCTCTATGTCTCTAACTTGGAGGTGTGTAAATGCAGAGTGATTGGCAACGTTGTATAGAGTTTCATGGTCATGCCTGTCCAGGGCTTGCCATAGGTTTTAGGGCGTGTGAGGCGGCCAAACAGGCTATGGACTTGCATTTTTCCAAGGATGAGGAACTGGTTTGTATAACGGAAAACGATGCCTGCGGCGTGGATGCGGTACAGGTGTTGACCGGCTGCACCTTCGGTAAGGGTAATCTCCTATATCGGGATGTGGGTAAGATGGCCTTTAGTTTTTTTGAACGCCATTCTGGCAAGGGTGTGCGTGTGGTGTTCAAGGGGGCCATGCTAGAAGGCATGAATCGCGAACAATGGCAGGAACACATACTGACCGCACCAGTTGACGAGCTTTTTCAGGTCAGTGAACCTAAATATGAGCTTCCGCCCAAGGCTCGCATCATGAAGTCTGTGGAGTGTGCCTCTTGCAAGGAGCGCACCATGGAGATCAAGGCCAGGCTCTACGAAGGCAAGCCCTATTGTCTGGATTGCTTTATGAGGCTTTGCGTCTGACCTTCACACGCTCCACGATCTTTCGGTAATAGACCTGGTCTGTCTCCAGACAGACCTTGGTGCGGCGCATCATGTTCATCTTTGTGATGAGGAGATTGAGTTTGTTGATCTGCCGGTAGCGTTCTTCCTCTGTGGAAAGATGTTCTATCATATCCATAGTGCTGCGGATCTCTCTGGCTGTTTCCAGTTCGGGTGGCAGATAACCAGCGTTTTTAAGTATTTTGTATGCCATGCGCAGGTCGGGCGGCACAAAGGAATCGTCTTCGTATTCAATGGGACGCCCCTTTCCCTGTAGATTGTCGAACTCTCCGCGTTGCATGGCCTCCTGAATGCGCTGCTCCGCTATGTATTCCAGAAAATTCAGATTGCTCATGAAATAATTATGGGGTTTGGTGAGGCTGCTGTCAAGGCAGTATGCTGTCTTCCGCCTTGCCCTCACGTTTTTCCTTCCATCTCACAGGAAATGTGCAGGTTACACAGGTGCCTTGGCCTGGTTCACTTTCGATGAGAATATCCCCTTGATGCTCTTCCAGTATCTCTTTGACCAGAAAAAGACCGAGCCCTGTGCCGCTGGGCTTGGTGGTGACGGGCTTTGTAAAGAGTTTCTCTTTTATCTCCGGAGGAATACCTGGGCCCTTGTCACAGATGATGATAGATGGCCTTCCCTCTCGGCGTAGTAGTTTGATTTGAATAGTGCCGTGTTCGGGCGATGCCTCCAGCGCATTTCTGAGAATGTGTATGAAAGCGGTCTTCAGGACGCGTTTGTTTGCCATGATCTCCAGCGGTTCCTGTGGAATGTCTGTCACAAGTTTTATGTCTTTTTTGGTCAGCCCCGATTGCCATGTGGTTATGACTTCCGAGATGATCTTTTTGAGGTCATCTTTCGTGAACGAACGAATCTCCTTTGCGGCCAACTCCTCGAAGTTCTTTACGAAATCAGAGAGTTCCTGAACGGCCTTTTGGATTACTTCAAGTTTTTGCCGGGTGTTGTCCGTTAATGCAGGGTCTTTTTTCAGAATTGTTGAGATGAGTCCGCCTATCACCATTACGGGGTTTCGAATGCGGTCCGCTATACGCAGCGCCATCTGTATGGTGGAGTGTTCTCTGGCCATGGCCTCCATGTCCTGACTGAGTTGCAGAAGCTCAGCGTTCATTCGGTCGAGCTGGTGGTTTTGCAGACTGGTCTGCTCCAGCAGCCGCAGCACCTCTTCGTGTTTGAGACGCAGATTTTCCATGTAGGATTCTTCCGTGTCTCGAAACAGTTCGTTTCTGAAGAAGGCCTCTTTTTTTTGTATTTCCTCCCACGATTTATGAATACCCCATTTGACGGCCCTGATTTCAAGGGGGCTGTCGTCTGTTTCGCCGGTTATGTCGACCTCATCCAGCACCTTCTTGAGCCCATTGATTACAGGCGTCTTGTTTAAGGCTGTCATGTCCGTAGGGCATGCGTCGTCTTTCATATTGGCTGCATCGCACAACCTTTTACTTTGAAAAAGAAGTTCTATGCCGCTTTGTGCTCGTGTCGCCGGTATATTGTTTTTTGCGCTTTCCTTGCAGCAGAGAATGCTCAGCGTGACTGTGCCGGTTCCGGACATGCGAATCATCCAGCGGCTCATCTCGGATGCAGATACAGCCACCTGCGTGGTGGCGATACGGTTCAAGCCGCAGATATGGCACAGGAGCTTGCTTTTCATGCGCACCTTTGGAATATCCCCCTGTCTTTTCACCACCAGGGTCAGTACATGCAGCCGATTCACGTCCATCTCGATACCACCAGTGAGGAGTCGTCCAGGGGCATGTTTTTTGGCTGAAACAGAATCTGTGACCAGATGGCGGCGGATGAGCGGGTTGACAGATAATCCGTCAGGTCCGGTACATGAATAACGCCGTCTGAGTGCATCACGATCAGCAGGTCTTCTGCGATTTCATTGACCGCAGTCATCTGAATGGGAGTCTGGCCTATGTTTGTGTGAATGTTGCCCACAAGTCCTGGCCGAGGGACAACAACATGGCCCTTGCCGGCAGAATATATGGCGCATGCCACGTTTCCCACGCCTCCGGCCAGTATCTTTTTCAATCTGTAATTTATGGATAGTACCTGCACGGATGCCCCGTTGGAACCGGACAATGTTGAGTTCAGTGCCTCAATGACCTGATCTGGTTCGTGACTCACCGGTAGGTTTTCCAGCATCTGAACTGCGTTACGGGCTATTCCCGCCGCTATTTCCCCATGGCCTGTGGCATCTATGAGGGCTATGCGGCAGAAAGAGCCATCGTCTTGAAGACATACTGCGTCTCCGGATTGCGTCTGACCCAGACAGGGCCGGACAAGGGCCGAGACATGAAGCGAGGAAGCCTTCGGTATGTCGAGTGTATTCGAAGGATTTTCTGCGATGGTGGCGGAGGCTATCGTGGCATAGTTTTTATAAACAGGCAGGCGAGGACATGGAGAGAGCCCGAATTGCATGGAACAGATATGAAACCGGTTCGACAGGCGTTTCACTGTCCCAAGGCCTATTCCCAGGCCTCCGGAGGTGCTGAAGCCGTCTTCCATGGCCTGTTCCACATTGGGAATGCCTGGGCCTTCATCGAGGCTTGCTATGGTCATGACAGGTATTTGGTTCAGGAACATGCCGTTTATGCGTATCATGCCGTTTTGCGTGTTATGCGCCAGGTGGTTTTGGGCTAGCTCGCTGGCTATGAGGACCGCTTCCTGCCTGCGACTGTGAGATACGAAAAGCTGTTCAGCGGCTATGCCTGCCAGCTGTCTGGCTATGGCTACATCCTTGGGTGTGCTTACAGGGAGCTCATGCCATACGAAAGGCATGCCGTTTCTAATCTGCTGCATTTCGCTGTTCTCAGGCCCATTGCCTGCATTCATTCTTTCTGTTGTGAACTGTGTCACGGCGATAGCCACTTTATGACCTCGACTCGTGTGCCGTGTGGAAGTAGATTGTCGACTTGAACCTTGTCCGATAGATTGGTGATACCTGAAAGCCCCAGGCCAAGCCCGTTGTCCTCGGAAAATCCTGGCTGACTGGCCTTTTTTATATCAGCTATGCCAGGGCCTGAGTCGGTTGCCACTATCCTGAAACCCAGCCTTCCTGCCTGTGTTATCACCTCCACGCAGATTTCACCCCTGCCGGCGTGTCTCAAGATATTTCCGCCCAGTTCGTTTATGATGGTCAGCAGCTCGGTTATAGGCTGTTTCTGAATATGCAGGGAGTTGAAGAGGGTCCTGGCCTTTGTCCTGATTCTGCTGAGGCTGTTTGCAGGAGTGACGGCCGCGCATATGCGCTGACTGGCTGTGGCCGCTGAAGTGTTGTTCATCGCAATCTCGAGAGAGCCTGCTCCATATCCAGGGCGAATTCTACATTTTTGAGCCGGATATTGAAGTCTATCAGTGTGAGGGCGACCGGTACCTGAATACCTGCCACCACGACTCGGGACCTTAGCATGTGTAGAAAAGAGACAAGACCTTCGATGTGTTCGGCAAGAAATGTGTCCATGACCTCCACTTCGTGCATGTCTATAATTACCGCTCTGGCCTTATTTTTTGAAACCTGATTGCCAAGTCGCTGAAGGAGGCGTTCTATACTTGCATCATCTATCTCTTCCTGAATAGAGACCATCAGGATATCTCCGAGTGAAAAGATGGAAAAGGGCTCCATGTCGCTCAATCCTGCTGAATATTCCCGTTTTTGATGGTATTCATATTAGCTTTTCTTTTCTGTATCTCCATGAGGGCCAGGTGCAGGGCATCGCTCATTCGGCTGCGCACGGTTATGGTTGTCATATTCACGCCAAGGTGTGCCATGGTCAGGGCGATGTGCGGTGAGATGCCAGTAAGAATTGCCTCGCTTCCCATGAGTCTTGTGGCGTCAACGGTCTGAAGGAGCCGGTTGGCCACCTCGGTATCCACCGTCGGCACACCGGTGATGTCGATGATGACAAAGGGCGCACGGGTCTTTTCTATGGTCTCCAGCAGGCGCTCCATAGCCATACGCGCCCTGTGACTATCCAATGTGCCGATGAGAGGTAGGGCCAGAACGCCTTCCCAGAGTTCTATGACCGGCGTGGAGAGTTCGAGCACCTCATTTTGCAGGTGGCGGATATCCTCTTCCTGTTTGTGAAGGAGCTCCTCCTGTTGCTTTTGAATCAGTTGTTCCCGTTCGAGTCGTTCGGATATGTCAACGAAGTGTTCCACACACCCCACAATGCGGCCTTCGTGGTTTTTGAGGGGTCTGGCAGCGTATTCTATGGGGATTTCCTTGCCGTTGTGTTTGAGGATCGTCTGGCCGTGGCACACCTCATCGGTTTCTGTGGCGATGACACAGGCGCATTTCTCTGTACCGCACATATTGGTATTGAATATCTCGCTGCATTTGCGGTCAAAACACTCTCCCGGCGTCTTGCCCACTATGGATGCAGCGCCTTTGTTGATGAGCAGAATGTTGTGCTCTATGTCTGTTACGAAGATGCCGGATGGCACGGCGTTTATGATCTCGAACAAAAACCCTTCGTCGTTTTTGTAATCACTGAAGTTTTCCATGACAGTCTCTCCTTGAATCAACATATGGGAAGTCTCAAAAATTAGGAGTTTTGTTGAATAGCAAGGCGCGAGAAGGCGAAAAAGCTAAGCATACTCTTCGTATGTGAGCATTTTTCGCTGACAAGCAACGCAGCTATCAGGCAAAAGAACAATTTTTGG
>JBEULL010000012.1:0-26926 GCA_041287365.1 Dissulfuribacterales bacterium | reverse complement strand
ACCCGTTGGCGATTGGGATTTTTGTTCAAAGCAAAATCCGTGTAGTGAGGGCCAAGGTGATTGTGATTCTGATGATGAATGTAAACCCGGTCTTAGGTGTGTGCAAGACGTTGGTCCTCAATATGGCTTCGATAAAGGAGTGGATGTATGTCTTCCTACTACATCAGGGAGTTCTTCCACTAGTTCTTCTAGTAGTTCCAGCTCTGGGAGTTTCGGTGGAGGGGTTAGCTCTTCTACTTCCACCAGTTCCACGTCCACCTCTTCTACTTCCAGCGGGACCAGCTTTCTTAATTTATTACTCAGTAGCTCAACTTCTTCTACAAGCAGTGGAATTTCCACTAGTTCTTCTGGTAGTGGTTGTCAATTGAGTGTAGGTACTTTAACTTATTGTGCGGTTTGTGGTCCATGTACTGAGGGTCAGAGCGTCTGTCATAAGGACAGTGAGTGTGCAACAGGGCTGATATGTAACAGTAATGGTTTTTGTGTGAGGCAATGATATAATATATGTAAGGAGATGAGTCATGAAACATATAATCAAAAAAATTACATCGGCAGTAGCTCTATCTGCCTTCTCTCTCCTGATGGGTTCTTTTGCCTTTGCGGGTGAGCCACTTAAGATAGATGTGGACATGATCAATGCCACGTGTAAAATGATGCCTCCAGATATGTTGCAGTGTCAGGGCATAAAGGCCATGTGGACAGATCCTGCCACTCAAGCCGCACAGTCTCTTTCAAGTGTGGATGTGATGTTTCAGTGGGACCCTTTGACATATAATTTCAAAATCAAAGAGGTGCTTGGAGTGCAGTGTAATAACACCGTTCGTGTGCAGGTGGTATCTGTAGTCAGTGGTGAGCCATTGGCCAATGCGACTGTATCTTTAAGAGGCCAGAGCGTTACTACTGATGAAGACGGTATAGCCCGTTTTATAGGTGTTAAAACAGGAAGTGCCACCATCAATAGCGCAAAAGATGGTTTTGAAGCGGATTCTTTAGACATAACGGTGGCCTGTGACGCCTTGAAGCACGTGGCGGTGCGGCTCATGCCAAAGTCTTAATTCAAACTGGATTGTTGTTATTTAGTTTTTCTTTGAGCCGAGGCTTACTGTCCTCGGTTTTTTTATGTGCGCCAGGCACGGACGCGCTCAAAAAAAAAGAAAGGAGGACAAAAAGCCAAAAAGAAAGGACAAAAAAGAAAGGACAGGCATGTCTTTCAGTATATATTTTTATTTAAATTTTATTTTATGAGGTAGCTATTGTGACGAAGTCACGCAGTTCATTGGTGAGTTTAGAGGATACGCCTTGGTATCATGTGGTATCTCGCTGTGTTCGTAGGGCTTTTTTATGTGGAGTTGATGGAGTGAGTGGCCGTGATGCAGAGTATCGCCGGCAGTGGATAGTGGATCGGATCAAGCTGTTATCCTCTATCTTTGCCATAGATGTGGCCAGTTACGCTATAATGAGCAATCATTATCACATAGTGGTGCGAATAGACAAGGATCGTGTTTTAAACTGGAATGCAAAAGGATATGATTTTGCTCTGCATGAGGCATAATCAAAAATTTTTGAAGGGGATGCGTGTGGCAAAAGAGGTATTCAGAGAGGAAAAATAATAAAGACAGCCACATCTTTTCATACGTAGTTTACTGTTAAATTTATTTTTAGACTTTTGCAGGGGCAAACGAATATGCCCCTGTATGGGTTGCTATAGATCGTATGACCAGAAGTAGATAATCCCTTTTTCGTTTAGATATTGTTCCACATTGGGATGATAGTCATTGGCAACAAAGACAAGCAGCATATCTTTTATACCAGCATCTTTTTGAGCTATCTTGCTTATCTTCAGGAACTTATCGATTTCTTTTTTGGAAGGCCGCACTTTGCACTCACCAAGGATAGTCATCTCTTTTCCATTTCTTGTCCCTCGGGCATAGATGTTTATTTGATTTTCTTCGATATATTTTCTGATGACTTTGCTTGTGACATCTATGCCATAGAATTTAAGAAGTGAGGGTAGCGCCTTATAAGCACGGTCTTCCAGGGAATATCCTACGGAGTTGGAGATGCCTTCGAGCCGGTCTTCGATTTTGTCCACTCGAATAATCAAGGCATTAAGGGTTTCTTCCGTACGTTTTTGGGCTTGGGCAAGTTCTTTGACTTGTTCTTCCGTACGTTTTTGGGCTTGGGCGAGTTCTTCGAGCCTTTCTTCCGTACGTTTTTGGGCTTGGGCGAGTTCTTTGACTTGTTCTTCCGTACGTTTTTGGGCTTGGGCGAGTTCTTCGAGCCTTTCTTCCGTACGTTTTTGGGCTTGGGCGAGTTCTTCGACTCTTTCTTCCGTACGTTTTTGGGCTACAGCAAGATCGGCAACAATAGCCTTGAGTTCATTGAACTCTGACTTGGTTACACTCTGCCTTAAATCTTCATAAATTTGATTTACAACCTTTATAAAAATCCGAGCATTGTTATCGCCCAAACTAGAAGCTAATTCCTCGTAGATTTGAAATGTGTTCAACATAGCTCACCTATATTTTCCAAGGCATTTTGAATAACGTTACAAGCATTTGCCAACTATTTTAGATTTATAATATCTCATATATTCATTTTGTGAAGGGTGTTAAAGTAAAAAATATTAAATTAACCAATTCATCGACTTGGTTGAAGTTAAATTGTCTCGCAAATCCAGTGTCATAATCGGCCACCACGGCTATTACATTGGGAATGATCATATGAAGTGGTTCTTGGGAAATTGTTTGTCTGCTAACTTCTATCTTGGGCAGATCAGGTACATGTTTAAAGCCCTCGGCCAGCACCATGTCCACGCCGTAACATAGCCTGTTTTTTAGGTCTTCAAAGGGTTCTTCCAGAGTATCACTCCTGAAAAATATCTCTTTGGGGCCGATCAGGGCCACGGCCGCCGCTCCATCCGCTCTGTGCAGAAAGGTGTCTGTCCCAGGTTTATCCAGGATTGCATCCTCATCTTTGGTGGACTTTATGACGCCCACTCGATAGCCCTTGGCGGTCAATTCCTTCAAGACTTGACGGATCAAGGTTGTCTTTCCTGCGTTGTGCCAGCCGATAAATGAGATGGCCTTTGGTGATCTATTCATCAGGTACCTCCAACCCATCATAAAATGCCGTTACAGTTTTTATGATTTCCTTCCAATCTTCCAAGCGATTGATTCGATCTCGAAATGCGGCGCCACTACGTAACCCTTTAGAATACCAAGATAAATGTTTTCTTGCCATATAGATGGCAGTGGGCATGCCATAAAAGTCGAGGATATCTTGAATGTGGTTCAAGATCACTGGGAATTGTTCCTTTATATCGAGGGTTGAACCCTGTATCTGCCCTTTAAAACATGCCTTGATTTTCGAGAATATCCACGGTTTCCCCAGTGCAGCCCTTCCAATCATAAGGCCATCCGCCCCGGATAATCGGAGGCATTCCTTTGCGCTATTTCCATCTATAATATCGCCATTGGCTATTACTGGTATTTTTAATGCTTCTTTGATGGGCCTGATGCATTCCCATCTGGCCTTGCCTCCAAACATCTGGCTGCGAGTCCTGGCATGGATGGTGATGAAGTCAATGCCGTTTTCTTGGGCGATAATGGCAATTCGTTGGGCATTCATGTGTGTTTCATCCCAACCAAGCCGCATCTTGACTGAAACAGGAATGGACACAGCCCTTCGGACCGCCTCCATTATGCGACCTGCTAACCGTTCATCCTTCATAAGGGCAGCCCCAGCATTAGTCTTGATCACCTTTGGCTGGGGGCAACCCATGTTGATATCTATGCCAAGGGCGCCTTGATTCTCCAGCATTCGGGCAGTTTCTGCCATGATCTCTGAGTCTGAACCGGATATTTGGGCCAAAACTCGTTCGTTTTGAATGGAGCTGGTCATGAGCAGGGATTTTCTGTTGTTGCGGATCATGGCCTGGGAGGCCAGCATCTCTGTTACGGCAAGCCCCGCTCCAAAGCTTAGGGCGATCTTGCGGAATGGGTAATCGGTGATGCCTGCCAACGGAGCAAGCAGGACAGGGAAATCTATTTGAAGCCCTTTTACCGTGAGCGGGGCTGGGTTATCTGTTGCATTGGTGTGTGTTGTCGCCTTCACATCTTTACTGCATGCGGGCATGGTTGTTTCGGCCTCTTTTCTATTGACAATTCAAGTTGTTTTACGGTATAAAACGCAGACCAACATCGGATGGTGGGCGTAGCTCAACGGTTAGAGTGTCGGGTTGTGGCCCCGAAGGTTGTGGGTTCAAATCCCATCGCTCACCCCAATCATCATGTTTCTTTTAGCCTTTTCATCGTCTTTTCTTCTATTCTTTCATAAAACCATAAGGCAGTATCCCCGTAACTGCGTCTGTCAAAACAGCTTAACGGCCATTCCTGCAGAGGCAAATCCACCTTTTCCCTCTCCTCCATCACCAATATTCCATTCGGTGCCATGATGTCGTGTTTTGCTACAAAATGTATTGTTGCTATGGAACAGCCTGTTGCATAGGGTGGATCTGCCAATATAAGTTGAAACGGGGCATAATATTTTGTGATTTTCTCACATTTTTTATGGCGGAACAATTCTAGGTTATAGGTCCTTGATCTTTGGGCAAGCCCGCAAACTTTAAGATTTTTTTGAAGCAGATGAAAGGATTCTTGGGAGTTATCAACAAAGAGACATAGCGTTGCTCCTCTTGATAGAGCCTCGATTCCCAAGGCACCGGTGCCAGCAAACAGGTCCAATACGACACGGCCTTCCCAATCGTCACCGAGGCGGTTTTCAATGAGCTGAAACATGGCCTCTTTTACGAAATCAGTGGTGGGGCGGATTTGAAGACCCCGAGGGGCCGTCAGTCTGCGTCCTTTGGCGGCCCCGCTTATGACACGCATGATATATCAGTCGTCAAAGTTGCCGCTGGGGCCCTTGTCCGGCTGAAGGATTTTGGCCTTTGCGCGAATACGTTCTTCCGTCCAGTCGGCAGGTTGTTCCATGCGTTGTGCCTTTGGGCCAAGGTCATGAGAGCCGGCCTTCAAGATGGCCTCGTATGCAAATGGAGCGGCATCCTTTGCATTGAAGACCTCTGTGAGTAAATGATACACAAAGTCTTCCACCCGTTTTGCCATGCGTTCCCGAATCTCCCGAGGCTGCGCCATGAGTTTGTTTTCAAAAGGCAGGTTGAGTTTTTTGTAATCACCCTTTTTGTAGCCCTTGGACTGGGCATAGGCCACCATCTCCTGCCACAGCTCTTCGCTCATGCCCTCGCCTGGCACCTTGATGAACTCGCCATCGGCATTCAAGCTGGCATTGCCATAGTCATTCACCATCAGCCCCCAGGAGATCATCTGAAGGGCTGTGGCCACATTGGCCTTGGTGGTGCGAGTCAGGGACGCTATCTCGCGCAGCCGTTCGGAGCTGTTGCCGGATGTGCCGTGCTGGGCACCCGAGACCTTATAAGGAGCGATGGTTTCATGGATTTTTTTCGTCAGATCCACCTGAATACCCTGAGCGCTGGCCTCCAGACCATGGGTGGTGCCGTTGTTCAGTGCTATCCAGTCAGGAAAGATGCCATGGGCATTGAGTCCCTGAATGAGAAATATGGCCTCTTCCGGAGTGGAAAGGCCTTCCTTGCCCTTTATCTCGCCTATTTCCGTCTCAAGCCCCGCCCAGGATGGAATGTAGTCTTTAAGGGCGATATTGGCCAGAAGGTTGTCGTCATCCGGCATGTGAGAGGCGTCTATGGCGATGGAGGTGATTCCAGCATCGAACATGGATGGAATCTCTGTCCTGGCCTTTTCCACATCGGCTTGCTTTTTTATGCCGTAGTGATCCGCATGAATGGCCACTGGTACGGTGATGGCCAGTTCGTTACAGAGCTGGTCCACATATTTGGCCATATTCCAGTAGTTGATGGCGCAATAGGCGTCTCTGCCACCTTCGGATTTGGCGATCTCGATGATGATGGGCGCATTGGCGTGCTGAGCCGCCTGTAATGCCCCCCTTATGATGAAGTAGTTTCTGGCATTGGCCGCAATGGTCATGGCCTTGCCTTTGGCCGACATGGCCCTGTCTATGACCTTGCCGCTTACAATCAGTGCCCTGGAGTTGGGAAAGAGCTTTTTGATGTTAGGAGGTCTGCCGATTTCTATGAGGCGTTCAAAATCCTTTTGGAATAGGGTTGCTGCCATGGTATCTCCTCCATTCGTTTTTTTAAGGGTTTTTCGTAAAAATAGTCGGTTGAGCTGTGTGGGCGCAGATATATTTGTTTCGTGCGGCAAATAACCTCCATCCTGGAGATGGATTTGCCGACGGTAGCTCTTCATTGGAGTCTTTGAGGCTGCCTTATTCCACAAACACACTCGCGTCCACACAGGGCGTTATTGTTTTTGAGATTATCTTTGAAATAATCTAACGAAAACCTATGAAAAAAACAACGGAAAAGATGCGGCTCTTTCGGTGAAGTCACGATGGGTTAACCATCAATAACTGCACTCATGGCTTTCTAATGCCTTCAGGTTCTGTTGTCATCCTTGACAAGAAGGAGCAATAGCCTTCCTGAATTCTTGAGGCGCCCTGCTGTATCCCCGGCCTTTTTCCCCTCGCCCACATAAAGATCCACTCGGTGAGGGCCCTTTATGGCACTTCCCACATCCTGATGCAAAACGAGGGTTGAGAATGGTTGATTGTCCTTGAAATCATCGACGGTCAGCCAGAATATGCCCCCAAGCCCATAGATAGCCCTGTCCAATGCCACAGAGTGCATGGGTATCAGGCGGTTACCTGTCACCCCTAATGGTCCGTCTTCTTCAAAACGAAAGAAGATATAGCGTGGATTGACGAAGCTGGCCTGCAGAAAACGGTCAGGATTGAGCCTCGCCCAGTTTTCTATGGCCTGCCACGATACTTGTTCCATGGTCAATATCCCCTGTTCCACCAACCATGCCCCCACACTGCGATAGGGATGGCCGTTGTTTGCGGCATAATGGACGAAGCGCTTGGAGCCGTCAGAAAATATGAGGATTCCGGAGCCCTGAATGTGGAGCATGAGCCCCTCCACCGGTGAGGCAAGCCACGCAAGCACCGGGGTATTGGATGGCAGGGCGCCCCCTTCGATCTCTCCTCGTGTGTAGTATGGGAGCAGGCGGTTTCCACTGATTCTGCCGAAGAGCGTCTGAGCTGGTAGATTCCTGTCGAAGTCCTGCAGGGATACCTGTACAAGGTCTGATGGTATGCCATAAAGAGGGTAATTGTATTCTGCTGTGCAGTTATAAGAGGCCAAAAGTTCAGGTTGAAAATAGCCCGTGATCAGGACAGAGCCCATTTCTCTATCTGTGTTACTGGGGCCATAAAAGGCAAATCGCTCTCGCAGTTTTGCATCGAAGGCAGCCATATCTTCGGAGTCCATCTGGTCTAACAGTTTTAGGAGTATGAGGTTGGTATTCAAAAATCGGCTGAGTAGTTCCTTTTCTTCTGGCTCAGCTTTAGGTATTTGGGCCTCTAAAAACATCTGATTGGCCTTGGCGGCCTGTCGGATTCCCTCTTTTGAGAAGGCGGTGAGATGAGGAATTTGGTCTTCAGGAACCGGCAGGAACGTGGTTTTGCCTATGGTAATGGATGGGACGGCCTCATAAATGGTGGTTTTTTCCATAACCTCTTTGGCTGGTGGTGCGCATGAACATAACAGCAGCGATAGTAGGCATAGTATCACCTCGTTATGGCAGATAACCTGCATGGAGGTGAATTTGTTCCAGAGAGCTATGAGCAGGCGCATGAATAGAACCAAAGGAATTGAAGTGGTTGGCAATGTGTTGATCAGGACTGAGGACTGAGTGCTGAGGACTGAGTGCTGAGGACTGAGTCTGACTCGTCCCTCAGTCCTTTGACCTCAGTCCTGAATAAGGTTTCCCCCCACTTTTTAAAAAAGAATGTTACCACAATTACTTAAAGCCCTGTAGCTGCTACCTGACCCTGTACCGCCTTTACTGATGCTCCCAATGCCTCCCGTTCTTCGGCAGTTAGTTCAAACTCCAGTATCCGTTCCACTCCGCCTGCTCCCAGGACCACAGGAACGCCTAAAAATACGCCGTTTATGCCGAATTCTCCTTCCAGCCATGCAGCACAGGGCATGACCTTTTTTTGATTCTGCAAAATGGCCTCTGCCATCTCCACAGCCGAAAGCCCTGGAGTGGAAAAGGCGCTTCCGGTTTTGAGCAGCCCTACGATCTCTCCGCCTGCATGCTGAGTGCGGTGGACGATTTCGTCGATCTTTTCCTTGGACAAAAGGTTTGCGACGGGTACACCTCCCACAGTGGCCAGGCGCACCAGGGGCAGCATGTGGTCTCCGTGAATACCCATCACCAATGCCGATACGCAGGACGGTAATACCCCCAATTCCTGGGCTATGAATGTGCGATAGCGGGCTGAGTCCAACACGCCTGCCATGCCGACCACGCGGTTTCTCGAAAAGCCGGAGACTTTATATGCGGTATAGACCATGGCATCGATGGGGTTTGTGACTACCACGATGCAGGCATTCGGTGCGTATTTGACGATTTCTTCTGTTACGCTTTTTACGATCTGGACGTTTTTGGCCAACAGATCGTCCCTTGTCATGCCGGGTTTACGGGCCAGACCTGCCGTTACGATCACGACGTCCGAGCCTTGCAGGTCTGCAAAGTCTGAACTTCCCTTCACAATGCCGTGAAATTTGCAGAGCGGCGCGGCCTGTGACAGATCCAATGCCTTGCCCTGAGGTACGCCGTCCACCACATCCACAAGCAGAATTTCATCGGCGCTGGAACGGGATACGGCCCACTGTGCGGCAGCGGCTCCCACCGCACCTGCGCCGATGATGGTCAATTTTTTGTGAGAAGTGAGTTTGTTCACTATATCCTCCTGTTTTAAGATAATGTTCAATGTTGATTTTTTTAATGTTTAATGCCGGCAAAATCAATTGCTACCTTTATGAAACATTCAGCATTTAATATTCAACGTTGTTTTTCTCTGTCTCATTACTTCATACAGGCAGACTGATGCCGCCGCCGCAGCATTCATGGAGGCGATACCCTCCGCCTGAGGGATGTAGGTCGTGAAATCGGAGCGTTTCTTTATGAGTTTCCTGACCCCTTGGCCTTCTGAACCCACCACTATGGCGATGTTGTCCCTGAAATTTAGATGCCAGATGGGTTCAGTTCCATCAGGGCTCAGGGATATGATCCAGAAGCCAAATTCTTTGAGCCGTTCCAATGTGGTTGCGAGATTGCCGACTCTGCATATTTTTGCATGGGCTATGGCGCCGGAAGATGCCTTGACCACCGCTCCTGTCACGCCTGCTGTGGAACGTTCCGGCAGTATGATTGCAGTTACACCAAAGGCCACCGATGCTCGAATGATGGCTCCAAGATTCTGCGGATCCACGATCTGGTCGCAGATGAGCAGAAGGGATGGAGTATGCGATGCGTTAATTGTTCGCAGGTCATTCAGCTCTATGAACCAGAACGGCCTTACAAGGGCCGTTATTCCCTGGTGTACGGCGTCTTTTGGAATGTCTATCTTCTGAAAGTCCTGTATGAGATTGCAGGGTATCCCCAATGCCCTCAATTGTGCCAGCAAACGGGCATTTGTCTTCTTCTGTTCAAAAGACGGAAGAAATTTTACGTCCTCGATGGCGGATGGATGGGTCTTTGTGAATTCTTCCAGCACATGAAGACTCCAGGTCCAGAAGGGTGCCGATGGGTCGGTTTTGTTTTCTCGAATGTTTTTGTTGTCTTTTTTCATTTAGTAGCCTGTTGCTGTCTCGAGATCGTGTAGAATGCGTAAATCTCCTGCAAGGACACGGGATGCAGCGCAGCGTCTGGAGCGTATTATGGCCTTCATATCCTCTACAGCGGCACTCAGTTCGTCGTTTATTATTAGAAAGTCATAATTGTCGATCTGCCGTATCTCCAGGACTGCGTTGCGAAGCCGCAGCCCTATGGTGGTTTCATCGTCTGTGCCCCTGGATTTGAGCCTTTTTTTCAATTCTGCCATTGAGGGTGGAAGAATGAAAATGGATACGGCCTTTGAAAAGATACGAGAGATGTTCCGTTTTCCCTGTACATCCACATCGAGCAGGACATCCATGCCTTGATTCAACAGGGTCTCAATAGCTGTATAGCTTGTGCCGTACAGATTGCCATGCACTTCCGCCCATTCTATGAAGGCATTAGAGTCGATCATCTCCTTGAATTTTTTTTTGGAGATGAAATGATAGTCCCGTCCGTTTATCTCACCATGTCTGGGGGTTCGGGTTGTGTGTGAGATGGAGAAGGCGATGCCGTTCATCTCTTTCAAGACTCGCTGGCATACGGTGCTTTTTCCTGCGCCGGAAGGCGCTGATATCACAAACAGATCGCCTCTGATTTTTATGTCATTTGTCATGTCCGATATCCTCCTGTCTTCGGCCCTGCACGACCTCCTCCAATCGGGCGGCAGCTTCCTGAGTCATTCGTTGAGCGATGGTTTCGGTCTGAAGCGCTGAAAGTACTATGTGGTCGCTGTCCAGCACCAGAATCGAGCGAGTCTTTCTGCCCTCTGTGGCATCTATGAGTTTGCCCAGATTTTTGGCCTCTTCACGTAGCCTTTTCATGGGCGAAGAGGCCGGATTCACGATGGCGACTATGCGTTCCGCTACCACCACATTGCCAAAGCCGATGTTTAGTGTTCTGTTTTTGGCCATAGAATTACCTGATGAAAGATTCTTCAAACCTGTTTTTTTGGCAACCTCTTTTGATAATTCATAAATCTGTTATACAACATTTTGCACCTGTTCCCGAATCTTTTCTATCTCGCACTTCATCTCCACAGCCAGATGGGACATTTCCACATCCACACACTTGGATGCAAGGGTATTGATCTCACGAAAGAGTTCCTGACACAGGAAATCCAGCTTGCGGCCCACGGGTTCATGGCTGTCCAGGCATGTCTTGAACTGCTGAATATGGCTGAACGCCCGTGTGATCTCCTCACTCACGTCCATTCTGTCCATCAAGATGAGGCATTCCTGTGCAAGGCGTGTCTCATCGACAGAGATTCCATCAGCCAGGGTATCGATGCGTTTTTTCATTGCGGCCCTGGCCTCTTTCAGCCGCACCGGCGCACGATCCGCAGCCTTTTGCAGCATGGTCTCCAACAAACCAAGACGCGCTTTCATATCCTTTGCCAAGGCCTCGCCCTCCACCAACGACATGCGCTCGGCCTGTTCCAGCAGATTGGACACGGCCTGAGAGACGAATGCCCAGAGTTCGTCCATGTCGGTCCCGTTTTCTCTGGTGGTGATGAGCCCTGGAAACAGGGTCAGTAGTACGGCGATGTCTTTGATGGGGTTCAGACCAAGAGCATGTGCAATGCGGTTCGATGCATTCAGATATCCAAGGGCCAGTTCCATGTCCGGTTCCAGACAGCTCGTGTCTCGACTGACACGCTCCAGCTGTAGAGTCAGCTCCAGACGGCCGCGGGCCATGCGTTTTTGAACCAGACGCCGAATGTTGTCTTCCATGGAATTCAGCCAGCGTGGGCCGCGAACGATCACCTCACAAAATTTGGTGTTTACGGACTTCAATTCCGCCTTGAACGACCATACATGGCCTGCTTCCTCATGCTTGGCAAAGGTGGTCATGCTTCTGATCATGGATTTCCTCCTTGATATTCTATTTCCGCCTTGCCCTGTTTTATAGTTTTTTTATAGTGATTGCGCCAGTCATGCCATAGGGCCATGGCCTCGTCCGCTTTATAGTCAGGAAATGTCCACGGAAGAGGCCTGAATCCGCCCTTCTGAAAGATGAGTGTCAGGTCAGCGAACACCCCCTGGCCCAGGTATATCCTGTGTGTAAAATTCTTGGCCGTGGCCAGCACAAGGCGTTCCAGAGTCAGAATTCCGGGGTCGATGTTTATCAGCCGTTTGCCGTTACAGGAAAACCGCCGTTCCAGTTCCATTGCAAAGAGTTTGGCCTGCACCAGGATATCCTGCGGCACCAGTTCGGAAAAACCCGCAAAGAGCCGCTTGAGATTTGGGCCGAATTCCTTTTCATAATAATCGGTGTGATGAAAGGGCAATATACCGCTTTCAAAGGCCGTTTTTCCGTATCGTTCCGTCAGAATCGCCAGTACCTCCTGAATCAGCTGCTCTTCTCCGGCCAAAAGGCTGTGAATCAAAAGGGCTTTGAAAGGAATTCTGATTTGACTCACAGCGTCTGCGCCAGCTCCTGAATGGAAATGGTGGCTGTGCCTACCTTGGCCACCACTATGCCTGCCGCCACATTGGCGAGATACGCCGCCTCTTCCATCTCAGCGCCTTGGGCCAATGCCCATGCCAGAACCGCTATGACGGTGTCTCCGGCGCCTGTGACATCGAAGACCTCTCTGGCCATGGTAGGAAGATGAATCCATCTATCTTCTTTGACATACAGCACCATGCCCTTCGCCCCCATAGTTACAAGCACCGCGCCGACCTGGAGTTTGTCTTGAATTAGCCTGCCGGCCCTCTGTGCCGAGGCAATATCCGTTATGCGAATGCCGGACATCTCCTCCGCCTCTTTGAGATTGGGAGTCACGAGATAGGCGCCTTTATAACAGTCTGCATTAGCTGGTTTTGGATCCACCAGCACAGGTGCGTTCATTCTGCGTGCCGCATGCAGCACCGCCTGCATCAGTTCATGAGTGATGAAGCCCTTTGCATAGTCGGAGACCAACACCACATTCAGCGGGGGAAGCGCTTTCAGCCGTTCCATTACAACCGTGGTGAGTTCCGCACCGATCTTGCTGCGGCTCTCGTTATCCACCCGCAGCATCTGCTGACCCCTTGCCAGAATGCGGATTTTGATGGTGGTGGGACGGTCTGCATCTGCAAAAAGGCTTACGTCTATGCCGGTGTCATGGGCTATGGAACGCAGACGCCATGCCGTCTCGTCCTGTCCCACCAGCCCGAAGAGTGTGACGTCTGCATTCAATGCGCTCAGGTTGTGGGCTACATTGGCAGCGCCTCCAAGAATCCAGCTTTCTTTTTCCATGTTCACCACCGGTACAGGCGCTTCCGGCGAGATGCGTTCAGCGTCTCCGAAGATGAAGTGATCCAGCATGACATCCCCGATGACCAGCAGCCTGGGTCTTTCGGCCTTGCCCAGAAGGCGGATTAAACGTTCTGATTTTGGATTGAAGAGAGACTGTGACTGCATAGGTTCAGCTTTGCAGATCGTTGTTCAGGAACGCCTCTATGCCATCTGCATTTTCTATCTGATAGATGGTGCAGCCGCCTTCCGGAAGGGATTTTTTGATGAGATTGGACAGAACATTTTTGGGACCGAGTTCCATGAAACAGCACGGCCGGTGATTTGCAGCCATGTTTACCACTGTTTCATACCACCTGACAGGACTGTATATCTGCTCTACGAGAAGGTTCTGAATGCGCACGGGATCGGTCTCAGGAGCAGCGGTAACATTACAGTAAACAGGGATTCGCGCCGGATTGAAGTGTACGTCTTGCAACGCCTCGGCCAGCTTCAGCGAAGCCGTCTTCATGAGCGGGCTGTGAAAGGCGCCGGCAACCTTGAGCGGAACGGCCTTGGCCTTGGTCTCGGCCTTGATCTGCTGCACAAGTCGGTTGATCAGATGCGCCTCTCCTGTGACCACGATCTGCTCAGGACTGTTGTGATTGGCAAGGCTGATCACGCCTTCTTTCTGTAAGGGAGCTATCATGGTTTCCAGTGCGTTTTTGTCCAGACCGATGACAGCGGCCATGGCCCCGAAGGCGCCTGACCCTGCCTCTTCCATGAGCCTGCCTCGCATGTGCACGAGGCGCAGCGTGTCTTCGATGCCAAGAACACCGGCTACCCATAGGGCGGCATATTCACCGAGGCTGTGACCGGCTACTGCCACAGGAGACACTCCGTGTTGCATCATGGCCACTGCGCAGACCATCTCCACCGCGGTGAGACACGGTTGCAGATTGGATGTTCGAGTGAGTTCTTCCAGGGGGCCTTCGAGACAGAGTTCCGTGACATTCAGGCCTGTCACATTTGATGCCAGCTCGAATATCTCCTTGGCCTCCGGCATATTGTCATAGAAGTCTTTGGCCATTCCCACATACTGAGAGCCCTGGCCTGGAAATACGAATATCACATTGGAATGCATGAATCTATCCTCCTATTGTGGACATACGGCGCCGGCAGGAAGGTGCTGCGCCGGTTTCCGTTCCGCCTTCGATGGACTTGTCCAGCCCGGCAGGTTTACGGCGTATGGTATCCTGTAAAAGTTTTGTCAGTTCGTCATCGGAGATGCCGTTTCTCATGGCGGCCTTGAGGTCCAGTTCGTTGTCCGAGAACAGACAGAGTCTTATGTGGCCGTCCGCGGTCAGGCGCACTCGATTGCATGTGGCGCAGAAGTGGCGGCTGATGGGGCTGATGAAGCCCAGGTTTCCAAGGGCGTTTGTAAGGGCAAATACCTCTGCCGGGCCTGCGTTTTTGCCTTGGGTTACAGAATCCAGTTGCCCTATGCTCTCTTGAATGCGGCGTTTCATTTCATCGCAGGAGAGATGTTTGGATGTATTCCAGCTGGTGTATCGGCCTATGGGCATAAATTCGATGAAGCGCACCTGCACCGGCCATTTCAGAGTAAGAGCGGCCAGGTCTATGAGCTCATCGTCGTTTACACCTTTTATCATGACCACGTTCAGCTTGACAGGAGAAAAGCCCATGTCCAGGCAGTGCAGGATGCCGTCCCACACCCTCTGAAATTCGTCATGGCCCGTGATGGTCTTGTATCTTTCGGGCTGCAATGTGTCCAGGCTGATGTTTAGGCGCTTTATGCCGGCATCTTTCAGTGCTTGAGCCTGATTTAGCAGGAATATGCCGTTTGTGGTAAGGGATATGTCGGTGATGGATGGAATCTGTGAGATGGACTGAACTATATCGGCCAGGTTCGGGCGCAAAAGCGGTTCGCCTCCGGTGAGTCGAATCTTCTGTACTCCGAGTTTTGAAAACGTCTTCACCACGCGCAGTATCTCGGCATCTGTGAGCAGCTCTTCCATCGGTAGAAACCGGCATGTTTCCGCACAGTCTTGAGTGCCTTGCGATGAGGTCTTGTCAGGTGAAGAGCAATAAAAACACTGAAGATTACAGCGATCTGTCACAGATACGCGAAGATATGTGATATTTCTGCCCAAGTCATCTGAAAGCATCATAAAATGTCCTTCTATGCGGCTATCAATATGGCATTTCAGTGCGAATGCGCTCTATGCGTGCCTGAACACCAGCCAGCTTCTTTTCCATGTGTTCATACCCACGATCCAGGTGATATATGCGGGATACAGTGGTTTTGCCGCGAGCCGCCAGGCCTGCCAGCACCAGACATGCGCTGGCTCGAAGGTCTGTGGCCATGACAGGCGCTCCTATGAGTTCCTTGACTCCACGCACAATGGCGCTTTTACCCTCGATACGAATGTCTGCTCCCAGGCGATTGAGCTCTGGAACGTGCATGAATCGGTTCTCGAAGATGGTTTCGGTTATTACGCTCAGACCGTCTGCTGTGGCCATCAACAGCATGAATTGGGCTTGCAGGTCTGTGGGAAAGCCGGGATATGGCATAGTGGTCACATCCGCACTCTTGAGTCTGCGTTTGCGGCGTACCCAGAGTATCTGGTCTTTTTGCTCAATCTCCATTCCGATCTCTCTCAATTTGGCGATGACAGCCTCCAGATATTCAGGACAGGCATTCTGAAGCCTGAGTTCTCCGCCTGCAGCGGCCACTGCCATGAGGTATGTCCCTGTTTCTATGCGATCCGGAATGATACGCCATTCTATGGCCTTCAGTTCCTTTACGCCTTCGATTTCGATAACGGATGAGCCGAGCCCTGTGATTTTAGCACCCATGGCCTGAAGCATCTGGCCTAAGGTGACGACCTCCGGTTCTCGTGCAGCATTCTTCAGAAGGGTCTTGCCTCGCGCAAGGGAGGCCGCCATCATGAGATTTTCCGTACCTGTGACGGATGGCACATCGAAATATATCTCGGTGCCTGTGAGTCTGGATGCCTTTGCCTCCACATAACCGGCCTTGAGCGTGAGTCTGGCGCCCATGCGTTCCAGACCTTTGAGATGAAAGTCTATGGGTCTTGCGCCGATGGCGCAGCCACCGGGCAGAGAGATGCGGGCTGTGCCTGTGCGTGCCAGAAGCGGCCCCAATATCAGAACCGATGCCCGCATGGTGCGGACCAGGTCGTAAGCAGCCTCATGATTTGAGATTGTTGTGGTGTCAAGCAGGACACCGCGGTCTTTTTCAGGGTCTTCTTTCAAGAATGACGAGACATTTATTCCCAAACCTGCCAATAGATTCAAAAAGGTGCGGATATCCCTCAAATCAGGGAGATTTGTAATGGTGAACTTACCTGGTGTGAGCAGGGTGGCGGCCAGCACTGGCAGTGCGGCATTCTTGGCGCCACTGATTCGAATGGCGCCTTTCAGGCTGTGGCCGCCTTCTATGACCAGTTGTTCCATAGAGTGTTACCGTTTTGGATTGGCGCCCTGTGCTGCATTGATGGGTCCGTGTATGGCCACAATCTTTTGAGCTGTGGCCTCTATCATGGGTGTTTTACCCTTGTGCCACAGATATATTATGGGGCTTGCAACGAAGATGGAGGAGTATGTGCCTATTATTACGCCCCAGAACAAAGTCAGGGCAAAGTCTCGAATCACCACTCCGCCGAAGAACAGGAGCGCCAGAATCGTCATGAATGTGGTGCCGCTGGCTATGATGGTTCGAGACAGCATCTCGTTTACGCTCAAATTAATTATCTCGGCAAAGGAGAGCTTCTTGTGTTTGTGGATGTTTTCGCGAATCCTGTCAAATACTACAACCGTATCCGTCAGGGAGTAGCCTGCCAGGGTCAGAAGGGCTGTGACTATGAGCAGGGATATCTCCAGATTCATGAGATATACCAAACCTAATACCAATATCACATCGTGGAGAGTGGCAATGGCCGCTGCCACACCGAAGCTGAAGTCGAATCTGAAGGCAATGTATGCGAGAATGCCCAGAAGTGAGATGGCGATAGATATGATGGCCTTGCTTTTGAGCTCACTGCTCACCGATGAACCTATTTCTGACTTGCTCTCCACAGTAAATTTGTTGTCCGGCAGGGTCTTGGAAAGGGCTTCAGAGACCAGGTTTTCTACATTGCTTACACTAGTGGAGGACTGTTTGTGCCTTAAAATGAAGATGTTTTCACCAGGCACATCCTGAAGGGTATAGCCTTCCAGGTGTATGGATTCCACCGCCTTTCTGACTTCGTCCAGATGGAATGGTTTTTCAGACCTGTACTGAACCATGGTGCCGCCCGAGAAATCCACGCCCAGATTGGCCGTGCCCAAGGCGATCTGCAGAAATGCCCACAGCCCCAAAAGGCAAAATGCCCCTGAGACTCCAAAGGCTATGTTCCTGCGTTCGATGAAGCGAATGCTTGTGCCGTGCAGTATCTGAAGAAAGTGAATGTCTTTTATGGAGCCTTTGCTCAACATCCAGTCATAGACCACGCGTGTGCCGAAGATGGCTGTAAACAGGTTGATGATGATACCAACGGAGAGGGTCACGGCAAAGCCCTTGATGGGGCCTGTGCCGAACAGGAACAGGGCGAATGCCGTGATGAGAGTGGTGACGTGGGCATCCACGATGGTCCAGAATGCCTTGTCATAGCCGCCGTCTATCAGGGCCTTGATGGGTTTGCCCAGGGCCTTTTCCTCACGCATTCGTTCGAAGATCAGAACATTGGAGTCAACGCCCATACCGATGGTCAGGATGATACCGGCTATGCCTGGAAGGGTAAGAGTGGCATGGAACAGGGCCATGGCGGCCATCAGCAAGAGTATGTTGAGCATAACGGCAACATCTGCAATAAAGCCTGAAAGCCTGTAATAGATCACCATGAAGAGCATGACCGCTGCTGCTCCGATGATGCCTGCCATTAGGCCCTTTTGAATGGAGTCCTTGCCGAGAGACGGCCCTACCGTGATATTTTGTATGATCTGAACCGGTGCAGGCAAGGCGCCGGCACGCAGTACGATGGCCAGGTCGGAGGCCTCGGCTGGTGTAAAGGAGCCCGTGATCTGGGCATGACCACCGCCGATCTTTTCACGTATTACAGGGGCAGAGCGCACCACGCCGTCCAGCACGATGGCCAGGCGTTTGCCAACGTTTTCTTGTGTGACCCGCTCGAACAGGCGTGCGCCCTGGCTGTTCATCTCCATGGCCACATAGGGTTCGTTGTATTGTCCTCCGATCTGCACCATGGCGGTCTTGATGGAATCGCCGGTCATGACCGCCTTTGCCTTGAGTAAAATGGGCCTCTTGGCCTCCTTGCCGGTCTTGTTGTCCTTTTCTTTCATTACGGCGGCCTCGTCATCCTTGGGCAGAAACGGCCTCAAGGCCGCATTCAGGGCCTTGGAGTCGTAATCTGCAGGGAGTCTGCCCTCCTTTATGGCATCTGCCGTGAGCTTCATGAGGTCTATGGAGGCCGCATCGTCCACCATCTTGAATTCCAGTTGTGCTGTCTGGCCGATGAGCTTTATGGCCCTTTCAGGGTCTTTTACGCCGGGGAGCTGAACGACGATGTTTTCATCGCCCTGTCGAACGATTACAGGCTCGGATACACCGAACTGGTCTATGCGGTTACGAATGATCTCAAGGGATTGGGCCACGGAATTTTTGCGAATGTTGTTCTCTTCGGACTGAGCGAGCTTGAGGGTCAGTACCGGAAAGTTGCCTTCCGTTTCCTCTTTTACGATTTCGAGGGATGGGAATTCACTCTTGAGCAGTTCTTTGGTCTTGTTCAGGGCCTCCGGATTTGGAAGCAGAAATTGCAGGACATCGGGCGCTGTCTGTTTTCTGACCAGGGTTATCTGTTTGCGTGCCGCCGTATCCTTGAAATCCCGTGCCGCCATCTCCTGATAGTTTTTGACCGCCTGGTTCACATCCACGCGTAGAATCAGATGAATACCGCCCTGAAGGTCGAGGCCCAGCTTCAATCCTTCTGCCATGACATATTTCTTGAACCAGTCTGGAGTTTCCTTTAGAAACGACGGATATACCAGGAGACAGGCCAGTGCGATGAGACCGGCCAATAACGTGAATTTCCAGCGTAATATTTTTGACATATTAAACCTCGCTACACTAAACTTGAGATGTGATGGAATAAATAGTCACATAGAACAAATTTTGCAAGAAAAAAGCGAAAAAACAGTGAACGTTATTCACTGAATTGAATTGATTTTTTAGGTTATTTACAACATTTCATATCTTTTGAGCTTATTTAGAAGGGTCTTATAGCTCACTCCCAGCAATCTTGCCGCAGCGGCCTTGTTGTATCGAGTGGCGGACAAGGCATCTTGAATGAGTTTTCTTTCCTGTTCCTCGGTGTTTTTTCGAGTTTGACTGAAGAGGGTCGGCTCGGAAAAGGTTTTGGAGCCGTTTATTTCATCGTTGTCCACATTCCTGTTTGACGTGTTCCCTGTATGTGCATTTCCTGGTACTTCGGCTTTTTTAATGTAATTAGCCAGAAATTCGGGCGTAATTGCGCCATGGGACATTGCGGCCGCTCGGTCCAGCAGGTTAAAGAGTTCTCGCACATTCCCAGGAAAGTCATGGGATGTGAGTAGATTGATGGCCTCTTGGGATATGGTGACCTCGTGTCCAAGGATATTTTGTAGATATGAAAGACGTAGTTGAATAAGGGGCGGAATGTCTTCTATACGTTTACGCAATGACTGAATGTCCAGAGTCATCACTGCCAGGCGATAATAGAGGTCCTGCCGCATTCGGCCGTTTGCCACTGCTGTCTTGGGGTCCTGGTTGGTGGCTGCAAGAATACGCACATCGCTTTGAAGCTCCTTGGTGCCTCCCAGCGGAATGTAGCGGCCGCTGTCCAAAAAACGCAGAAGCTTTGCCTGAACAGCCGGCGGCAGCTCGCACAGCTCGTCCAGAAACAGGGTTCCACCTGAGGCCTGAGCCACAAGTCCTTCTTTTGTCTCCGTGGCGCCGGTGAAACTGCCTTTGATATGACCGAAGAGTATGGAATCCGCTAGTTCAGGAGTGAGATTGGCACAGTTCAGGGCAATGAACTCCTTGCGGCCGCTTCGGCGATGTATGAATCTGGCCATCATATCCTTGCCCACGCCTGTTTCTCCTGTGATGAGCACAGGAAAGGGCAACGGGGCTATGCGTTTGGCTGTGGTTAGCACATCCTCCATGTCCCTGGAGGCAAAGACCAGTTCATCTTCTTCGAACAGGGCCAAATGTTTGGCGAATACTCGGGGTAAGGCCTCCATGTCCACTGGTTTTTCCAAAAAATCCGCTGCACCAAGCCGCATTGCCTCCACAGCCATTTGGATACTGCCAAAGGCTGTGACAACCACTATTACGCAGTCAGGCCTCTGCCTTTTCGCCAAAGGAATCAGTTCCAGACCGAATCCGTCTGGCAGTTGTAAATCCAACAAAATTCCGTCAGGTCTGTGAAAATTCAGTGCATTCTTGGCCGATTTCAGATTCAATGCCTTGATGACTTGATAGTTGGTGAAAAGCGCAGCCTCAAAGAGTTCCGCCAGTTTTTTGGAGTCTTCCACTATCAAAATGGTTTTTTTCATGGCATGATAGCCCTTGTTTACCTGCTAAAATGGAGAGAACCATCATAAATGAGATCTGTTAAATATACCACATATCTTTTCGCTGCCATCCTTTTATGGGCTTTTCAGGTAGCTGCTCAAGATGCTATGCCACTCGTTTGCTGCGACCCTTATGCCATATTTCATGCCTATTACGAGGCCATAGGCGGTTTGAGCCATTTGAAGGCCATCCGTTCAGGCTATTTGAAAGGCCGCATCACCTACGATGGTCTTCAGGGTGAAATGCATTCATGGTTCGAGAGACCTCTGCGCTATCGCAGCGAGGAGGATTACGGCATTATCAAGTATATAGAAGGGGATGACGGCTTTCAGTCCTGGTTTCAGGATACCAACGGCCGAGTGCTGCTCCATTTGCCAGGAAAGGGCATGGATTCCAGTGGCGAATTGGCAGGCAATCTGGGCAACTCTATTCTCAAGCGTTTTGTGGTGTATTTGGACTACGAAAGACAGCAGGTGATCTTGAAAAAAGGTCTGGATTTTTACAGGCGTTTCAAGGAGGATGAAACAGGGATTACGGTGGGGGTGGATGAGGATGGCATGCCCATGGTATCGTATGTTGATTCAGATTCACCTGCCTTTAAGGCTGGTTTGCGGTTAGGGGATAGGATTTTGGTCGTAAACGGCGTAAGTGCGCAGGTCCTCAACGGAACTCGCAGAGTCAAGGAAATTCTGCGGCGGTGGCCTGAGATTGCGCTGGATGTACGAGTGCAAAGGGGCGGCAAGATATTGCGAGGTAGGTTTTGATGTTGAACTTTTCGAAATCATTGAAAAATATAAAAATAAAATTTATTTTATGCAATAAAAAATGCAAGGACATTGTTGTCATGTGATTTTTTTTTCTTGTATAGTAAAAAATAACTATGTGATGCAACGGGTCTGGCCCGGAACTACGAAAAGATCGAACGTGCGATTCGTGACATACACCAGTATGAGACGCCGCAGATCATCGCAATGCCTGTGACAAACGCCCTTGATACCTATAAAGACTGGGTTATAAAGACATCTGAAGGTTCTAAAGTTCTAATACAAAAGACCGATAATAACACCTAAGGGTATTGATCGTTTTTTAGCATAAGACCATAAAAATAAACGAGGTCATTACATGAAATTTGATTCTCTATGGGTCCAAATCGCTTCCGGCGGCTTGATTTTGTGCCTTATAGCAGCGTTGGGTATATTGTACCTGCCGCCATGGTGGGCCGTCCTGCTTATGATTTTCTCCTGGCTCGCATCCTATTTTATAGTATTCCGTCTCGGGTCTTACAGGGGCTATCTAAACCATGAAAGTTCAGCGTCACGGCAGATATCCATACTTTGCAGTGGTGGCGGATGAGGTGCGCAGGCTTGCCGACACATCCCATTCAGCCGCCTTCAAGATTAGGGACAGCGTTAATCATATCTCGTCTGATATCGGGAACATATTCGAAAAAATCAACTCATCGGCGGCCTCGATAGCAAATTACATCAACAGCGCCACGGACGCTGTAAACGACACCATGACAAGGCTAGGCCATATTATGGATGGCGCAAATGAAAAGATGGAACTCATCGGTCAGGATACCGAAAACCTGGCCAAAGACATAGGAAACGTGATCTTTTCGCTCCAATTTCAGGACATAACGCGTCAGAAAATGGAGCATGTCATCGGCCCCTTGAAACAATTTAACGAAAGGCTTTCCACCCTCTTCAATGAAGTAAAAGATATGAAAGACAGAATAAGCATGGGAGACGACGGCGCAAAGGGTATGAAGGAGCTGAAGGATGCCGGAGGATACACCATCGCTCAGGACGAAAAGTCCTGCATAGTGTTCGGAATGCCCAAAGAGGCCATAAAACTGGGTGGAGTGGATAGAATATTGCCGCTTTCCAAAATAGCGGACGAGATAATCAGAAGGGTTTCTGTTAGTTGAGAAGGATGTTGAGCAGGGAAGCAGGCGTTCAGCGCAATGCGTCTTCGAGATCCGCAAGAGTGGCCATCAAGAGCATCGGATCGAGCGGCGAGACATCAAAGCCCAACCGTTCATAAAACCCCTTGGCGGTATCGTCCAGGGCATGTACGATGAGACCGCGTATGCCGATTGCCCCGGCTGCCTGAATCACTCGCAGCACCGCATCGCGCACCAGAGCGCGGCCGATGCCATGGCCCTGAAACCGGCGATCCACGGCAAGCCGGCCAAGAACGGCAACAGGTATCGGATCGGGCATGTTGCGCCGCAATCGACTTCGGGCCGCGGCCGTGGCCACTGCGCTGGCGGCGAGGGTATAAAAAGCCCGCACGACTTGTCCTTCGCAGACCACATAAGTACGCGATGCGCCGCTTGCCTGATTTTTCAGACCGTGCGTTTTGAGCCAACGATTCAGGCCTTCGTGGCCGCAATCGAACTGCTCTAAACGATGAGACTCCGATAATGGCTCCGGCGGAGAGAGCGTCAGGTTTGTTCCCACGGCGCAGGGGTCTGAAGTGTGCGGCGCAGCCGTTCGTTTGCATGCGGCGGTGTATCCAGCCGTGCCAAAAACGCAGCAAATGCCTGAGGACTGGTCATGAACAGCTTTTGTTCAAGCAACACATTTTCAGCAGCCTGTCTGGCCGCCTCAAGCACGAAGTCTGTGCGAGTCTTGCTGCACAGTTGGGCCGCACGATCGATCAGACTGCGTTCTTCAGGCCGAATGCGCAGGTTGAGCGTGTGACGTTTTGTTTGTTTGGTGGTTGTTGTCATAGTAATTTTCCAGAGAGTGTAATGCAGTTGTCATTACAATATGGCATTTAGAAACACCGGTCAAGAGATATGAGGCAAAATTCATGGCGGATGAGATAAAATTAGAAAGGTTTTTGTCATTTGATGGTGTCGCAAAAAGTCGCCGGCTGCTGTCATTGTGGACCCTAAGGCGCAGCCGGTGAGCATGGCGATCTCATGGTGAAAGGGTGTGGTCTTCGCACTTGACATGGTAGAAGGTCAAAGTTAGTTTAGTTTCATAAACTAAGTCTTATATGGAGTGCCGTTATGCAGATTTACAACATCCATGAAGCCAAAACCCATTTATCCCGATTGGTGGAAAAGGCCACAGAGGGTGAGCCGTTCATCATCGCCAAGGCCGGCAAGCCGATGGTTAAGGTTATTCCGCTCAATGCTCCAGAACCTTCTCAGATAAAAAGATTCGGCTTCATGGCCGGGCAAATCAGTGTGCCTGATGACTTCGACCAAATGGGTGCAGAGGAGATCGTAAAGATGTTTGAAGAGGGCCTATGAAGCTGTTGCTGGACACCCATCTGTTGCTATGGGCGGCGCAAGGCGTGGAATATCTATCGTCGGATGCCCGAACATTGATTGGTAATCCTGAAAATGAATTGTTTTTTAGCGTTGCCAGTTTATGGGAAATAGTCATCAAATGCGGATTAGGTCGTGAAGATTTTATGGTTGATCCGCGCTTATTGCGGCGTGGCCTGCTGGACAACGATTATCACGAACTACCAATTCTCAGCGAACATGTAGTAGCCATCGGTGGCTTGCCTTCAATCCATAAAGATCCATTCGATCGTTTGCTTGTAGCGCAGGCTATTGTTGAAGGCATTATCTTGATTACGGCTGATATGCAGGTGGCACAATATTCCGGCCCGATAAAGCGCGTCTGACAACAAAAAAGTGTCCAAAAGTGTAGTGCAGTTGTCATTACAATATGGCATTTAGAAACACCGGTCAAGGGATATGAGGCAACATTCATGGCGGATGAGATAAAATTAGAAGGGTTTTTGTATTGTAATTTCTCCACGGCGTGTTGATTTTTCAGGCAATATAGCTTGCCTTCTAACGGAGAGTGAATGACATGTTCATTGTCGGGCTGATTCATAACGCCGCATTGCTGGTGGCCTTGTCCGCCCTTTACGGCCTCTGGTTGAGGTTCAACAAAGGGGATTCGCTGAGAGACAGGGTCATCCTTGGATGCGTATTCGGCGGCATGGCGGTCATCGCCATGACCATGCCGGTCTATCACAGCCCTGGCGTCATCTATGACGGCCGTTCCATGGTGCTTGCCATGGCAGGTCTTTTCGGCGGCGGAATCACCGGCGCTGTGGCTGCGGCCATAGCCCTGGTCTACCGTATATGGCTTGGAGGCCCTGGTGTCTGGGCCGGCATGGCGGTCATCGTCTGCTGTACTGCCTGCGGTGTGGTCTTCCGCCGTTATTCCAAGACCCAGCCCTATCTGCTCTCCCCTGCTGTCCTTTATCTATTTGGCGTCGTTGTTCACATCGTGACGCTTGCGTGTCAGTTGCTGCTTCCACGAGAGACCGCGCTGCTAATTATCAGCCAGATAGCGCTGCCTGTTCTGCTGGTTTTCCCTGTGGGGACCCTGTTGATAGGACTTCTGTTGAGTAACGAGGAGCGTAGAAGCATCCTTGGCAAAAAACTCGTTGCGAGCGAGGGGCATCTGCGCACCACCATATATTCCGTAGGCGACGGTGTCATAGCCACGGATTGCCAAGGCCGGGTGACAATCTTGAATCCTGTAGCCGAGGCGCTCACTGGCTGGACTCAGACCGAAGCCGCCGGCAGGCCGCTTGAGGATGTCTTTAATATTGTAAATGGGTTTACAAAAAAAGATGCCGAAAGCCCCGTGGCCCGCGTCCTGAAAGAGGGAAAGATAGTGGGGCTTGCCAACCACACCCTGCTCATATCCCGCGACGGCAGGGAAACAGCCATCGCCGACAGCGCGGCACCCATTCGCGACGAACAGGGCAACATGCTGGGCGTGGTTATGGTCTTTCGCGACCAGACCGAAGAGCGCCTTGCAAGGCGGCTCATGGAGGTGCGGATTGGTCTGATAAATTATGCCATGAGCCACACTGTTCAGGAGTTGCTGACAAAGGTTCTGGACGAAATAGGCGCCTTGGTGAACAGCCCTGTGGGGTTCTATCACTTTGTCGAACCGGATCAAAATGGTATTCTGATGCAGCAGTGGTCAACCCGCACGCTGAAGGAGTTTTGCAGCATTTCGGACGAGGTCAGGGGAAGGCACTATCCCATCGATAGCGCCGGTGTATGGGCCGACTGCATACGTGAGAAAAGACCTATAATTCACAACGACTATGCCTCGCTACCCCATAAAAAGGGTCTGCCAAAGGGACACTCGCCGCTTATTCGAGAGCTGACCGCGCCGGTCATGCGGGACGGCCGAGTGGTGGCTGTGCTGGGCGTTGGCAACAAACCCACGAATTACACGGAAAAGGATGTGGAGATCGTCACATATCTTGCCGATGTGACCTGGCAGCTCGTCGAACACAAACGGGTCGAGGAACAGAACAGACGCTACAGCCGCGTCATGGAGGAATCCCTTGACGAGATATATATCTTCGACGCCAAGACCCTGCATTTTCTGGAAGTGAATCTGGAGGCGCGCAGGAATCTGGGTTATTCCATGGAGGAACTGCGGGGCATGACTCCGCTGGATATAAAACCTGAGATGACTGCAGAGGCATTTGAAAGACTTATCGAGCCCCTCAAAACAGGGGCAAAGGGCAAAATCGTCTTTATAACCGTTCATCAACGCAAGGATGGCAGTCTGTATCCTGTAGAGATTCATCTGCAGTTAATGGCAGGCGAACAGCCTGTATTCGTAGCCTTCATCTTTGACATCACGGAGAGGAAACGGACCGAACGCGATATCACCATCATGAAGACGGCACTGGACAATATCAAGGAGGCGATCTTCTTGATAGACAAGACCGGGCATTTCCGCTATGTGAACAGAGAGGCATGGCAAGGCCGGGGATACACGCTCGACGAGCTGCTCGCCATGACGATAATGGAGCTCGATCCGGATATGACCGCCGAAAAATGGCTGGAACACAGAGGGAGACTCAAGGATAAGCGCTCGATGATCTTTAACGCCCGTCACAGGACAAAAGACGGCCGTATAATACCCGTGGAGATCAACACCAATTATTTCGAATACGAAGGTGAGGGTTTCAATTTGGCCCTTGTGCGCGACATCACGCAACGCATAAAAAACGACGAGGAACGGCGGTCGCTCGAGGGCCAGCTTCGGCAGGCGCAGAAGATGGAGGCCATAGGCACGCTCGCAGGCGGCATAGCCCATGACTTCAACAATATTCTCACGGTCATTATCGGTTTCGCCGAGATAGCCAAAATGCGTCTTGAGCCGGACAGTCCGGTGCAGGGCTTTATTCACCAGATATTGCAGGCCGGTGACAGGGCGAAGGAACTGGTCAA
>JBEULL010000011.1:0-3571 GCA_041287365.1 Dissulfuribacterales bacterium | reverse complement strand
AATATATTCGTGTTATTTATTTTATAAAAATATTATTTATGGGAGTATCAATTAAATGGGTTGAGATTTAAATTCGTTCAGACATGGTTTAGAAAAGGGCTCATGGTTTTTTGTAACAGGCCTGCTGTTTCTTCTGGCTTTCCTGACGGCTGGAACGGTATCCGCGGACACCGGTGAAAATGAGATGCGCAAGGAGCTTGAGGGATTAAAGGCCAAGGTCAAGGAACTCGACACCTTGAAGGCGAGGGTCCAAGAGCTTGAGGGAAGACTTGCCGCAAAGGAAACGGGCGAGGGACAGGAGACGGTAAAGGAAGAGCTCAGGGAAAAGGAAGAGGCCGCCGAGAAGGAAGAGGAAAAGAAAAAGGTCATAAGGCTGGTCAGCCCATATCTGGACAACCTCAACATCACGGGCGGCATAAGCGGCGGCTGGTTCTCAACGTCAAACGAGGGGCCTGGCAACGAGGACAGCAACTTTGTCCTGTCAAACCTCCTTTTGGACATCTCGTCCGAGATAGAAGGTGGGCTTCTGGGATTCAACATAGGGCTCGGCGGCGTCACCACCCCATCCGTCTTCGATGCACTCAACGACACAACACCTGATTTCCGCATCGAATACGCATCCGTGAGCCTGAAGCCCTTAAGATCCTTGGAGGGCCTTTCAGTAGAGGCGGGGCTTCTGAAGCCCAACTCGGGCTACGAAAGCACCTATACCTTTCAGAACCCGAACGTCACTGTCGGCGCCCTCGCCTCCCAGCAGCCCTATAATGCAATGGGCGCAAGGGTCACATACGCCTTTGGCGAAGACCTGAAATTATGGGGCGCGATGTTCAAGCACAGACTGGACGACGATGAATACCGGATGGACGATGTCTATATCAACGAATACGGCGAGCCGAGGGGCCTTGGCGCACAGGACTCAAGCTCATGGGAGGCAGGCGTAAACGGCTCTGCCGGAGGGTATGGGTTGAGCCTGTACCACTACCACTTGAACGACCTCAGACACCTTACCGGCATCGTTGTCGACCATACCATAGACGGACTGTACGGCCTGAAGAGCCTCTATCTGGCCATAAACGGAGACTACTGGAGGTGGAGCAGCAGGGTGGACAAATATTTTAAAGACGACTCATCCATCGGCGCCAGCCTCTATATAGTCCCGGCCCTTGAAAGGTTCTCGTTCCCGCTCCGCCTTGAATACATCCATCAGGGAGAAAGCAGGATATACCTTGACAGCCCGGATGCGGAGGACATATATGCGGTCACGTTCACCCCTACCTACAACCTCACATGCAATGTCTTTTTGCGAGGCGAGCTATCATATCTCCATGCTGACAACGGTTTTTCAGACGACAAAGGCAGACTACAGGACGACAAATACATGTTCGCAATAGAGACGGGCGTAAAGTTTTAGGCTGTTCAGCATGGGACTGGCGGAAAAGGGGATCATGGGGCGGGCGCCGTGCCTGCCCCTGTCTTTTCCAGCCTTTTCTCTATCTTTTTCTCAAGCTCAAGCATCTGTCCATAAACGTGCGCGAAATCCTCCCTCCCGACGATTACGGCCTCGCCCTTTTTAAGTTCGCCGCCGGCCTCACGGAGGTCATCCCTAGCACCGGCGGCGTCCCCGTCAGCCGATCTTTTGTCCGCCCGCTTCATCAGTATGTCCGCCAGATTATATCTCGTGTAAAAATTCTGATGGTCCCAGTCGTCAACCACCACCTTGGAATATCTGATGGCGTTATCCAGGCCGCCAAGCCTGGTATAGGCACCGGCCAAGGTCATATAGAGGTCCTCAGGCTCCCAGGTGACGTCCTTGCAGGCAAGAAGCCGCTTTATGCCCTCGTTCAACTGATATTTGGCGGCATCCGGATTCAAATCCTTCATTACATCGGCATAATAATTGGATGCAAGGCCGTAATAGACGTCATAGTGCGATTCAACTGGATTTTGCTCCATCGAGGCATCCAGATGGGAAAGGGTCAGGTCCAGTATCTTAAGCCTGGCTTGAGGCGCGGCGGTCTTGTTCGCCTCATAATATTTGATGTTGCCGAGGCCGTAGAGAAAATTGTTGTCAGCGGCCCACGCCTTTAAATAATATACGCTGTTTACAGCCACCAGCGCGGACATCACCGCGGCGGCGGCAAAAAAAGGCCATGGCGTTCCGGTCTTTTCCGGGTCTCCGCCGTGGGCGTTCTGGTCCATTTTCTCTTCTCTCGCTGTAACAACACCGGTCAACGAGACAACGACGCCGATGAATATATAGAAGAACTCCATGGACACGGCCGTGTCAAAGATGGTCATCGTATCAACGGCATAGGCGGCCAATGCCGCTGATACGCCCGCAAGGAAGGCCCTCTCGTTGCCGGAAATATTTTGTCTGAACAGCCTGAAGATGGATTTTGCGGCAAGAAGCCATACGGCGGCCCAGGCAAGAAACCCGACGACGCCCATCTTCGCCAGTATGCCGAGGTAGTTGTTGTTGGGGGTCGTCATAGTTTACGTTGGGCTCAAGCTGGGAGAGGTGCAGCGGTTTGAACGGCATGAACGCCCTGCGGAAAGACTCGAGACCGACGCCGAAGACCTTCCCATGGATGGTATTGTCCCATGCGAACCTCAATGTCTCCTGCCACAGGATCAAACGGGTCGCGGCGGTGCCCTTGAGTTGCAGCAGGCCGATGATCCTCGGGACGAAAAAATCGCTGAAGGCCAATACGGCCCCGGCGCTTATAATCACAAGGAGCGACAAACCGGCCAGGATGAATTTCAGGTGATGTCTCCGGTTTTCTTTGTCTGAAAGGCCCAGCAATATAACGATAAAAACCAGCAACCCTGCCAGATAGCCTATCCACGCGCCCCTAGTCAGGCTAAAAAGGATACCGGCGGTCTGTATGAGTAGCGCGAGCCCGAACGCCAGACGCCTGGCAAGGCTCACATTGGAAAAAAGTCTGCCGAAATTGACAAATATGATAAACATCATGGCCGAGCCGAAGAGATCGGGCTGACCCTGAAGGCCGTAGGCGTGTGTGCCGAGTGGAATATCGAAACCTGTAAAGTCCATGCCGAAAAACTGGAAGACCGCCGCTACGGCGTTGATTACACCGGCAAGAATGAGCATGTCCGAGAAGAGATATATCTTTTTTTCATCATCCAGGATCATTATCGTCAAAAAGGCCATGGCGACGGCCTGTATCTGGGTCATGAGCCCCATCTGCCTTTCATATACACCGAAAAAAGATGTCAGCGGGGTAACGGAAAATATGGTGGACAATACCAGCGCCAGCGCGAACAGCAGCAGGGAGACGGAAATAGGTGACCTAAGCCTGTCGAGCCTGTCTCTTTCTCTTAGCAGCCAGAGGGAAGGGATGCCGAAGATCATCCATGCCCAGGCAAAGACCGCGGATTTACTTATGTAAAAGGTGCAGCTTACCGATCGAGCAACATAAAGGACAGGCATATATTTAACAATGGGAGCGGTTCAAGTTCTATCTTGTTAAGAAGTTATTCCACAGGGAGAATGCCACGGGCATCATTCCCTTTTCCTGCATTATGACATCCAGATGGGTTAGGCCAATGG
>JBEULL010000010.1:0-12216 GCA_041287365.1 Dissulfuribacterales bacterium | reverse complement strand
AATATATTCGTGTTATTTATTTTATAAAAATATTATTTATGGGAGTATCAATTAAATGGGTTGAGATTTAAATTCGTTCAGACATGGTTTAGAAAAGGGCTCATGGTTTTTTGTAACAGGCCTGCTGTTTCTTCTGGCTTTTCTGACGGGAGCAACTGAGCTTCCAGAAGGCGCAATTATGCCAGGTGCGGGCATAGCGGCTGACGATCTTCAGCACCGCTCTGCCCTGATCGTTGACCAGTTCGTGACTCTCCAGGGTGGTTGTCAGCAAGGTCATGGTCTGCCTCAGTTCGGCAATGCCTTTTTCGGCCAGCCGCCGCTGGTTCAAGGAGTAACCCCGCACCAGATGATCCTTTAAGACCTGTGTAGCCCAGATGCGGAACTGGGTGCCGCGTTTGGAGTTGACCCGGTAGCCCACGGAGATGATGGCGTCGAGGTTATACCATTCGATATACCGAGTAACCCGTCTGCCCCCTTCGTCTTGAACTGTTGCATTTTTTGCAACAGTTGCTTCTCGCGGAAGCTCACCCGTCTAAAAAATGTTCCGTAAATGACGGGATATCACCGAGTTGTCGCGCCCGAAAAGCTCTGCCATTTGATTCAGTGTCAGCCAGACCGTCTCGTCCTTGAGATGCACATCAAGGGCGCTGATGCCGTCCTCGGACTGATAGAGGATGATTTCGCCAAGATCGGGGTTCATGTTTTCCTCATTCATTTGCTCTTGAACACCTTCTTTGTTTGTTGTCATCCTCTCGATGCAACCGGTTGAATTCTTTCTTGGTGTCTCTTTTCCCACCCCCAGTATGCGCCATTCGCTCCTTTCTGCGGGCCACGCCAAGAAACACCCCCACAGGCGTGGGGAAGACGAATCTTGTCGGGAATTTGTGCCCTGCGATGTGTCTTAGGTTTCAATCCTCGCCCGCCCTGGAGGACGGGCGCTACGCAGGCGCAGCCGATGCCAACGCCATACCTGCGCTCGTTTCAATCCTCGCCCGCCCTGGAGGACGGGCGCTACAAGTGCGCCCACTTGGCGCCGATTGCGTCGAATGATGGTTTCAATCCTCGCCCGCCCTGGAGGACGGGCGCTACCCTGGTGTCAAGGCGGCCATGTCGGATAGCGGCAGGTTTCAATCCTCGCCCGCCCTGGAGGACGGGCGCTACAAGACCGTCATGGATGCGATGATCATAAAGGCCACGTTTCAATCCTCGCCCGCCCTGGAGGACGGGCGCTACCCTTGATGCTGGTCTTAAACTATATGGTGTTTTCACGTTTCAATCCTCGCCCGCCCTGGAGGACGGGCGCTACTGAAGATAAGGTTTGCCCGTATCCGAGAATTCGGAGTTTCAATCCTCGCCCGCCCTGGAGGACGGGCGCTACGTGAAGACTTTGTAAAAATCAGGGATATTCTACAAGTTTCAATCCTCGCCCGCCCTGGAGGACGGGCGCTACGGCCGGTGGCCAGATCGATCAAGAAATCCCGTGGCTGGTTTCAATCCTCGCCCGCCCTGGAGGACGGGCGCTACTCGATACGACAGCCCCAAAACTCTATTTTACTTAGTTTCAATCCTCGCCCGCCCTGGAGGACGGGCGCTACTCCCATCTGGCCGTCTCTCGGTTATAGCTGAGTATGTTTCAATCCTCGCCCGCCCTGGAGGACGGGCGCTACGGTGATGAACTTCGAGCCAAAAACAGCGTAAGCAAAGTTTCAATCCTCGCCCGCCCTGGAGGACGGGCGCTACGCAGACCTTGGATGGTCTGCGGAAGAGATAGCCGAGTTTCAATCCTCGCCCGCCCTGGAGGACGGGCGCTACTATTACCGTTTGATAGTTCCTCGGTCTTATTAAGCGTTTCAATCCTCGCCCGCCCTGGAGGACGGGCGCTACGCGCATACGCTCTATTCGGATAGAGGCGTCCGATGAGTTTCAATCCTCGCCCGCCCTGGAGGACGGGCGCTACAGTACCTCAAATTATATTATATTTTTCAATAAATTAGACATCATTTTCTGCGAATGATGTAAAATCGACTTAATCATGGCTGCAAAATTCTCTTATAATCTCCTCAACTTGCTTAAAAAACAATAAATTACATGCATTGCGAACCCCTAGGCATTATTGCAGGAACACCAGGTTCACGGTTCACACAATTAGCGGTTCATCATCGAAAAAAATCGTTCTGGTCTGCCCATAGGTCTCCACATGTTCATTCCTCGGCTCGATAAGACGATAAAGGCGCAGGTTATCTTCCTCCTTATCAATTTCCTTTAGTAGCTTTTTCCGCAATTCCTCAAATTTCATTTCGTTAACCTGGCATCAAACACCGATTTTTGAACCCGCTGGCCAAAATTTTTACAGACTTGCGCCACACGTCGCAACCGCCTTCGGCCCGGTTTGGTATCAGTGCTGACATCATAGGCTACAACAACCCACATATCACCTCCCAATTATAGTGCATCCGTCATATAAATGCGCAAAACTTACGCATAGAGCACGGGCGTGTAATGTTCAAGATCGCCCCTGAGATGTCTTGCCAGCAGACGGGCCTGAACATGCGGAAGCAGACCGAACGAGACCTTTTCATCAAGAATGGGATGACGAAATTCTTCTTGTTTCCTTTTCTGATAGGCCATGATTACCTCTTTGCGCCCCGCTTCGTTCAGATAGGTGGCTCCACCTGGCCTCACTTCGAAATGTTTGCCCGTGATCTGTTTGCGGTTTATTAAGGTCAGAGCCAGCCTATCAGCCAGTACGGACCGAAATTCTTCCATAAGATCAAGCCCGAGCGATGGTCTTCCAGGCCGCATGGCATGGAGAAAACCCATTTGTGAATCAAGCCCTACCCCTTCAACTGAGCTGATACAGTCATTAAGCAACAATGTATAAAGGAATGACAGGAGGCCGTTCATCGGGTCAAGAGGCGGACGGCGGCTTCTGCCTGTCATATGGAATACCTCCCGTTCACCCGGCTTCACCATGGCGTCGAATGCTGTGAAATAGGCATGAGCCGCCTCCCCCTCAAGGCCGCGGATATGGTCTATATCCGTACTGTCTTTAAGGTGAAGCATGGCATAGGCCAAGACCTGCGCCGCCTTTTTCAGGACTTCAGCTTCTTCTTCATTATCTGTCTCCCTTGCACCGCGCATAAGTATCTGACGTGAATTTTTTACCTTTCCCGCCACAATGTTCCTGGCAATGGCTGCTGACCTCGCCTTGTCACGCAGTGCCTCATATTGCGCCTGGCGTAACAATACATTGCCGGTGGTTTTGCCAACGACGCGGCACTTAAAACGGCCGTTTCGGTCAAGTATCACCACGGCCCGTCCGTCGTCTGCGCAACGCCCCATGAGAAAAGGGCTTATCATGATATTTCCCATTGTCACTATAGAGCCAAGATGGTGGAGCGGCACCTGCATCTGGATCTTCCCTTCCACCTCTATCTTCACAGTCTCATGATCAAGCGAGATATATGCCCCCTGCGTCATAACATACAGCGTATTTAGGAGCTGTTTCATGGCACGAAGAGTTCCTGAAAGGCCTTGCGGTTTCGATCATTTTGGGCGATTACGGAGGGCAGACAAATATTTTTCAAAGAACATTCCGGACAACGATGATTGTTGAGCGGATCAGGCAACAGGTTCGATGCAAGCAGTGTATGGATTGCATTTGCCGTTGTTTCTGCTTCTTTTCGTAATTCGCTGGTAAATTCCACCTCACGGCGGTGCCGAGATCCTCTGTGAAAAATCGCTCCGCATTTTATTTCTACATCCAGTATTTCTTCCAGGCAAAGCACCTGCGCGGTGAGTTGTAGGTCGTCATTGAGCCATTTTCGCTTCTTGCCGTGTTTGTATTCCACCGGATACACAGAACCGTCTGGATGAAATTCCACCACATCACAGCGTCCTATAAGGCCAAGGCGTTTTGACCAGACCGGTAGGGCATATTCCAGACGTACTCCGTCTACATCGCAGACATGAAAGTCCTGATCAACCCTGTCGTGCTCATCGCTGCCTCGCTGGGTATGTATGTTGTCCTCGAACTCGCCTTCCGTGAAGATCAATGCACACCTGCGTGGACAATAGGCATACTGGTTTAGCGCGGAGACGGCTATCGGCTCCGCGCTTTTGGTAAGCACCCCATTCATGGGATGAGCAGCTCCACGCCCGCTGGCAAACGGCCTCGGTGGACTGTCACCTCGTAATCAGAGAAACTACGAGGAGACGCAGCAGATTTCCTTACGATTTCGACGATTGCATTCTTGTCAAGGAGCTTATGAGCCGGGGCGCAGCCGAGCATGGCCTGTTTTACCCGCTGGTCCTGGTCACTGTCGGTTCCAACATGCTTGAATACATAGAGACCGCGACAGGACATCATGCCCTTGCTTGCGGAGCGGTCATGGTCGTACATATTCAACAACGCCTCCCAAAGGTTTTCAAGATCGGCATCGGAAAAGCCGGTTCCCTTGGCGAGATTGGCGCTGATGAAGCCCTTTGCCACATAAAGTCCGTAGGGGATAAGGGCCTTGCGGCCCATAGTGCGGAGCTTATCTTCTTCCTGTTCATTTTCCCATTTTTCATAATCGGCGGATGTTTTAGCCCCGCTTACTTTTTCAGCCACTGCCATTCGAGTTATGGATACATCTAAAGGCAAAATAGGATCAATAGAACGAGCAAAAGAGAACTGCACCGGACCGCGTACTTGACCGGCATTTGCACCGGTGCTCATGACCGACCCAAAGGCACGGACATCAAAAAAGGTTCTGCACATCCAATCACGGGCGTTGCCGACCTGATTTCGATTGCCGCCGCCTTCGGGTTTTCCACCGGTCTCTTCGTGAGCCTTGGTGATATATTTATTCAAATTGGTGGAATGTTGCACATAGATGGCGTTTGGAGCAGCAGTCATTATGTCGGCTCCAAATTTTTCCTGAATAAAATTGCGTACACGGCGTTTGAGAGCTACATCGGAAACAAGGCCATGCATGTCCTCGGGATCAATGCGAGGGCTGTTGCCGGCGTCAGGGTCGCCATTGGGGTTGCCGTTTTCACAATCGAAAAGATAGAGGAATTCATAACGGTTCTGTATGCTCATTGCTTGTCTCCTTTTGTATTTTCGTTGATGTTATTTTTACTAACTCTGTTAGCGGCGATTTGCTGGTAATAGCCAAGGGCAAAAAGACTCTGCTGGTCAAGGTTCAGCGTTGACGGGATATGATCCTGAATACGGCTCATGATCTCGGCGAGCTGATTTTCGTACCAGTATGCAAGCCCGCCTTCAAGCTTGTTCAGATGGTTCTTCGCGTTGTTGAATAACCGTCCGAGTGTCAGCCCGGGCGTTTGGCTGGCGGCGACATAATAGCGCTGAACAACTCCTGCACCGATGTCTCCCAAGGCAGCCCTCTGAAGTCCGGCCAGGATAGCAAGCAAACGCCCGCACTGATATGCAGGTTCGGGGTGTTCTTTGTTCAAATAGGCGCTCATGTATTGATTTTCTCCTTTACGAATGAAGTATGCTTTGATTAGGCCCATGCGGGCATGATTGAATGGTTCGTCGTTTATAAGATCGGCACGGAAACGGGCCAAGGCCTGGGCAATGATTGATTGGGGAATTGGCAAGCCGGTAAGGGCAACACGCCAAAGGATAGTTGCTATCGGAGCTGGAAGATCTTTTAACTCCCGCATAATGCAACCACATACCGCCATAAATTTGGGGTTAGGCGCTAATCTACCACCATCTCTGGCAACAATCTCCAGATCGGCAAACCACTTCTCGATTTTATCAACAAGTTCTTCAAAACTCCCCTCCATCCAGTCTCGAACCATGACCCTGCCCGATGCCCCTGAGACCGTCATGGCATAAAAATGATTATTTTCGAGTGTTATTCGTTGTCCGGTACGCAAAGATGTAAGGAGCTGCCGGACCGAATTCTGAGCCGCCGTCTCAACTATTTCTGGAGGTTCAAACAGAAATGCCAAAGGGTCATCTTCTGGTTTTATGGCCTCTTTGAACCAATAAACGACAAGGGCATTGGCCAGTTTGCGTGAATGGTTCTTTATGAGATAATTAAGCGCATCCACATATTCACGCGCAGGTTTTTCGCCCATGGCGGCATTGTTTGCTTGTTCCAGACCAAATGAGCAGAATGCCGCCTTGTCGAACCCAGCCAGTACATCACCTGTGCCTAAACCGCCGACACCGGAAAGACCGGTTATCTTTGGTTGGGTTGCAACCGGCTCAAGTATTTCGCCAGTAAGAAAACATACCATTCCGGTTTGTGGGGGTTTGCTTACTAACTGCTGCGTTGTCTTGACCGTTTTGTTTTTTTCTTCCGCCTTTCCTTTCATCTGATCCGTCTTGCGCCATTTGCGCCACCAGTCTAGCACATCAGTCTGTCTTAATGGATCAGCACCGTTTACATCCCACTTCATCCAGTCTGTTGGTTTGGCCTTTTCTTTTAACAAACGTTCCTTTAACAACCCAACTTGTTGGCTATCTTTCATAAACATAGCCAAGGGTTTTAAAACGGTGCTGGCATTCGCTGCTTCCCGCATAAGATCAGTAAAAAAACGTTGCTTCTCAAGAGCCCCTGCGATTTTTTTCGGTTCTTCATTTGGTTTGCTTATCAAGGCAATTGTTTGAAGGGTTTCCACTAAAAAATGGGCGCGGCCACCGGCGTTCATATTGTGCATATCAGGACATTTGGGCGTCTGTTCTCCTTTGCTGTCACCAAGAGGCAACACATTGATAAGGCATCCGTCAGAAGAAAGTGCAACAAGCCAACGCACCGTTCTTGTTGTGAACCCTGGTTCAGAATCGACAAGATTTGCCCTGGCATATCGGACAAGTTCATTCAACATCAGATTCGCCCCCTTTCCGGCTTGCGTACCATTTCGCTCTCGAATGGCGGGACATCCATAATTCCTCCCTTAACCGTGGCATCAAATATGGAAATAAACGGCTTGTCATCAACCACAACATCGCGGCGCAAATCAAAGACATCGTAGAGCATCCAGCCGATGTGTTGATCAAAGGGCGCAGGGCAGACTTGTTCTTCGCCGGATGGCACATACTTGAAAAATGCAGGGAACTCACTACATCCGAAAAAGGGTTGCTGAAAGCATTTCCCCTGTTTAGCCCTTCTCTCAAATATACTTTCGAACTTGTTGATCTGCTCCGGCACCGAAAACTGCTTCTTTGGAATAATCCGTGCTGTCAGGCGATAATGGACATTCTTCAAAGCCATTGTCTGCCGCTGAGTTCTGCCTTTCTGATCGGTTCCCAGTTCATCTTTGCCTCCATCTGCCCAGAGTGGTTCCGGCTGCTGCCGGCCATTCATCCATGCCTTTAGCGTCCGGTCTGGAGGTGCTTTGTCTTTTACTTCGTTGCGCCGCAACGCGATATAGCGCGGCATCTTCAGCACCTCGATCCGCTCCACTTGCCAATGGAAGTAAGGGCGCATTCCTTTGGCATCCCGAATACCCTCCCAGTAGATGGCATCAAAGATTCCTCGTGCGGCAGATGGCGTGATGACAGGATAACTGAACCGTTCGACCTTCATCTCCGGGCGCGTGAAACAGGCCAGGTCCCCCCAGACTTCAAGGGTGTGGGTTCTTTTGCTCACATTATTCCTCCTTTCTTCGGAGTCTGTTAAAAAGAAACGTTTGACAGACTCGTCAACCAATTAAGATTTGCTGCGACTGAGGCAGCCGCAGCCCTAAGACATCATCATAATATGACTCTCCATCATGATCTTCGAGGATATACCATTCATCCGAAGTTCCATTGCCATAGCGGAGTTTTGCCGGAATCAACACGTCCCATGCAGGATGTTTAGATTTCGGGCGGAATATACTGACTGCAAGTCCTTGAGCGCGGCGTATCCACCTGGCATTGATGCCTTCTTCATCCTGCTGGCGGCGCATTTCATCAAAAATTTTGATATATGGACTATAAGGCACCAATATCTGAATGGTGGATTGATCAATCAGCCTATACTCTTTTGCCACACGAACAAAATCAACAGAGGTCACAGCGTCGGCAAGTTCCTTGTTCTGTGTCTCAGGTCTGTTCAGGTCATACAGCCGGTGGTAATAGTCACGGAATATCTTGGGATCGTTAAGATCGAGGCCGATTGCGTCTGATTCGATAAGCATGCTACGCGTGATCTCAGCAGCTTGAAAATATGCTCGCGTGGGGTAACGTTTCCAGTAGTCACCTTCAACAGATGGCTCAAAGACTCGGACCTCTCCCATAATTCGATTCCCCTCTGTATCAACTAGCAGTCCTTCTCTGTTACAACGTCCAGCAGCCTGAGCTATGGCATCCAAGGGCGCGAGGGCGCGATAGACCAAAGGGAAATCGATATCGACACCCGCTTCAACACATTGGGTTGAGATCAGACGGCAAGGCTGTCCTGCTTTCAGCCTGGCCCGCACCTCATTCAACACCGCTCTGCGATGGAGAGGGCAGAGGTTGGTGGAAAGATGAAAAACGCCCTCATCGCATTTCAATTCATCGAGCAATGCCGATGCGTGAGTCTTCAAATTCACAACGCAGAGCACCTGCTTTTCGTTTTTGATTTCATCCGCCAGCTTTGGCCAGTCCTTTGTTTCACCCTTCTTTGGCCAGAGGACTTCATGGCGGCGCAGAGCATCATAGAGACTGGCATTATCAGGTGCCACCTCAATGGGACGCCAGCCCATAGCAACATATTTTTTAACGGCATCATCCAATGCGTCAAAGGCTGGCTGAGTAGCGGTGGCAAAAAGCACTGTAGTTTGATAGGTTTTAGAGAGATGAGAAAGCGCCGCCAGAGTCGGAACGGCTAAGGCTTGAGGCAATGTCTGCGCCTCATCAAACATGATGACCGATTCCATCAGATTATGGAGCTTACGGCAGGTAGAAGGGCGGTTGGAGAAGAGCGATTCAAGCAATTGCACATTGGTGGTGATAATAATGGGTGCATCCCAGTTTTCCGACAGCAGCCGTCTTGCGCGTTCAGATGAGGCCTCTGCATCGCCGTGAGTTTCTTCGCTGCCCAACCCTGCTAGGCTGTGATGCTCGAGCACGAAATTATCAGAAAATTTTTCAAAAACGGCGTTATAAATCGCCGCTGTCTGCTCAATAATCGACAGAAACGGAACGGCAAGAATGATACGCTTGAGGCCGTTTCTTGCCGCATGCTCCAGGGCGAATTTGAGCATGGCTAGAGTCTTGCCGCTGCCGGTCGGCGCCGTCAGAGTAAACAACCCGGGATCATTGTCTGCTGATACGGTAAGCATGTCCCAAAGGACGTTTCTGGCTTTCAGAACGATTTTGTCAGCTATGTTTGCTCCTCGAATCTTGCTTGACATGAAGGCATCCAGAGCCGCCAATGCCTGATATGCATTCAACTGCTGCCCTGCTTCACGGCAACGCTTACCCTGTAGATCTTTATCAAAATGCGCCTCTGTGTCCAGGAAATCGGCATCGGTTAGACACGAGAAAAGCATTCTCACATCAAGCATGGCGGCAACTTGTGATTGGAATCCGGTTTGAATCTGAATAATTGGATTTTTTGGCCTTTGGGCTGTTAAGCCATCAGCGGCAAACCGTTTCTTTAAACAGTCAAAATTTTCGTCACTTAATCTGATAGTTGCCGGATGCGCCCGTTTCATCGCCCGTAATGCCTGGTTATTTCCTTGTTGAAGTCCTATATGATGGCCTTGAATCGCCAATGAAGCGGCAACGGCTTGAAATTCACTTAGAGCGATCCATGCACCTGGTGACCAATGGTCAAGCCCTGTTACCTCTCCTCGCAGCCGTGCCTGAAACAGGTCTGCATATTTGCCGAGATCATGGAAAATGCCAGACAGCGCAGCTTCATTCTTCCAGGATGTCCTGTCTGCAAAACTGGCTGCAAGTCGAGCAACATTGGTCAGATGTTCTTTAGCTGGATGTGTCTGGCCTTGTTCATTAGCGCTATGGGCAAGATAAATCGTCTCTATGTCTCACCTCTTTTTAAGATCAAAATATCCCGAACCATCTTCTATTAAGATAAAAAACATCTATCAGTTCCCCAGTGCCGGCTTCGAGAAGCCACCATTCAGGATATGATTTTGTCTCCAACCTGTATAAAATCAGGCTGTCGTCCCACATAAGTTTTAGTTTCATCCGAAGTTCGTCAGGCACAAGCGGAGAATGCAAGTCCACTTCTATAAAACATTCATTATGCTCCATGCGGCGTTATCCCGGCATCCTGTTAAAAATTTTACGCATTTTTTACCTATTTCTGCATTTTATCTATAATAGCACAACTATCCTTTCATATAGTGAGGAGGCGCCGTAAAAATCGATGGTCCCATCAATTTTTCCCCAATTCAATCCATATCATCGCGGCCAACCGCGCGTCGTCCAGTGCCCGATGACGCTGTATGCCGGGGGGCAATTCACCGAAAAGACACCGGTAAACAGTATCCAGACGGTGATTCTGCAGTTGTGGCAGTCTTTTCCTGGCCAATTTTACCGTGCAATGCCAGCGGTTTTTAAGCGATATGCCCAGCCTGGCAAATTCATTGCGCACAAATGCGCTGTCAAATGGCGCATTGTGTGCAACCAGCGGGGTATCGCCAATAAATTCCAGAAAACAGGGCCATGCCGCCTCAGGCGTAGGGTTGCCTGCCAGCATGTCCGTGGAGATTCCATGTACCAGGAATGCGCCGTAACTTATCCGTGCGCCGGCGTCTATCAGCGTGGCAAGCTCAGCGATAACGCAGCCTTTTTCAATGGCGACGGCGCCGATTTCAATCACCCTTCCACCGCTCTTGACGGACATGCCGGTGGTTTCCACGTCAACAACAATATGCTTCATTTGCTTTCACTATCCGTTATATTAGATAATAATAGTTAAAATGGTCTATCTGAAGCATGAATACCGCATATTTACACAAATCCCAGATTTTTTCTCTAACATACCACAACTATCCTGTCATATAATGAACGGGTGCCATAAAAAAATGACATTGGAGGTGTTTTTTATGAGCCAGATGGAGCGGATATATTTTTTCCATAAAAAGGTCGCAGACAAAAAATATCCAAACACCAGGACGATCATGGAAGGATTCGAGGTCAGTGAATCCACGGCCAGGCGTGACATCGAATACATGAAGGATTTTCTTCTCGCCCCCATCGAGTTTGACAGGGCTAAAAACGGCTATTTTTATACCTCTGATGGCTTTTGCCTGCCTTTTGAAAATGCGCCCGAGGTCATAACGCTGTTTGGCATACTCCAGAAGATGGCGGACGAGGCCGGGCTCTCGGCCCTGCCGGAGGTAACGGCCCTCAGAGAGAAGCTCGCAGGGATTCTGTCGCCGGGCAGCAAACGTCTGGTCGATGCGATCCGTTTCGAGAAGATAGAGGCTGAGCCGGTGAAAGGCGAAAAACTGCGGCTTATTTTAAACGCCATGCGCCAAGGCGTGAGCATGACATTCCGCTATCACAAGCCCAACGGAGAGGAAAGCAGCCGGACGGTTGACCCGCTGAAACTCCTGAACTACCAGTGGCGGTGGTATCTGGCCGCCTTTTGTCACTTGAGAAACGCCGTCAGGATATTTCACATCCCACGCATGAGTGCGCTCGAATTGACAGATGAACGATGCCGTGTGTGTGAAATAACGAATGAGACCCTCGATGCGCTTCTGGACAAATCCTTTGGAATATTCAAGGGAAGTGATGTAAAAACCGTAAAAATCCTTTTCGTAAAGGATGCGGCGGCGATAGTGCGGGAACAGATATGGCACCCTGATCAAGAGATGGAAGAGACGCCGAATGGTCTTGTTCTGACCTTGCCGGTGACGGACTTTACAGAGATAATGATGAAGGTTCTCCAGTTCGGCAGCAGGGCGCGAGTGCTGGAGCCCGAGTCTCTGCGGCTTGGTCTAGCGGATGAGATAGAAAAGATGTATCAAATTTCAAAACCGCCTGATATATAAAGACCATGAAACCTTTCAGATTCATCCATGCCGCCGATATCCATCTCGACAGCCCGTTCAAGGGCCTGAGCGCCAGGGAGCCAAGGGCCAACAAGAAAGCAACATAAAGAAAGCAACATAAAGGACAGGCATATATTTAACAATGGGAGCGGTTCAAGTTCTATCTTGTTAAGAAGTTATTCCACAGGGAGAATGCCACGGGCATCATTCCCTTTTCCTGCATTATGACATCCAGATGGGTTAGGCCAATGG
>JBEULL010000001.1:0-74841 GCA_041287365.1 Dissulfuribacterales bacterium | reverse complement strand
CCTGGAAGAATCGAGCCCAATCGACTGGCATTGGCATCCAGCTCTACATGAATGTGATTGTTCAGTCCAGCGGCATCAAAGAGTCTTCCTTCAGCAAAACTTATGCGAATCACAGGATATTTTCTGCTCCAGTCCCAGTTTTGCTCCAGATACAGGCCTTCAAACAGGGCTTTGTTGCTCAAAAATGCCTCGGCCAGAGTATCCAAAAACAGGGATTTGCCAAACCTGCGAGGACGAGAGAGAAAATAATACTTGCCACTCTTGGCCAGATTGGCCACCATGGGCGTCTTGTCCACGTAATAATAACCTTCTTGCCGAATCTCTGAAAAGGTCTGTATGCCGATGGGAAGTCTTTTGTGAAGCATGGCATCTCTCCATAATTGTGAATACAATGTTACTATATACAGTGAGTCACAAAAACAAAAGTGGCATTACTTGTTTGTCAAAAAGATGACGCATATTTTTGAGTCAATTCTCCACAGCCTTGAAAACTTATTGAATTTCTCTCTAAATTTCAATTGATTGGTCTTTTTGAAGCCAGATGGAATCAAGTAGTTGTTTCATGATTTTGCTTGTGGACTTTGGCATAAAACTTGTTAGAGTAATTAACAATAGGTTTAACTTCATAACTCTATAACGAGGTGTCAATATGGCGAAAGAAGAAAAAGCTGCCCAACAAACGGATCAAAGTGCGCAACAGGCTGATGCTGCGCCTAAAAAGAAGAAGACCATGCTTTTCATCATTATCGGTCTGGTGCTGGTGTTGCTTTTGGGGGGTGGTGCAGGTGCATATTTCTTTTTCTTTGCCAAGCCTCATGACGATCAATTGGATGCGGAAACAGCACATGGACATAAGCCCGAAACAAAGACCTCTTCATCAAAGGATAAGAAACAGGAGGCAGAAAAACCTGGTTTTATGCTGCCAATGGATGCATTTGTGGTCAATCTGGCGGACCCCCAGGCCAAACATTACATAAAGGTGACCATCACTCTGGAACTTAAGGATGAAAAGGCCAAGGCAGAGGCCGAGCATGTCATGCCGCGGCTGAAGAACGATATCATAATGCTTTTGAGCAGCAAGACCATGGAGGATGTGATTCCTCTGGAAGGCAAGACACGCTTAAGGGATGAGATTGCGGCGCGGGCCCAGGCCGTGCTGGGTGATAATCTGAAGGATGTGTATTTCGTGCAGCTTGTCATACAGTAGGCGCAGCGCCAATCTGAAAAAGGTATAGATATGGCACAGATACTTAGCCAGGATGAGATAGACGCCCTGCTTACAGGTCTGGATGAGGTGGCGGAGGACAAGAAGACCTCTGCCCATGCTGTGGAGGGCGAGGTGTTGCCCTATGATTTCACCAGCGCAGCCATCACCAGTCATATAAAGCTGCCGGGCATGGATGTCATACACGATCAGTTCAATCGCGGATTGAGATCCACCCTTTCTTCGACGCTGCGTATTGTGGTGGATAGTACCGTGGTATCCACCGAGGTCATATCCTTCAAGGATTTTTTACGCCGTGTGCCTGTGCCCTGTAATATTCATATCATCAAGATGGAGCCGCTTCGAGGCCATGCCTTGCTGCTGGTGGATTCCCGTCTGGTATTCGGCATTGTTGAGATATTTCTTGGCTCCAGTAAGATAGGCCAGGCGCGAGTGGAGGGCAGGGAGTTCACCTCCATAGAGCAGCGGCTGATACGCAAGGTGGTGAATGCCATTTTGCTGGACTTGCAGAAGGCATGGAAGCACATAGCCCCTCTGGACATACATTACGTCAGAAGCGAGATCAACCCCCAATTCGCCAAGATAGCGCAGAACGACGAGACCGTGATCGTGTCCAAATTTCAGCTCGATATGGACGAGATAAGTGGCGCCATCACGCTCTGTGTGCCACTTACCATGTTACAGCCTCTCAAGGCCAAATTGCAGAGCACATACCAGATGGAGAGCGAAGAGGACCCTGTGTGGAAAAAATTGTTTCTTCAGAATCTCGCACAGATCGAACTGGATGTGGTGGTGCCTTTGGGGAACGCCGTTCTGACCACATCGGAACTCATGGACCTGGCTATCGGGGATGTCATCATGCTGGATACGGATTTGGATACACTTTTGCCTGTTTTGGTGCAGGATTGTCCTAAATTCCTGGGACATCCAGGTGTGGTAAAGGGGCAGATGGCGGTGGAGATAAAAAAAGAGTATGAAAATGTATGAGGTGAATGAGTTATGCTGACTCAAGAAGAATTGGACAAGTTGCTGGAACAGGGCGTTGACAGCCTGAGTGACGAAACCACTAATGCAAAGCCCGAACCTCCCTTACAGGCTGCAGCTGAGCATGATATTTCGCAGGATATGGACTGGGAGGCGGCCTTTGAAGAGGCTGCAAAGGCAGGGGACTCTGCAGCGGCCAAGGCCATGGACGACCCTTCGCGAGGACTTGGCGGTGCGAAGCCTGCTTCATCTTCGCAGTCGGCGGCAGCCCAACAGCCGGCTTCGCCCTCATCCAAACCATCGAAATTCACCAATGCTGCTTCGCCTGTTTTTGACGACCTTTCCAAAAAGGACAAGGGAGGTGGAGCACAGGTTGACAGACCCAATTTGGATTTCATTTTGGACATTCCATTGGATATAGCGGTGGAACTCGGAAGGACAAAGATGCAGATTCGAGACCTGCTACAACTGGGCCAGGGTTCCATCGTAACCCTCAATAAACTGGCAGGCGAACCAGCCGAGATATACATAAACCAGAAATTGATAGGTAGAGGCGAGGTGGTGGTCATAAACGAAAAGTTTGGTATTCGTTTGAACGAGATCATAAGCCCTGCGGATCGCGTCAAAAATCTGGCTTAGCATGAGGTTGTTATGGAGAGCGATCTGGGCGCCTTGGTGCGAGTCATAGCCAGCCTTGCCATAGTTCTGGGGCTGTTGTTCGTGTGTATGTATGGTTTCAAGCGTTGGCAGCAGAGAATTCAGGGCCAGGGGAAGCAGGATATTCAAGTGCTGACCACGCAGATGATCCTGCCCAAGAGATATGTCAGTCTGGTACGTGTTTGTGACAGGACGTTGATTCTTGGAATAACTGATGCATCCATGACGCTTCTGGGCGTGCTGGAGCCGGACGGCTTTTCTAAAATATTGATGCAGGCACGAGAAAACAGGCCGGAGAACGAGCCAGCATCATCGAAAACAGTGCATTGATTTTTTGCAACAAACGGAGGAGGGCATGGTATTTTCCATGAGAAGTTGCCTTTTTGTGTTGTGCACAGCGGCTGTTCTGCTGCTGTTTTCCGATAATGCGTCGGCGGTCACAATCCCTGATATAAATCTTGGCCTGACTTCCACCAGCAATCCTCAGAAGGTAGCCACCGGTCTAGAGATACTGGCGATGCTTACGGTGCTCTCCGTTGCACCGGCCATTCTTCTGATGATGACCTCTTTTACAAGGCTGGTGATTGTATTTGGTTTTCTGCGCATGGCCATGGGTACTCAGCAGATGCCTCCCAATCAGGTACTGATCGGGCTTTCCCTGTTTTTGACATTTTTCATCATGCAGCCCGTGTGGTCTGTTGCCAATTCAGACGGCATTCAGCCTTATCTTCAGGAAAAGATCGGCTTCGACGAGGCCCTGAAGCGGGTTGAAGCACCCGTAAGGAACTTCATGTTCAATCAGACCCGTGAAGCAGACCTGGCTTTGTTTGTGCGTCTTGCCAAATTGGATGACCCAAAGGACAAAAACGCCATTCCAACAACGGTGCTTGTGCCTGCCTTTATGATAAGTGAACTTAAGACCGCCTTTGAGATCGGTTTTATTTTATATGTGCCGTTTTTGATCATAGACATGGTCATTTCCAGCGTGCTTTTGTCCATGGGCATGATGATGCTTCCACCTGTGTTGATCTCCCTGCCCTTCAAGCTGTTGCTTTTTGTGCTGGTGGATGGCTGGAATCTGTTGATAGGTTCTCTGGTGAAGAGTTTCGCATAAGTGAGAAGAATTATGACACAAGAGATGATCATAGGGATAGCGAGAGATGCGGTGGAATTGACCTTGCTTTTGAGCCTGCCCACACTGATTGCCGGACTGGTGGTGGGTGTGCTTGTAAGTATCTTTCAGGCAGCCACGCAGATTCAGGAGATGACCCTTTCATTTGTGCCTAAACTGCTGGCCATCTTTCTGGTGTCTCTACTGACCTTTCCCTTTCTTCTGAACAAACTTTTGGATTTTACTCGCAATCTGATGGAACAGATTCCTGCATTCATTCGATGAGCATTTTATAAGTATATGACCGAAGCAGACCTGCTGGCCCGTATAATAGAACATTTCGAGGTGTTTATACTGGTTTTGATGCGCATCGGAGGGATGTTTTTTCTGATGCCCGTTTTTTCCAGTGCGGCCATACCACCGCAGGCCAAGGTGGTGATGGCCATGGCCGCAGCCTTGCTGCTGACTCCGATTGTAGCCGTTTCTCGTGAGATGATGCCTCAAAGCGTTGCGGGGTTCCTGTTGTATGGTATTACCGAGCTTTTTGCCGGCATGACCCTGGCCTTGATGCTGCGCCTGGTGTTTGCCGGTCTTCAGACCGCCGCGCAGATGGCAGGGTTTCAGATGGGGCTTTCCATGGCCAATATTCTGGACCCCAATGCCGGTGCTCAATCCCTGGTGGTGGCTGAACTGGTCTATATGGCCTCTCTCACATTGCTGTTGGCGGTGAACGGGCATCACCTCATATTGAGCGCTGTCGTGGGCAGCTTCGATTCCTTGCCCATAGGAACCTTGAAGTTGTCAGAATCCCTTTTTGACCTGGTTATTGGAATATCCCATGAGATGTTCGTGTTGTCCATTAAACTGATGGCGCCTGTCATGGCGATACTTCTGTTTTCTCAGGCAGCTCTCGGTATTCTGGCCAGAGTGGTGCCTCAGATGAATCTGTTGATGCTGAGTTTCGGCTTGAATATAGGACTGGGTCTGTTTTTTCTTGGGTTGACCATGCAGTTGTTCTGGCCTGTCTTGAGCAAATCATTGAATAATACTTTGCAACTTATGCCTGTAGCCCTGAGGCTCATGGGAGGCCAGTAGATGGCGGAAGAGTCATTTCAGGAGCGCACAGAGGAGGCCACACCGCGAAGACTTGAGGAGGCCCGTAAAAAAGGGCAGGTGGCCAAGAGCAGGGAACTGCCTTCTGTGGCGGTGCTGATGGCAGGGCTTCTCACTCTATTTTGGGGTTCGAGTTTCTTCTTTCGGCAGTTTCAAGGACTTTTTGAATTTTATCTCTCCAATCTGAGATTTTCTCTGTCCGTTGACAACATGTCGACACTCTTTTTGTTGATGTTAAAGCAGTATCTCTGGTTTCTGGGGCCTTTTCTTTTAATATTGTTTGCGGTGGCCTTTTTTGCAAATTATCTGCAGATCGGGCTCTTTTTTTCCACCGAGGCCCTGGCCCCCAAATTTTCGAAGCTCAATCCGTTCGAAGGAATCAAAAGGCTGTTTTCACTTTCATCCTGGGTGGAGCTTCTGAAGGCCATATTGAAGGTCATTATAGTGGGATGGGTGACATTTTATATCATAGCGAAGGAGTTGCCCCATATTCCACCGCTTTTGGACCAGTCTCCAGGACAGATACTGCTCTATACAGGCAATGTCAGCTTCGATATCTTCTGGAAGTCCTGTCTGGTGATGATGTTTCTTGCCGCGATGGATTATCTTTTTCAGCGGTGGGAATGGCAGCGCAGCCTGAAAATGACCAAACAGGAGATCAAGGAGGAATACAAGCAGACGGAAGGCGATCCCCATGTCAAGGCGCGCATCAAATCTATACAGAGGGAGATGGCCAGAAAACGCATGATGCAGGCGGTTCCGGAGGCGGATGTGGTGATCACCAACCCCACACACCTGGCGGTGGCACTTAAGTATGAGACTGGTAAGATGCCGGCTCCTATGGTGGTGGCCAAGGGTGCCGGTGTGATCGCTGAGAGAATAAAGGAACTGGCATTGAAGCACTCGGTGCCGGTATTGGAGAACAAGCCGGTGGCACAGGCCCTTTACAAATTGGTGGAGGTCGGCCAGTCCATTCCGGAGAGCCTGTATCAGGCGGTAGCCGAGATACTGGCGTATGTATATCGTTTGAAGCATAAAAGGCCCTGATGGGGTGTTAGTGAGCAGCAATGGCCGAAGAGACATCGAAAAATATTTTCAGAATCATGAATCTGGACAGCACCAATGTGATTGCCGCAGCGGGTGTCCTGTCCATAGTGCTGATCATGGTGATGCCGGTGCCTCCCATCGCCCTGGATCTCCTGCTTGCATTCAACATGACCGCATCGCTTCTTGTGCTGCTGTTGTCGCTTTACATACTCAGACCATTGGATTTTCCCATATTTCCATCCCTTTTGTTGGTTACGACCCTGTTTCGCCTGTCTCTCAACATAGCGAGCACACGTCTTATACTGCTGCACGGGCATGAGGGTATAGACGCGGCAGGCAAGATCATCATGGGTTTCGGCCAATTTGCCGTTGGTGGCAATTTCGTAGTGGGCGCCATCATCTTTTTCATACTGATAATCATCAATTTCGTTGTGATCACCAAGGGTGCGGGCCGTATAGCAGAGGTGGCGGCCCGATTCACTTTGGATGCCATGCCCGGTAAACAGATGGCCATAGATGCGGATCTGAATGCGGGCCTCATAGATGAAAAGACAGCCAGACAGAGGCGAAAGGAGATTGCAAGAGAGGCCGAATTTTATGGAGCCATGGACGGTGCCAGTAAGTTCGTAAGGGGTGAGGCCATAGCTGGCATCATCATTCTGCTCATAAATGTCATCGGCGGTTTTATCATAGGTGTTTTGCAGCAGAATCTGGCGGTTGCAGTGGCTGCCAAAAGCTACACCCTTCTTACCATCGGAGACGGTCTGGTCTCTCAGATCCCTGCGCTCATCATCTCCACTGCGGCAGGTATTCTGGTCACTCGTGCCTCCTCCGATGCGAGCATGGGCCGGGAGTTTTTCAAACAGTTTGCGGTGCAGCCGGAGGCATTGGCCGTGACGTCAGGCGTCATCTTCTTCTTTGGTATGGTGCCTGGTTTGCCGACACTGCCTTTTTTCGTCTTATCTGCAGGTATGGGTGGTCTAGCCTATCTGGCATACAAGGAAAGGCTCGCCGTTCAGAAACAGGTGGCGGAACGGCCCGAGACACAGCCTGCCGTCAAAGGGCCTGAGCCAGGTTCACCTGAGGAGCTGGAAAAGCTGCTGTCCGTGGATGTCCTGAGTCTGGAGGTGGGCTATGGTCTGATTCCATTGGTGGACGAGGAGCAAGGTGGTGACCTGCTGGAACGCATTCGCTCCATTCGCAGGCAGTTCGCTCAGGAAATGGGCATCATGGTGCCGTCCCTGCACGTAAGGGACAACCTGCAACTGGCGCCGGGCGAGTATTCCATTCTCATAAAGGGGCTGGAGGTGGCTCGAGTTGAACTGCTGCTGGGCCATTTGTTGGCAATGGCGCCGGATGAGATCAAGAAGCCTATCGAAGGTATTCCAACTACGGATCCTGCCTTTGGTTTGGAGGCGGTCTGGATTCCCGAGGCCATGCGTGAAGAGGCACAATTGGCCGGCTATACAGTGGTTGACCTGTCCACCGTCATAGCTACGCACCTCTCCGAGGTTATCCGTCAAAATGCCGACGAATTTATCGGCAGGCAGGAGGTGCAAAAGATGCTGGATAACCTGGCCAAAACCTATCCAAAGGCAGTAGAAGAGGCTAACAGCGTATGCCCATTGGGTTTGGCACAGAAAGTGCTTCAGAATCTGATAAAAGAACGGGTTTCCTTGCGTGACCTGCTCACCATAGTAGAGGCGCTTGCGGACTATGCAGGTTACACCAAGGACCCTGAGGTGCTTACCGAGTATGTTAGGCAGCGGTTGGGCAAGTCCATAGTGAAGCCGTTTTTGAGGCAGGACAATACGCTGCTGGTCATGACCATGGAGCCTTCGATGGAGGATCAGATTCGAAAAGGTATTCAACAGACGGAACACGGCAGCTTTCTGACTCTGGATCCTGCCTCCATTCAAAGACTTGTGCAGGCCGTGCAGCGAGCGGTGGAATCTGTAACGGCCAAGGGCATACAGCCCGTGATTCTGTGCGGGCCTCAGGTAAGAAGGCACCTGAAGAAGATATTGGATCGATTCATTCCGAATGTCACGGTGTTGTCCCATTCGGAGGTGACCGGCAATATAAAATTAGAGGCGGTTGAGATAATAAGATAGAGCTATGCACATCAAACGATTCGAAGGCAAATCAGTCTCTGATGCATTGGAGCGAGTCAAGGCGGAGTTCGGAGAGGACGCCGTAATAGTGAAGACCAATCGCCTGAAACGCCGCAACCCAGAAACAGGGCTTGTAGAGGCCTGGGCCGAGGTAGTGGCTGCCATAGACAGGGATATCGCAGTGGTTTCTCAGGAATCACAGGAGATTGTTTCGGAAACACAGACACTTGATGAAACCGTTGAAAGTCAGTCTTTTCAGGGTGTTATTCCTGAATCCCCTGTTCAGGCCCTGGCCAGGGCATTTTCCTGTATGGGCATTGACTGCGAACTCCAACAGAAACTGGCCATGGATTTTTTCAAAGGCCCGTTGGCTCAACAGCTTGTGAGCGTGGAGATGGTCAGGAGGTGGCTGCAGATTCACTGCGCTTCCCGCATGAAATACGGGGCTCGCGTGGATGATATGCCGCGTGGATTCCGTCTGGCCTTCATAGGGCCTACAGGCGTGGGCAAGACCACGACTCTGGCCAAGATAGCGGCAAGATTGGTGTTCAAGTCCGGAATGAAGGGTGCACTGATTACAACAGACAGTTACAGGCTGGGTGCAGTGGATCAGCTCAAAAAATACGCGCAGATTATGTCTGTTGATTTCGAATCTGTCAGGGACAGGGATTCTTTGATAGCGGCCTTTGCAAGGCACAGTGACAAGGATTTTGTGTTGGTGGACACCACAGGCAGGGGGTTGTGGGATAAAAGACACTCTGCGGAGCTTGGTACTCTGTTTAAAACCATCGACGATCTGAAGGCCTATGTCTGTCTTTCCGCTACTGCAAAAACAGATGACCTGGTGGCAGCGTCCCGTTTCTACAAGAGATTTCCGGTAGTCGGCTGGGTGATAACCAAGATGGATGAAACCATGTCCTGCTCAGGTCTTTTGACGCCTTTTTTGTGCCATGATGTCAAGCCATCCTACATATCCCACGGCCAGCGTGTGCCGGAGGATATAAAGCCGGCCGACTCGGCTGTTTTGAACAGCTTTTTGTTCAATTTCGATAAAATGAAAGAATATACTGAAAATAAAGTGAGAACCATCGTATGAATCAGGCGGAAACCATGCAATATCTCAGGGACGGAACGATTCAGTTCGATTTTGACCAGGGCGTATCGGCTATGCCGGCGACAGCCCCGCGAGTTTTTTCCTTCAGCAGCGGGAAAGGGGGGGTAGGCAAGACCAATATAGTTGTAAATACGGCCATCGCCCTTTCGAGGCTTGGACAAAAGGTTTTGATTCTGGATGCGGACATGGGGCTGGCCAACATAGACGTCATGCTCGGATTGACTCCTCAATGGACCATCAACCATGTCTTTGCAGGCCAGAAAACCCTGAACGACGTGGTGGTGGAGGGCCCTGAAGGCATTTTGATACTGCCGTCCAGTTCAGGCACCACGGAACTTATCAATCTCGGTGAGAGTGAGAAGCTGTTTCTGCTGGACGGGCTGGAGGACCTGGCATCCGATATCGACATGCTGTTTATAGATAACTCGGCAGGCATCTCCGACAATGTCTTCTATTTCAATATGGCGGCTCAGCAAAGAGTGGTGGTCGTGACTCCGGAGCCGACTTCCATAACGGATGCCTACGCCCTTATAAAGCTCATGTCATCCCGTCATCAAGTCAAGTCCTTCTCGATTTTGGTGAATTCCGTTCATAGCGCCAATGAAGCGAAGAAGGTTTACCGACAGATCACCACTGTCGCCGATCGTTTCCTGGATTCCATCTCTCTGGATTATCTTGGGTTTATACCGAAAGACGAGTCTGTGCCACGTGCGATCTGCCAGCAGAAGGCCCTGTTGCAGGTCTATCCGGATTCCAATGCCGGCAAGGGTTTTGTCACTCTGGCGCAGACCATTTTGAGTCAGCGACTCCAGAATGCACCCCAGGGCAACATAGTTTTTTTCTGGAAACAGCTTTTGGGCAGGGGTTGAATGGAAATTTATGAGGTTGAGGAAAGATAGCGGTGTATTCTCATACAGATATAGGTCATGGATTGCGGCGCGAGCGTATGATGCGAGGACATTGGGTTATGTCGAACGATAACGACGTTATTTTTACTGAGTATCTACCTCTTGTTCGATCATTGGCAGAACGCATGATAGTTCGTCTGCCTGGCAGCGTGACCATGGAAGAACTCGTAAACGCAGGCGCCATAGGACTGTGGGATGCCATAAAAAAATATGACGCATCCAAAGAGACGAGTTTCAAGACCTATGCCGAATTTCGCATCAAGGGTGCCATGCTGGACGAATTGCGTTCAAGAGACTGGATGTCCAGGGGTATGCGCAGGAAAAATAACGAAGTTCTGTCTGTTCAGGAGGAACTTGAGCGCAGACTGGGCAGGCCGCCGGAGCATGAGGAGATGGCTGCCGCCCTTGGAATGGAGCTGGAAGATTATTTTCATCTGGCTCAAGAACTGAATGGAGCGCATGTCATGGAACTGGATGCCAGGTATGAATATTTTGCGGACGGTTCCGAAGAGAATGCCCTGGAGACGCTGGTCGATGAAAACGCCCAGAGTCCTGTGGACGCCATGGAATCGGTGGAAACCAAGAGGATTCTGGAAGAAGCGATAGCGGGATTACCTGAGAAGGAACGGCTTGTGCTGTCACTGTATTATGAAGAGGGCCTCACATTGAAAGAGATCGGAGAGGTGATGGGCTATACCGAATCCCGAATCTCGCAAATCCGCAGTAAGGCCCTATCGGGATTGCGGTCTATGCTTGCGGAGAAAATGTCTGATTTGGTCTGAGCCTGGTTTGAAAATATCTTTTTACAACCTCATCTGAATTATTAACATCTTGTTTTATGCCGTTTCCATGTTATCTTTGAGCAGTTATTGTGGATGGTATTTTTAATAAGAATGGCAGGAGGATCTGATATATGGCGATCGATTACAATATTAAGGTGTTGATCGTTGACGATTTCGCCACCATGCGTAGAATCGTCAAAAATATCCTTACGCAGCTGGGCTTCAAGAATTTTATCGAAGCCGATGACGGTTCCACGGCATGGGATGTCTTGCAGAAGGAACAGGTAGATTTTATCGTTTCCGATTGGAATATGCCAAAGATGACAGGCATAGAGCTTCTCAAAAAGGTCAGGGCCGATGAAAGATTTCAGAATATTCCGTTTTTGATGGTCACCGCCGAGGCCCAGAAGGAAAATATCGTGGAGGCGGTCAAGGCGCGTGTCAGCAATTATATCGTCAAGCCCTTCACCCCCGAGACCCTGAGTGAAAAGATCGAAAAGATATTTGCATAAATCGAGACAGTAAATTGGCAAACGAAGCAAAAGAACCCCTCTTGACTACTGACAATGTATCACAGCATGGCGCTGTTTCAGACCCTTTGGGCCTGGAAGAAGCCGCCAAGCCGAATAAAAATCTTCAGGTTCCCTTGGGCGACCTGACCTTTGAAGAGATACCTGTTTCAGAGACAGCTGATGCAGGGTTGAATCCATCAGGTGCTTTTGCTGCGGGTGATTCCGCATTGAAGGATATACCGTCCGCTGCTTCGGCTTCCTCGGAGAAAGACGGCCCGGCGGAGAAAGAGGCCACCGGAGAAGATGCTGCTGCTGAAGGCGCTAAGGCGGAGGACGAGCTTTGGGATGAAGGCAGTGATTTTGAAGAGGTACCGCTTTTTGAGGAGTTTGCCTCCAAGATCGCGGAAGCCGAAAGCAAGCCCAAAAATATAGTGGAGGAGCTTTCCTCTGAGTTGGAAGCGGCGGTGGCAGGCCAGGAACAGGCAATCGAGCCTGAAAAAGACGAAGTATCCGCCGGCGGGGAAGAGCGATCTGTTTCGTCATCGTCTTCGATTCTGCCATGGCTTGTCTCTGGTATCGCCTGTCTTTTTATGCTTGGCGGCGGCTGGGTGTTCTGGCGTATGTATTCCGGTCTGTCAGCGCCGACTGGGCCTGTGCAGGTGCAACAGCCCGCCCAAATCGCATCTCCTTCAATTCATAACGTGCCTTCAGCCCCTGTTTCGGTCAAAACTCCGGAGCAGACCAGTCCTGTCGCAGCCCCTGCAGCCCAAAGGCCGTCTCAGGAACATACAAATCCAGCCGATGCCCAAAGACTCGCTCCCTTGGAGTATATCAGCCTCGCCCCCTTTCTCATTCCGGCCCAACAGGGCGGGGAGCCAGTGTTTTTCAAGTTGCAGGTGGAGCTTATCTGCAGGGATAAACAGATGAAGGAGGAGTTGAATCGAAAAGAGACCTGGGTAAGGGATGCTATCTATAGAGAGATGAAGGGAATCGACCTGAGCGCCGGTGTGCAGGAAAATAATATAAACCGTTTCAGGAGACCCATTCTGGATCGTATCAACAGGGAACTGGCGCCATTATATGTGGATGACATCAGATTGATGGGGACGCTGCTTAAATGACGGCGTAATCGGTTCTGTATGTTCAACCATGCAAAATTACCATGTGTTCATGATTTTACAATGAGCCGGAACTGGTTGTTATTCCGGTGGTTTTCCGAATCGATAAACGGAACGTATCGTGTGGTCAGACATTGATCCTGTTTCCTTGATTCTGTGGTTTCAATTCTTCCTGGATGTAATTCTCCTGGCGCTTCTCTGTGTCATTTTTCTTCGTATCAGACACATCACTCCACAAAAGATCGATGCCTTTATCGTCTCATTACGAGAGATGGATGCACTCTGTAATGAACTGGATGCAAATCTTCAGGAAAAGCGCAAGCTCGTTTCGGCCTTGAGGGAAGAACTGACCGGCCTGAAGCCTGTTACGGCAAAGACAAAAACAGAGCATTCCTTACAGCAGGATATCCTTCAACCCGGCAGAGGTCAGACGGTTTCTCCGGTATCAGGTCGGATTGAAAGAGAAAAAGACGGCGTAGTGATTTCTCTGGGCCGCGGTAATGCCAGAAAGAATGAAGCCCGTCAGCAATTCATGAAATCGGTCGTAAATGTAAATACGCAGCCGCAGCAGACAGCCGCAGCAGACAGGTCTGAACAAGACAGTCGGACCATGGTGATATCCATGTGGCATTCCGGTTCCGATATCCCTGAGATAGCCAGGGCCACAGGTCTTTCCCTTGGAGAGGTCGAGCTTATATTGTCTATAACCGGAAATCTTGATGAAAATCGCCGGTGATTCGTTTTTTGTTGTGCTGATGTTTCAATTATCTTGATATGGGAGATAGCTAATGAGTGAACAGGAATGTTATATAGATCACGAACATCCTCTTTTGGAAGAAGATACCTTTTGTTTCTCATGCACGCCTGAAAAGGAGTGTTTCACCACCTGTTGCTATGATGTGAATTTAGTATTGATGCCGTATGATGTGGTGCGTCTTAAACGAAGGCTGAACATGCGTTCGGACGAGTTTCTCAAGCGCTACACCAGTGTGCATGTGGGGCAGGGCAGTGGTGTGCCTGTCCTGACCATGAATATGGAACGCAACAGTTTTAGGTGCCTGTTCCTGGAGGAAGGCAAGGGCTGCTCGGTCTATGAAGACCGTCCGAGTGCCTGTCGCACCTATCCTTTGGCTCGCATGATTCATCGAAGCGTGGACGATCAGGTTACTGTCAGGCATTACGTGGTGCGTGAGCCGGATTGCAGAGGATTTGAAGCAGGGGCTCGGCGTTCTGTAAAGGAGTGGATAGAGCACGAAGGCATAGCACCCTATAACGCCATGAACGACATATTCAGTGAGCTCTTACAGGCCAAAAATCAGGCGGGTGTGGGAAGCCTGAATGCAGATCAGATAGAGACCTTCTACTTAGGTTGCTACAATATCGATGCCTTTCGGGATTTCTTTTTGAACGGCCCTAATCTGGATCGTTATATGGAAGACCCGCAGGTCATAGAGCGTATCTCTCAAGATGAAGATGCACTTTTGGAATATGCCATGCGCTGGGTCAAGAAAAAACTCTTCAGCGGCTGTGCATGCGGTGGTTGTAAGGCATTTTAGGTGATTGGTTTAATTGATTCAACGGTATCAAGCGAAAAGAGAACGGATATGAATAGTAGGAGCGTAATTGATTTTACGCCCAATCAGGGTTTCGAGCGAAAAAAGGATCGGTATGAAGAGTTATCGCACGGCGAGTTTGACGGTGGCAGAAGAAAGCGTGTGTCGATCAAAATCATAGGAGGATAATTTGGTATGCTCAAATTTGAACCAAGTATGAGGATTGGTATAGATGTATTGGACAATCAACACAAGAGCCTGATAGATGCCCTTAATCGTCTGATGGATGCCCTGTGGGACGGCAAAGGCAAGGAAGAGGTCTGTAACAGCATAAAATTCCTACACGAATACACAGTAACTCATTTTGCCGATGAAGAAGAATGGATGGAGAGATATAACTTTCCTGAGTTGGAAGCCCATAAGTTGATACACCGGCAATTTGTAGATCGAGTAAATAGTTTTGCTAAATCATGTTTGGAGGGTACGATAACCTCCGATCTTGCCATCAGCACCTTTTATGACACATGGGACTGGCTGAAAGCCCACATCCTCAAGACCGACATGAGATACGGAAAATTCATCACGGAGCGTATGAGGTTACCCTCCTCTTCTTGATATTTCAAGTCCTTTTCTTATGAACAACTTACAGAATCAGCATGGCATCCCCATAGCTGTAGAAGCGATAGCCTTGTTCCATCGCTTCCTTATATGCCTTCATAATCAGTTCCTTGCCTGCAAAGGCCGAGACTAGAACCAGCAGGGAAGAGCCCGGCAGATGAAAGTTGGTGAGCATGGCATTCACCACCTGAAATTGAAATCCCGGCAGGATGTATAGGTCGCACATGGCTTCAAAGGCGGATGGAGAGTTTTCCTGGAATGCGAAGATATTCGTATGCTGTGCCCAGAACTCCAGTGTCCGCACCGATGTGGTTCCCACGGCAATCACGCGGCCTCCTCGCCGCTTGGTGTCGCGTATGAGCTTTTGCGTCTCAGGCGGTACGGATATCCATTCAGAATGGATCTTATGGTTTCGAATGTCCTGAGTCTTGATGGGCGCAAAGGTGCCGTAGCCCACATGCAAGGTCACATGCCCGATGGCCACACCCCTTTCTTGAATATTGGTCAATACGGCCTCATCAAAGTGCAGTCCTGCTGTGGGGGCCGCCACCGAACCTGTCCGTTGGGCATAGACGGTCTGGTAGGTCTTTTTGTCTTCGTCAGTGGCAGGACGGTCTATGTAGGGGGGAAGCGGTATCTCGCCATGGCGCTCAAGAATGGGTTCAAGCTCGCCGTCAAAATGCAGTTTCAGTCTTATTTGACCGTTTTCCAATGATTCAACCACTTGAATGGTGAGATCACTTCCCAATTCCAAGGTCTGGCCTGATTTTAGCGGTTTGGAGCTGCGACAGAGGGCTGTGACCACGGCACCACCATGGTCTGTGACCAGTGGAAAGTGCAGCAGCAGAAACTCCACTCTGCCACCTGTGGGCTTCTTTGTGCGAATACGGGCAGGAAACACACGGCTGTCGTTGATTATAAGGCAGTCTTCCGGTTCGAGATACTCCAGGATATTTGAAAAAGAGCGATGTGCGATATCACCCATGCGGCGGTTCAGGGCCAGCAGCCGTGATGTGCTGCGTTCAGGTACAGGATATCGAGCAATTGATGATTCAGGCAGATGAAATGTGTAGGCATTCAGGTTGTACTGTTGGTCCATATATGTTTCTGTCAGTTGATTTTGGAGTCACTTGTCTTTTTGATATGGGGTTGCTATCCTACGCCAATTTTTACATAACCTCAATGGGTAAAGGTCGATTTTATGCGTGCACTCCTGTTCCTGCTGACCGTAGTGTTTGGTTTCTTTTTTTTCGGGTCGCTCAGCATTTTCTGCAAGATCGTCCTGCGTTCTGAGGACATGGTATATCGTATTGGACGTACGTGGGCAAGGCTCTGTATGTGGCTGGGCGGCATAACCTATGAGGTGACAGGTCGTGAGAACGTGCCGTCAGATCATACCGTTGTCTTTTGTGCCAATCATGCAAGCCAGGTGGATATCCTTGCCCTCTATTGTGCGCTTCCGGTGAGTATCCGTTTTTTAGCAAAAAAGGAGCTGTTTTCCTTGCCGTTTTTTGGATTGGTGATGAAGATTGCAGGCCACATCCCTATAGACCGCTCTGGCGGTAAGGCTGCCATAAAAAGCCTGATTGATGCAGCAGAAAAGATCAAAGCAGGTGCCTCGGTGGTAATCTTCCCTGAAGGCACTCGAAGTCGAGACGGTAAACTCCAGCCCTTCAAGGCCGGCGGGATTCAGGTGGCCCTGCGCTCAGGCTGCCCCATAGTGCCTGTTGCCATTGTCGGCAGCTATGAGGTTCTGCCAAGGGATCGTATATGGATTCGGCCTGGACATATTCGAGTGGCAGTGGGCGCTCCCATATCCATAAACGATACGGAAGGCCACACTCCTTCCAAAGAGGAGATGACACAGCGGATATGGCGGGCGATCTCGAACCTGTTGAAACAGTTGGGAAAAGAGGAATAGTATGGTGCAACTGCCAGGCGATTCAACGCTATCCTTCCCTCACATCATGCAGGTAAAGGCATCGGCTGGTTCGGGAAAGACATATCTCCTTGCCATGCGATTTGTGCAGTTTTTGCTCTCATTTCGTATTCCCAAAAACCGCATTCCCAATCTGCTGGCTATCACATTCACCAACGATGCTGCACAGGAGATGAGGCGGCGTGTGCTTAATTTTTTGAAGGAACTGGCTCTGCAACCCTCCTCACACCTTGTATCAGAGCTTTCGCAGTTAGTGACAGATAATCCTAATGGATTTCCCAAACGGGCGAAAGAGGTGGTGGATGAGCTGCTTCGTAATTACGATTTCTGGCAGGTCCGTACCATCGATAGCTTTTTACATCAGATCGTCGAGGCATCCCGTTACGAATTGGGACTATCGCCAGAGTATGAGATAGACCCTCATCAGAAGCGATTCCTTCAGAAGGCCATGGACGACCTGCTTCTGAAGGCACAGCGTGACACTGCGTTATTCAATCGTATCGAGGCACTCATTCGCTACTATCTGACAGAGGAAGAGAAGGCCTCATGGTGGCCGCATGGTGCCATCCTTGAGAAACTCACCTTCTTTTATGAAGAGGAACAGACACACGGCATGCCATTTATCATGCCATTTATCGAGGCTCCATCAAAGGATGAGATCAAGAGGCAGATAGCGGAATTTTTGAAGGATATTCAGAGCAAGGGGCTTGTGCTCAATGGTTATGCGAAAAAGGCCATGGAGAAGGCCATAAACGGTCGGCTGGAGGATGCCCTGAAATCGCCCTACTTCGGTAAGCATATCGATGGGCTTTTCAATAAATCCTCGTTTGAATTCATCGATAACAATTTGAATGCAAAATGGGGGCAGATACAGGAAAACATCAGAAACTATGCCGAATCAAGGGCGGTGGAAGATTTCCGTCCTTATTTCAGCCTATTGAAAGAATGGAAAGGCATTCTGAATGATATCAAAATGGAGGAACGCACCATCTTTTTTGGCGATATCAACCTCTATGTCCAGCAGATTTACAGGGATTTTGCTATGCCTGAGCTCTTTTTCAGGCTCGGTGAGCGCATTTTTCATGTCCTGATAGACGAGTTTCAGGACACGAGTCTGCTGCAGTGGAAGGCCATCGGTCCCCTCATAGAAGAGGCCCTTTCCAGAGGCGGTTCGCTTTTCTGCGTTGGCGACTCCAAACAGCTGCTCTATCGTTGGCGTGGGGCTGACCCTGATGTCTTCGATGTCGGGCCTGATAGCCTCTCCCTTATATCAAACGGCATAATGGAGCTGGCACTCGATGAGAACTGGCGTAGCCACAAGGTCATCGTGGACTTTGTGGGCTCTGTGTTTCATATGGACAATCTTGGTCGGTTTGCTGATGCGGTTTCAAAAGATCATTCTCCTGTAATGCTCAAAAACAAGCTGTCGAGGGTTTTTGAGCATGTGCACCAGAAAATTCCGGCAAGATATGCCAAAGAACGTGATGGCGGTTTTGTGTACTTAGAGTCCTGGAATGGGGGCAAGGTGAATGATGTCATGGCAAAGGCATGTGAGTGGACAAAGAACCGGCTAAACGACATCCTTACACGCTATGCACTCAAGGATGTCTTCATATTGCTGCGCAAAAAAGACCAGATAGCCCAGTTGACCGCCTATCTCACAAATCAGGGAATAGCGGTTCGATCAGAGCAGCAGATGGACATTCGGGAGAGCAGGTTGGTGCAGGATATCCTTGCCATGCTTCAGCTGCTACACAGGCCATCGGACAGATGCGTGGCCCAGGTATTGACAGGTGGGCTCTTTGAGCCATTTTGGAGGGATTATTCCGATACTTGTTCACCATGGCAGTGGCTGGAAAAACAACGGGTTGAAGGCTTTAATAACGGGCTGTTGTCCCTCTGGATGAAGGATATGTCAGCCCTGTGGGAAAATACCTTTGGCGGGCCACTTAGGCGTGTGCGCACCTGGCCGGTTTATGATATCGTCTCAAAACTCCTGCAATTTTTCGATTATAAGGCCATCATGCCCCATGAAGAGCCTGTGGCCGAGCATCTTTTGGATCTGTTGTACAACCTGCACGGACAGGTTTCATTCGATATTCAGGCCGTGCTCGATTGGTTTGCTACAGGTCCGGAAGAGCCCTTTATGCTTAAAAATGTCCAGAGCCCAAATGCCGTTCGCATCATGACCATTCATAAGTCCAAGGGGTTGCAGGCGCCTGTGGTCTTGATGCCGGTGATGAGCCTCTCATTGGAGGCACACAGAGGGCCCCGCATAGTCAATGAAAAGAGTGATGGCGGTGAAGAGGGATTGCTGGCCGTAACCACCCCTGAATATGCGCGAAATGTATCGAAAACATTGAATGACATAGCCATGCGTGAGAAGGAGGAGGCATGGCTGGATGAACTGCGATGCCTGTATGTGGCCATGACTCGTGCGGAGGAGGAGTTGTATATGCTGATTCCTGAAAAGAAGGGGAATTCCAGCAATCATTTTATGTCGATCTATGAGGGGCTTGAAACAATAAAAGAAAATGATACTGAAACGAACATACTGCAACTGGGAAGCCCTGTGAGAAAAGTTATGGCATCTTTGCCGCCTGATGAGAAAAAGGGCGTATTGGGCCTTGAATATCGCCCCAAACAGGCTGACTGGGCATGGCAGAGGTCATTACGTCATCGCCCATTCACTCATCATACATCTGAAGCCAAGCACGCCATGGCAGTGGGAGGAGCCGTCCATTTTCTGCTGTCCCGTCTTTTGTCGCCTCTTCCTCAGGAATTGAAAGGCGATGAAGCTAAACTTCATGTTTTTTTGTACGAAGACTGTAAATTGGCAATCCAACCCTTTGATATTCATGATGATTTTGCGAAATGGAGTAGGGATATATGCAGGGTGCTCTGCAAAAAGGAGTTGGAGCGGTTGTTCTGGCCGCCTGAACCTGCGGTCATATGGACAGAACGGGAGCTGGTCGCCCCCAATGGCGAACTCTATCGTATGGATCGCGTGGTACAGTGTGAAAACGAGATGTTGATAGCCGAGTTCAAGACGGGTGAGAAACAGCCGGGCGATGAGGCACAGCTCAAGACCTATCTCTCTTATATGGTTGAGCTGTACAGGGATATGAGGGTAACCGGTTGGCTGGTCTATGTCTCGAAAGGAGATGCGGTGTGTCTGATATTATAGAGCTTTCCATGCAGGATTCTGTAATCGATTATCTTGCAAACGCACTGCTACAAGAGGAGAGGCGAGACCTGTCTCAGTTTATCGTGGTGTTCCCTGGTGTTAGGCCATGTCTTTATCTGAGGGCGGAGTTGAGTAAAAGGATCGGCGCTTCCTACCATCCTCCTCACATTTTGGATCTGGATACCTTTGTTGCCATGTTGGCTGCCAGTCATGGTGATGGGCAGCATAGGAGGGATATCAGCCAGTTGGATCTGCTTTATAACCTTTTTGCATTAGTGCGTGAGATATTGACAGGTAAAGAGGTCTTAGATGGCACGGCATTCAATGGGCAGAAAAGCCATTCCTTCAAGCAACTCATTCAGGATTTTGAGTCATTTTTCTACTGGGGTCTGGAGCTCCTCAACATATTTGAAGAATTCAGCATGGAGCTGATCTCGCCAACCGCTATCAGAAACCATGTACCTCTTGCCATGGAAAATGAGCAGCTCGGAAGGGAGGCCAGGAGTATCTGGCCGTATCTTGCAGATATCTATGAGCAGTGGCTTCAACTTCTGCAAGATAAGGGTATCTGGACAAGGGGGGAGCGATATCGGCTTGCCTCTGAATTGAATGAGGTGGATTGGTCTGGGCTTCTCCGCAGCAGTGGGGGACACTCACCTCGCGTATTTCTGGCCGGTTTTTTTGCACTTACCAGAGCGGAAGATGGGCTATTTAGTCTTCTGTGCCGTAGATATGGTGCCCAAATCATCCGTTACAGCGATGATTCTTGGAGGCCGCCTGAGATCGAACTCCATGAAGCTGCAGGATTTCATTCCCAGTTGGCCATGGCTGGTGAGATTCTGGGCAACCAGGCGGATTTTTTGAATAAAGAAGGGTTGTTCGAGGACATGATGGCCTTTGTGCTCCCTGATTCCAATCGGCTGATGCCCGTGCTTTGCTGGTTGATGGATCGATGTGAGACGCCTTTTAATGTCTCAATGGGCTATCCTCTGGAGAGGCTGGCGCTCACGGAGCTGGTTCTGGAGGTACTGACTCTTTTACAGTCCATGCGGCAGGCATCTGCTGATTCCTCACAGACCAAGCCTCCCCTCATTTATCTTCCCGATCTCATACGGGTTTTATCCCATGCACACATGGTGGCAATGGAAAGGGCACTGTGCCCGCAGATTCACTTCGGTGCGGCTGCCTTGCTTCAGACATGGGCCAACGAGCAAGGCATATCCTTTGCCCTCAAACATGAGCTTGATGAGGTTTTTAGAGAACATCCGGAGATTTTGGCCTATGTTAACAGAATTTATGGAGAGTTGAAGAAGATATCCAAATGTAAAACCGCAGGAGAGTTTGCCGGCTACCTACATGATTTTATAACAGGCCTTCTTAAGTACATAAATGCCCAGGATGCCATGTTATCGGTACTCTGGCAGGACGGAAATGCGGTATTTCTGAATCTACTCGAGGAACTCATGGAATCTTTCCTCAGAGAGGAACCGATTACGTCTTCGGGTTTCAAGCGCCTTTTGCGATATATTGTTTCCAGAAAGCGGCTTCCATTCAAGGGCATGCCCCTTACGGGTCTTCAGGTCTTGGGGCTTCTGGAGACTCGATGTCTGAATTTCAGGCAGGTCTTGCTGTTTGATATGAACGAGGGGACATTGCCCACCGGCATTGGTCCTGAGCCTATTCTGCCTCATGCCCTTCGCATGGCCCTTGGTATGCCCGATCTCAGACGTGCTGTGGAGATAGAGCGGCATCATTTCAGGAGATTGATCTCTGGAGCCCGGGAGGTGCACATCTTTTATGATGGGGGAAGTGATCGGGAACGCAGCCGCTTCATAGACGAGATCATCTGGGAGATGGAGAAAAAGGATGGAAAGCTGTTCAACGATAGCCGTATCAGAAGACATGCTCTGTATCTTAAGCCAGCTGGTCGTAAGGTTATAGAAGTGAAAAAGAATAACCTGCTGGATAGGCTTAAGAATATGAGCTATTCTCCTAACAGTATCAATAAATATCTCAAGTGCCCATATCAATTTTATATACGTTACTGTCTTGGTATATCTGATGAAAAAGAAAGTGTGAATGAAATTGATGGGGCTATAATTGGCAATATAGTTCATGATACACTGTATGATTTATATAAGCCTTTAATAGGTTATAGACTTAATGTTGAACTTATTGAAACATCATTGGAAAGTTGTATTATACAAAATATGGAAAAACACTTAAGAAAACAGGAGCGATGGAGTGTTCCTGTAATATTGCTGAAAGATATTCTGATGTATCGTATGAAGCTGTTTTTACATTTTGAAAAGAATTATAATCAAGGCATTACAATAGATAATTTGGAAGTTAAGAAGCAAAAAAGGATAACATTATCGAACCTCAATTGTGAGGTGAATATATCAGGCAGAATCGATAGAATACACACAGATAAAGATGGCAAAACATGGATTATAGATTATAAAACAGGTGATGTAGATAATAAGATAAACCTGGACAACCTGACCGATTTCAAGCGTGAAACCATCAAAAAATCCATCGATTCCTTTCAGCTTCCCATCTATCTGTTCTTGTGCGAGACAGATGGGTTTGAATGGTTGAACGCCGCTTATTACCGATTGAAGGGGATAAAATCACAGAGTGATAACAATACAATTCAGTCAGCATTGTTTAACGAACATGGTAAAAATGTTAAAAAAGTCATTCACCCTACTGATATGACTAACTATTTTCTTCCTGCCCTCTCGGCCCTTCTGGAGGAGATTCTAACCCCGGAGATACCTTTTGTGCCCGATATCACAGACCTTGTCTATTGTGGTTATTGTGCATATGCGCGAACCCTTTGTAAGGCGGTATGAGGTAAGACCATGAAGAGTACATTCTGGATAATGGCGTTCATTGCCATTGTGTTGACCTTTTTTGTTTATAGAAAAGATCCGGCTTTGGTGTTTGTCGGCTTCAAGACTGGTTTCGGTATGCTTATTGGCATCATACCTGCCTTGCTTTTTGGTTTCTGGATAGCAGGGATGATCACCGTGATATTGCCCACCGAGCTTTTGACCCGTTTTCTGGGTGAGGAATCGGGGGTAAAAGGGCTTTTGATCGCCACTGTGGGTGGAATGCTCACTCCTGGTGGGCCGTTTGTGCAGTTTCCCATTGTGAATGCCCTGCTTCAGCAGGGGGCGGCCATTGCGCCTGTGGTCACATACCTTTCGGCCTGGGCCCTCATGGGCATAAATCGCTTTTTGGTGTATGAGGTGCCGCTGCTGGGCTGGAAACTGGCTGTCACTCGCATACTGGCATCCCTGGCTTTTCCAGCCCTTATCGGTCTGTTGACCAAGTTTATTTGGGTTAGATTATAAGTTGTTAAAAATCCTGATAAGTGAGGTGATTGGGGGTCGTTTTCAGAACTTCAAATAATAAGTGGTTATCATGCTACCTAAATAGCTGGAGTCCATTGAATCTATATTGACGAATTCCACGCCTATGTCGAAGGTTTTGAGCCCCTGTTTGACCCATTTGGCCATGGCTCGACATTTTATTTTTCTGCTGCCCAATGGTATGAGTAGATCTATGACCTCATTTATTGGGATTGCCTTCTCTGTCTTGATTTTGGCTCCTCTTTTACTCAGATCAAGCAGTTGTCCTTCCATGAGACCAAGACCTACCTTGGGACTGAACATGCGTACGATGATAGTCGAAGTGGTCAGTGTTAGCTTTTTTATCTCATTGGTTGAAAGACGCTGATGGCTGCGTTTGTCGGAATTTCCTGAAGATGTAGAGTCGTCTAGTTCAATTTCAAGAGATGGTATGTCATTCCATGTGATGTTCTTGTCTGCCATAATGGTTACTTTTCTTTAAGCAATTTTTTGCACTGTAAATTCTGTCGTCTCAAAATACAGTCCATTAATGTGCTCAGCTTGGTGATGTATTGACAGGGCGCATTTGAAATGCGCCCCTCACACTTAATCAAACAATTTTTTCGTTGCTATGTCCCCATCTCCCAGGAGGATAGATATTTGCTCTGTTCAGGAGTCAACGTGTCGATTCTAATACCCATGCTCTCCAGCTTGAGCCTGGCTATCTCTCGGTCTATGTCGGCTGGCACTGAATAAACCCGTTTCTCCAGGGTTTTTGCATGGCTGAGGATATACTCAGCCGATAATGCCTGATTGGCGAAACTCATGTCCATGACACTTGAAGGGTGGCCTTCAGCGGCTGCGAGATTGACAAGCCTGCCTTCTCCCAGGACATAGATGCGTCTTTCGTTGATGAGGTGGTATTCTTCTACAAAATCCCGAATAAAACGTCTGGATCTGGTGACTTCAGCAAGGGATTGAAGGTCTAATTCCACATTAAAATGTCCTGAATTGGATACGATGGCGCCGTCCTTCATGGCAAGAAAGTGCTCCTTGCGAATGACTGCGATATCGCCTGTCACGGTGCAGAAGAAGTCCCCGATGGAGGCGGCATCCTTCATGGGCATGACCTCATAGCCGTCCATCACGGCCTCGAGGGCCTTAAGGGGGTCTATCTCTGTGACCACGACACGAGCCCCCATGCCTCTGGCACGCATGGCGAGCCCTTTTCCGCACCAGCCATAGCCTGAGACCACAAAGATACTGCCGGCTACGAGCCTGTTGGTGGCCCTGATGATGCCGTCCAGCGTGGACTGACCTGTGCCGTAGCGGTTGTCGAACATGTGTTTGGTGTTGGCGTCGTTGACTGCAACGATGGGGTATGCCAGTACTCCGTCAGCAGCCATGGCCTTGAGCCTTATGACACCGGTGGTGGTCTCTTCCGTGCCGCCGATGATTTCTGGAATCATGTTCCGGCGTTCGGTGTGCAGAGTGGAGACCAAGTCTGCCCCGTCATCCATGGTGATATTGGGTTTGGCGTCCAGAACCGCCCGCAGGTGTTTGTAATAGGTGTCGTTGTCTTCGCCCTTGATGGCGAATACCGGTATGCCGTCGAATTCCACCAGCGCCGCCGCTACGTCATCCTGTGTGCTGAGGGGATTCGAGGCGCACAAAAACACCTCTGCACCGCCTGCCTTGAGGGTCTGGGCCAGGGCCGCCGTCTCGGTGGTGACATGCAGACATGCACCGAGCCGTACACCCTTTAGAGGCTTTTCCTGTTCAAATCTTGTCTGTATCTGGTTTAGAACAGGCATGCTCTTTCTGGCCCATTCTATACGCAACCTGCCGGTTTCAGCCAAATTTTTATCTTTTATATGATAATCCATCGTCTTCTCCTAAATGCCTGCCTGGTCTTTCAGTGTCTCCACCATGTCCAGTCTTTCCCATGTGAATTCAGGTTCCATTCTGCCGAAGTGCCCATAAGCCGCAGTCTTTTTGAATATTGGGCGTCTGAGGTTCAGGTATTCGATTATCTCCCTGGGCTTGAAGCTGAAGTTCTTCTCTATCAGTTCCACGATGCGGTTCTGCGGAATCTTTTCCGTTCCATAGGTGCGCACGTTGATGGCAAGGGGACGGGTCACGCCTATGGCATAGGCCACCTGCACCTCGCACTCGTCGGCAAGCCCTGCGGCCACTACATTTTTGGCCACATAGCGGGCCATATATGATGGAGAGCGGTCAACCTTCGTTGGATCTTTTCCCGAAAATGCGCCGCCGCCGTGATGGCCTCTGCCGCCGTATGTGTCTACGATGATCTTGCGGCCTGTTACACCGCAGTCTGCGAGCGGTCCACCCACTACAAATCTGCCTGTGCTGTTGATGAAGAATTCCGTTCCGGCGGCCAGATGCTCGGGGGCCATGACCTTTTTGATGACCTCTTCGATGATGGCCTCTCTTACCTCTTTTTCATGCACATATGGTTCGTGCTGAGCGGCCACCACTATGGATTGGGCTGCAACAGGCCGTCTGTCTTCATAGCGGATGGTGACCTGTGTCTTGCCGTCGGGCCGTAAAAATGGAAGGGTTCCGTCTTTTCTGACCTCTGCCAGGCGTTTGGCCAATTTGTGGGCATACCAGATGGGCATGGGCATGTAGTCAGGTGTTTCGTTGGAGGCATAGCCAAACATGAGCCCCTGATCGCCTGCTCCGATGTCACCGTCCCTGTCTATACCCATGGCGATGTCGGAGGACTGTTTGTCGATGCTGGTGAGCACTGCGCATGTCTGCCAGTCGAATCCCATGCTGGAATCTGTGTATCCTATCTCCTTTATGGTGCCTCTGACCACCTGAGGCATGTCCACCCAGCAGGAGGTGGTGATCTCTCCGGCGATAAGGGCGAGGCCTGTGGTGACCATGGTCTCGCAGGCTACTCTTGCATAGGGGTCTTCTTTGAGTATGGCATCCAGAATGGCGTCGGATATCTGGTCCGCTACCTTGTCTGGATGGCCTTCGGTGACTGATTCAGAGGTGAAAAGGAAATTTGGCATCATGGCATGTTTCTCCTGAAATGATGTATGATATGATACTGAATAATAGCCTGTTAGTTGGCGAACGGAGGCCTGATTTGAAAGCCAAGATATAAGATAATATATCGCTTATGTCAATTGCAATCTGTATCGGCCGCGCCTGCCCAAGGCTGGTTCAGGCTTTTTTTGAGCGCCTTGGTTTATGATGGGGATATACGGCCTCTATGCGTGCATCGAAGACGCGCAGTATTTCCTGAACCAGGGGCATATTTTTCAGTTCTTCGTTAATGGGTTGTCCTGTGAGTGTTGATTGGTTACTGTCTTCCCTTTCCGTATTGTGATGAATCTTTATCTGAATCTGTTGGGGTTTCCCATAAAATGTCTCGAACAGTTTTGTGAGTGTATCGAGATTGGTCTCACTTTTTATGATGTCGCCGTGAATTGTGGATTTAAAGGTCAGTATTACGCAGTCATCTTGCTGATGAATGTTGCAATCATCCATCAACGAGGCGAGATCAGGTCTTTTCTGTCTGAGAAAGCCCATTACATCCTTTGCTGGCTGTGGAGTGACAGAGGTTTCAGATGCCGTATCTGTCTCGATGATTGCTGTTGCATGAGTCGATCCTGGAACCAACTGGTCTGCTGCATTTCTGTCGCTAGCCTGTTTAGTTGACGCCGGCCCTTCTTTTTGTGGAGGAGCAGAGGCATGCACAGGAGATTGAACCGTTGCATGGCCGTTTGAGGCAGATCGTGCAGGTGTTGCCGCAGGTTTTGGGCATTCAGCACCGGTTAGAAGGCCGTCTATTCTGGAAATGAGCTGGGTTATATCTATTGATTCCTGTAACATGGCGATGCGCGTCAGCAGTATCTCCAGGGCTATGGCCGGTGATTGGCTGAATTGCAGGCCGGACATGCCTTTCACAAGCAGATCTAGTATCTGTATCGCAAGAGTGGCAGGCATGGTCTGTATCATGGGCCAAATTCGAGCCGCTTCGTCTTGGCTAAGTTTCACTATGTTTTTTCCGGTTTCAAGCCCTATCATACGTAATATAAGCAGGTCTCTCATGTACTCCATGAGCTGTAAGGCAAATGCCTTTGGCTCTACCCCTCTCAGGTGCAGTTCATGCATCAGGGTAAATACGGTGCCAACATCCTTTTGCAGAAGGGCCGTACATATTCTCTCCAGTATCTGGCTATTTAGAAGTCCGAATGCCTCACACATCTCCTCTGCGGTCCTGACTCCGTATGCCGCCGCCTGATCCAAAAGGCTCAGACTGTCCCTGACGCTACCATCGGCCTCTCTGGCTATGAGGAGGGTGCAGTCCTTGTTCAGGCCAAGCCCCTCTTTTGTAACGATCTGATTTAGATAGTCCGCAAGATCTTGAATGTGAATGCGGCGGAACTCGTAGTGTTGGCATCTGGAATGAATAGTAGCAGGGATTTTATGAGGTTCCGTGGTGGCCAGAATGAAAAAGACGTGTTCCGGCGGTTCCTCTAGGGTTTTCAAAAGGGCGTTAAATGCCTCCTTGGTGAGCATGTGGATTTCGTCTATGATATAGACGCGAAAACGTCCGGCAACCGGTCGGAACCGGCAGTTTTCTCGCAGGCTGCGGATTTCGTCTATGCCGCGATTGGATGCGCCGTCTATCTCCATTACATCGGCGAAATTGCCTGCCGTGATGGCTGTACAGCTTTCGCATACGTTGCACGGAGTTGGTGTTGGGCCTTTTTGGCAATTGACGGCCTTGGCGAGTATTCGGGCTATGGAGGTCTTTCCTACACCCCTTGGGCCGCTGAAGATCAGTGCATGTGCCAGTCTGTTCTGCGTGATCGCGTTTTGCAGGGTCTGAGTCACATGGCGTTGGCCTATGACCTCTTCAAAGGTTTGAGGACGTAATTTGCGTGCAAGAACGAGATACAACTTGAAATGCCTCCATATAGATTATTAGTTGGTTATTTTACTCGTCTCTTCCATTGAAACAAGTGGGGGTTTGGCTTAAATTAGATTTAATTTGATTGAAAAGGAGGCCTACGTGGCATACAAAGATCTACAGGAATTCATAAATCTGCTTCATAAAAAAGGCGAATTGATACATATACAACATACAGTCAGTCCTGTTTTGGAGATTGCAGAGATAACAGACAGGGTCTGCAAGCTCCATGGTCCGGCGCTTCTTTTTGAAAACGTGCAGGGTTGTTCCATGCCGGTGTTGATGAACGCATTTGGCTCATATAAACGCATGTCTCTTGCCCTGGATGTGGAGGACCTGAATGCCCTCTCCGATGACGTGGCCCATTTTATGGAGGCCGAGGCCCCAAATACCCTTATGAAAAAGCTAAAGATGATCCCCAAATTGAGCAGACTTGCCTCTGCCTCTCCAAAGATGGTGAAGGATGCGCCTTGTCAGGAGGTGGTCTATAAGGGAGACGCTGTGGATTTGACCAGGCTTCCGGTGCTCAAGTGCTGGCCTCAAGATGGAGGGCCGTTTATCACTTTGCCCCTTGTTTTCACACGGCATCCGGAAACCGGTGTCAGAAATGTGGGCATGTATCGAATGCAGGTCTTTGACAAAAACACCACGGGCATGCACTGGCATACGCACAAAGGAGGGGCGCAGCATTATCGAGTGGCCGAGGGTTTGGGTAGAAGGCTGGAGGTAGCGGTGGCCATAGGGCCTGATCCTGCCATGACCTATGCGGCAACTGCGCCGCTTCCAGACGACATAGACGAAGTGGTCTTTGCTGGATTTCTGCGTCATGCACCCGTGGAGCTTGTGAAGTGTCTTACGGTCAATCTCGAGGTGCCAGCCAATTCTCAAATCGTGCTGGAAGGATATGTGGAGCCATTCGAGCGCCGAATCGAAGGGCCTTTTGGAGACCACACTGGATATTATTCCCTTTCTGATGAGTATCCGGTATTTCATGTCACCTGCATGACTCATAGAAAAAATGCTATATATCCCTCCACCATCGTGGGCAGACCGCCGCAGGAAGACTGCTATATAGCCAAGGCCACAGAAAGGCTCTTTTTGCCCTTGATCAAGAAGACACTGCCAGAGATTATCGACATGAATCTGCCTTTGGAGGGTGTATTCCATAATCTGGCCTTTGTCTCCATAGACAAACGCTATCCAGGCCATGCAAAAAAGGTCATGCATGCCCTCTGGGGCCTTGGTCAGATGATGTTCTGCAAGATGATCTGCGTGTTTGACAGGGAGGTTAATGTGCAAGACCTCTCTCATGTGCTCTGGCGGCTGGGCAATAACGTGGATCCAAGGCGAGATATTGTGTTCGTTGACGGTCCGGTGGATGCTTTGGATCATGCTTCACCTCTGCCACACTATGGAAGCAAGATGGGAATAGACTGCACACGCAAATGGCCTGAGGAGGGCTTTACAAGACGTTGGCCTGATGTCATCGAGATGGATTTGGAAGTAGTGGATCGAGTGAATAAGATGTGGCATAAACTGGGTATCGTGTCCAAAAAGACCACATAGTCCTTTTTTAAAAAACCTGTGACAGACCCAAAAAAACCTTGGCAAACATGGTAGATTGTGATAGAGAAAATGCAGTCTGTTTTTTTTGGCATTTTATTCATAACCATAAAGGAGGATTTCACAAATGGCAGTTTTCGTACTTGGGCACAAAAACCCTGATACCGATTCCGTGACCGCAGCAGTTGCATTGGCAGAGCTTCAGAAGGCCCTTGGCGTGGACGCAGTTCCTTGCCGTCAGGGTGATCCCAATCCTGAGACCGAGCTCGCATTCAAGAAGTTCGGCGTTCCCATGCCTGAGCTCATGACCGATGTCACCGGCAAGCAGTATATGTTGGTGGATCACAGCGACATCAAGCAGGCCCCTGACAACTGGGACAAGGGAGAGCTGCTGGCAGTGGTGGATCACCACAAGATCGGCGATATTACCACGGCCAGCCCTATCTTCTTCTGCGCTATGGCAGTTGGCTGCACTGGTACGGTGCTCTACAAGCTCTATACCGATATGTTCAAGAAGCCCATCGATTCCAAGGTCGCTGGCCTTATGTTGTCCGCCATTTTGAGCGATACGGTTCTCTTCAAGTCTCCCACCTGCACCCCTGACGATAAGGTCGCTGCCGAGGCCCTTGCCAAGATCGCCGGTGTCTCCGATATCAAGGCATGGGGTCTGGAACTTGCCAAGGCCAAGAGTTCCGTTGATGGTGTGCCTCCAATGGATCTCATTCACAGGGATTACAAGGACTTCAACATGAGCGGCAAGACCGTTGGTATCGGGCAGCTGGAGTTGGTCTCTCTGAGCCAGGTCAACAACGACCTCAAGTGCGCCATCATGGACAACCTGAAGAAGATGAAGGTGGACGGTAACCGTCACAGTGTATTTTTGATGCTCACGGACACCATGGAGAAGGAAGGTACGGAGCTGCTGGCCGTGACCGATGATCCATCCGTGGTGGAGAAGGCCTTTGGCAAGAAGCTCGAAGGCAATTCTGTGTGGCTTCCAGGCGTCATGAGCCGCAAGAAGCAGATGGTGCCTCCGCTGGAGAAGGCATTCGCCGGTTAATTTTGCGATCTACTATCGTTAGTTCGATATAAAAGACGGAAGCGGCTTAACCGACGCTTCCGTCTTTTATTTTTTGTGGGAAGTCCCAAAAATTGTTCTTTTGCCTGATAGCTGCGTTGCTTGTCAGCGAAAAATGTTCACATACGAAGAGTATGCTGCGCTTTTTCGCCTTCTCGCGCCTTGCTATTCAACAAAACTCCTAATTTTTGTGACTTCCCTTGTGACAGAATGGGCCTAAAAACTCGCCCGCTGCTGCGTTGAGCTTAATATTAGGTTATCCGCCCAGTGCCTTGGCCAGGTCTTTGAATGTGATGGCAAGGATATGCGTTTGACCTGTTCCCATAAAGAAATCTCCGCTTACCACCACTACATAGAGCTCGTCTTTGTAGGTAAAGACCGATTGGACAGGGCCGTCAAAGGCTGTATTAAGTTTTCTCAGCACCAACCTGCCGCCCGTGGGATACAAAATACCCACAGTCCCTTTGGATGGAGCACCTCCTACCATGTTCCAAAAGGTATTTTCATTGGCGGCTATAGCTACGATGGAGGTCTCCCCTGTCTTGACCACAGCCGGCGGACTCCAGATGATGAATGTCTTGGGATTGGAGATACCAGGCAGCGTCGGTTCCACCTGAATGGATTTGATGGAGCCTCCTAACGGCTCTGCTGACTCGTAGATCAGGCGGTTTCTCTCATATATCACCAGCTTTCTGCCAACATTATAATAACCATAGTCAAGCGCTCCATTGCCTTTGATGTCGGCTATGAAGGCTCCGTTTATATTCCAGGAGGTAGGCACGCTGACGGATTCTTTTTTGATCACGTCATTGCCGGATACCGCAAGTTTGTGTATGGCTGCACCGAACAGGTCTTCTTTGTCGAAATTTTGGCCGATCAGGGTCTCTTTGGTGCCGTTTCCATCCAGATCGAAAAACGCCATCATATAAGGAATATTCTTGGCGGCAACCTCTATGTGGTCGCCGTTGAAGCGCAGGATGCGGGATTTGAAGCCTTCCTTGGGAATATAGATGTTCAGGGCTATGAGGCCGTCTGTGCCCACGGAAATGCCGATTACCTCTCCGAAACCGTCATAGGAATAGCTGAAACGTTCAGGTTTACCGGCTGGCTGAATTGAGACAGTTCGCTTACTGAGATACACGAAATAGAGGTTATTGGATGTGTCTAATTTTGTAAGTTCCACATGGTCAACCAGAAAGTCCAGGCTTCCTACGTGTCTGAATGATTCAAAGGTGAGTTGTGTGTTCGCACCCTTGATACCAGGAATCGGGCCGGTGCCTGCTGAAGGAGCGGAGGACTGTGTCTTGGGCAGTAATGAGCTGGTCTTGTAAAGGGCTATGGTCTCTCCGCCGCTCCATATGGTGACCATATCCTGGGCTGCTTGAATAACAATGCGATCCGTCTGAGCTGGTGGAGTAAAGGCGCCCTGTGTGCGAGTGTATGCCTCCCATTTCAGATGTGGAAGCCTGGAGCGCATGATTTCATACAACCCTGTTCCTTCACCTGTGGCATCCTGAAAGATCACTGGAATCTCATCGAAACGTCTGGCGATGTGGCCCTGTTTTGGTTTGCAGTTTGCTTGAATACAGGTGCAGGTGATTTCACTGAATTCTTGTTCCACCTTGACCGTGCGGCAATGGGCCAGGGGTGTACTGAGTTGGCCAAGTGTTTTGCCTGTGGCCGGGTCTTTAATGCTCTCTCCTGGCTCTGAGATGGTCCACAGATCACCCTTGTGCACGCCACTTGTTTTTCCCTTGTTTATGAGAGTCTTGCCGTCGGACGTGGTGAGAAGCGAGCCTTCGATTTTGGAGAGGTCTGTTGTAAGGCTATCCAGATAATCGGCATAGGCCGGCGATGTAATGCCCATCAGAATGAAAACAAATAATATGCGTAACAGATTGAACACTTGGAAACTCCTTTCCTGTATTAACTATGGTAATGTCTGTATCTTATTCAGAGAATCGACAATTGCAAGATAGAAAAACAGAAAGGCATGTTTTATTACAAAGAAATAAAAAAAGGCCGGTGCATCGAGCACCAGCCTTTTGAATAAAACTTACACAGGTGTCAACAAATTAGAACTTGAAGAGGATACCTGCGCCTGTCTGGAAGATGTCGTCTGCGCCATGCTTGCCAAGCTGTGCGGCAGGCACCATGTAGTCCGCTGCCTTGCCGGCAAACAGATAAGCAGCCTCAAATTTGAGATCGATGTTCTTGTTGTAGGCATAGTTGTACCATACATCGAGCTCTGTACCGAGCTTATCGTCGGTGTATTTGTATTTCTGAGTGACCGGATCCCATCCGCGCTGATAGTCCTTGTCAAGCTTCAGGTAGCGGATAGAGCCCTTGATGGTGTTCTGCTCATCTGCCTTATACTCGCCATAGAGGGCTATGGTCTGAAGGCCCTTGTCCAGAATATAGGGGGCATCAGACAGGAACTTGTCGTTATAAATGGCGAAGAAACCTTCTTTGAAGAAGATCATGCCGGCTTCGATATCGGAGTCGATGATGTCGAAGTTTTTGGCCTTGCCGTCACCGGCATTGTCGTCACCAGTTACATACAGTCCGCTCAACCAGACCTTCAGGTTGTCCATGGGCTTCATACCTGCATCCAAGTGCAGCAACCACGCCTCGCGAGACAGGTCCCTGATACCTGACTGAATGAAATTTATGCTGCCGCCCTGATAGATGAAATCGCCGTTTACGAAGAACTGGCCCAGGTCTGCATTGCCGGTCAGGCCCAGGTAGTATATCTTGCCGTTGTATAGATCAGCGCCGACGTAAGGGGATTTATGCCCCTGGTCGCTGTAAACGCCGAATACACCAGCCGTTAAACCCTTCATGATCTCTGAATCGAATCTGGCCAGGAAGTAGTCGTCATCAGTGGTGTCTTTAAATGGATCAGGACCTGTTCTGCCCTTTACCCAACCCACTGTCCAGGAGTTGACATCCATCTTGCCGTTGTAGGTAAGACCTGCAGCGGTCTCCTTCCACAGCCAGGGATTGACATTGATGGGCTGAAGGCCTGCCACAATGCGGTGATCCTTGCCAAGGCCTGGAATGGCCAGGTCTGTGTATGCAAAACGGGTTTCGACGTTTACACCATCGCCGGAAAGGCCGAAGCTGGCGTTTCTGCCTGTTGTAGCGGTGCTGTCGCCCCATGTGCTTGTACCCACTTCCATCGTATAGACGAATTTGGCCAGGCCGTCATCGGTAGTGCCCACAAAGCCCAGACGTGTACGAGTAAGACCCATGACATCGCCGCTTCCGCCATTGTTAAAGACCTCCAATGACTTCAAATCTGTGATGGACTTGTTTTTACCGCCATAACTGAAGTAATCAGTATCTTTGGACTGAATCGTTCCCTGAAGTGTGTTGTAGTTGGTGGTGCCGAGAATGCCATTGGCCATCTCGCCGTTGAAGCTGGTGGTAAATGCAAATGTACCGGTTCCCATGCCGACTATGCTCACACCTGCCATCGTAGCCAAAACTGACTTCAATAACTTCTTTTTCATGTAACCTCCTTTGATTTCTGTCTTTGATTTCTGTTTTTGATTTCTGTCTTTAATTTCTGCGTTTTTGAACTTAAAACAATCAAATCAATTGCTTCACTTCCTGTACCGCATTCCGGATGCCAGATCCCAGAATATAAAACGCGGCCTTCAAAAAAAAACGGTGCGTTTCACCTCCTTCAAAATAATGTGCTTTGGGTATGCAGTTTTCTATAACCCTTTTATTTATTTGCTAAAAAAAACACAATGAGCCACAATTACGACATATTTTGCGTTATATATATTACCGATGGGATTCTATGTCAACCCTAAAAATGCATTTTAAGTTTTTCGTAACATTCTTTGGAGATGCCTTGAACGGAAAAGATATTATACATTGAGAATGCTTCCGGAATATGTTTTGTTTATTGTAAGGTCTTTTATCAATAGGATATATTCAACAAAGGTGTGGCCATGAAATATCAAGACATCATAACAGAATCCATGGGGTTTTTGTCAAGGTATATATCTAGTGCACCGGCATTCTGTATAGTGTTGGGTACAGGGCTCGGTGGAATAGCACGGGCTATGAATGTGGATTTTGAATGGAGTTATGGAGAGATACCCCACTTCCCACGTTCCACATCACCATCTCATATGGGTAAGTTGTTGGTCGGTTCCATAAATGATGTGCCTGTGGCGGTGTTTCAGGGCAGATTTCATCACTATGAGGGTTACAGCGCTCAGGAATTGACCATACCTGTTCGCGTAATGGGGCTGATGGGTGTGAAAAGATATATCGGATGTAATGCCGCTGGAGGGCTGAATCTGAATCTCGCCTCCGGTGATTTGATGCTCATTCGAGATCACATCAATCTCATTCCCGACAATCCGTTGAGAGGTCCGAATGTGGATGCCTGGGGAGAGCGGTTTCCGGATATGTCACGGGCTTATTCTGCAAGATTCATTCAAATGCTCAAAAAAAGCGCTGAAGAACTATGTATCCCTTTGCGCGAAGGTATTTTTGTGGCTGTCCCCGGGCCGTCGCTTGAGACGCCTGCAGAGACCCGTTTTTTGCGCATGATCGGTGGTGATGCAGTGGCCATGTCTCTGGTTCCGGAGGTGATAGCCGCTGTACATATGGGTATGGAGGTGGTCGGTATTTCGGTTATTGCCAATGTAAACGACCCCGACAACTTTCAGCCTATTTCCATAGAGGATGTGATAAAAAATGCCCAGCGGGCCAACGATAGCCTTACACGCCTGCTGGTACACTTCATTTCAGGAGTTGATAATTGGAAAGTGTAGATTTGATCATAACAGCCGGAATGCTTCAGACCTCTCCGTTTAATGCAGTCATTTCTGATGGAGCGGTTGCCATAAAAAATGGTGTGATAGTGGAAACCGGCATCAAAAAGGCTATTTTGGGCCGATATGAGGCCAAAAGGCTCATTGAAAGACCTTTGGGGCTCTTGATGCCGGGTCTTATAAATTGCCATACCCATGCGGCCATGACCATATTTCGAGGTATGGCCGATGACCTGCCTTTGAAGATATGGCTTGAAGAGCATATATTCCCAGCCGAGTCACAATTGACACCTGAGTTGGTGGCAATAGGCACAGAGCTTGCTTGTGCGGAGATGATTAGAAGCGGCACCACTTCCTTTGTGGATATGTATCTGTTTGAGGACGCAGTGGCCTCGGTGGTGGATCGTGTGGGCATGAGGGCCTGGCTTGGCGAGGGGGTGTTCGATTTTCCCACACCGGCTTTCAAAGACGGATTGGATGCCTTGAAGGAAACAGAGCGGCTTCTGGACAAATGGCATGGTCATGAAAGGATCGCCATTACCGTTGATCCGCATACCCCCTACACATGTCGAGAAGAATTGTGGCAAAAGGCTGAAGAGCTGGCTGATAAAACAGACACTCTTCTTGTTACACACATTTCTGAAACGGACTGGGAGGTAGCTGAAATGAAGAGGCGGGTGGGCAAGTCGCCTGTGGCCTATCTCGACAGCCTTCATCTTTTGAACGAGCGAGTGCTTGCCGCACACTGTGTGGCCTTGTCTCGTCATGATATGGAATTGTTAAGTAATCGAAGGGTTGGTGTTGTACATTGCCCTGAGAGCAATCTCAAACTGGCCTCGGGTGTGGCGCCGGTATCGGCCATGTTGCGCATGAATGGCCGTGTGTGTCTGGGCACGGACGGCGCAGCCAGTAACAATGACCTCAACATGTTCGGTGAGATGCGGACAGCGGCCCTGCTTCACAAGGGCGTTCAGAAAGACCCTGTGGTCATGTCTTCTATAGAGGTGTTTGCAATGGCCACATGCTGGGCAGCGGATGCCCTTCATCGAAAGGATATAGGTCGATGTGAGCCTGGTTGCAGGGCGGATCTGGTGATACTGGACATGGAACAGCCGCACATGACGCCCTGTTATAATCCGTTATCCCAGATAGTTTATGCAACCAATGGTGCGGAGGTCTCGGATGTGCTGGTAAACGGCACCTTGCTGATGGAAAAGGGGAATCTGCTGACCATAGATGAAGCAAGGCTTATGTCGAGGATCAAGACGATTGTGTCTGATCTGAGGAGATGATTCGAGTATAAAAAAGGGGGCGTATGCCCCCTTTGTGTCGGTTGGTTGTTGTGGTTTATCAACCTGCCTTTATTTCGATCTGTTTGGGTTTGACCTCTTCTTTCTTGGGTAGAACCAGCTTTAAGACGCCTTTTTCATAGTTTGCCGTCACCTTGTCGGTGTCTATGGCTACAGGAAGCCTGATCATTCTGCAGAAGGACCCGTAGCGTGTCTCTATGCGGTGATAATTTTCTTCCTTCTCCTCGGTTTCCTGTTTGCGCTCACCTTTTATGGTCAGAACATCGCCTGTCACTGAAATATCGATGTCCTTGGCCTCCATGCCTGGTATTTCGGCCCTTACGATCAATTCGTCTTTGGTTTCGGAGATATCTATGGAAGGCGCCCAGGCGCTTTCATTCGCTGGGGTGATGCCCCTGCCTCCAAAGAAATCTTCCAACATCTTGTCCATTTCCCTTCTCAGACTGTTGAGTTCCCTGAGTGGACGGAACGGTTGAATTTCAAACATAGAATACCTCCTTTTTTGATGGATTTTTACTGCTCGATGCGACAAAAAAATAAGTATTTTTCAAGGCCAGTCAATACCCCCTTCAAGCATAAGGCTCTTCCTCTTGTCTTTGAAGGGTGGCAATGGTATTTTTCTTTGAAAGGCATTGAATGCCAATCATTTTTGAAACTTTCAAACTGTTATACAGGAGAGGAGTAGCTGCAATGTGGAATCCTATAGAGGGTGCCTCTCGAGAGACCATTGAGGCGTTACAGCTTCGAAGGCTTCGCGAGACCGTTACAAGGGTTTATCACTTGGTTCCATTTTACAAGGCAAAATTCGACGAGGCAGGCATAACGCCCAGTGACGTCGATTCGTTGGGAAAACTGACCAAACTGCCGTTCACTTTGAAACAGGACCTGCGGAATCACTATCCTTTTGGGCTTTTCGCAACACCCATGAATCAGATCGTCCGCATCCATTCTTCTTCAGGCACTACTGGCAAGCCAACTGTCGTGGGTTATACAGCCCATGATATGGATGTCTGGGTAGAAGTGATGGCCCGCACATTCAAGATGGGCAATGTAGGCCCAGGTGATGTGGTGCACAATGCCTATGGTTACGGTCTGTTCACCGGCGGTCTGGGCTTTCACTATGCAGCAGAGCGGGTAGGGGCTGCCGTGGTGCCTTCCAGTGGAGGCTTTACCAAACGGCAGCTGCTGCTCATGAAGGACTTCGGGGCTACAGTGCTTGCTTGCACTCCGTCTTTCGCCTTGCACCTCTCCGAGGTGGCTCGTGAGGAAGGTTATGACTCCAGAAAGGATTTTAAACTGCGTGCAGGTTTTTTCGGGGCCGAGCCTGCCTCACAAGGGTTGAGGAATGCCATCAAAGAAGCATGGGGCATTGAATATTACGAGGCCTACGGCCTTTCCGAGATCATAGGCCCCGGTGTGGCGGCTACCTGCCCTTGCGGCAATCTGCATGTGGCCGAGGACCACTTTCTGCCTGAAATCATAAATCCAGACACAGGCGAGGTGCTGCCCGATGGAGAGGATGGCGAGCTGGTTTTGACCACCATTTCCAAACAGGGTCTGCCGATAATCCGTTATCGCACCAAGGACATCACAAGATTGCATAAAGAGCCATGTAAATGTGGTCGTACCATGGTTTATATCGACACCATAAAGGGCAGAAGTGATGACATGCTCATCGTGAATGGCGTGAATGTATTCCCGTCACAAGTCGAGCATGTACTCACCAAGGTGGAGGGAATCACGCCTAATTATGTGATAGTGTTGGAAAAGAAGGGCGTTTTGGACAGGCTCGAGGTCTGGGTGGAGGTGGATGAAGCCACAATGGGTGACGGAGGCATAGGTGCCCTGGAGGGTCTGAAAAGGCGTTTGGAAAATGAGATGCTGAACGAGCTCTATATCAATGTGAAGATCAAACTGGTTGAGCCCAAGACATTGGAACGCAGCATGGGCAAGGCGCAGCGTATTTTAGACAAGCGGAATGCTGATAAGCAATAAATAAGGAGGCGGCTCATGAGACAGCAGTATGCAGTGAAGCAACTTTCCATCTTTCTGGAAAATCGTAAGGGCAGACTTTTGGAGGTCACCAGGACCTTGAGTGATGCCGGTATCAATATTCGGGCCCTGGCCATGGCCGAATCCGCTGAATTCGGTATTCTGCGCATTGTGGTCAACAATCCTGAAAAGGCCAAAAGTGTGCTGGCCGCCAATGGTTTTACCGTAAAGGAGCAGGATGTGTTTGCGGTGCGAGTGGACGACAAGCCAGGGAGTTTCTGTAAGGTGGTAGAGGTGCTTTCTCAAAACGATATCAACATCGACTATACCTATGCCTTTGTGGGTGAAAGCGCGCAGGCGGTGTTGCTCTTCAAGACGCCCGACACGCTTATGGAAAAGGCATTGTCTGCCTTGAAGGATGCCGGAATCGTACTGGTGGAGCCTATGTTTTTTTATAATTGAGTCCTGACATGAAGACAAAATTTATCTTTATCACGGGCGGTGTCCTCTCCTCTTTAGGAAAGGGGTTGGCGGCGGCCTCCATCGGTGCCCTTCTGGAGGCCAGAGGTCTGCGTGTAACACTTCAGAAGCTGGATCCTTACATTAACGTGGACCCTGGAACCATGAATCCTTTTCAACACGGTGAGGTGTTTGTTACGGATGACGGCGCAGAGACCGACCTGGACCTGGGGCACTATGAGCGTTTTACTCATGCCGTGCTCGGTCAGTGGCATAATTACACATCCGGCCGTATTTATTACAGCGTGATCACCAAGGAGCGCAGGGGTGATTATCTGGGCGGCACGGTGCAGGTCATTCCGCATGTCACCGATGAGATTAAACAGGCTATTTTGCAACTGGAGGGTGAGGCGGACATAGCCATAGTGGAGATAGGCGGCACTGTGGGAGACATCGAAGGCCAGCCGTTTTTAGAGGCAATCCGGCAGCTTCGCGTGAATTTGGGCAAGGAACACACCCTGTATGTGCATGTCACATATGTGCCTTACATCAAGGCGGCGGGGGAACTCAAGACCAAACCCACGCAGAGAAGCGTTCGGGAACTGCGTGCCATAGGCATTCAGCCCGATATCCTGCTCTGCCGGTCCGAGTTACCTCTTTCAAAGGGGATGAAAGACAAGATCGCCATGTTCTGTGATGTCTCAGAGGAATGTGTCATAACGGCCCAGGATGTGGAGTGTATCTATGAAGTGCCTCTCAAACTGCATGCCGAGGGCCTGGACGATCGCATAATAGAAGGTCTTTCCATCTGGACTCGCACCCCTGTTCTGGATGCATGGGAGGACTTCAACGCAAAGGCCAAACAATTGCAGCATGAGGTGACCATAGCCGTCATAGGCAAGTATGCCAATGCAAAAGAATCATATAAAAGCCTGTATGAAGCCCTGTTTCACGGTGGTGTGGCCAACAATACCGCGGTCAGAGTGGATTTCGTCAATTCAGAGGAGATTCGAGGCGACGCATTGTCTGCGAAGCTCTCTAAGGTCCATGGCATTTTGGTGCCTGGCGGCTTTGGAGTGCGGGGCATAGCCGGTAAACTGGAGGCCATCACATACGCCAGAAAGCAGAATGTCCCTTTTTTCGGCATATGTCTTGGAATGCAGCTCGCTGTGATAGAGTTTGCCCGCAATGTGGCCGGAATCGAGCTTGCCGACAGCAGCGAATTTGCGCCCTCTACGCCGGACCCTGTGATATATCTCATGAAAGAATGGTATAATCCACGTACCAACGAGAGGTGTTATCGGAATGAGGGCAGCGAAAAGGGTGGTACTATGAGGCTTGGCGCATATCCCTGTGTGTTGACGCCTGGTACAAAGGCCGCCGTCGCCTATGCTTGTCAGGAGATTTCAGAGCGTCACAGACACAGATATGAGTTCAACAATGCCTACAGAGAGTTATTGCAGGCCGAGGGAATGGTGTTTTCCGGTCTGAGCCCTGACGGGAATCTGGTGGAGATAGTCGAATTGCCGGATCATCCTTGGTTTTTGGGCTGCCAGTTTCATCCTGAATTCAAGTCCAGGCCCTTGTCTCCGCACCCACTTTTTACAGCTTTTATCCGTTCTGCACTGGCTTACAGACATGCCAGACTGTCAAAGGATGTAAAAGCGAATGAGAATCAATGGTCATGCCTGACACACTTCAGAAACTCCGCATAGGCCCCTTAGAAGTCGGTGAACGTTGCGCACCATTACTGATCGCAGGGCCGTGTGTGCTTGAGGACATGGAGACAGCCCTGCAGATAGGACGAACGGCCATGTCTGCGGCGGAGGCAAATGGTTTTTCCTATATGTTTAAGGCATCCTTTGACAAGGCCAACCGTACCTCGATAACCTCTTACAGGGGGCCGGGCATTAAAAAAGGCATGGAGATGCTTAGGGAGATAAAGGCGTGTCTTCGAGTGCCGGTCATCTCCGACATACACCTGCCTGAACAGGCAGAGGTAGTCAAGGAGGTGCTGGACTGTATTCAGATACCGGCGTTTCTGTGTAGGCAGACTGATCTGCTCCGCGCTGCGGCCCAAACCGGTCTTCCGGTCAATGTGAAGAAAGGGCAGTTCATGGCGCCCTGGGACATGAAGCATGTGGTGGCAAAGCTTCGGGAATGCGGGGCATTCAGGGTTCTGCTCACGGAGCGGGGAACCTCCTTCGGCTATAACAATCTGGTGGTGGACATGCGTTCGCTGGCCATAATGCGTTCTTTTGGCGCTCCTGTGATATTCGATGCCACTCATAGCGTACAGCTGCCGGGTGGAGGGGATGGATGTTCTTCAGGACAGAGGGAGTTTGTTCCTGTATTGGCTAGGGCAGCCTGCGCCGTTGGAGTTAATGGACTTTTTCTGGAGGTGCACACAGACCCGAACAAGGCCCTTTGCGACGGCCCGAATTCCCTTTCTGTGGAGCGCTTGCCTGAGCTTTTGAGGACATTGAAGGCGGTGATGCATGCTGTTTCTCATGTGTCGGACCGGGTTTGAGGAAGTTGAATATGAGCAGACTCGATCAGGACATACTTTTCAGAAAGGCCGGGAAAATCGAACTTTTGATTTTGGATGTGGACGGTATTTTGACGGATGGCCGTATAGTTTATGATGCAAGGGGCGAACAGATACAGTCTTTTCATGTTCATGATGGTTTTGGCATCAAGCTGCTGCACAAGGCAGGTGTCAAAACCGCTGTTTTGAGCGCCCGTTGTTCTCGTGCCCTTGAAGTACGCTGTAAGGAATTGGGCATAGAGCATGTAATGCAGGGGCACTCACGGAAATTGCAGGGTTACGAAGGGCTTTTGGGCCTGTTCGGACTGATGGATTCTCAGGTGGCCTACATGGGCGACGACTGGGTGGATATTCCCGTATTATCGCGAGTCGGTTTTGCGGTTACAGTTCCTGGTGCGGCGTCTCAGGTTAAGGATTACTGCCATCATGTCACTGTAAGCGCTGGCGGAGAAGGGGCGGTCAGAGAGGTGTGTGAATTGATCCTCAAGGCAAGAAACTGCTGGCATGTGTTTTTCAATGAATTTATTGAAGAAGGGCGTTCATGCGCCGCATCGGCTTGATGGCGCCGCAAAAAATAATGGTAAATTTTGAATGATAAATGTCGCATTAAGATAATAGTTAATCATATTAAACGATTACGGTTAGTTGTGGTTAGGAAGAATGTGATTCGAACCAGTAGTGAACGACTTTTTACGAGAGCATCGAGATTGACGGAAAAGGAATCAAATGCGATTTAATTGGAATCCGGCAGCTGTTGAGAGAAGCCATGTCCTTGTAGTTATGGTCATTGTCTTGAGTGTTTCATGGTTTTATTGGCAGAGCTGGATGGAGCAACGGGAACTCAAAAAGGACCTGATGAAGCGGCTTTCCGGTATCACTGCGGATTTTATGGCTGAAGGCGTCTATTATTATCGTTTGTCCGATGGTAAATTGAATATCAAAGTACAGGCGAGGCAGGCGGTTTTTTTGGACAATGACAGAATGGATGTGGAGGAGCCGATCATATCCTTTCTTTCCTCAGACGGTCGGCGGATACTGATGCGGGCGGCAAGGGGTTTTTATCGAATGAATGACAGCTTGACATTGCAAGGAGATGTGCGAATGGAGTTTCCGTCCTATGGGACCCTCAGCACATCGGAACTGTTTTACGATGAGGCCAAAAAACTGGTCTGGACCAAGGCGCCCGTGCTGTTTTCGGGAGAGGCCATGTCCATAGCGGGTGAAGGATTGGAATATGGGTTCGATACAGGTGGCATACGTGTGTTCAGGCCACAGGCTCAAATCTCCCCCAAGTCTGGGAAACTGCTTGGATGGTAAGAGAATGTTATTCGAGGATATGTCATGAAACATTATAACATGTTGTTAATATTGCTGTTTTGTGTTTTTATTTTTTGTTTGGCAGCGAATTCGGTACAGGCCGGAGTTAGCGGGCAGGATTCACAGACTTCAAAAGGTGCTGCCAAATCTTCTGGTCCTATACACATTAAAAGTGACCTGATGGAAGCAAATGATCAGGCTGGAGTGGTGGTTTTCACCGGTTCTGTGGTGGCGACGCAGGATGATCTGACCATAAATTCAGACAGAATGGAGGTCTTCTATTCCAAACAGGGGAACAAGGCATCGGCAGACGATACGGCCAAACGCTCCATAGACCGCATAGTTGCTGTTGGTCACGTGCACATAGTAAAGGGGACGCGAACCGCAACGGCTGAAAAGGCCGTCTATGAAAAACCTGCAGAGAAGATTGTCCTTACAGGTTCAGCCCAGGTAGTGGAAGGGCAGAATCGTGTAAAAGGTGATGTGATCACCATGTTCGTAAATGAAAGCAGGAGCGTTGTTCAGGGGACCGGCAAGGATCGCGTAGAGGCGGTGGTCTTTCCGTCTGAAAACAAATGATATGTCCGATATATTGAGGGCCTCTAATTTGGTCAAGACCTATGCCGGTCGCCGAGTGGTGAATGGCGTGGAACTGGAGCTGCGAAGCGGCATGATAATAGGTATTCTCGGCCCTAACGGCGCAGGCAAGACCACGACTTTCTATATGATTGCAGGTCTGATTCGAGCGGATGAGGGCAAGGTGTCCTTGAACGACAAGGATATAACGGCCATGCCCATACATGAAAGGGCGTTGCATGGAATCACCTATCTACCCCAGGAACCTTCTGTCTTCCGTAAACTTTCTGTGGCCGACAACATACGGCTTGTCCTGGAGATCAGAGGCTGGCAGTCGAATGCCATTGACGCTCGCGTTCGAGAGCTGCTTGAGGAGCTTGGAATAGAGGGTCTGGCCGGTCAGCAGGCACATTCCCTGTCGGGTGGAGAAAGGCGCAGGCTGGAGGTCTTGCGCGCCCTGGCCACTGCACCTAAATTTATATTACTGGATGAACCGTTTGCAGGTGTGGATCCCTTGGCGGTCGCAGATCTGAAGGGGATCGTTCAACGGCTCAAGACAAAGGGCATTGGCATCGTGATTTCTGACCATAATGTCAGGGATACACTGAGCGTCTGTGATTACGCCTACATCGTGCATCAGGGCAATATCATAGAGCAGGGGAGGCCGGAACAGATCATTTCGAGCCCGGTGGTTCAACAGGCATATCTTGGAGAGGATTTCAGGCTTTAATCTATGGTATTGGAACTCAAACAGAACCTGAAACTTACGCAGCAGCTCGTGATGACTCCGCAGCTTCAGCAGGCCATCAAGATGCTTCAGCTGTCCAGAATCGAACTTATCGAGATGATTCAGCAGGAATTGGAAAACAATCCTGTGCTGGATGAGGCGATACAGATGGAGGGAGCAGCGGATAGGGAGTCGTCCGCCGAGGTTGTGCCGGCCCTTTCCGCCACGGATATGGAAAAGACTGCATGGGAAAAGAAGGCGCTGGAGGAGGTGGAGTGGAAGGATTATTGGGATGAGGATAGAAAGACCGCTATTCAATCCTTTTCTTTTGAGGATAAAGAGGTCCCTGATTATGAAAATCTTCTGACCAAGACCACTGATCTGACAGAACATCTCATGTGGCAGTTGCAGCTGTCCGATGCCACGGAACAGCAGCGCAGAATCGGAGGATTTATTATAGGCAACCTGACGGATGACGGTTATCTGGCCCTGTCCGTGGAGGAGATAGCGGCTGAGCTGGAGTGTGATGTCAAGGATGTGCAGACCACTCTGGCATTGGTGCAGGGTTTCGACCCAGTGGGAGTGGCTGCCAGGGATCTGAAAGAGGCCCTCCTGTTGCAGGTGAGTCACTATGGCATAGAGGATCCGCTGGTAAAAGAGATCATAACGGACCATATGCCCTCACTTGAAAGGCATAACTATCAATTGATCGCTAAGGCTACAGGCCGTTCTGTGGATGATGTCAAACATGCTGTGGCTATCATTACACATTTCGAGCCAAGACCTGGAAGACAATATGTAGCAAGTGGTGTCAATTATATCGTGCCGGATATATATGTATATAAAGTAGGCGACGAGTATGTAATAACATTGAATGATGATGGTATGCCTAATTTGAAGATAAATTCTTTTTATAAAGATAATCTGATGAAAACAGTGAGTGATAAGCAGACAAAAGAATTTATACAGGATAAGATGAAATCAGCGTTGTGGTTGATCAAAAGTATCGATCAACGGAAAAGAACTATTTATAAGGTTGCGGAAAGCATTGTGAAGTTTCAAAAGGATTTTTTTGACAATGGTATCGAGTATCTTAAGCCGATGGTCTTGAGAGATGTTGCAGATGATATAGAAATGCACGAATCCACCATCAGCAGAGTGACTGCCAATAAGTATATGCAGACACCTCACGGTCTGTTTGAATTGAAGTATTTTTTCAGTGCAGGGTTAAAGAGATCAGATGATGCAGATGATATTGCAGCCCAGAGTGTAAAGGAAAAATTAAGGCAATTGATAGCGGCTGAAGATGCGCGTAAACCATATAGCGATCAGAAACTTGTCGAGCTGCTTGAAAAGAATAATATTAAAATTGCGAGAAGAACAGTGGCGAAGTATAGAGAAATGCTCGGTATTTTACCGTCAAGTATGAGAAAGAGAAATTAGTCTTGCTGTTTATGGAGTTGATTGCAAGCAAAAAAGTAACTATATGGGAGTCTTGACAAAACACGCCGACATTTTTCTGTTCATGTGACAGATATAGTCATTGTATTGGAAAATAAATCATTATGGAGGAATTTTATGAAAATTACAGTCAAGTTCAGACACGTGCAGCATACAGATGAAGAAGCGGCAAAACTTATAGATTATGTAGAAAAAAGAATGCAGAAGTTGAGCAAGTATTCCAATGGGATAATGGATGTTATTATAGTTCTTTCCACTGAAAAATTTAGAAATACCGCTGAAGTGGTGGTGGTTGGCGATGGCATAAGGGCTGCCGCCAAGGAAGAGTCGACTGATATGCACACAGCCATCGATCTTCTGTCCGACAAGATCGAGAAACAGCTCAAGCGTTTCAAGGAGAGATTGCAGGAGAGAAAGGGCGGTGTTTCTTACGAGGTAGCTGGCCCCGGCCAATATAGGAATGAGATGGAAGCCGAGGGGATCGCATTTGTAACCCCTGAAAAGCTTACGACCAAACCCATGTCGGTGGAAGAGGCCGTGGATCAGTTTCATATCCTTGGCGGAGACTTCATGGCATTTCATAACGCTGCAACTGGTAATATCAACGTGTTGTATTGGCGCAAGGATGGTGGTTTGGGGTTGTTGCAGCCTTGATTTGCTCATTCTTGCCAGTATGTTTTCAGTTCCCTGTCAGGTGATATGGAAATGAATGTGCAGAGCCGGATGACCCAGAGTATTGTAATCACCGGCATATCCGGCTCAGGTAAGAGTACTGCACTCAGGTCTTTTGAGGATATGGGTTATTTCTGTGTGGACAACCTGCCCATCGCCCTTTTGCCCCAGTTTTTGGCATTACTTGAGCAGGGCGCGCGTAAGCCGGTCCGAGTCGCCTTGGTTATGGACCTACGGGAAGAGTCTTTTGTCAGGGAATATCGTTCCATCTTTCAGCAGATTCAGGCCGACGGCTTTCATATGGAACTGCTTTTTCTGAATGCAAAGGATGACATTCTGGTAAGGCGTTACAGCCAGACCAGGCGCCATCACCCTTTGCAGCAGAGCGGGGATATCCTCTCTGCGATACACATGGAGCGTGAGCAGCTTGCCTCATTGAGAGAAAGCGCTGACAGGGTATTGGATACCAGTGAACTGAACGTTCATCAGCTCAGACAGGCCATCTTTCAGTTGTATTCTCAGAGGGCAGACCTGAACAGGTTTGTGATTCAGGTAGTGTCATTCGGTTTCAAATACGGTGTGCCGGCGGATGCCAATCTGGTCTTCGATGTCCGTTTTCTGGCCAATCCTTATTTTGAGCCTGAACTCAAGCCATTGGATGGCAGAACTGAGGCTGTGCAAAGATTTTTAGCCGTCCGTTCTGAAACACGCAATTTTTTACGCATTTGTGAAGAGATGTTGAGTTTTCTGGTGCCTCAGTATCGGTCCGAAGGCAAATCCTATCTGGTGATAGCCTTCGGTTGCACCGGTGGTTTTCATCGCAGTGTGGCCATCGCGGAATATCTCGGAAATTTTTTGCGCAGTCCAGATCAGGAAGTCATAGTATCCCATAGGGATATCGGCAGAGGAGAGTGAATATGGTCGGTGTAGTGATTGCGGCCCACGGCAATCTTGGGCAGGAGTTGTTGCAGACCATGATATTTATCATAGGTTCGGCTGAACAGATGAAGGCCTTGACCGTGGATCCTTCCATAGATGTCCAGGTCATTCAAAAGAATATCCAAAAGGCCATAAAAGAAGTGGACGCAGGTGACGGCGTTCTCATTTTGACGGATATGTTCGGAGGCACGCCTTCCAATATCTCTCTGGCGTTTCTGGAGGAGAACAAGGTCGAGGTAGTCACCGGTGTCAACCTGCCTATGCTCATTCGTTTGTGTCAGTGCAGAAGCGGAGGTAAGAGTTTGAAAGAGGTGGCTGAGGAGGTGGTTACTTATGGCAGGAAGAGTATAAGTCTGGCCAGCGAGATTTTGGCCAGGTGATACCAGATGAAATGCACGGGCATGATGTCACTCTTATGATTCAGGTGTGGCCGTCGGCTGTTTGGCATAGGTTTTGTCTTTCGCCCTGGGATTTAGGTAATGGATATTTTCCATGGGGTTATTTTCTAAGTGTTGCGATCATTCTGTTTTTGCGTAAAAAGATGTCCAGTGCGTCGCATATATTGGTAAATACCACTTTGCTTGCGAATATAGCCTCTTTTGATGCACCTTCTTTTCCTATGATGCAGATGCCGAGGGAGGCGTTTTTTAGCATGATGGTGTCATTGCAGCCGTTTCCTATGGCAGCCGTGTATTCACAGCCGATATTGGCTATGAATTCCAGTTTCTGGACATCCCCTCTGCCTGTCGCTAGAGTTATGATGTGGATGTCATTGTTTTCGATGAGAGATTGCGTGAGTTCGTGTACGGTTTGATTGGTATCGGATGTCAGAATATAGACGGTCAGCAACTGGGAAACGGCCTTCAGCCGCTCCACTACTCCCTCGATCCACCTGCCGTCCGTGGTGAGTGTGCCATCCAGATCGAGCACCAGATATTTTAGATTGTAAAAGACGCCACATGGCAGGTCGAGTTCCACTACTTTTTGATGCTGCATGCAATTCCTCCTAATGTTTTTTCGTTTGTTAGTTGGGCGTTATCGAGGCATTTCGCCTCGCTTATCAGCATTACCGGAATGCCGTCTCGTATCTCATAAAGAAGGGCACAAGAGTGGCAAACAAGGCCGGATTGGTCGGAAGTGATGGCTAATTCCCCTTTACATCGGGGGCATACAAGGATTGAAAGAAGTTCGAGTGTTATCTTCTGCATACCACATATATTATAAGAAATTATGGAACTGGGCAATAGCTTTAATCGAATACAGTCTATGTCATGCTGAGTTTGAGGTAATTATTCAATAATCGAGATATCAATATGCGTGTAATTCATGTGTTGCATTCCCATGGCGTTGGAGGTGCTGAACGGCATGCGTTTTGGCTTTTGACAGCCCTGCGTGACGCAGGGCATGAGGCAATCTATGCAGGCCCACAGGATTCATGGCTTGCTGAACACCTTTCTTTGGAAAAAATTCCTGTTTTTCATGTGCCGATGCATGGTTTTTTTGATATTTTTTCCATGGTTAAGTTGGGATTATTGGCGCGATACTTGCGAGCTGATCTTGTCCATGGTCATTTGACTCGTGGTGCTCATTATGCTGCGATTGCGGCTCGTCTGAGCGGATGTGCTGCGGTAGCTACTGCACATGCCACTAATGCGGCGAAACATTTTGGCGGGGTGTCCAGGATTATTGCTGTGTCTTCAGCAGTTGCAGAATTTTTAAGGGGTCAGGCTTATCCATCTGACCGGATTATTACTGTTCTAAACGCAGTGCCCATGCCTGTGATGGAAAAAGATATTGCGAGAAAAGCCATGCGCAAACAGCTCGCTTTGCATGAGCACGAGACAGCTATCGGTATGGTTGCGCGTTTTGTGGCAGACAAAGGTCACGATATCCTGCTAAATGCCTTGTCTCAGTTGTCTGTAGATACACATGTTCCGCAAAACTGGCGGGTTTTTTTTGCAGGCTCCTACGGGACAGATTGGGGAACCAGGATACATGATTTGTCTGTCAGTCTTGGCCTGAAATGCCGTGTGACTTTTCTTGGTGAGATTGAAGATGTGCCGGCCTTTTTGTCAGCTATGGATATTCTAGTGGCGCCATCCCGTCGCGAGTCCTTTGGTCTGGCATTGGTCGAGGGAATGGCCATGGGGCTTCCTGTTATAGCTGCACGAGTAGGTGGCGTGCCTGAGGTCGTTGAGGATGGCGTCACAGGGTTTTTGACGCCTGTAGAAGATGTTGTTGCTTTGAAACTGGCCATTAAGCGATTACTTGATGATGACGCATTGCGGCAATCCATGGGACAGGCAGGTTATCTACGTTTTGAAGCACACTTTTCCATGAATCGTTTATGCAGAAATATTTTAGACCTTTATGATGATATTATAACGGAGAAGCGTAAAGCGAAACAATAATGATCACTGGCATAAATATTCTTATGTATCACCAGGTTGGGCGTTTTGAGCCTATGCACCTGCATCGCGCCAGTTTTTGTGATGCTGAGCGTTTTGCAGCACAGATGGCCATGTTGAAGTACTTGCGTTTCAACGTTCTGGACATAGATACAGCATTGGCCTGTCTGCGTGGCAAACGGAATATCCCTCCTCGTGCCGTGGTTCTGACATTTGACGATGCCTATGTGAATTTTTTGGAATATGCCTTGCCAGTTCTGCTGCAATACGGTTTCCCTGCGGTGGTATATGCGATTGCTGGCAAACTCGGTGGCGTGGCTGATTGGTATTCGTCAGACGGTATGAAAACGCCACCATTGATGAATGAGGCGCAGTTGAGGGAACTGTTGCAGTATAACATTACAATAGGTGCACATGGTCTTGTTCATACAAGTTTAACAGGGCTGTCTCAGGATCGTTTGCAGCAGGAGATACTGCATAGCCGTACTATCCTTGAACAGAAAATAGGTGCGTCTGTGAGACATTTTTGTTATCCATATGGCAGTCATGATATCCCTGCAATGCGAGCCGTTCGTGATGCCGGTTTTATGAGCGCCGTTACATGTGAGCGCGGTCTTGCTGATATGAAAAGTGATCCTTTGGCATTGCCGAGAAAGGCTATATCATTTGGTGATGATTTGGTTGGATTTGCCTGGAAATTATTTTTGAAAAACAAACCTAAACATCCATTGTTAAAGCTTGATAGCGGTGCTTCTAAAAGTTCAGTTTGATTGTCATGGGGTCGTATTATCAGATAATGTGTGAGCGATCTATGAATATTTGATCAATGACGGTAAAATATAAAGAGTCTTCGGAATCGTTCTTTCCCTGATTTTTTGGGAATCCCGTCTGTGTCCCAAAAGTTTATTTTATAAGGAGATGTTTATGAGAAGTGACCAAATGAAAAAAGGGCTGGAAAGGGCGCCGCACAGGTCCCTTTTCAAGGCAATGGGTTATACGGATGAAGAGCTGAACAGGCCCATTATCGGAGTGGTCAATTCCTTCAATGAGTTGATTCCAGGCCACATTCACCTGCGTCAGATTGTGGATGCGGTGAAGGCCGGTATTCGTATGGCAGGTGGGACTCCCATGGAATTCGGTTGTATCGGTGTGTGCGACGGTATCGCCATGAATCATCTGGGTATGCGCTATTCTCTGGCCAGCCGCGAGCTAATAGCTGATTCAGTCGAGATCATGGCACAAGGCCATCCCTTTGACGGCCTGGTGATGGTGCCCAACTGTGACAAGATCATTCCGGGTATGCTCATGGCCATGCTGCGCCTGAATATACCTGCCATAGCCATAAGCGGAGGCCCCATGCTCACAGGCACATGGCGGGGAAAGAAGGTCAATCTCATCACCGTATTTGAGGGTATCGGTCGAGTAAAGCGCGGGGACATGACTCTTGAGGAGATGCAAGAACTGGAGGACGAGGCATGCCCCACCTGCGGTTCATGTGCCGGCATGTTCACCGCCAATTCCATGAATTGCCTTACCGAGGCATTGGGCCTGTCTTTACCTGGGAGCGGCACCACTCCAGCCGTGTCCGCCGCACGTTATCGCCTGGCCAAGATGGCGGGCATGAAGGCCGTGGAGTTGGTGCAAAAGGGTGTGACACCACGCAGTATCGCCACATTGCAGGCATTCAAGAATGCCATTGCCGTGGACATGGCCCTGGGCTGCTCCACCAACACCACGCTTCACGTGCCTGCCATAGCCCATGAGGCAGGCATAGAGCTGCCTCTTTCCGTTTTCAACGAGATGAGTGAGAAGACGCCCCATGTGTGCAGTTTGATTCCAGGGGGGCCGCACAGCCTGGCGGAACTCCATGAGGCAGGCGGCATACAGGCGGTCATGAAGGAACTCTCCAATTTGGGGCTTTTGAACCTGGAATGCCTCGCTGTTTCAGGAAAAACCATGGGCGAGCAGTTGAAGCAGGTCAAGAACATAGGGCGTGAGGTGATTCGTTCCGTATCAGATCCTTATCATAAGCAGGGTGGCATAGCCGTTCTGTACGGGAATCTGGCCCCTGAGGGCGCTGTGGTGAAGCAATCGGCCGTGGCAGAGGAGATGCTGCGTCATACTGGGCCTGCCCGTGTCTTCGAATCGGAAAACGATGCCTATGATGCTATTTTGGGCGGTAAAATCAAACCAAAGGATGTAATAGTGATTCGTTATGAAGGGCCGAAAGGCGGGCCAGGTATGCCGGAGATGCTCTCTCCAACGGCTGCAGTGATCGGTATGGGTCTGGGCAAGGAGGTTGCGCTCATAACGGACGGCCGGTTCAGCGGAGGCACTCAGGGTGCTGCCATAGGGCATGTCTCGCCGGAGGCTGCAAGTGGCGGCCCGATTGGATTGGTAAAAGAGGGGGATTTGATCGAAATCGACATTCCGGGTCGCAAACTCAATCTGTTGGTGAATGATGAGGAATTGAATCGCAGAAGAGCGGAACAGAAGCCATTTGTACCAAAGATTACAACTGGTTATCTGGCCAGATATGTAAAATTTGTGGAAAGTGGTGCAAAAGGCGCCATTTTGGTTGAAGGATTATGAGGCTCTCAAAACACTAAGAAAGGCAAAGCGACTTGAATAAGAAGCTCCTGCTGACAATCTTCATGAAGTCAAACAACACTGGAATATTGCATAGTTTGAAATAGAGTAAAGGAGGGCGACTGATATCAAACACAACGACATGATTCCCGTCAAAATAAGTCGTTCCACTGCAGAGACCGATATTCAATTGGACTTGAATCTTCGGGGTGAGGGCAGGGCATCCATTCAGACCGGTATCGGTTTTTTGAATCACATGTTGGTTCTTTGGGCTGTTCACGGGCTTTTTGACCTCACCATCGAGGCCAAGGGAGACCTGCATGTGGATTTCCATCACACGGTGGAGGACATAGGTATCTGTCTTGGCCAGGCCTTTCGAAAGGCCGTTGGGGATGCCGCCGGGTTGCGCAGATATGGGAATTTTTCTGTGCCCATGGATGAGGCACTGGCCCATGTGTATGTGGATGTGTCCAATCGGCCGTATCTGGTGTTTCACGCTCAATTTCCGGTGAGTAAAATCGGAGAGTTCGATGTGGAACTCGTAGAGGAGTTTATGCGGGCGTTTGTTCTGCACAGCGGAATCACTCTGCACGTGCACGTGGAGTATGGCAAAAACGGTCATCACATGGTAGAAGCTGTGTTCAAGGCCATGGCGCGAGCCTTGTCTTTGGCGGTCTCAGAGGAGCCGCGGCTTCAAAATCGAGTATTTTCCAGTAAAGGGGTCCTATGAAATTCAATTACGGTTTTACACCTGTGTTTTCAATAAGGTTTTTCGTTTTTATGCTGTTATTGTCTTTGGCTATGAGTGGTTGCAGCGGTCTTACCTCCGTTGGCACGGATGATATGCGCATACCTCATCTGGAGAATATAGCCGTGCTGCCTGTGGACAAGGCCGCGCTCACAGGCAGGGAGACGGATTGCACCATCACAGATAACGTCTCTGTCGCTGCAGAGGAATTGCCTGCTGGTGCACGCAGCGCTGTTACTGCGTTGATTGCCAATGCAGTCGATGGCGATGCCCGTTTCAAAGTGGTTCAGGAGCGACAGTGTGTCAGTTTTTTGAATGCCATGTTGAGTGTGGATGTAAAGGCGTCCCAGCTCAAGCTGATTCAAAATTTCGGTGCGGAATTGGGCGCAGATGCCGTGCTCTATACCAAACTTTTGAGGTATCGAGAGCGTGTGGGTTCCAATTATTCTGTGCAAAAGCCGGCCTCTGTGGCCTTTTCAATGGCATTGATACGTGTCTCGGATGGCGCAGTGCTCTGGCGTAACGGCTATGACGAGACTCAGCAACCTCTTTCTGAGAACCTGTTCAAGGCCGGATTTTACAAAGAGACGGGTATGCACTGGCTGACAGCCGCGGAGCTTGCGGAATACGGCGTCAAAAAGGCCTTGCTGGACCTGAAAAAACATTTGGATTAGCACCGGTTTTTTTATGGAGATAGCCAATGGTCAGGTAATAGAGTTTCTGGATGAACAGCGTTTTATATGTGCTGTTGTTTTGGATAAAAAAGGCAGCCGTTATCATGTGCTCACTCATCTTGGCAGGGAGTTGACTCTTTCCGATGCCCGTTTTTTGCACGTATCGTCTCAAAAGTTGCCCTTCGGTGATCGCGATACGGCTCTGCATGGTTTGCAGGGCATACATGCCAGACGTAATGTCCTTCTCGATGAAATCGATATTCCCTCGCTTTGGGAATTGATCAAGGGAGAGCAGGAGGCATGGTCATGTACTAACCTCGCTCAACTGGTTTTTACAGGCGATATCGGGCCTGATCATGAGGCTGCCCTGATTCGTTCGGTTATTTTGAATCATACCCATTTCAAATTCAAAAACGGCCAGATAGTCGTTCAGCCGGTTCATGTGGTCGAGTTATTGTTGGCCCATCAGGAGCGCGAAAGACAGGAACAGGAGGAGCTGGCTCGGAGTGTGGCCTTTCTGAAGGCTGTCTGGAGTGAAAAAGAGCAGGACAGGCGTTTGGCGTTGCAGCAGGTGGAGGCAGGAGAATTCGACGGTTTGCTCTTGAATATAGCCGATTTTTGTATAAAGGCCGAAGATTCCAGTTCTGCATTCAAGATCAGAACCCTCTTCAAACAGGCCGGTCTGCTTCAGCCCTCAGCGCCTTTCGATACCATGGTCAAGGCAGGTAGATGGAGTGAAAATGAAAATTTAGAGCTTGCCAGACAGGGGATCGAAAGGGGTTTCAGTACTAAAACCATGCAACAGGCCGCTAAAATAGCCGCTGAACCCTTTGAAAGGGCCGGTATGATGGACATGACTGGTTTGTCCATATTTACCATCGACAGCTCAGAGACCCTTGATATAGACGATGCCTTGAGCTTCAGGCCGGTGCCTGGCGGTTATGAGTTGGGTGTGCATATAACCGGAGTAGGCGGACGTATTCCTGTCAGGACTCCACTTTTCGACGAGGCCATTCGCAGGGCTACAAGTATTTATTTGCCTGATGAGACCATCCCCATGCTTCCGGAGATTATTTCATCCAGGGCCATGAGCCTTATCGCCGGTGAGGAACGGCCTGCCATAAGTTTTTTGGCGACCCTGGATGAGCAAGCCAATATCCTGAAAACACGCATAGTTCTGAGTGTCATTCGTGTAGCGCATCGTTTTACTTATGATGGTGTGGACACGGCTATAAGAAATGGAGATGAATTCTTCGTAACCCTTCTGGGATTGTGTGAGACACTTCAGCAGAGGCGAATCGAGGCAGGGGCTATGCCGCTTCCCATTCCTGATGTCAATATCAGGATTGTAAACGGTGAGCCAGAGATATCCTTGCAGCCCATAGGGCCGGCCCGTTTTCTGGTGTCCGAGTGTATGGTGCTGGCTAACCGAATGGCCGCCGAGTTTTTGCGGGACAACCATATTCCAGCCATCTATCGTTCTCAGCCGCCTCCAAAGTCCAAACTCATATCAGGTATCACTACCGATATAAAACTGAATTACCGCCAGCGCAGATGCATCAGCAGGGGTGTCATCTCGCAGGAGCCGGAGTTTCATACCGGTCTTGGGCTGGAGGCCTATACCACAGTTACTTCACCTCTGCGCAGGGGCCTGGACCTGCTGATGCAGCAACAGATAGCCAGTTTTCTGAATTCAGGATTGCCGATTCACACATCCGCTGACCTGGAGAGCCTGGCCATCTATCTGAACGAAGGTCTCATATCCGCCTCCATTGTTTCCAGCAGCCGTCAACGCTATTGGCTTTTACGGCATCTCGAGAAACAGATACACAAGCCGTTGCGGGCATGGGTGCTGGACGAGCTGCCTCAAAAGACATTGGTGGTCCTGCACGATTATCTGATGCCGGTGGAGATGCCGAAACCCATAGGTATGGCAGTGACGCTTGATGAGGATGTAACGGTCTATGTGAATAAAGTCAGTGCCAGGGAAGGCGTTTTAATGGCCTCCTGGAATGCTTGAAGGTCTTTGATGTAAATGCCATGAGTGTGGTGGTTTTCGATCCCAAAGAACGTATCACGGCCCTTGTCAGGGCATATCTAGTGGATTTGAATCGTTTCGCTCGAGAGAAGAAGGAGGCTGTGGCATTGTTTCTGAGGGCGCTTCGTATTCTGGATATCTCTATATGCAGAGAGATATTTTTTGTGTTGGGGGCCTTTGTCAAGGAAGAGACGGCCCTGCCCATCTACGAGCTCATGCAGGAGAGCGATGCATCCGATGAAATCAAGGACTATGCCGCCGTTCATCTGAGCGTAATCGGTCCTTTTTTGAACCATCCTCAGCAGTTGTTGTCACGTTTGTTGTCCGATGTGGCCCATGGAGACCATGAGCGTCGTGTTCGCGCCATTCTGGCCATCGGATGGGAGGGGAATCTCGTGGCGGCCCTGCCGCTTATCGAATGTATTTATGATGACAATCAGGAAATACAGGAGATCGCCATTGCAGCCCTGTGTAATCTGCATGAAAAGCGTGTGGTCAGACTCCTCATGGACAGGCTTGTCACCTGTTCGAAGGAGGTCAAAAAGGTCATTTTGCTGAATCTGTGGCGTTTTCATGAGACCTCTCCTGAAATTGTCGCATTGTATCTGAAAGAATTGCAATTCGGCGACGAGGATATCAAGCCAGGGCTTATGGCCCTGTTGAAACAGTTCGAAATGCCCGGTTACGAGAACGAATTCCGCGGTCTTTTGACGCATGAGGATCAGGAGATAAGGGCTACAGCCGTGGAGATACTTGCCAGACAAGGCAGGCTTGACGCCCAGGAATTGCGGTGTCTTGCCAACGATCCCGCCATGGCAGTAAAGAGGGCTGCAATCAAGGCACTACATGCCTCAACTTCATGAGAGAAAGAAGGGGCCACCTCTTTGATATTTTGTCGTTCCGTTATTGCTTTTTTTGTTTTTTTGATTATAAAACAACCCCATGGCTGTTTATAAAAATCAACTGATTGGAGGATCGAAACATGCGCATCATTCTATTGGGTGGCCCTGGTGCCGGCAAGGGCACACAGGCGAATCGTATCAAGGAAAAGCTCGGCATTCCACAGATTTCCACTGGTGACATGCTCAGGGCTGCATTGAAGGCAGGCACGCCTCTGGGTCTCGAGGCCAAGAAATATATGGATGCAGGCGGATTGGTACCTGACGATGTAATCATCGGTTTGGTCAAGGATCGTATTCAGCAGGACGACTGCAAGAACGGCTTTCTCTTTGACGGCTTTCCCCGCACCATTCCTCAGGCCGAGGCCATGAAGGCTGCTGGCGTTAAGATCGACTATGTTGTGGATATCGATGTCCCTGATGCAGAGATTATCAAACGCATGAGCGGCAGACGCGTGCACCTGGCCTCAGGCAGGACATACCATGTGGTTTTCAATCCCCCCAAGGTGGAAGGCAAGGACGATGTGACCGGCGAGCCACTTATTCAGCGCGATGACGACAAGGAAGAGACCGTGCGCAAAAGACTCGAGGTCTATCATGCCCAGACAGAGCCTCTCATAAGTTTCTACAAGAACTGGCAGGCTACCGGCGATGCCAATGCACCCAAATATGTCAGAATCGATGGAGTGGGTTCCGTGGATTCCATCACTCAGGCTATCTTCAAGGGTATAGGCGTCGCTTAATCTCGCTGTGCAAAATTATTGTTTGTTGTGATTAAAGGGCTTGATCCTCACAAAGCGGGTCAAGCCTGTTTTTTTGATATAAAGGAAGAAAAATGGCCAAAGAAACAAACGATCAAAAAGTGATTTATTCCATGCTGAAGGTGAGCAAGGTATATCCACCGAGCCGGTATGCCCTGAAAGATATAACTTTGGGTTTTTATTACGGGGCAAAGATAGGTGTGCTGGGTCTTAACGGTTCCGGTAAGAGTACCCTGCTGCGCATCATGGCAGGTGTGGATAAGGATTTTTTGGGAGAGACCGTGCTTTCCAAGGGTTATACGGTAGGTCTGTTGGAACAGGAGCCGAAGCTGGATTTATCCAAGACCGTGAAAGAGGTGGTGGAGGAGTCGGTCGCGCCTGTTTTGGCCCTGATGAAGAGGTTCGAGGAGATAAACACGGCATTTGCAGACCCTGATGCGGACATAGATGCCCTGGTGGAAGAGCAGGCCAGAGTGCAGGAAGAACTGGATAAGCACGATGCCTGGAACCTGGATAATAAGCTGGAATTGGCCATGGATGCCCTGCGCTGTCCGCCTTCGGAAACGCCTGTGGCCAACCTCTCTGGCGGCGAAAGGCGTAGAGTGGCTCTGTGCCGCCTGCTTTTGACCGAACCCGATATTTTGCTTCTGGACGAGCCTACCAATCATCTGGATGCCGAGTCCGTGGCCTGGCTCGAGCATCATCTTCAGCAGTATAAGGGGACGGTTATAGCCGTTACGCACGACCGTTATTTTCTGGACAATGTGGCCGAGTGGATTCTGGAGCTGGACCGCGGGCATGGTATTCCATGGAAGGGCAATTACTCCTCCTGGTTGGAACAGAAACAGCAGCGTCTGGCCCAGGAGGAAAAGACGGAGAGCAAGCGGCAGAAGACCCTGCAGCGGGAACTGGAGTGGATTCGCATGGCACCCAAGGCCCGTCAGGCCAAGGGTAAGGCGCGCATCAACGCCTATGAAAAACTCCTGAGCCAAGAGTATGAAAAGGCCAGAGAGGATCGGGAAATATATATTCCACCAGGCCCTCGTCTTGGGGATGTGGTAATCAATTTTCGTGATGTTTCAAAGGGTTATGGCGGTTACAGGTTGTTCGATGGTTTCAGCTTCAATGTACCACCCGGCAGTATGGTGGGTGTCATAGGGCCCAATGGGGCCGGAAAATCCACTCTCTTGAAACTGATAGCAGGTGTCGAGACCCCTGACAGCGGTAGTATCGAGATCGGTTCTACCGTCAAGATGGCCTATGTGGAGCAGATTCGAGACAGTCTGAATGGTGAAAATACGGTGTGGGAGGAGATATCGGGCGGCGCTGAGTTCTTTCAGTTTGGCAATTACAAGGTGAATTCCAGGGGGTATGTGGCTGGTTTCAATTTTTTGGGCGCTGATCAACAAAAAAAGGTCAAAGACCTGTCTGGTGGAGAGCGCAACCGAGTGCAGTTGGCGAAGATGTTGACCACGGGCGCCAATGTGCTTTTGCTCGACGAACCCACCAACGATTTGGATGTGAACACCATTCGAGCACTGGAAGAGGCCCTGGAGAGCTTTGCAGGGTGTGCTGTGATAGTTAGCCACGACCGCTGGTTTCTGGACAGGGTGGCAACACACATTCTCGCATTTGAGGAAGATGGTCATATTGAGTGGTTCTATGGCAATTTCAGCGAGTATGAAGAAAACCGCAGAAAAAGGCTTGGTGCTGCGGCTGACCAGCCCCATAGAATGCGTTATCGCGGCCTGACTCGCTGAAATACATGAACATGATATATGTCGAGAAAATAGAAAAAGTTAAGAAACGTTAGAATAGCGTATGGATGTTTGTGAGATGAAAGGGTTGCCTGTTGCCCGTCTCAAGCCAGGAAAGGAACGCTCGCTTTTGCGCCGGCATCCATGGGTGTTCTCTGGGGCTGTGGCTTCAATGGATGGCAACCCCCGAACAGGGGATGCCGTGGCGATTTGTGACTCATCGGGCAATTTTCTTTGCCTTGCCGCCTTTTCGCCTCAGTCACAGATACGTCTTCGAGTCTGGACCTTCGATGTCTCTGAAAAGATAGATGCCGATTTTTTTCATCGTCGAATTCAAAAGGCCGTAAATCGTCGCATGCGAGATGGCGTCCTGCCTCATGCATGCAGGCTCATCAACGCTGAGGCGGACTTGCTTCCTGGTCTCATAGTGGATAAATATGGGGATTATCTCGTGTGTCAGTTTTTGTCCGCTGGCGTAGAGCGCTGGAAGGATGCCATTGTCCAGGGGCTTGAAGGTATCTTGCAGCCCCCTGGGATTTACGAGCGTTCGGATGCGGAGGTCAGGCTCAAGGAAGGTCTTTTGCTTCAAAAGGGGCTTTTGGCCGGCAACGAGCCGCCAGAACTCATAGAAATTTGGGAAGGCGATTATCATTTTCTGGTGGATGTGCGAAACGGCCACAAGACGGGTTTTTATCTGGATCAGGCGGAAAACCGCAAAATAGTGGCGGAATATACTCATAACCGGGAGATTTTGAACTGCTTTTCCTATACTGGTGGCTTTGCTGTGGCTGCAGTAAAGGCTGGTGCAAAGCGGGTTATAAATTTAGATACCTCCGGTGATGCCCTCGAACTTGCCTCGAAAAATCTGTATTTGAACTGGATTGACTCTGATGATTTCGAAAATTTGCAGAAGGATGTGTTCCATTGCCTGCGCACATTTCGAGACCGCGGTATGTTTTTTGATATGATCATCCTCGATCCACCAAAATTTGCGGAGAACCAGCACCAACTGGAAAAGGCCGCTCGTGGTTACAAGGACATCAATCTGCTTGCCTTCAAGCTCCTGAAACCAGGAGGTATCCTCGTCACCTTTTCCTGCTCGGGCTTGGTGAGTGCGGAACTCTTTCAGAAGATAGTGGCTGATGCAGCCCTGGATGCCAGACGTGAGGCACGTATTCAAAGGCATCTGTTTCAGGCATCGGATCATGCGGTGCTCTTGAGTTTTCCCGAGGGCCAGTATCTCAAGGGGCTGGTCTGTGAGGTGGAGTGAGACAGTCTGTCATAGTTTCGCCTTAACTTCAAATGTCTATGCGATTAAATAGAGTGATTTTGCTGTCACATAAAGAACAGAGACTGTGTGGGCATAATCAATCATGCCCATAACCTACTGAATCTGTAACGAAATTCGAATGACGTTTCGCGTTGTTTCCGTCACTCTGAAAGCCTCACTTATCTCCACTCCGGCTACTGCCATTATCTCGTTGGAATCGGATACCAAAACAGGGAGTCGGTCCCTCAAATTCATCGGTATTTTTCTGGATATAAAAAAATCCTTCAATTTCATGGCATGAACATGGCCGAAAGGCGTGAAACGGTCACCCCTGCGCCTGCTGCGGAGATAGATGGGAAAGACAATCTTGTCTCCATTCATCCAGAGACAGCGCGGAAGGAACGAAATGTTTCGGCCCTGCATATAATCATATGGAGAATAATCCAAAAGCGTCCATAATCGGGCCGCTGACGATGGGTTATGTAACGAGATGCCGACACTTATGAAGGCGCAGGGTAGCTGCCAGATACCCGGTCCAGTTACGGCACAGGGCTTTCCGTCGGTCATATTCCTTACTAAACCCCCTTCTCTATTTTTCGAACACACGCAAGATGAATTCGATTCCATCGAAAGGTACAGAACATCATATTCACGTCTTGCGACAATCTTAAAAGGCAGGTTCAGGGAGGCATTTGGCGCATGTCCCATTGCCATTCTATCCAGTGCATGCAGATGCTGAAAGACGAGTCGGGCAAGCACTCGGCCATCGGTCAATCGAGAAAGCGCATCTCGATACACCCTTCTGCGAATGGAAACGGGCTGGTCCCGCAAGCTGCTGAGATTCAATACCACCTTACTTGAACCGACGGTCACACAGGAATCAAAGATTCCAGCCGCTATTTCATTTAGCACTGCCTCGTCTTCCCGCAGTATATCAGATGTCCGGCACAGGGTATGAATCAGGTTAGGGTTGTACTCCTTCAGCAAAAGAGGTAAGAGCTGATTGCGGATACGATTACGCTCGTATTTAACAGTCAGATTGGAGCTGTCTGTAACATATTGCAGAGAAAACCTGTCGAGATATGCCAGAATCTCCTCTCTGGTCCTGCCGAGAAGCGGTCTTATGATGCCATCCGCACGCCTCCAGGGAATACCGCAAAGGCCCTGCATGGCGCTGCCTCTCAAAAAACGAAACAGCAATTCCTCGGCCTGATCCTGTGCGTTATGAGCGGTGGCAAGACGTTCAAAGCCGATTTGTTGCATTGTCTGCAAAAGAAATTTGTAACGCAGATGTCTTGCAGCATCCTGCGTGCTCAATCGCACGCCCATGGGATTGGTATGGGCAAAACCCTTCACATCACCTGTCCCAAGGTAAAACGGAAGCCCTACATCACTTGCCAGGGAAGCTACAAACTCCGCATCCCGCCTGGATTCCTCACCCCTCAGGGCATGGTCGAAGTGGGCCACGGCCAGTTTCAACCCCCAGTGTTTCTGTAATGCAAGCATGACATGCAGCAGGCATACGGAGTCAGGGCCGCCGGAAACCGCCATCAATATGGAGGCCCCTTCAGAGAAAAGGCCTCGAGAGCGAATATCCTTTTCAACCGCCTGAATGAAATTTATAGAGGACATCAGAGGAAATAGCGTTCAAAACCGACAAGCACGGCTGCAAAAAAGGACAATTTGAAGGCTTTTTTGTAATACGCCTCACGGGCGTCATGGCCTTTAGCACGCTCACCCACCGCCCTTGAACAGGTTCATGGAGGCCATCAATTCGGTAAAACTCGGTTCCCGCACCTCCAGAATCTTCACATTAAGAATAATATCCTTGCCTGCCGCAGGATGGTTGAAGTCCATTGTCACCGAATCCGGTCCGATCTTGCGAACAGTAAACATGACCGGCTGACCATCCGGCCCTCTCTCCTCATAAACCTCGCCTTCCTTCAACGATGACAGATTGTTGACTCTGGAGGCCGAAATCTCGTTTACAAGATCAGGGTCATAGGGCCCGAAGGCCTCTTGAGCAGGAATGTGAATGCTGACTTCTTCATTCACGGTCCGTCCGGCGATGGCCTCTTCAAGCACCGGCAAAATACGATCCCTGCCGAATACAAATGAAGAAGAGTGCTCTTGAGATAGAAATGCCGGCAGCTCGCCGTCATGAGTTGAGAACCTATATTGGATACTCACAAATTTATCTTGACCTATCAATGGGTTATGCATAACTTTTATTCCTTTTTCGTATCAGAAATTTCATTGTTGTTTTTTATCGTTACAATCAAGCCACTATCTTGTTGTGACAGGGCATGGCGCAAATGAACAATCAGGCGGCTGCCTGCCCACATAAGAGCCATCAGGGCACTGCATTGCATCCATAGTGCAGGCAACAGTATTCTTAGTTGCAGTAAATCGGACTATCTTGTAGTCCAGCCACGTCTGCATGTTCAATGGATCTGCACCAGTAGGCGTTACCACCACCAAAACCACATACTCACCATCCAGCACCCGCATATCCGGCCAGGTCAAATCCATCAGTCTTCCTGCTCCAAGGGTATATGGAATCAGGCCTTTTTGCAACATGTTGGTGCCGGTCATGAAATAAAGGGTATTCCAGGGTGTCAAGACCACCGCGTAAACGGTCTGATTGGCTTCAAACCCGTAGGCGAAATGGATGGATACCCCTGAAGATACCGAAACAGGCTGTGAACCGATGGTAATGACCAGCCGCTGCCCCGGCAAGAGAGCGGAACCATTCTGCTGCGAAGAGAGCAGGTCAACAGGTGTCACCGGGAAATCCGTCTTTTTTATATCTATTTTCAGGTTCTGACTGAAAAGGGTCACAGTTTTTGTCACTGAGCCAAGGGTTGGGTGTTTGAAGTTCAGGGTGTGTGTGCCTGCAGGAAGCGGCAGGGAGTAGCCACCGGAGGCAAATGTGGTGGTGAGAAGACCGGTCTCCAGAGACTTCACTTCAACTCCACCAAGGCCTTCTCCCACACTGAAACGGCTGTTCCCATCCTTGTCGTCATACACTACACCGGTGACGATGGGCTTCGGAGAACGGGCCGTTCCAAAATCACATGTGACCATGCAGGCATTGTAGGTGACAGCTGATTGAGTGTATGGCCCACAGTTGAAACCAACACCTATCTCCTTGTAATCATTGGACAGCATATTTACCCTGTGCCCTCTGCCTGAAACCCCGCTATCCACAAAAAGATTATCATGCAGTTTGAGCGCGGCACTCTCATGTGAGGTATAACCTGTTGAGCCCATCCATGCGATATTCTCGCCAGCATAGGAATAGCTGTAACCCTGTTTTGTCATACGGTCCCAGGGCGCATCGCCGTTCATGGAATAATGGGAGAAATAGTTGCTCATAAGCATATCAAGGGTATGCAGTCGTGCTGCCGCCACCAAAGCGGTATTGAACGCCAGTGGTTGCTTTGAGGAGCCGGAAAGAGGCGTTTCAGGCGGACCTTCGTTGAGGTCTATACCCAGTCTCGCCGCCTCTGCAAGGGGGGCGGAACGGGCATAGTTGATGGCCTCCAGGTGTAATTGTTCATAATCTGTGGGCTCCATGCCGGCCAAAGCCAGGGCAGCTAAGCATAAAATGATGGACAGCAATAGAAGGATACGACGCATAGACTATCTCCAATGAGTCAACTATATGAAAAATCATCAGCTATAAAACCCTTCACTTCAATCTTCGATATGCAAGGGAAATACCATATAAAGTGAGCTCGGGCACAATTTCATGCACAGTGCATGTATGAGGAACGATAACTGGTGCAAGACCCCCTGTGGCAATGATTTTTGGGGGTATCTCATATTCCTGCGCCAATCTCTTCACTATTCCATCGGTCATGCCTGCAAAACCCAGTATCAAACCGGTCTGAAGAGCAGAGAGGGTGTCCTGGGCTATAACCTGCTGAGGCATTACAAAGGTTTCGAGCCTCGGAAGTTTCGCGGTCTTGGATGCCAGGGCATCTGCGGCCAATTTGATGCCAGGGGCGATGGCGCCGCCGAGATACTCGCCTTGAGCAGAGATGCAGTCAAACGTGATGGCAGTGCCGTAATCCACCACGATCAACCCCTGTCTGTAGCGTTCAAAGGCAGCGATGGCGTTTATGATGCGGTCAGCCCCCAATTCATAGGGCCTGCCGTATCGAATGGGCATTCCCAGGGCATCGTTGGCCTCTATGACCACGGCATCCATTTTGAGATATCGCTTCGCTGTCCCCTGCCAGACCTGCACAAGGGAAGGCACCACAGAGGCTATTACAACGGCCTGAATAGCCGCAGATTCCATGTCTGCGACGCCCAACAAGCCATGAACCAATACCGCCAGTTCATCCGAGGTGATATCCCGATTGGTATGCACCCGCCACGTGTGCTGCAATACATTCTTTGCATCGAAAAGCCCTATTACAGTGTGGGTGTTACCTATATCCACCGCCAAATAATCAGTTGTTGCAGGCACTTACTATTCCTCCCACCAGATCGTTGATATCGGAATCCGAGATCAGGACCTGCACCATCTCACCTGGTCTGGCCGTGCCGTCATTGATATATACCATGCCGTCTATCTCCGGGGCCTGAGCTTCTGTTCTTCCAATGAGCAGATGTTCTGTCTCAGGGCTGACACCTTCCACCAGAACAGGGACCGTATTTCCGATCATGGCCCTTAGTTTCTTGCGAGAGATGTCATTTTGTATGCGAATCAACTCCTTTTCCCTATCCTTTGCAATACGGCTCTTGACCTTGTTCGAGAGCCCGTGGGATGGTGCCTCTTCTTCATCGGAATATACAAAGAAACCAGCATGATCAAACTCCCATCGCTGCAAAAAATCCCTTACTATGGCATGATCTCTCTCGGTTTCACCGGGGAAACCCACCATAACCGTGGTCCGCAGAGCGGCTTTGGGCAATATGGTGCGGATACGAGCCAACATATTCTCAAGATCCGTTGTGGAATAGAGACGCCCCATGCGGCGCAGGACCTCTGTACTGGCATGTTGAATGGGTATGTCCAGATATTTACATATCCGTTTCTCGAATGCCATCAACTCTAATAGACCATCTGAAATTCCCTTGGGATGCAGGTATAGAAGCCTGATCCATGTCACATCAGATTCCTGAACAAGTGTGGACAAAAGTCCTGTCAAATCCTTGCGATTACGGCCTGATGAGTATTCATAAGCAGTGAGGTCCTGGGCAACCAGGGTTATCTCTTTTACGCCGTGTTGAGTCAGTTCTTGGACTTCCTTCAATATCTCAATGGGCGGCCTGCATACCATGCTTCCACGCAGTTTCGGAATAAGGCAATAGGTGCAGTGGTTGGAACAGCCCTCGGCGATCTTTACATAAGCCCGCCAGGGCGGTGTGGCACCCAAAAATCTCTCTCCAGGCATGGAAAGCTCATTCATATCACTTACTCTCTTGGCCTCAGTCACCAGCTTCGCTATGCCCATGCCAATGTTTTTGTAATCGTTGGTCCCTGCAAAAAAATCCACCTCCGGAAGCTCTAAACGCAGGACATCGCCATATCGCTCCACCATACAGCCGATGACAGCCAGTTTCTGATGTGGTCGCTTGCCCTGGGCGATGGTCAGGATGGTCTCTATGGATTCGGTAACAGCGCTTTTTATGAATCCGCAGGTATTGACCAGTATGACATCGGCATCGTCTGCTTCGGAAACCACAGTGCCCCCGGCATGGTTGAGCATGGAAGCAATGGTGGTTTCGGTATCGATGCTGTTTTTGGGACATCCAAGACTTACTGCAAATATCTTCATTTAATTCAAACTCCGAAATTAGAGACTCATGTAATTATTGGCACGAATAATCGCATAAAAATGACTCCAGCTCAATTTTGCAGACGGCATCGGCAAAATTTCCTTGCCATATTCGGCCCGTTCGCCTGTTAGGTTGTCGTTTCAATCCATTTGCCGAATTTTTTCAAAACCCTTCAGATGCCCCGCCTCCGCTGAAAGCTCCGCCTCCGCCTCCGCTTGCCCTTCCATCGCCTGAAGTTCTGTTGTCAGCGGAACCGCCTCCGCCTATTATAACGTCGAGCAAAGCGACGGCAGTTGCTGCTGCGACATCCTTGCCCACATCCTTTGTGATCTCCAAAGCGGATTTTTTAGCGCGAATGCCAACCATAATCATTTCGAGAAAAAACCCCGTAAACAGAGGAATCAAAATGCTGAACACTCCGGCAAAGAAGTAAGGGTCTGTATTCTGACCAGCGACAATCGAAAACGATACACCCTGTTTGCGAAGCATAAACACAAACAGGGAAAAACCCAAGAGAATCATGCAGCACCACAGACAAATACGCCATAAGACCGGCACATTGACCTTTTGCTTCTGTCCATTTTTCTTTTTAATATCTTTTTCTTTGTCTCTACTGTATTGAAATTTCAGTTATCCTGAACAGCCGTTTGCGTCCTGTTTTTATAACTGTATCACAAAATTGTATAGTTATATGGAATGCCCCACACTCCAATTTAACAAGAGGAAAGATGTCTCAGCCATTACTGGCACAGAGGGTGGTCAGGTCAATGCCTGCATCTTTTTGAGCAGTTTTTCACGTTCTTCGTCGGTCTGTGCGGCAAGTATCTGTTCTTGTATGCCCTGTCTCAAGGCCTTTTTCTTCTGCCTTTCGCAATACCTCAGCATGCCTTCGGTCATTGCCTCTATGTCTTCGCAGGGTGGTGTTTTTTTGAGGATATTCAGAAGTGCTTCCCTGAGATGCGGCATGGATTCCAGGTCTTCCGCCAGACTTTCAGGAGTTAGCTTGCCGTATATGCTGTAGTGGTGTGTCAGTGCGAGCCACAGCCCTTTCAGCACGGAATCGGTCAACCATATCTCCAGCGATGCATTCAGAAACAATGGAAGCACACGGGGTTGATTCAGTATGAATCCCAGCAGTTCCTGGTCGGCCCGATTGCCCGTGGTTATCGCATGGCTGGTGTTGGTTTTCATGCCCATTCCGCCTATTTCAGGCGATGTCTGATTCCGCTTGGCAGGCATATCTTCGAGCTTGCGCCAGAGACTGTCTTCTTTGACGCCCATGCTCTGCGCCACATGGGTTATGACCAGGGCCTTTCGCACAGGGTCTTGAATGAGCTGAATGAGATTCATGGCCTCGTCAAGTGTCTGTGCCTTGCCTTCAGGAGAATCGCCGTGTGTCCTGATGCCGTGTTCCAGCAGGAAGTCCAGTCCGGAAAGGGCGCCTGCCGCCTGCATCTCCCATATCTCCGGGCCATGCTTGCGGATAAATGTGTCCGGGTCATGCTGTTCAGGCAGTATAAATGCCTTTACACGCAGTCCTGCTGCATAAAAAAGGGGTATTGCGCGAAGCGTGGCGTTGATACCGGCGTTGTCGCCATCAAATGCCAGTGTCCAGTCTTTGACCAGTCCCTTCAAGATTTTTATATGCTCCTCTGTAAGGGCTGTGCCAAGTGTGGCCAGCACTGGTTTTACTCCGGCCTGTACCAGTGCCAGAAGATCCATGTAACCTTCGACGATATATCCGTAGCCATGCTGTAATATGGCGTTTTTGTTGGCGGCGAGGCCGTAAAGTGAGCTGCTTTTCTTATATATGGGGGTTTCAGGAGAATTCAGATACTTGGGCATGGTGTCTTCCAGAGACCTGCCGCCTATTGCGATTACATTTCCGAACCTGTCCTGAATGGGGAATATGATGCGGTTTCTGAAACGGTCATACATGCCGGAACCGTCTTCTCTCTGTATCAATAGACCAGCGGATAGGCCGAGTTTTAAGTCAATTCCGTGACCTTTGAGATGTGACAAAAGGCTGTCCCACGTATCTAGTGCATATCCCATGCGGAACTGTTGGATTATTGCAGAGGACAGCCCTCTACGTTTCAGGTATTCCCTTGCCGCCGCGGCCCTTCCGGAGTGCAGAAGCTGGTCATGATAGAATGCCACAGCCATTTCATTGACACGAATAAGCTCATCGTGTTCCTTTTTGCGGTGTTGGGACATGGGAGAAAGCGGCTGAATCGGAAGGGTTTTACCTGCAAGTTTTGCCAGTTCCTGCACTGCCTCTGTGAATTTGATGCCTTTGAGCTTTGTCAAAAAAGAAATTGCATTTCCACCCTGGCCACATCCAAAACAATAGAATATCTGTTTGGATTCATTGACTGAAAAAGATGGGTCTGTGTCGGCATGAAATGGGCATAGCCCTGTCCAGTTCTGGCCGCTTTTTTTCAGAGGTACATAGCCTTCAATGACCTCACGGATGTTGACGGAGTTGAGTATGTCTTGAAGAACAGCGTCTGGGATATGCTGAAATGCCATGGTGAAAAATTAATTGATAGAAGACAGAGGGGGCATACCGAATGCCCCCTTTTGTATTTTTGAAGATCAAAGTTTGAATTGTTGTGTTATACGCAGGAGCTTCTCCGCCATATCGGAGAGCCTTTTTGCCTGCTCGATAGTGTCCATTGCGTGATTTGATGCCTGTCCCGCCACAGTTGAAACGTCTGCGATGATCTGAGATACGTGTTTGGTGCCTTCAGCCGCATTTGAGATATTGGAGGTGATCTCGCTTACTGTGGCGGTCTGTTCCTCCACTGCGGATGCGATGGTGTTATCTATGTCATTCAACTGATCGATGATCTCCTGTACTTCCTTGATGGCATCTATGGCCTGTTCACTGCCGCTTTGAATGGTCTGCACCATGCGCGTGATCTCTTCCGCTGCCTGAGCTGTCTGTTTTGCCAATTCTTTTACCTCATTGGCCACTACAGCAAAGCCCTTTCCGGCTTCACCTGCGCGAGCCGCTTCTATGGTGGCGTTTAAGGCCAGCAGATTGGTCTGCCCTGCGATGTCTCCTATGAGACGTATGGCCATGCCTATCTTTTGCGAGTGTTCGCCGAGTTGCATGACGGATTCACTGGACTCCTCCATCTTGTTCTTGGCGGTATTGCTGATTCCTGCCGCCTTGGAGACATTGGAGGCGATCTCCTGTGATGCGATGGAGAATTGTTCCACCGCGTAGGCTATGGAGTTGATATTGTTGCTGGCCTCTTCGCTCACACGAGCGGCATTTTGGGCCTTGTCTGCGGCTGCCATGCTGTCCTTTGAGAGGGTATCGCTGTTTTGCAACAGATTGCGGGAGCTATTGGACACATGCTCTGCCTCGCTCTTGACATTGCCTATGAGTTCACGCAGCCCTGCAATCATCTGAGCGAACATCATGGAAAGTCGGCCTATTTCATCCCTGGAGCCTGTGTCGGGGATATCGGATGAGAGGTCGCCTCGAGTGATGCGCTCGGCCTCTTTCAGAATGCGTCCGAGAGGTTCGCCGATGATGTTGCGTACAAGCCATGAAATGAGCCCGAACAAAATCAACAGGACGATTATATTGGTTACAATGACATAAAGTTGATTTTTGCGAAGTTCTGACATGGGGGTATCGAGAAAATAAATGAGTTCAAATGCGCCGTGTACCTCTCCGGCCTTCCAGCCTTCCATGCGAACACCTGTGGGGTCCATTCCATTGTTGTTGCCCCAGAGTTCCTTGGATGTGGCTGGATCGCCGTGACATGCCTCGCATTCCTTGGTAAGCACAATGGGACGGAAGTAGCGGGCTGCAGAACGTTTTTGATTGGTTTTGGGATCGAGATATTCATCAAAGATGACCATGTCTTTTTGGCCCTTGGCCGATAGTTCCTGCAAGACACGCCGTTCCACCTCATCTGGTTGATTTATGGGATTTCGAGGGGATTCCTTGGGTACTCGCATGAGATAACCGCCTTCATCGGCATTTTTGGCCAGCATGACCATGGCGTTCACCACAGGCACGGTGGGCAAGAATTTGGCTATGGCCTCTTTGCGTTTGGCAGGGTCAGAGGAGGCCATATCCTGTTTCAGTTGTTTGATGTATTCTGCAAATGCCCCGCTTTGATTCAGGTCAGCGGTGATGTCTCGCATGGATTCGGCCTGCAACAAAATGACCCTGGATTGATTGACTATGTTCTGCTTGATCATCTCCTGCTCTTTGTAGCCTGTTATGCCGATGGTAAAGATCGTGGAAAAGATCACGGCTATTGAGACCAGCAGAATGATTTTTTGAGCCAGACCGAGTTGTTTGAGAAAAGACATTATAGCCCTCCTGAAAGAATTTATTGCAGCACACCATAAATTTGGTGTAAGTATAATCCTGTTAGTATAAGTTTCAATCTTAATTTTTTTTTTACAATATAAATGCTATGACTCTATTCCGCATGTTCCTCAAGGAGTTTTTGCCTCCGTTTGTCTTTGTGTTTCTGGGATTGAACGGCATGTTTCTGTTGGGCCGTCTGCTGCCCATGGTGGTACCTTTTTTGTCCACTGTAAGCGGAGTCGCCGATATTTTTCATTTTATATCTCTGCTGCTCCCCACCTTCTGGACATTCATCATTCCCATGTCCGTTCTGTTTTCATTGCTGATAGTAATGTTCAGACTTTCTCGCGACAACGAGCTGGTCGCCCTGTTTGCCTGTGGTGTCTCCATCAGGTCAATCGCGCTCATATTTTGTTTATTTTCTTTCGTGCTGACTCTCCTTTCCCTCTATCTCTCCACATCTCTTGTGCCCATGGCCAAGGCTGCTTCCAAGGGTTTTATGGCTGAAATGGCCGAGAAGGTGCTGGCAGGGGGCATACCCGTCAGACAATTTTTTTCGCCTGTCAATGGACTTGTGATCTACACACATGCCGAAACAGACAAAGGAAAGCGCATGGAGGGTGTATTCCTTCAGGATTCCAGAAGACAGGATGCAAAAGTGCAGATTATGGCAAAATCCGGTGAGATACTTGCAGGCAAAGGCAGTGCCGCCATTTCTCTGTATGATGGTGTACTCAGCAGGGCAAGTGATGACCTGACTCAAACGGATATCCTGGTGTTTGAAAAATATACTCTGAAATTGCAGCTTGGTTCGGATTCCACACAGGTTTCACGGGGCGACCTGCCTTTCAGCGAGCTCTGGCGAATGACCTCGAATCCACAGCAGGCCCAAAGGCGTCCCATGTTACTGACTGAGCTTCACAAGCGCCTTGCTCTGCCTTTTTCTGTGTTCGCCCTCGGCTTGCTGGCCCTTCCCCTTGGTGTTTCCTTTGGCCGCGCAGGGTTTTCTTCTGTGCTGTCCATGGGCTTACTGGCCTTTTTGCTGTATTATTCCGCCATGGTGGTGGTGTCCAATCTTTCGGATTCAGGCGCAGCTTCCGCATTTTTGCTCGTTTGGTCTCCAAATGTGGTTGTAATAGCCTTGGCCGGTTTGCTGATATACAGATTGCAGAAAAACGGCCCTCTTGGACTTCTGAAATGAATATAACCATGCCTCTTATAGTGTTGTCTGTGGCATCTTCCGGCAGTCTAGCGCATAGCTGGCTTGCAGAAATAGTGGATCCTAATCTTGCCTACATACTGTTGCTTCTGGGTGCCGCGGGTCTGTTTGGAGAACTGGCACACCCAGGCTCCATATTCCCTGGGGTTTTTGGCGCCATTTTGTTGGCATTGGGGCTTTATATCGCCCACATGCTTTCTGTGACATGGACTGGTCTGCTTCTGATGTCACTTGCCTTTCTGCTCTTTGTGCTCGAGTTGTTTATCACAAGTCATGGGATATTAGGAGCAGGGGCCGTGCTTTCCCTGCTTATGGGGTCATTCATGTTGTTCGATACAGAAAATACAGGGGTTGCAGTGGCCAGAGAGTTGGTCTGGATTATGGTTGCGGCGTTCAGCGTATTTTTCATCGCCATGGCATGGTTGGCCGTAACGGCTCAAAAGGCCAGACAACAGAGTGGTGCGAATGCATTGATCGGCGCCAAAGGAGTGGTCAAGAAAAGGGTTACATCTGACGGAGGCATGGTTTTTGTGCACGGTGAACTTTGGCAGGCCGTGAGCGAAGAAGAATTGGACGAAGGGAGCAAAATAAGGATTAAATCGGTGAATGGTATGACCCTTGAGGTAGAAAAGGCAGCTTGATTTTTTTGAAAGGAGATACAAAATATGTTGACTGGCATTCCACTGATTCTGGTTTTGGTCATCGCATTCCTGGCGGTTTCCATTCGTATCATGAACGAGTATGAAAGGGCTGTGATCTTTCGTCTTGGAAGGGCGGTGGCCGTCAAGGGGCCAGGCATGATCATTTTGCTTCCTATTTTGGACAAGATGCGCAAGGTGGACCTGAGGACCATCACAATGGATGTTCCGCCTCAGGATATCATCACCAAGGACAATATCTCCGTAAAGGTTAGCGCGGTGGTGTATTTTCGTGCCATTGACCCCATGAAGGCGGTGGTGGAGGTGGAAAATTATCTCTTTGCCACCTCACAGCTTTCGCAGACCACTTTGCGTAGTGTGTGCGGCCAGGCGGAGCTGGATGAACTGCTGGCCGAGCGAGACAAGATCAACGCCAAGGTGCAGGAGATTTTGGATCAGGACACTGAGCCGTGGGGTGTTAAGGTAAGCAAGGTAGAGGTAAAGGAGATAGACCTGCCGGACACCATGAAGCGGGCCATGGCCAAACAGGCCGAGGCGGAGCGAGAGAGGCGAGCCAAGATCATAGGCGCAGAAGGTGAGTTTCAGGCGTCACAGCGTCTGGCCGAGGCCGCTGCCATTTTGCATCAGTATCCCGAGGCATTACAGCTTCGATATCTTCAGACCCTGCGGGAGATAGCCTCCGAAAACAACTCCACCACCCTGTTTCCCATTCCCATAGACTTGTTCAGGCCGTTTTTGCAGACAGGAGAAGAGAGGAGAAAGGGCGGTGGAGATGATTGAATGCGCTGTTGACTACATTTTATAACAGATGGTGTAAAAATCGGTTTCCTTGTATGAGGTGGATGCAGTTGCATTTGGAGCGGTATCAGCAGTGGCTGAACCTGCCGAAGCCCTTAACAACCCCCCATTTGGCTGCCCATCGTCCAGATTTGAGTCGATCATAGCGGCTATTTTGCCTGGCACTCGACTCATACAGATCTTATTGCCGGTCAGTCCGCCCATGACGGTAGCGTCATTCGTTACTCCGATCAGCCCACCGAAAGAATTTTTGGCGACTCCATCGGGTGCTCCTGATGCAAGATATGCGGTATTTGGCAGATTTCCTCCAGGAAGAGCGGCCGCCCACAGATGCTGCCATAAGACGGCGCCTTCACCTGTAACAGCAAAGGTATTCGCTGCGGTGACATCGAGCGATCCATTGTTGTTGCCTGCCTTGGTGACATTGGCCCAGGAGCCGCCTCTGGCAGTCAATATATCCAAGGGGCCGTCATCTCCGGGAATCCTACCTCCGTACATATCGGAATAATTGTTGAATGACGCCAAAACCGCGTTCATATCACTGGCTGCCTTTTTGGCTTTAGCACTTCCAATCAATTCCTGGCCCTTCAAAACGGCTCCCAGAATCAGGCCGATGATCACCAGCACTATGGCCATCTCCACCAGCGTAAAGCCGTCCTGAGTCATGGCCAATCCCTTTGCCCTTGCCTTGCCTCTGTAACTGTGAATCACATCCATTTTATAATACCTCCTTATAAATTAAGGCCGGTTGCGCCACTCAGCATTTCCACAATCACCCTGGCGCCCATATCGGCGATCATGGCTTGCTGTGCCTATTTTATACTAACTTGTTGCTCTCGTGTTAGGCATATTTTATGCCATTCCCGCTACTTGTTAAACCAGATCTGTTTAAAAGTTAACTCCGGTCTGCACTTTGCTTCGAAGATGAAGGTTTCGTCTGTAACATCCCCTTGTTTGACATATCTTCCTTCTATCAGCTTGTATATTCTGGCCTTCTTTAGATCAGGATAACAAAGCACATAGTATTGCACGCCTTCTCTTTGGTAAAGTTCAAATTTATATTGTTCATCTGTAAGCGCAGTATTTTTGGAAATGATTTCAAAGATGATTTCCGGTGGCTTGGTGATGGTGTTTGTGATGTCAT